>CAZPMT010000054.1:0-33879 GCA_964587655.1 uncultured Nitrospiraceae bacterium
TTATACTACATCTGACGGCCCGATTTGTTACAAGTGGTGAGAAATCCGGGCTAGTTGGCCCATCAACACGGAAGCGGAAGGCAGTCTGCATATCAAGGACAAGAACGCCGCGAAGAGCACCATCTTCCTGGTGTGCCGTCCACGGGAGGTAGAAAAGACCACCGGCCAAGTCACGTATTGGGAGGATGTGGAACCCAAAGTCGTTGAACTTATCCGTGGCACGAATGGGAACAAAGGCAAGGTGGCGGAGTTCCAGGAGTACGGCATCCGTGGCGTGGATTTGTATCTCTCATGTTTCGGTCCGGCGCTTCAGGTGTTCTCGGAACACTGGCCCATGCAGCGGGGACGCGCGATGCAACGGCCCGAACCCGCCAGGGGCGCCCAATTGAAACTGGTTGAAGATGAGGAATGGGACCCGTATGCGGTGCGTCCCGAAGATGCGCTCATGGCGGCGCGGCGGGCGGTGAAAGACTGGCGCATGGAACAGTTGGCCACCGTCAAACGTCAGGCGCATCTGGACCCGGTGACAGAATTCTTCATTCTGGCATGGGACGCGTTTGAGTCCCCGGAATTCCCGGCAGACGAAGCCTTGAAACTGGCGCGTGTGGTGGGCGTGAGTTTCGACCAGGAATTGAACGGCAAGATTCTGGAACTCAAGGGCGGCGACGTGATTCTGTGGGACAGTGCGATGCGTGCGAAGAAAGGCACTATCGGGTCTCCCAAACACGACAACCTCATCAATGCGCTGCATCATGCCGCGCGACTGGGACGTGAACAAAACACCGGCGCGGCCAAGGACTTGTTGGAAAAGGCCGAACTGATTGAAGACCCGGCATTTCTCATGGCGCTGGAAGCCATCTTGAACGTGTTACCGGCTCCGGCTCTCGTGTCCAGCAGCAGCGGGCCTTTGGCCGGTGCTGCCGCCGATGCCGATGCCTTGGAGAAGTTGCGGAAGCTGGCGTTCTCGAAGGAAGTGCCGCCGCCGAAACAGTTGGAGTTCGCGTAACGTTGAGGGTCCGGGGTACAGCGTGTGAAGAAGGATATCCAACATCCGAGATGGCGGCCCACTTCGGTTGAACGCTATGTCAGTGCGTTTGGGTCGAGTACGGGTGTGGCTCGGGTGCGTACGGATGCGGGTGATGCTTTCATCAAGACACTTGGAAACGCTCAAGGGCCTCATGCGCTTGCCCGTGAATATGTTGCCACGGCCCTCGCGGAATGGTTCGGCTTGCCCACATTTGAACACGCTCTGCTTGAGATTGATGAGATTGACGAGGTTCGATTGGGTGACGGCCAGATGGCGCAACCCGGCAAGGCGTTTGCCACAAAGGCGCACGCGGGTATTACGTGGAGCGGCGACGGGAAACAACTCAAGCTGATCGAGAACCCGGAAGTGATTACTGGATTGGTGGTATTCGATACTTGGGTGCTCAACCGGGACCGGTGTTCGCCCAAGGGGATGAAACGTCAACCCAATTACGACAATGTTTTCATGTCAGCGGAAGGTTGCGCGCCGGGCCGATACCGGCTGATAGCCATGGACTTTACGCATTGTTTCGGAACAGGTTCGACCTTGACGAAACACATCAGGGATATCGCCAACGTTAAGGACGAGCGAATCTATGGCCTGTTTCCGGCTTTTGAGGCCTATCTGAAGGGCGAGCTACTGAAACAAGCCGTGGCAAGACTGGGCGAACTTAAGAAAACGTCCGTCCAAGCCATTATTTCGCAGGTTCCCGATGAATGGGAACTGTCGAAGGACGTGAGGGATGCTTTGCTGGAATTCGTTCTGCAACGGGCCGTGTTTCTGAGAGTATACCTGAAAGACGCGTTAGGGCCTTATGTTGGAAAGCAAGGCAATCTGGAAATGGAATGATTTTCGTCAAGAGTTTTTGTGCCGGATTTACTGCGATATGCGTTATAATCCGTATGTGGACTCGGATGGCTCTTCGCGAGGTGAGCCGTCGCGTTGGGTGTTCTAGCTTGGAGGAGGTTATCTAGGATGACAGCCTATAAAGGATACTACTGCCTGATTCAGTTTTGCCCTGACCCGTCGAGGGCTGAGGTGGCGAACGTTGGCGTGCTTCTTTTCTGTCCTGAACTGGACTTCATCAGCGCGCATGTGAGCAGCGACAATGACCGGGCGCGGCGTTTCTTTGGTCCGGAGAATATTGACCTCAAACGTCTCAAAGTGGCCAAGCAGGGAATTCGAGACCGACTGGAAACCGAGCGGAGCCGTTTTCGGAGTCTTGAAGACTTGGAGAAGTTCATCCGAACACGGGCTAATGAATTGGTCATTACCGAACCACGCTCAATGAGAGTACGGGACCCGCAGAAGCAACTTGAGGAGCTTTTCGAGGAGTTGGTCGGCGGGCGTATCAGGGAATCGCGAGAGTCAGCCACGGAATTTCCGGAGTTGCATCGCATTTTCGGGAAACCATCGATTGCATCCAGAATTCGCCGTGACCAGCAAGTAGTTGTCCCTATCGTAAACCGTGTTCTCGAAATTCCCTACGTCTATCAAAACGGCGTGATGAACCTCGTCAAACCCCAGCGCCTCCATACCGGTTCCGTGGGCGTTGACAAGGCCATGACGCTCGCGCTTGAGGGCGAATTGCTTCAGAGAGAACCTGACGAGGAAGGAAACGGACGAAAGCTCATCGTGTGCCTTTTTTCAGAAGACTCGGTTAAGGCGCGCGAAACGGAGCAACAGGCCAAGGACATTCTTGAGTTCAAGCAGGTCAGGGCTTTGACGCCCAGCGCTCTTTCTGATTTTGCACTGGAGGTTGAAGCTCAAGCCCATTAGATGATTCGTGCCTGGTCGATCAAAGGCGTGCGGGGGCGGGCTGGCTTATTCAGGAGGAACACTGCACGATTGAGAGCGAGAAATGCCGTCTGAACCAACTGCAAGTACTCTCTTGCGCAACATAGACTGGTCGCCTACTTATAGCCACGAAGACGGCGACTTGGTGGACCTTTTCTTCCTTCCTGCGCTTTCCTGTTCAAAGCTGTATCAACGCGTAACCGGCTACTTCAACAAAGAGGCGTTGACCCTTGCTTCGCGGGGTCTGGATACGCTCATCCGCAACGAAGGCAGGATGCAACTCATTGTCGGTTGCACGCTCGAACAGGAAGAAGTGGATGCAATCGAGGCAGGATATGCCATTCGCACGCTTATCGAGAAAGGCATCCACAAGCGTTTTCAGGAGATGTTTGCGGAGGAATGGGAACGGAAGCAATTGGGTTGGCTGTCCTGGATGGTGGCCCACAACCTTCTGGATATCAAGGTGGCCATCCCCAAGGATGCCGAGGGTAAGTATCGTGCGGGCTTGGGCCTTTACCACGTCAAAGCGGGCCTTTTGGTGGACGCGGCGGGCGACAAACTTGCGTTCCGCGGTTCCATAAACGAGACCCTCGCCGGATGGAAACAGAACTGCGAGTCTTTTGACGTGAGCTGCTCCTGGCGTGGGGAATGGGACCTTCAGCGTGTTGTCAAGACGGAAAACGAGTTTCAGCGGTTGTGGGTGAACAAGGCCAAGACCGCCGAAGTCATGGATGTTCCGGAGGCGGTCAAACAGGAACTGCTCCAGTTCTTGCCCAAGGACGACACGTTTCTGAATCCGACCGTAACGGTGGCAATGCCGCCCGAAGAGCCGGTTGAGGAAGAAACGCCGGAGCCGGTTGAACCGGAAACGCCCGCAACGGATGCCGTCGTTCCTGTAGAAGAACCAGAACCCGATGAAACCCTTGCCGAGCATGAACGCCGCCGCCGGGTATGGGCATTTCTCAGAGACGCGGCAAAGCGGAAAGACGGCGCACTGGTTGCGGTGAAGACGTGTACCGTGGAGCCGTGGCCGCACCAATTGAGAGCCTACAAGCGAATGTTGGACAACTGGCCCTTCCGTTTGCTGATTGCGGACGAGGTTGGACTGGGGAAAACCATCGAAGCGGGCCTCATCATCCGTCATGCGTGGATAAGCGGCCTCGCGAAACGCATTCTCATCCTTGTGCCGAGTGCCTTGATGCGCCAATGGCAGGCTGAAATGTATGAGAAGTTCAACCTGCTTGTTCCCATATACTCGGGCCAGTCTCTCGTGTGGCCGGAGCACCATTTCTGCCGACAGGCATTGGAACAGAAAGTGGCCCGCGACAAATGGACGCAGCAGCCGTTGGTAATCGCGTCCACTCATCTCATGCGGCGCAAGGACCGGCAATCGGAGTTGATAGATGCTAAGGACTGGGACTTGCTCGTGGTGGATGAGGCCCACCATGCACGACGGCGCGGCGCGGGCACGGCGCAGGAGAAAGGGCCGAATCGGCTACTGAGGCTGCTCTTGGATGTCAAAGACAAAGCCAAGTCGCTTCTGATGATGACGGCCACGCCGATGCAGGTCCATCCTGTTGAGATATGGGATTTGTTGAGCGTCCTGGGGCTGCCGCCAGAATGGGATGCGTCCATTTTCACGCAGTATTTCGACGTGTTGAATCAGAATCCCGATGAAGAAAGTCTGCAATGGCTGTCGCATTTGTTTAAGGCCACGGAAAACGCTTACGGCCCCTTGGCTAACGAAGAATTGGACCGTGTGGCGGACGGCTTTGGCCTCAGCCGTATCGAACGCAAGGGGGTGCTTTCTGCCTTGCGGGAGCGGGGCAGTCTCATTCCGATTAAACGTCTGAATGCCAAACAACGCAATGTGGCTCTAGCGGTGTTGCGAGCGGCCAGTCCGGTACGATATCGCATGTCACGCTACACGCGCACCCACTTGCGCCAATATGCACGTAATGGCCTCTTGGATTCTCCTATCGCTGACCGTGACGTGACGGATGTAGCCATAGAGATGGTGCCGGGCGAACGCGCGCTGTATGAGGCCGTCGAAGAGTACATCAGCAAGACCTATCAAGCCGCAACGCCCGGAAAGAGGAACGCTGTAGGTTTCGTGATGACGACTTACCGGCGGCGCGTGGCGAGTAGCTTCCATGCCTTGCGCAGAACCCTGGAAAAGAAACTGGTATTGATGGAGGAACAGGGCAAACCGCTGTCCTTGGACGAAACGCAATTGCGCGAGGACGCAAGCCAGGACGAAACAACCGAAGAACCAGCCTCTGCGGAAGACATAGCCGCCATGGAACGGGATGCCTTGGCGTTTGAACATAAAGAAACCATTAGAGCACTCCTGAAATCCATCGCCAAACTGGGTACTGACAGCAAGGCGTTAAGGCTGATAACGGAACTGAATAGCGTCTTTGCCGAAGGATACGGCGGGGCCATCATCTTCACGCAATACACAGACACAATGGAATTCCTCAAGGACTTCGTTGCCGAGCGCGTGGACTTGCCCATTGGCTGTTTCAGTGGGGAAGGCGGGCAGCGGCGCGAACCCTCCGGTACATGGGGCAAGTGTTCCAAGGAAGAAATCAAGCGCCTGCTACGTAAGAACGAAATCAAGATACTCATCTGCACGGATGCTGCTGGGGAAGGGCTTAACCTTCAATCGTGCGGGGTGCTGGTCAATTACGACTTGCCGTGGAATCCGATGAAGGTGGAACAGCGCATTGGCCGCATTGACCGTATCGGACAAGTGAATCCCACCGTGCGGATTATCAACCTTGGCTACGCGGACACCGTGGAAGTGGATGTCTACTTCGCCCTGCATGCGCGTATCGGGCTTTTCACTGGCGTGGTGGGCAAGTTGCAGCCCATACTGTCGCGCTTACCCAAGTTATTCGAGACGGCGATACTGACCGGGCCTGCACAGCGGGAGCAGGCGCGGCATAAAGTGCTTTCCAACGTCAACGTGATGGTGGACGAGGCGGAAGCGGACGGTTTCGACATTGACGAGGTGAGCGAAGCGGACCTGCAACCGCCAGAGTTCCCGACGCCGCCATTTGTGCCGTCAGATTTGGACACCATTCTGCGGGATGCCTCGCTCGTGCCCGCAAGTGTCGAATGCCGCGAACTGGAGCCCTCGACCTACGCACTGCGTATGCCCGGCGAAACCCAACTTGCACGGATAACCACTAGCCCGGCCATTTTCGATGAGCACTTTGAAAGCCACCAATTACTGCTGCCGGACAGCCCGCTGTTCCATAGGATACTTGCCGCCGCTGAAGTGGCCGATGCTTCTGAGGAAGCTACCAACGACGGCACACTACGGGAACTTCTCAAGTGACGCCCGCGGACCTGCGAGGTCACTTCACGGTAACCTTTGATTCGCTTTTCCCTCACGCGGTCAAAGACCCCAACACGCTGACGTTCGCATGCCGTTCCCCTGTGGAATCCGGGGGAATCGGATCGGGGATTCCGGGGCAAGGCGATCACCGATTCCGCTGGAAGCCGATCATGGATTCCGAACGAATCGGATCAATCAGTGATTCCGCTCCATGACGATCGTGGATTCCGACGGAATCCGATCATGCATTCCGGAGCAAGGCGATCACGATAGGGTCGGTGGAAGTGACGCGGGATAACCCGTCCCCCCGATCCCCCCCCCCGTGGCCCCGGTCCGCGTCCTTCGCCGTGAGTGTTGGCCGTGCGCGCGCCGGTCAGCGGGCCGAGAGAACCGCACGCGATCTGCAAGTTCAATGTAAGTACGATTGATTCGGGCTGGCGTCCACCCCTGTAAGATTGAGTGGTCGAGAGTGGACGCAATCCAGGCACAGGTCCCGCGTTCCCGCCGCCCACGTTCGCCCACATCGAACGATCTCGCCGTCCGTAGGGTTCTCGACACGGGGCATTCTGGCGTGTCTTGGACCCACAATGGACCCACGGTATCAGGTATGAGATTGGGGGCGGTGACGGGTATGCTCAGAAGAGGCCGGTTTTATTGGGTTTCTTAATGGTGGGCGCCACAGGGCTCGAACCTGTGACCTCTGCCGTGTGAAGACAGCGCTCTAACCAACTGAGCTAGGCGCCCACGATCGAATTTGATCGTAGCACACGGGTTCCCGAAGCGTCAAATTCGGGTTGATGATTCGGGTTGATGATCCGCGGAATCCGGACCGGCTCGTCCGATTTCAAACCAGGGCAGGTACGCACCTACACCGCATCGGTGGAACATGCCTACCCGCTACGCGGATTGCATAAGAGCACCGCGTTCACAGCCATAAGGTTTGCGGCTGGGCGGGCTATCGCCCAGCGCAAACCGTGGATACTACCCATTGCCGGGTTTGAGCGATCAGGAAGACTCCTCGGACGCGACAATGCGCCAGGCCTTGTCGGGATCTTTCTTCAAGGTAAGCTGGAGGGTCAGAGCACCCGCGTTGCTGCTCAAATCGATGGGACCGACCGTGGCGGTGTTCTTCTCGATCTTGGTCTGCGCCTTGGTCAAATCGGCCTTGGCGCCTTCGAGATAGCCCTGTTCCTTGACGTTGGTCAGGAAACCCTTCAATTCGGCTTTGCCTCCGCCCTGATCGCTCGTAAACTCTTCCGAGTAGGCCGCCAGCATTCCATCGATATCCTGCTTCTCGACGGCCGCCTTCCAGTCGGCGAGCGTCTTCTCTACCGACTTCTGATCCTTATTGCCGCCCGTGGTTGCGCACCCGGCGACCATCACCGCCACCATAGTCAGCGCCAGCAATGTAATCACAGTTACCTTACGCATGTGTCTTTCCTCCCAGCTTTTGAAATCCGACAACCCAAATACGCAACAGAACGATACACACAAAAGCCCTCCGATTCAAGGGAGCGAATCGCGACACAGCGGTGAAGAGCGCCTGCCACTCAGCAGGGCAGAGAAGGAGGTGGCTCGGAACAGAGACCAAGGATCCGCTTCGGCGCATGACGCCACTGTTTGTCGCCGTTTGACAAACTGTGTGGCGGATCCAATTCCATCCGGACGCCCTGCGCTGTCCCTCGCATCCGGAAGTTCATTGATCCAAAGTGCGTGGGCGCTCGCTCGACCTTGATCTCGTTGCCGTTGTCGAGCCACCAATCGGGAATCGCCATGAGCAAATGCAGTTCATCGTCCTGTTCGTGGATGAGCATGTGCCGGAGCAGCAGAGCGTAGTTGGAAGCGCCCGTCACGTGTGGAATCGTGTTGCTCCACGCAAAGCGGCGCTTATAGAAGACCCCCTCGGGAAATCCGTGCGTGGCCGTCGAGTGCAGCAAGTACCAATAGAATTCCTCGACGACCTTCTTCGTCCTCTCCACGCACAAGGGACGTCATGCTCTGTTCGAAGTGTACGTAGTGCGGGCTCTGCACGACGACCGCATCGAGTTGCTCGTTCTTGAGCATGTCGCGGTAGTCCTTGTAGACGGGAAGCTTGTCCGATCCCGGGCAGCGCTGATAGAACTGTTTGAGCTTTTCCTTGCTGGGATCGTTCAGGGCAACCACCTGGGCCTTGCCCGTGGCGTGCAACCGATGCCAGTGGCCCGCGGCAATTCCCCCAGCGGCAATGAATCCAACGCGAATCTTCTTGGCCATGATACAACCTCCCTTTAACGCGGCCCCGTGCCGCCGCAAACTCAGTTCCCATTTTCGCCGCACATAACGGCGCGCCGCGTGGTATCAAGGTGCTCGCCTTTTTTCAAAGAATCAGTGGGAAATTCCGTGGCCGCGACGTCCCCGTCGCGTTTTCACCAAGAGCAGCCTGACGATGGCATGTTCCCCCTTGTGAAGGGGGTTAGGGGGATGTTCTTCCAGCACAGGGGAAATCTTTACCCCAAGCTCAACATCCCCCTAACCCCCTTCACAAGGGGGAACTGACATAAGTGAACTGAAAAGGGCGAACTGAATGGGTCCCCGCGGTGGGTCCAGCTGAGCCGTCGCGCGTTTACAATCAGCCTTCGCCGCTGCCCCTGGGCCTGTCGCTACACTCCGCTCATTCCTACAGTCCTAAGTCTACAGCTTCTTAAAGCGGTAAAGCGGCAGAACAGTCAAGCGGTGACTACCTGGCGAGGCGGAACCCGAATTGGAAGTAGCTGTCCGTGTCCGACGGGTCGTATTGGATGCGGTACGCTGACCGGCAGGCGCTGCCGCCGATGTACCAGCCACCGCCCCTTAACACGCGGAGCGAGCCCGATGACGGTCCCTGCGGATCGGCCACGGCCTCACTCGTATAGGTCGCGTACCAGTCGTTGCACCACTGCCATGCGTTCCCGCTCATGTCGTAGCACCCCACCGGGGAAGGCGAGTTTACCGTTGGGATGCTCCCATTCGGACTTACATTCAGGCCGTTGAACCAGCCTACCGGGGATGTGTAGGGATAATCCGTCAAACCAAGCGGATTGACCAAGCCGCCGAAGTCGGAACTGGAGTCGTCGTCATGGTTGCACCGGTTCTTCCCCGTCAGGGTGTCCGACATGAACCCGTATATCCAGTGCTTGTTCGCCGCCGTATCCCACGCCGCCGCGCGTTCCCACTGCGCCTCCGTCGGCAGATGGTAGCCGTTCGCGGCAAAGTTGCACGTCCAATTGTTTATGTCGTAACAGGGCGTAAGACCTTGCGACATGCTCAGCCAATTGCAGTACATCGCAGCCCCGTACCAGGTTACTCCGACCACTGGATGCAGCGCCATGGAATAGGTGGTTGTCCCAGGCAAGCCTGTTCTGCTCCTGTACGAAAACTGGCTGCCCGAATACGTAATCTGACAAACTGGATATGAGGCAGGAACCAGCACCTCATTTGCGGCGTAGACATACCCGCCGTCGTACGCCGCGCCGCTTTCATTCTTGAGGTAACCGCGCGCGAGCGCCCAGTTGAGAATATCGGCGTACTCCTGATTCGTCACGTCATATTTGCCGATTTGATATGCCGACAACGTCACCTCATGCCGCGGAAGTTCATCCGGGCAGTACTCGCACGTCGCGTCGTCGCCGCGGTCCGTGCGCCCCATCGTGAAGGTCCCCGCCGGAACCGATACCATCTCGCCCACGTGAATTTCACCCTCACCCTCACCTTCACCACCTTGAGTTACACTGATAAAGTTCAGCTTCAGCTTCGTATCTGTGCCCTTGGCCGTGGTCGCCGCCAGAGACACGTTGTATTT
Source organism: uncultured Nitrospiraceae bacterium (assembly GCA_964587655.1). Taxonomy (GTDB): domain Bacteria; phylum Hydrogenedentota; class Hydrogenedentia; order Hydrogenedentales; family SLHB01; genus CAZPMT01. The sequence goes on from CAZPMT010000054.1 coordinate 9,988, forward strand.
GCCTGCTGCCGCGTACGTGTGCGGTGGATCCTGCACGGCGCTGGTCCCGCCGTCGCCGAACAGCCACGCCCATTGCGTGATCGGCGAATCGCCCGGTGTCGATAAGTCGGTGAACTGCACCACCAGCGGCGCCGTACCCGACGTCACGTCCGCGCGGAAATCCGCCGTGGGACCGCCCGGACTCGGCGGCGGACAACCCGCGAGAAGAACACATACGGCGAACATGGCAATCAACAAAGTACTGCGTGCGAATCCTGGTGTAAACATGAATTCCCCTCCCGGTGATTATTCTGAGGCGCTAACCCTCATAGAACATTCATCCGCTTGTGCTTGAAGAAGCATATCCGGCCTTGGGGTGAAAGTCAATCATCCGCAAGACAGTCCTCGACGGATTCACTGTTCACTTGGACAACAGAGATGTGGTTCATTTGGCTACCAAGTATCCGGCGCCATGAACGGCGAGCCATGCCCCAACCGCAAAGAGCAGAAGCCCGACCGTGTACCGCCGCCAATGAGTCATCGTGGCAGGCTCACCGTAGGCGGTGTCCCCTTTGAACAAGGAGATATCAACGTATCTCGCCGCCACAAGCAGAGGGACAGTCAGCCAATACAGGATGTCTATCAGAGATAGGGATGCTCCCGCTTGCACAATCAGAAGAGCACTTGCTCCAAGGAACATGTTGCCAAGGAACATCCAGAATAGACGCAAGAGCAACGCACCAACGCCACTGATTTTTTCTCGCTGATTGGAGTGATTGACATCGGTCATCGCGTATCCTCCTCAATTCAAATTGAAGAGGATGGCGGCCCGACCACCCAGACTACCCTCCGACTGCAACGCAGTCGAACCCTAGAAGAGAACTCTAGCAGGATTGTGCGTCGTCTGCAAGCGGGAAGAGGCACTCGCGGATTCCGTGGACGCGACGTCCCCGTCGCGTTACCGAGGCCGGAACGCAGCGGCGAGGACGCCGCTGCCACGCGACGCTATCGTCGCGTTTTCGGCAAGAGCAGCCTGACGATGGCATGTTCCCCCTTGTGAAGGGGGTTAGGGGGATGTTGAGCTTGCGGCATAGATTTCCCATGTGCTGGAAGAACATCCCCCTAACCCCCTTCACAAGGGGGAACTGACAAAGGTGGACTTCACAAGGGGGGAACTGACGCTGAGCGTCGCAGCTACAGATCTGCCTGCTCAACGCGACGAGGACGTCGCGTCTACAGATCTGCCTGCTCAACGCGACGAGGACGTCGCGTCTACAGATCCGCCTGCGCGACGCGACGGGGACGTCGCGTCTACAGATCTGCCTGCTCAACGCGACGAGGACGTCGCGTCTACAGATCCGCCTGCGCGACGCGACGGGGACGTCGCGGCCACGGTGAACGTCTATCTCACGAAGAACGCAACGAGCGCGCTGAGCGACAGCAGGGCCAGTGCGCCGAGAGACAGCGTCAATCCAATGATGAAAGATACTGGGCGATAGGTGAACACGATCTCGTGGTCTCCGGCGGGGGTCGCCACGCCGCGGAAGATCCCATTCGCGCGCAGGATCGGGCTTGGCGCTCCATCGATGGCGGCCTTCCAGCCAGCGTCGAAGGAATCCGCGAGAATGGTCACGCCGGCCTTCGGTGCGTTGACCTGTACGACGACGCGCTCGGCGGAATCTTCCGTTATGGTGCAGGTCGTTTCAACCGGAATCGCCCGCGCGGATTCCATCTGCGCATCGCGTGGCGGGGGGACCTCCTCGACGAGTTGAGCGTAGCCTCTGCTGTCGCGGTCGATGAGGCATTCGCGCGTTCCGTCGAATCCCTCGGACACGAGGGTGTCGGCGGCTGCGGCAATCCCCTCGATCATCCTCCACGAAGGGACCCAGGCCACGCGCGGCAAAGCCTCATCGTTCACGAAGAGCCGCACAGCGTCTTCCGTCTTCACCTCGCGTAGCGCGGGTCCCGTGCCCTGCCACGCGCCCGCGTAGAGCGGACTCCCCGGCGCGGCCAGAATCACGCGCGCGGACATGAAATCCAAGAGTCCCGGCGCGGGTGCCTCCGGCTGCACTTGCGTTCCCTGGTAATCCATTCGCGTTGTCGCCGCGGGCGCGAGACGACGCCACCAAACGACCTGGTCTCGCGCCAGCGGGGCCTGGCCGTTGACGTCGTGCAGCGTGGGCACGATCATGGCCAGGTTGGCCGGCAGCCCGAAATCGAGCGCGGGCGCCGACACCAGCACGCGCGTCCCGAGGGCCTGCTCCTCGGCGGTATTGATCGTCTTCACGTAGCGCTGGTAACAAGCTGGGGCGTCTTCGAAAGGATGCCGGTACAGCGTAAGACTGGCAGTGGCGAGGTCGGCAAATAGCACCGCCGAAAGCACGATTCCGCAGATCTTCGACAACGCGGGCATGCGGAACAACAGGACCGGCAGCATGAGAAAGGCGAACACGATGATGCGGCCTCTGGGTTCCGCGGTGGCGATATAGAACAGGAAGGCCGCGGACGGGATGATGAGCAGCGCGGGCATGCCGGCGTGCGGCATGTGTGGTTCGCGCGAGGATGCCAGAAGCCGGTCAAAGCCGAGGGCCGCCAGGAGTGCAACGCAGAACATGCCGGGAAACACGGCGGACGTGTACGGAAACGTTAGGGGAATCTCCGCTGAACCGCTCACGCTCACGAAAAGGAGCGCTCCCGCGGCCAACAGGAAGAACACCACGTCTCGGCGCAGTCCGTGATGCACCAAGGCCGCTGGAACGGCCAGCAGCGCTATTGCGCCGATGTATCCGAGTCGTGGCAACGGCCCTGGCTTCGGCGACAGGATCTGGGCGAGCAGTTCCTGCACGGAAGCGGCCGCCTGCCCGGGAAGACGCAGTGCGAACAGTGTCTCGAACGGCCGGTCAAGGCGTGCCGCCCACGCGAGCGCCGGTGCCCACTGCACGGCGGAGACAAGCACCGCTATCACGAACAGTATGAGCAGTTTCTCGAACCCCCGGCCCAAACCCGAGTGGTGTTCCGTGCCGTTCCCCCATACCGTCACGAATATGCCGTACATCAATCCCAGCGTCATGACGACGAGCGAGAGCGCATTTGCCCCGGAAAGAAGCAGCATGCCGGCGATGATGCCGGCGGGAACGATCTTGCCCAGCCGCGGACCGCGCAACCCCTCTCGCATCCCCCAGAACAGCAGCGGCGTCCATGTCATTGCGTTCGCGAGTGCCGGTCGCGATATCGCCGCGGCCGAGGCGCCGCAGAAGGCATAGGCCACCGCGCCGATGAATCCCGCCACGTAACCGATCCCCATCGAGCGCGCGAAAAAAGAAAAGAACATCCCCATCAACGCGAGGCATACAAAAGAATGAAGGGCCATCGCCTGTTCAGTGGGAAGCCCCAACAAGAACACCGCGTTGAGCGGCTGCAAGATGCCGGAGTGCGGGTTCGCGAGGAACGGAGTGCCGCAAAGCTGCTTCGGGTTCCAGAGCGGGAGTTCGCCCGACCGCATCCGTCCGAATCCGTAATGAAAAGTGGGATAGACGACCTGATAGAGGTCGGCGTTCTCGTACGCCGAGGCCACGGACTCCGGCCGCGTCTGGGTCCGGTGCCAGAAAACCGGCGCAGCCAGGATGAACACAACGGCCACCAGGAAAAGACGCCGGGACGAGTATCTCCTCGCCGGCGCAGCCGCCGGGTCGGCGGATGGCTCGCTCATTTCATCCACAGGAGGCAAAGCAGCAACTCCATGATCACGGAAAGCAGGACTACTTGAGCAGGTCGCTCACTCTGATCTTCCGATGCGCTTTCGCGGCCCGGACCACGGCGTACGTGGCCGCTAGACTGTTCAAGTTCCGGCGCCCGCTGGTCTCGGGTTCGACACCCGTGTCGAGGGCCCGCGCAAACGCATCGAGAAGGTACGCCTGATGGACCTCGGGCCATTTGATCAGGGGTACGTTCTTCTTCTTGCCGGGCGCGCTCGAAAACGCCAACTGGTCGCTCTCCCAAAGCAGCACACCGTTGCTTCCTTCAAAGCGCCAGTTCGCGTTCCAGCCCGTCTCCCAACCCGTGGCCACCCAACTTGCGAAATAGTTCACGATAGCGCCGTTATCCAACTCCAACTGCGCCATCACGGTTGCTTCGCCCTTGTTCCAGTTCCAGGGGGCATCGATGCTGGTCGCTTCGACAAAGCGGACGTCCGCATCGAAGAGGCAGCGCATCAAATCGAAATGATGGATCGACATGTCCAGCACAAGCGGATACGCCATCGCCTCGCGGAAACCGCCGAAGTGAGGCCCCTTGTGAAAGTTCACGCCCGCATAGCCCACGTCGCCCAGGCGGCCCTGCTCGATGAACCGCTTTACGGTCTGCACGACCGGCTGGTAGCGGTAGTTCTGCGCCACCATGTACGTGCGCTTGCACTTCCGCGCACAGGCCACGATGGCCTTCGCATTCCGCAGGCTGTCGGCGAGCGGTTTCTCCGACATGACGTGGAGTCCCCGCTTCAGCGCCTTCTCGCAGACGCCGCGGCGGAACTGCTGCGGCGTTACATCGAGCAGCGAATCGGCCTCGATTTGGTTGAGCGCCGCATCGAGATCCGTGAAACACCGGTTCTTCGGAAGTCCGTGACGTTCGGCCGCGACGATCAGGTTCCTCTTGTTGACGTCCACGTACGCGGCTGCTTCCCACCGATTGGATTCGGCGATGCGGTCCGTCCACCCGAATCCCATACCGCCCACGCCCACCTGGATGATTCTTCGCATGACACTCCTCCCGCGCAGTGATACCGACTGAATCCCGCAGATTTCCAAGCCGTCCGTAATCCTAGCACTAGACCGCGCGTTCTTTCCATGTCGCGAACAGAGTGTGTAAGAAAGGAGATAAGGGGATGAAGGGGGATGAGGGGGATGAAAGATGGGAGGGCCGGGTTAGAGTGTGAGCGACTACAGCACAGCCTTCCTGGAAATGACATCTCCATCATCTCCATTCATCCCCTTATCTCCTTTCTTACACACTCGGCAAAGACCGCCTCAGGGTCTCGGTTGCCAAAGGCATCCCGCATTACATATCCTTACCGAAGTTTACTTGAGGGGTGCGGTATGAGATTCGTCCACACGGCTGATCTTCATCTTGACGCCTGCTTTGCATCTTCCCGAATGCCGGCGCGCGTCGCGAACCGGCGCCGTCAGAGCGTTCGCGACGTGTTCCATGCCATTGTCCAGCGGACGCGCGAATGGCCGGCGGACGCGCTTCTTATTGCGGGCGATCTCTTCGAACATGAGCGCGTCACGCGCGATACCGTGATCTTTATTATTTCGGAATTGGCCACTCTAAGGCCGATCCCCGTCGTTATCGCCCCCGGCAATCACGACCCGTTCATCTCCGCGTCGCCGTACGCCACGGAAGCCTGGCCGGAGAACGTTCACATCTTTTCAGCGCCGGTGTGGACCACGCTGGCTCTGTACGACGGTCAACTGCTGGTCCATGGATTCGCATTCGACGGCTATGATATCTCCGTCAATCCGTACGGGACCTTGGAGACGCCAGACGACGGCGCCCTGCACATCGCCGTGGCGCACGGCTCGGAGCGGGGCCATCAGCCTCCGGATGGGAAACTCTATGCGCCGTTCGATGCCGCGTCGATGGACCTGCCGGGATTGAAGTACGCCGCCCTGGGGCATTTCCACCGCGTGACCGAGATCAAAGGCGTGCCGGGCACGGTCATGTGGTACCCCGGCATGCCCGAGGGACAGGGTTTCGATGAGACCGGGCCGCATCATTACCTCGAGGTAGAGGTGGAGGATGCCGGGGTGCGCGTGACGCCGGTGGTATCATCGCGCGTCGTTTTCTCGACGTACGAACTCGATTGCTCATCCTTCACGACGGCGCAGCAGATCCTCGACGCGCTTCGCGCATGGTCCGCCGGAAACCCGCAGCCGCAAGTGGCCCGGGTAACGTTGACGGGACTCTGCCGGCCCTCGATCCTCGCGGAGCTACCGGGCGTCCAGGACGCGGCCGCGGACGGCTTCGAGCACCTCGTGTTATTGGATGAGACGACGCCCGCTGAAGACTTCGAGGAGCTGGCGCGGGAGACCTCTACGCTCGGCGCGTTCATCGGCAGACTCAACGACGAGATCCGCGACGCGCCTGACCCGCAGCGGAAACGCCTGCTTGAGCGCGCCCGCGAGGCCGGCCTTGCGGCACACCGCGACCAAAAACTCGCGATTCCGGGATTGGAAATCGGGGGAGACGGGTCGTGAGGATTCTCAAACTCGCCATCGACGGGTACGGCCGGTTCGCGCAGTACAGCATCGACCTTGCTCCGGGACTCCAGGTAATCCACGGTCCGAACGAACAAGGCAAGTCCACGCTCCGCGCATTCATCGGCGACATGCTTTACGGACAGAAGCGCAGCACGATGCAGAGGCTGTTCGAAGATGCTAACGAGCTCCGCTGTCCATGGATGAACCCGGATGTTTACGGGGGCCGGATCGTCTACCGTCTCGATGACGGACGCGAAATCGAGGTCTATCGCCGTTTCGATCGCAAGAACGAGATGGTTCACGTGTACGACAAGACGCACGCCACGGACATCACGAACGAATTCGAACAACTGCGGAATCGCGAGCCGCAGTTCGCGCTCCGGCACGTGGGCCTCTCGAAAGAGGTGTTTCTGAACACGGCGACGATCTCGCACCTCACGCTCGAGGATCTCGGCGATACGGAAGCGCTGGCGCAAATTCGCGAAAAGATCCTCGCGCTTGCCGACACGGGAGAGGAACGAACCTGTGCCGACGCCACGCTGCGGCGGCTCAAGGCGCGCGTCGATACTATCGGGCAGCCTGGGGCGCGGACGAGACCCTTGCCGTCCGCGCGCACCCGGCTGGCCGGACTGGACCGCGAGTACGAGATGACGTGCGCGTTGCGCGACGAATTGGCGGAAACGGAGAAACGCCGTCAAGTCATTCGCGAGGATATCGGCGCCTTGCGCGAGCGCCGCACCGCCATCGAGTCCGACTTGGACGCGATCGAGCGGCTTGCACGCGCGGGACAATCGCGCGAGGCGGAACAGATCGCGGGGAATATCGACGCAGCCACGCAGCGGTGTTTCGCGCTCAGCGGGTCTCGCGATTTCCCGTTCGAGATGACGCCGGAGGTACTTCAAACTAACACGCGGCTTGTCGCTGCGCGCGATCAACTCGAGCGCACGCGCAAAGAGAGGGCCCATCTCGAGGAACAGATTGCCCTCGAAACGGACCGGCTTGGTCAAGGCGGAGCGCCGGGCGCACAGGATATCGCGGAGGAATACGACCAGCAACTTGCCGACATCGACGCGAAAGTGCAGCGGATGCGAGATCGCATGGACGGGATCCGCGCCGCCCGAGACGCGTCCGAGTCGCGTTTCCGCGCCGCCGAACAGGAATTCGCAACGGTCCCTGATTTCAGCCGTCTGGCCGACGATCCGGTGACCTGGATCAACCAGCTCGCCAGTTCCTTCCGCATCGCGGTGCGCTGCCGCGATGACGATTGTCAGAAGCGCGCGCTCGCGCGGGAACAGGCCGCGCGGCGCAAGGAAAGTATGGCGGATCTCGAGCGGCTCTTCGCCGAGTGTCCGGATTTTCCGAATATGGCCAGGGAATACGAAGTCGGCGGCCGAATGCGCGACGAGCTGGCAGCGAAGCTGCGAACGGTTATCGAGCAGTTGTACGAGACCTCCGAGGAGTACGGCGAGCGGATCGCGGCGTTCGGAAAGTTCACCCTGGTGATGGCGGCCTTCATGATCGGGTTCCTGGTCGTGACGTTCACTACGGGGAATCGCGGCGTGTTTGTGCCCACGATCTCGTTCGCGGCGGCCGCGGTGGCATTTGCCGTCCTGATGGTGCACGCCCGCGCGAAGACGCGGAATGCCTTGAAACAACTCGATCAGAGGCAGGCCGAGATGCGCGGCCTCTGGGAGGCCGACGACGCGCAACGAAGAATCGTGGACCAGATGATCGTCGATGGCGGGTGTCAGACGCTTCGCGAACTCGACGGCAAACACGACCAGTATCGTCAGGCCTGCATCGAGCTTTCGGCGCTCGAGGAATCCCTCGAATCGCAGGAGCGCAAGGCCGGCGAAGCCGAGCACCGTGTCGCACAGCTCTTTGATCATCTTCGCGAGGTATTTCGCGGCATGGGGGAGGAGCTGTCATCCGAGGCGGACGTCGAAGAGGCAGCGGGGCGCGCCGTCGGACGATACCAGGTCTATCGGGACGCGAAGCGCCGAATAGCGGAAAACAAGGACCAGATCAAGAAGCACGATGCCGACGAGGCGAAGGCGAAGGAGGAACTCGACGAGGTCCTCGAACAGGAACGCAACCTCGCCCTCGAGGTCCGCCGTCTGATGCGCGAGAACGGCTACCCCGAGGAAAGCAAACACGACAGCGCCCTGATGGCGCTGCGATCTTACAGGATTCGCAGTGCCGAGCGTCTCAAGAAACGAGGTCGCATCGACGTCCTGCGGGAGAATCTCGTCGACTTCGATCATCGCATCGAGGATGACCGGGGGGGACTGGCCCGTCTCGAGGAGGATCTCGCGCGCTACCTGGCCGCGGGGAAGTGCGAGTCGGTAGACCAGTGGCGCGAACGGGACAAACAGGCCCGCGAGTACGCCGATGTCCGCGACCATATCGCGACTCTGCAGGAACAGTTGCGCAGCGTCTTGCGAGGCACGGATCTGAACGCGCTCCGCGCCGCCGTCGAGGCCGAGCCGCCGCCTTCTGAAGCGCCCGCGTCCACCGTCGAGGAGCTGAAACGCGAACTCGATCAGGTGAACGAGGAAATCGACGCGCGCATGAAAGAGGAGCACGCGCTGCATCTCGTGCTGACCGAGCGGGCCGCGGGCGCGCGTTCGATAAGCGAGATCGAGGAAGAACGCGCGGTCACTCAGGGCCGCGTCAGCGATCTCGAGTTCGAGATGGACGCGGCGACCTACGCCATGACGCTGATCGAGGAGATCGCACGGGACAAACACGCGCGGATAGCGCCGCGTCTGGCCGCGCGCACCGGAGGATTCCTCAAGGAGATCACCGGGGGCGCTTACGATGAAGTGCTCATCAACCGCGACTTGGCCATCAGCATCCGCATCCCGCAAACGAGCATCATGACCGAGGGTCCCGAGAAACTTCTCAGCAAGGGAACCGTGGACCAGCTCTATCTCGCGCTGCGCCTGGCCATGGTCCAGTCGATGAGCGAGAACGGCGAGAGTATCCCGCTGCTCCTGGATGATCCCTTCGCGAACTACGATGACCATCGTCTTGAACGCGCCCTGGAACTGCTGGCGCGCCTGTCTGCGCAGAATCAGGTCATTCTGTTCACGTGCAGGGAAGACGTCGTCCGCGCCGCTCAGACCGTCGCCGCACCCATTCGCCGCCTCGATGGTCCTATGGCCTCGTTGGATGAGACGTGAGACCCGTTCGCGGGAAAGGAACGAATGTATAAGAAAGGGAGATGAGGAGAAACGATGACGCGGAAGTACGTCCTGGCGCTCGACCAGGGCACGACAAGTTCTCGCAGCATTCTTTTCGACAAAGAAGGGCGGCTCATCGCCTCGGCTGCCGATCCCTTCGATCAGATCTATCCGAAACCGGGCTGGGTCGAGCACAATCCTGAAGAGATATGGGCGACACAGCGGTCCACGGCGGAGAAGGTTATCGCTGAGTCGGGTATTTCACCGGACGAGATCGCGGCCATCGGGATCACGAATCAGCGTGAAACGACCGTCGTGTGGGATCGCGCCACGGGAAAACCGATCCACAACGCCATCGTGTGGCAGTGCCGGCGCACATCGGACTTCTGCGAACGCCTCAACGCCGAAGGGCATGCGGAGGACTTCCGCCACCGCACGGGGTTGGTCATCGACGCGTATTTCTCGGGCACTAAGGTGAAGTGGCTGCTCGACCACGTGCCCGGCGCGCGCGAATGCGCCGCCCGCGGCGAGCTCTGCTTCGGCACGGTGGATGCCTGGCTCCTGTTCAAGCTGACGGGCCTGCACGCCACGGACTACTCGAATGCCTCGCGGACGCTGATGTATAACATTCACAACCTCGAATGGGACGACGTCCTCCTCGAACGGCTCGACGTGCCTCGCGCGATGCTGCCGGAGGTCAAACCCACGAGCGGCGTGTTCGGCATCACGAAAGCGTTCGGGGCCGAGATCCCGGTGGCGGCGCTGGTCGGTGATCAGCAAAGCGCCCTGTTCGGCCAGGCGGCCTTCGCCCCGCACGAGTGCAAGAACACCTACGGCACGGGCTGTTTCGTCCTAATGAACACCGGCACGACGCCCGTCGCCTCGCGCCACGGTCTCATCACGACCATCGCCTGGGGACTCGGCGGCAAGGTCGAATATGCCCTCGAGGGGAGCGTTTTCATCGGCGGGGCCGTGATCCAATGGCTCCGTGACGAACTGAAGATCATACGGACTGCCGCCGAGAGCGAATCCGTCGCCGCTGAGGCGCCCGATACCGGGGGCGTCCACGTGGTCCCGGCTTTCGTTGGATTGGGGGCGCCGTATTGGGACATGCGCGCCCGGGGAATCATCACCGGCCTTACCCGTGGCTCAAACCGGGCTCATATCGTCCGCGCCGCCCTCGAGTCCATATCGTTCCAGTCCGCCGACGTTATCCGAAGCATGGAATCGGACACGAATGCCCACATCCCGCTCCTTCGCGTGGACGGTGGCGCCGCCACCAATAACCTCCTCATGCAGCACCAAGCCGATATCCTCGGAATCCCCGTCGTGCGCGGGCAAGTTATTGAAACTACGGCACTTGGAGCGGCCTTCCTCGCGGGTCTAGCCGTCGGGTTCTGGAAAGGGAAAGAGGATCTCGCCGACATCTGGCGAGAAGACCGGATTTTCAGGCCCGCGATGGCTCCGGACCGTCGCGCTTCGGCGCTGTCCGAATGGCAAAATGCGATAAAAAGAGCAAGGATGTAATTTGCTACGTTTTTGTAAATAGTTGAAACGAAAGGCGTTTGCGTTCTAGAAAACCCTGTGGTACAATCTAGTTGGTCAGCGCCACATGTGGCGTTTCTCCTTCCGCGGAGGCCACGCAGTGATGAACTCGTGGCCTCTAAAACAACTCGCGGTCGGAAACGATAGCGAGTGTGTATATAGGGCCGTAGCGGCAACGCTACGGCCCGTTTTCTTGGCGGATACAACTGCTGGCATAGGAAGCCCTTTCACTCCGTATTCACTCGGATCCTTTGCCTTGAACATACCAGAGCATGAGAAGTGCGGCGGTCTTCTCTTGGAGCGACTGCGTGCCGGTCCGCAAAGCAGCCGCTTCCGCAAAACGCTCATGCGCGGTTAAGACTCGCTTGTCAAGCTGTTTCAAACACGCAGAGCAATCAGAGGGTTTCTTCGGTACCGCGACACTTCCTCGGACGCCCATTCTTGCCAGTCTTGACACCAATTCGGCCTGCTCAGGATTGTCATAACTGACTTGGTGGATGTCCTTATCGCCCCTGAAGATGACTGTGGTGGGATTGAACATATCGCCAGCGCCCAGCGCCTGTGGTTTGCCTTCCGGAATGTCCACGAGTCCGGCGCCATGGAATGACGATTCGATCCACTTAGTTACCGGCGGACCTTTTTCCGGCTCGGACAGCGAGTGCCAGATACTCTCGGCTAGGTCTTGTGGTCCCAAACGACGGCCATTCCCCCCGGAACGGTTCTCCATTGATTGGATATCTTGGGTGCGCTGATACCGGTAGTATTTGGTGGTTTCAGCGTACAACTCGTGGAGCAGTTCCTCTCGCTCACGCTTGTCGATTACACCAACGAGTTCCAACACGCAACTGTCAAGCTCACGCCGGTCGTCGCGGGTCAGCTCCCTTGGGAGCTCTGGCGGCTTTCGAAGGATTTCCCGCATTGCTTCCTCGTTGTGACATTGAAGCAGGGCTTCCTCGACCAGATGGGTCACATCGCGTCTGCTGAGACGCTCAAGCGCCGTGGAAAGCCGCTCAGCCAGTTGCGTGGAGACGCCACGCGGGTCGGGGATCTCCAATAGGACGGTGTCAACGACCTCGGTCTTAAGCGTACCTTCTGACCCAGCATATCGTCCGTAGAAGCATTTGAAAAGGCCCACGACAGTTGAGTTGAGAATCGCGGAAAGAGCCGTTGCCTCGGCAGGTTTCAGGCTGGGGGTACGGATGTAGAACAGATTGTGATTGCACACCAAGTCATCAGGATTTGTGGGCGCGATGTGCCGATATTTCTGAGCCATTGGCCAAAAAACGGCGCCTGTCTTGGCACCTGTTAGATCGTACCATAGTGGACGCGCCGCGCATGTGGACCGTTGCGGCACGGGCACAGCCTTTGATTTTCGGGACGCAAACGTTTGCTTTGCGCCCCATCGGATGTACTTGGAAACGTATGTATTCGTTAACGCGCTGAGTGGTTTACCGACCCACAGAACGACCCGGTCCAAATCACTGGCGCGAATCACAGGACGGTCCACCTCCATAAGGCTGTGGACCTCCGGACGGAGATACTCGGTCTCGACGGGATGGAGTGTGTTGTCACCGGCGCGCACGATGCGGACTTTCCCGCGTTCAATCTCACTCCGTTTGCAGGGCGTCATTACCCCGACGTCGTTCCATGGTAAGCCGTCCTTTAAGCTGTCCAGGACTTCCTCTGTCACGTCACGCGGCATGAAGAAGGCGTCGCAGCCGCTGGTGATGCCTCGCTTGACCTCGGCGATCTCGCCAAGTCGGACGAAACGCGTGCGGTAATCGCGCATGAGGCGGAAGTAGAGATCAGGTGCGCGAAGGAAGCGGCCCCATTTACCCGCCACGTACTCGGATCTAATCCGATACATGGCCTCAGCTTCCCTCGCCATTGAACCGTTTCCATTATATTCTTCTTCGTCGCCGTTGTCCGGGAGTTCCTCCTTCAGCAACGTTCCCGCGCGCACGCCTTCGTCCCAAAGCTGCGATTGTGGAACAAGAATGATGCGCAATTGGTCATCCGAATACGGTGCATTTGTCCGCAGGATAAGCTGCCGCAACGCTTTCGCGGCATCCTGGCGAGCGGTCTCGTCACCGTGAGGTCTTTCTCCCAAGATTTCCTTCACTGGCTTAAGTAGCCGGACGAACCTGGCTACGTTCGCCATTCGAGCCCGTTCATCATCGCATCGCTGGAGAATAGTGACAGCCGTCTTTATTCGGGCATCCTGGAACCAAGGCTCGTCGAGGCTTTCGATTACCGCGATGAGTTTGAAGTTTTTCAGAATCCAGCCCTGCAGGGCAAAACCGTATTCCGCGTCCAACCAGGCTGAGGAAGTCAGAAATCCAAAGTACCCGTCATTCTTGAGTAGACTTGCGGCTACCGGCCAGAAATAGCAGTGGAGGTCGCTGCGGCCAGAGAGCTTGAGCGCTGGCCAGAGTCGCTTAGAGAGTTCCTGCAAATGTTCCTTGGCGGTCTTAAGGCGGGTTTCGTGTGCTTGTCTTGTTTCGCCTTTCTGGCGCTTGAGATCGGTTCGCCTGGGGATTTGTTCTTGGCGAACGTAGGGGGGATTTCCAATGACGGCGTCGACATCCGGCAAGCGGACTTGGACGCGTTCCCTTCCCCCGTTGCGCGTGTGCAAGCCGGGCACGTGGCAGAAGAGGTCCCGCTGTTCGGCAACTTCGAAGAAATTCGCGCGGGCGACGTAAGGATAGTTGTCCTCATCCTCGATGCGGCGAGCGGCAAGGTTCAAAGTCGCCAGGTGTGCGGCAAAGAGAGCAATGTCACAGCCGTAGATCTCTCGCAGAAGTTCGTCGTGTCTCTTACGTGAGTCTTCGTGGCGGCGCCCGCCGCCCGCGTGCTCCGAAAGCCAGGCCTTGCGGTGATAAGCCCGGACAAGAAAGCTCCCGGAGCCGCACGCGGGGTCGATAACGATATCCCCCGCGCGGTGGATGCAAAACGCGTTGATGATGTCGATGATATCTTCGTTCGTGTAGAACTGGCCAAATTTCTGCCGCTCTTCCGGGGAGATGAGTTTCTGGAAGATTCCACCGACGATGTCATACGGAATCTGGCGGAAGTTGTATTCAGCCAAGTTCGTGAATACGCCCTTCCACCCTTGGCAGGCGTCGTCGGACGCGAAAACGAGAGCGCCGGCCCAGTCGTCGACGTCTGGATAGAGAATGGGTTCGTAGTCACCACTTTGGGAAACGGCTCGTTGGAACTGACTCCTAAAATAGCTGTAGATGCCGCTATGTCCGTGTCGACTCCGGCGGGGCATTCGCAGCTCACTGAGATCCTGCGGATATTTGGCGCGAATGGCTTCGTAAAAGATGGCGCGGTTGCAGAAGACGTAGCACAATGTCCTTGCTGCCCGCTCCAACGTCTCGCGCCAGTTATCGGGACTGTCTGGATCGAAGGTCCAGTTCATTTCCGCTGCCATCCAGGATTGGAGTGTGACCGCGAATGTGCTGTCGTGCTCAGAGGTCAACACGAGGTAATCGCGGGTGGCGCGAATCGGCAGATCCAGATGGCTTTCCAGTGACCGGATGAAGATGTCGTCCGGCGGCATGCCCCACTCGACGACCTTACCCTCGACGATCCCAGCGAAGCCTTCAAAGATCTCGGGAAGGAACTTGTCGCTGAGGCGGGCGCGGACTTCAGGACGCGTGCAATCATCTGGCGAAATCAGGTTGAGGCCCAGATTCCAGTCCTTGACCCGGCGCTGTACCATTGGAGCGTTCCACTTGCTCCGATCAAACAGCACGAACGTATTCACGTTCCAAGTGAAGAAATAGGGAGCTTGGATGTTGTCCGCCTTGTTAAAGGCGTCTTGCATCAGAGCGGGATCGTATGGGCTGCGCCCTTCAGGAGTCCCCGGAAGCTTTACCTCGCCGGCGAGAACCGGGGTACTGCTGCCTTTGCGGAAAACCCGTAGGTCGGAGCGCTTGTTCGATCCAGTCCCGTACTGTTCTATCTTGGCAAGTGAGAAAGGCCAGTCGGAATGGGCAGCGAACAAGGCATCAAGCCATGATTTGACGTCGCCGCAAAAAGTGACCTCGTGTTCGCGGATCTGTTTTCGTTTCATCATCCTCGATAAGGGAGTAATAGGCGACCGTAGCGCATCCGAAAGGCTTCGTTGATTCTTTGATTCCTGCAAGACTCCCTCTGCTCATCTTCCTACATTGCGGCCCCGAAGTCAATCTCGCGCAAGACCGGGCCATCTCCTTTGTATTCTGTATTCTGTCACGAAAATACTGATGTTCGTAGTACCGGCTTCAGCCGGGGATCTGGCTGGCGAATCCACGCCCTGAAGGGCGCACTACGAACGTTTTCATTCTTTCAGGGTGAACCGAAGGTTCATGACGACTGAATTCTGTATTCTGTCTTCTTGACAGCGTGCGGACGGAGAAAAACGCAATGAACGGCGCGGAACTCTCAGCGGCCTTGCGAAACGGCACGCGTGTATATGGCGCTGCGTCGTCTCAACGTCCCCCAAATGGCCGGCGATGATCGCGGGCGCGGGACTCGATTTCGCTTTCATCGACACGGAGCACATGCCGATCCAGCGCGAACAGTTGGCATGGATGTGCCAGGCGTATTCGGCGCTGGCAAGGAGGGTTCTGGACAAGGCAAGGAAGTGGACAAGGCGCGCGACCAGATGTGCAAGACCTACTTCGACATTCGCACATTTGGCGCAGTGATGTCTACCGGGGCCAATGCGGGCCAAGTTCGCGGACCTGTGCAGATGACCTTCGGGCGCTCGGTCGATCCAGTAGTGACGCTTGAGCATTGCATTACCCGCATGGCTGTGGCGACTGAGGCCGAAGCCGAGAAACAGAGTGGTGACAACAGAACCATGGGCCGCAAGAACACGATCCCCTATGGTGTTTACGTTACTCACGGTTTTGTCTCTGCTCACTTGGCCGCGCAGACCGAATTCTCCGAAGATGATCTGAAACTCCTATGGGACGCCCTCGTCAACATGTTCGAGCATGACCGCTCGGCGGCTCGCGGACTGATGTCCACCCAGAGACTCGTCATCTTCAAGCATGAATCAGCGCTTGGAAATGCCCCAGCCCACAAGCTCTTCGAGCGTGTACGAGTCGAGTGCAAAGACAAGT
The DNA here is from genome assembly GCA_964587655.1 of uncultured Nitrospiraceae bacterium. Lineage (GTDB taxonomy): Bacteria > Hydrogenedentota > Hydrogenedentia > Hydrogenedentales > SLHB01 > CAZPMT01. The sequence goes on from CAZPMT010000054.1 coordinate 26,068, forward strand.
CCAAACCCGCGCGCGATATTGCGGACTACGTAATCACTATCGACGAAGCCAATATGCCGAAGGGCGTGAGCATTATCTCAATGCCGTGACGCTCTCGGCGGGGATCTATCCTATGCCCTTCAATGAAGACGACCTGTTGCCACTTTCGGGGCTGCAACACTTGACGTTTTGCGAGCGCCAGTGGGCGCTGATCCACATCGAAGGGGTGTGGGCGGAGAACCGGCTGACGGTGGAGGGGAGGCATTTGCACGAGAAAGTTCATGAGGCCGGGCCGGAGATGCGGGACGGAGTACGTATCGCGCGGGGTGTGCGGTTGCACTCGTTGCGGCTGGGCCTTGTGGGACAGGCGGACGTAGTGGAGTTTCATGATTGCGGACAGGAGAAGGAGCGGTTCTCACAGCCGGTTCCTGTCGAGTACAAGCGGGGGCGGCCCAAACTCGACCGGTGCGACGACGTGCAGGTCTGCGCCCAGGCAATGTGTCTGGAGGAGATGCTCGGCATTCCCGTGCCGCGCGGCGCGTTGTACTATGGCCAACCGCGCCGCCGGCAGGAAGTGGTCCTCGGCGAGGCGTTGCGGGCCGAAACCGAGGGGCTGGCGCGGCGTATGCACGAGATGTTCCGCGCGGGCGTCACGCCGCCGGCTCGCTACGAACCGAAATGCGACAATTGCTCGCTCTACGACGCCTGCCTGCCGAACGTGGCGGCACGGCGCAAGAGTACAAGCCAGTATATCGAGGGCATTTGGAGAGACCCGGATGCAGGGGCGGAAAGCGGGATACGATGAAGCATTTGCTCAACACACTGTTTGTGACGACACAGGGCGCTTATCTGGCGCAAGAGGGCGAGACCATTCTGGTGCGGGTCGATCACGAAACGAAGCTCCGGGTGCCAGTCCATACGCTGGGCGGTGTTGTCTGCTTCGGCCAAGTCTCGTGCAGTCCGGCCATGATGGGGCTTTGCGGCGAACGGGGCGTCGGTCTGGCGTTTCTCACGGAGCACGGGCGTTTTCTTGCGCGTGTCCAGGGTCCCGTGTCGGGCAATGTGTTGCTTCGCCGCATACAATACCGCCGGGCGGATGACCCTGAAGCGTCGGCCGGAATCGCCCGCACGATGGTTGCGGCGAAGATTGCCAACTGCCGGACGGTGCTGCTGAGGACGGCGCGCGAACAGGAAGCTCACAGGAACGAGATCGTCGACGCTGCGGATCACCTTGGCGCCCTGCTCAAGACGCTCAAGAACAAGATGGACCTCGACGCCGTACGCGGTATCGAAGGGGTCGCGGCAGGCGCGTATTTCGAGGTCTTTGACCACTTGATCGCAGCGCAGAAAGAGGACTTCTTTTTCGTGGCCCGAAGCAGGCGTCCACCGCTCGACAACACCAACGCGCTCCTGTCGTTTCTCTACACGCTGTTGACGCACGACATGGCCAGCGCGCTCGAAGGGGTCGGCCTGGATCCCGCAGTCGGATTCCTTCACCGGGACCGGCCCGGCAGACCCAGTCTCGCCCTGGACCTCATCGAGGAGTTCCGTCCGTTTCTGGGCGATCGGTTGACGCTCAGTCTCATCAACCGAATGCAGGTTAGAGGCAAGGGTTTCACCCAATCCGAGACGGGCGCCACAACGATGGACGACGAGACGCGAAAGGAAGTGCTTGTCGCATACCAGAAACGCAAGCAAGAGGAGATTCAACACCCGTTTATTGGCGAGAAGATTCCAATCGGCCTGCTGCCGCATATGCAGGCCTTGTTGATGGCGCGGTATCTGCGTGGAGATCTGGATGCTTACCCGCCGTTTCTGTGGAGATGAACGTGAGGTGAAGCTCAATGATGGTGCTGGTGGCTTATGACGTCAATACCGAGACCAAAGAAGGAAGAAGCCGGCTTCGGCGCGTGGCCAAGACATGCCAGAACTTCGGACAACGGGTGCAGAATTCGGTGTTCGAGTGCTTGGTGGACAATGCACAGTGGATTGAATTGCGCAAGCGCCTGCTCGACCAATTCAATCCTGACCTCGATAGCCTGCGGTTCTACTTCCTCGGTGCAAACTGGCGCAGGAGAGTAGAACATGTGGGCGCGAAGCCGTCGTATGACCCGGAGGGCCCCCTCATCCTATAGGAATTCGAGTTGCGCGTACCTGAAGTGCACGCACGATCCTAGAGAGGTCCGCGCAAGCTCTAACCTATTGATAGGGATGATACTTGGAACCGTTACTATCAAGTCTCGTCGAGAAAAGGGAACCGTGGAGGTACGTTCCCGCAAAGGCTTGTGCTAGTCTTTGGCCTGTAATGACTTGCAGCCCCACTGTCGCCCCCCGCGCGGGGGGCGTGGATTGAAACCCCATGCACATGCGCTCAAAAAAACAACCGCCCGTCGCCCCCCGCGCGGGGGGCGTGGATTGAAACCTTGAGGCCCTAGCCCCTAAAGCCGCGCGGCGTCGTCGCCCCCCGCGCGGGGGGCGTGGATTGAAACTCACAACGGAAGGACAACACAAAGGCAATGCTACGTCGCCCCCCGCGCGGGGGGCGTGGATTGAAACCTCCCACGCGCGCCCGAAAAAGCCTCGGCTCCTGGTCGCCCCCCGCGCGCGGGGCGTGGATTGAAACGTGGGCCCCCGCCTTATAACCCAGGGCGACGTTGTCGCCCCCCGCGCGGGGGGCGTGGATTGAAACCTCGACAGCGGCATTCCACGCGCGGAGTTGCTGGTCGCCCCCCGCGCGGGGGGCGTGGATTGAAACTGGTATTTGACTGGGGAACGTGGGTATGCGTGTATCATCGGAGCGTTCCACTTGCTCCGATCGAACAGCACGAACGTATTGACGTTCCGCGTGAGGAAATAGGGAGCTTGGATATTGTCAGCCTTGTTAAAGGCGTCCTGCATCAGAGCAGGATCGTACGGGCTGCGGCCTTCCGGAGTCCCCGGAAGCTTTACCTCGCCGGCGAGAACCGGGGTGCTGCTGCCTTTGCGGAAAACCCGTAGGTCGGAGCGCTTGTTCGATCCAGTCCCGTACTGTTCGATCTTGGCGTGCGAGAAGGGCCAATCGGAATGGGCGGCGAACAGGGCATCAAGCCATGATTTGACGTCGCCGCAAAAAGCGACCTCGTGTTCCCGGATCTGTTTTCGTTCCATCATCCTCGATAAGGGAGTAAGAGGGGACCGTAGCGCATCCGAAAGGCTTCGTTGATTCTTTGGTTCCTGTGAGACTCCCTCTGCGAATCTTCCTACATTGCGGTTCCGAAGTCAATCTCCCGCAAGACCTGGCCAACTTTGTATTCTGAATTCTGAATTCTGTATTCTGTCCTTCTTGCAGCGTGCGCACGAGCGCGCGGACGGAGAAAAACGCAATGAACGGCGCGGAACTTTCAGCAGCCTTGCGAAACGGCACGCACGTATATGGCACGTGCGTCGTCTCAACGTCCCCCAAATGGCCGGCGATGATCGCGGGCGCGGGACTCGATTTCGCTTTCATCGACACGGAGCACATGCCGATCCAACGCGAACAGCTCGCATGGATGTGCCAGGCGTACTCGGCGCTGGGGCTTGCCCCAATCGTGCGCATTCCCGAACCGGACCCCTACCTCGCCTGCATGGCGCTCGATGGCGGCGCCGAGGGCATCATCGCTCCCTATGTCGAGTCCGTCTCACAGGTCCGCGCCCTGCGCGGCGCGGTCAAGTTCCGGCCTCTGAAAGGGCGGCGGCTCCACAACATTCTCGAGGGCCGAGAGCAACCGGAACCTGAGTTGGCTGCGTATCTGCGGAAATGGAACGCGGGAAAGGTGATGATCGTCAATATCGAGAGCGTTCCTGCATTGGAAGCCTTGGACGACATCCTCGCCGTGCCCGATCTCGACGCGCTCCTCGTGGGGCCGCATGACCTGTCGCTCAACCTCGGCATACCCGAACAATACGACCACCCGCGCTTCAACGAGGCCGTCAGCACAATCATCCGAAAAGCCCGGGCCCGAAACGTGGGTGTCGGCATCCACTACTCCTTCGGCATCGAAAAGGAAATCGCCTGGGGAAAAGAAGGGGCCAACCTTATCCTCCACCGCAGCGACTACTTCCTCGTCAAAGATGCCCTAGCGGCTGACCTGAAGACCTTCCGGAATGCCCTCGGCGACTCCCCGTCGCGTCCGATCCCAGAGAGACCAGTCCCTCGCGATACCGGCATCATCTGAGTGCCATTTTGGTGCAAACCCTTCCTGCTCTTCTGCCCGCCGTTTCAAGATGACACATGGCTATGCCAAAAGGGAGCATCGCGCAGGCCATGATTCACGGTGCGGCTTGGCGCGTTCGGGCGCAACATCTTGACGGAAAATGACTTGCGCTGCTGGCGCGGTCTTGGCATCCAGGTTGCTCTTGACTGTCCGTGAGTTGAAGACGGCAACCCTGGCGGTCAAGAAGGCCGCCGGATACGGAAAGGAGAAATTCCCATGTCACTTGTATGCTACACCCCTCGCGACCTTGCGGCTGCGTGGACGCCTTTGGACGCCTTGCGCAACGAGGTCAACCGTGCGCTGGGCTGGATGCCCGCTGTGGACATTCGGGAATCCGAGGAGGCGTACACATTCGAGATCGATCTCCCGGGTCTGACGAAAGACGAGATCGGCATCGAGGCCGAAGGCAAGACGGTCACGATTCGCGGCGAGCGCAAGCAAGATCAGGAGATCGCGCACGGAACGTTCCGCCGCACCGAACGGCGTTACGGCCCGTTCGAACGCTCATTCGAGATTGACGACGGGTTCGACGCCGAGAAGATCGACGCACATCTCGAACACGGCGTGCTTCGGGTGACCCTGCCCAAGCGCGAGGAAGCCAAGCCCAAGCACATCAAGGTTTCCGTGAACTGAGATGCGCATAGTCCGTGTCATATATGAAAACGCAAACGGCGCAAGCAGGCCATAAGAGATAGCAGTCAGGCCTCAATACCCTCCTGTTCCCCCTCCGTGCCCTCGTGACTCCCTCCACGAGGGCACACTCTTTTTTGTGGTTTCTCCACAGTTTGTCTCCGTTCGACAAACTGTGCGCTGAGAGCGGAGTTGAACGAGTGAACGAAGACACGACTATCGACGAGCCCGCCTGCTGCGAAGAGGCAGCAACGATGCGGCCATGATCGAGACAAGCAGGAGATCGCCCGTGGCATTTCGCGATGTACTTCCCGCGCCAGACGACTTCGTGCCACGCGTGTAGATGCCCGTGACGGGCAGCGTCTCGCCCGCCATGATCGTTACTTCGATGTCCGCAGGAGCAGTCCAGCCCAACCAAGGCTTGAAACACCCCCACACGTCGTTGTCCATTTCACTGAACGACACCGTGTACTCACCCGGAGGCAGCGCGACGCTTTCGCCGCTCTCATGCCACTCACCGCCATCCACGCGCCACCGCACCCCGGCCATTTCCGCACTGACAGGCTCAATCGTGACTTGTAGATATCCTTCACCTTCACCTTCGCCCTCCCCCTCACCTTCTCCTTCGCCTTCACCTTCACCTGCACCTTCACCTTCACCCTCACCCTCGCCTTCGCCCTCACCCTCACCTTCGCCTTCCCCCTCGCCTTCGCCTACGGGAATGTACTCGTAAGGACATGACGCAAAATAACATTTGCAAGTATGTCGCCAGTGGTGTATACTTGCAGACATGGATACAGATGAGATGATCGCTCTTCGTTTCGCGCAGTTGGCTCAGACATTCAATGAGCGGTCACTTCGTCTTTTCGCGGCGGCGGAGGCGAATGCCCTTGGGTATGGAGGGGTATCGCGCGTGTCCCGGATTACGGGGCTTTCCCGCCCAACCATCGAAAAGGGACAACGCGAACTTCGGTATCCCTGCGTTCTTTCTAATGAACGTATCCGGCGAAACGGCGGGGGCCGTAAGAGAACGTGCGACGTGGATAGCTCTCTGGTCTCCGCTTTAGAGAAGATGGTGGAGCCGCTGTCGCGCGGCGATCCGATGTCGCCATTACGATGGACGTGCAAGAGTACGCGCTCGCTGGCCAGCGCGCTCGTGGAGGGCAGACACGCCACCAGCCAACGCATGGTCTGGACGCTGCTTCATCGTCTCGGCTATAGCCTTCAAGGAAACCGCAAGACGGAAGAGGGTAACCAACACCCCGACCGTAACGCGCAATTCGGGCACATCAACGCGCAGGTGTCCCGCGCCCTTCGCGCGGGGACGCCGGTGATCTCCGTTGACACGAAGAAGAAGGAACTCATTGGAAATTACAAGAATAACGGGCGCAAGTGGCATCGCAAAGACGACGCGCCCAAGGTACAGGGCCACGACTTTCCGGGCGCGGATGTCCCGCGCGCCTATCCGTATGGCATCTACGATTTGGCCAATAACACGGGGCATGTCGTGATTGGAATCGATCACGACACGGGACAGTTCGCGGTCGCTTCCATTCGCGGCTGGTGGCGCGCCGAAGGAAGGCATCTCTACCCGAATGCCAAGCGGCTGTTGATCACGGCGGACGGTGGCGGGAGCAACGGCTACCGGTTGCGGCTATGGAAGCGTGAACTCCAGCGACTGTCAAACGAGCTTGGGGTTCCCGTTTCCGTTTGCCATTTTCCTCCAGGAACCAGCAAATGGAACAAGGTGGAGCACCGCCTGTTTTCCTTTGTCAGCTCCAACTGGCGAGGCGAACCGCTGACCGATTATGAGACGATGGCAAACTTGATTTCCGGCACGAAAACGGCGGCCGGGTTAACGGTGACCTGCGTGCTTGATCGTCGGCGTTATCCCCTGAAAACCACTGTGAGCGACGAGGAATTCAAGCACATCAACCTGAAGCAAGACAAGTTTCACGGCGAATGGAACTATACCATCCGACCGCAAGCGAAACGGTGAGTTGTAAATGTTATTTTGCGTCGCTCACTTAGCGTCAAACCGGTGATCGGACAACTCCTTCGCCTTTGCAGTGAATAGCTCTTCAAATGGCTCGAAGGTCAGCGTGCGCAGGGCGTGTTTGACCGTCTCCTTGAGTCTCTCGAAGGCGCCCGGAATGCGGGCGAGACGCTCATAGGCGTCCTGTGATCCGGGAACGAAGTCCTCGGGAATGCTGTCCACGGTGTGTGTGAAGCGTGGCCGGCCTGCTCGGACCTCGAACACCTTGTCGGGAAAGAGAATGTTGCTGGATTCCATCAGCACCTCAGCGGTCCGGACGTTCTCGATTCGTCGTGCGTCAAAGAAGGAGGCGTCCTTGTGCGTTAGGTGAGGATGATATCGTGCAGCCAGTTCCAGCGCGCCAAACGCTCTTATGGCGTCGACCGCAAAGCAGCGGAGTTCCCGGTACAGGAACAGGAAATGCCGCAGACCGGTCTGCTGACACTGATTCTGAAAGCCGGTGAAAGCGATGGCCTTGGCAATAGCCAAGGTGCGCTCCGGCCTGGTTCCCGAGAAGACGTATTCAGAGGGCCGGTGAGTGAGGAAGGCCACAAAGACAGGGATTTATTAGCTGGGATTGATTTTACCATTCTCGGACGGAAGGATTGAAATTGGGGCGGGGCAGGTCTGACGGATGCGATTAGGTCTAATTAAATATGGCGAAGAGCCTTGTTTGTGTTGCGAAATATTTACCAGATAATGGCCATATATTGGTAAAGTGCGGCATCGAGATCGGGTCTATACCGCCATAATTTATTTTACTTTTCGGTCTGATTATGGTGTCCTCTTGTCCGGTGCACTGAACAAGCACGAGGGAGGAAACCACGATGATACGGATTACCAAAGGCCAGATGAGTTTTGAGGGTCCCCAAGGGACCCTGCCGGTGTCGGAGCACGACGAGATTGCCGTGAAGCTGGCGATGTTGTATGAAG
>CAZPMT010000055.1:0-33771 GCA_964587655.1 uncultured Nitrospiraceae bacterium
CCCGCTTCTCATCCTCCCACGCGAAAACTCGACTCCTTACATGCGGATCGGGGGGACAGGGAATCTATTGCCTCCGATGGGTGTTTCGTAGTAAAATGGAGAAAGCCGCCCGAGCATGCCGAACCCTCATTGGGAGAGTTTCGAGCACTCCGGAAAATGAAGGAGAGAACCATGAAGAATAGTTGTTCGTTGCTGCTTGTCGTTGCCGTGGCCTTTAGCCTGGTCGCCATTGGCTCCATGGCCTTTGCCGCCGATACGGCAGCAAAGGAACCTGCGGCCAAACCCGCACCAGCCGCCAAACCCGCAGCCGCAGCCAAGCCCGCAGCCAAGCCAGCAGCCGCCGCCAAACCTGCCGCGGCCGCCAAACCTGCTGATAAAGCCGCACTGCCGGCGGGAGTGGAAGCCGTAGTCAAAGGCAAAGTCGAGTGCAAGCCGGCCAAGAACAGGAAGGGCGAAGAGGTCAAGCGATGCACCATCGCTGTGTCCGAGGCCAAAGGAGCCGACGGCAAGCCCATTGATGCGCTCAAGGGTAAGTCCCTGCGCATCGGTGGACCGAAGGCCGCTGAGGCCGAGAAGTTTGCCGACAAGGAAGCCGAGATCAAAGGATCTGTAATACAGAATCAGCGGATCAGGCTCGAATCGATCAAGTAGCGCGTGTCTAGCGCGCAAGAACCCAATGTGCACTGTCTGCCGAGTGGTTGAATGCCGCTCGTCAGACCAGTTCTGCTCGAATTCCTGCTTCGGCCGTTTCTAACAAGGAATCTGTGCCAGCGCCCGTATTGTGGTCCGACATACGGGCGACTACCGTTTTGCGGCCCGTCCGAGTTAGAATCGGCCGTGTTGAGGGACAACGTCATGAAAAGCAAACGAATCGCCTGTGCATATTGGGTAGTCTTCTGTCTGATCGGATGGGTGTTCAGCCCTGCCCGTGCCGACACGCCCCTGGAGACCGCCATGGACCAGGTCGTGTCGCGTCTGTATACCCGCTTCACGCCGGAGCAACTGTTGCAGATCGACCAGACGGCGATCGATCAGTGCATCACGCCCGAAGAACGCCAGGTCTTCGCCACGAAATTCTGGTGCTTCGACGTGAATGTCCCGGTGATCGTGTCGGTAATGCGCGACGTGAAACAGGCGGTCGTTCCGTTCTGGCTGGCCGAACGCGGCTTCACAAAGACGAATCTCCGAGTCCGCAATCAAGAATACGAGTATGAGGTGTGGCGGAAACCGTTCGACGCGGGCCGCGTTGAGCTGGGCGTCCCCGGATTCGAAAAGCACCGGCCCAACTACTTCGTCTCGGTCGGCGCACAGCAGGCCGGCGTGAAACCCGAACTCACCCATTTCTTTCCGCCGGATCAGCAGATCTTCGAGTTTCGCGAAGGCGCTTTCACCTATCACGACTGGTCCGATCTCCTGCTCACAGAAGTGCCCGCCGAGTTGAAAGGCCAGATCCTCCTGCCCACTATCCGCGGCCGCGCCCGCGAAAGCCATCTTGTTCAGGCGTTCCGCAAGACACCGTTCCCTTCGTCCGGCAAACCGGACGAGATCGTCCTCACATGGAGCGAGGACCCGCGCACGACGCAGACGATCCAGTGGCGGCTCGCGCCTACGGAGAAATCGAGCGTCGTTCAATACAAGGAAAAGAGCGCGACGGACTGGACCGAGGTAAAGGCCGAAGTCCGGACCATCGAGGACCGCATGATTGTCAACGACCAGCGCGTCAACCATTTCACGGCCGTCCTCCGCGATCTCAATCCCGCCACGAAGTACATCTACTCGATCGACAGCATTGCGTCAAGCAACGCCGAGTTCACGACGGCCCCGAGCGGAGACGCGCCATTCACCTTCTTCTTCCTGAGCGATACCCACAATTCTCCCGTGACCACCGAGCTCTTGGACACCGCTCTGGCGCAATATCCTCAAGCGGCATTCTGCACGATTTCCGGCGACCTCGTCGGGACCGGCCAGTACCGTGACAACTGGGACAGTCTTCTCCATTACGGCGCCGCGTTCTTCGCCACGCACCCGTTGATGCCCGCAATGGGCAACCACGACTGCATAGACGGGCTGGGCGCTGATCTGTACCGAGGCCTCCTCGAACTTCCCGCCAACGGACCCAAGAAGCTTGAACCGGAGCGCGCATACACCTTCCAGTACGGCAACACCCTCTTCCTGATGGCTGACGTCACCGCGAGCGTCGAGGATCAGACTCCGTGGCTCGAAGAACAACTCAGCCGTTCCACTGCGGCGTGGAAGTTCGCCGTGTTTCATTTCCCCCCCTACGCGCCTAATGACGAAAATCCCGATATCGTCCGCGAATGGATCCCAGTCTTCGACAAGCACCACGTCGACTTCGTACTCACAGGGCACGTACACAATTACCTACGTACCTATCCGCTCAAGGCCGGCAAACGCGTCGAGTCTCCCGCGGACGGCACCATTTACTTCATCACCGTCTCCGTCGAAGGTCACGGCGGCAAAGTCCCCAGGCCAGACTACGCGGCCGCCATCGACGACTCCGGCGCCCCACTCGTCACCGTCTTCACGATTCAAGACGACAAAGTCGCCACCCGCACCATCGACAACCACGGCAACGCTATCGACGAAGCCACCTACCATAAGTAGCCGCCAAGAAGGTGCGAATGCGCCCGCGCGCGCTAGGGTTCCTCGTGGACGGATTGGACTGATTGTGGCGGACGTTCGCGGCGCGCGCAAGGCTTGCTCGGGAGCGGCGAGCAGCCTTCTATTGACCGGCCAAGCTCATGGCAATGTCCGCCCATTCGTAGAGGCGGTGCGGCTCGTAGTCGACGGTGCTGATATCCTTGAGTATGAGTTCGACGGGGCATCCGTGCCGACTGCATCGGTCGAGGGTATCCTGAAGATCTCTCTTCACGATATCCGGTTCCCATGTCCTGCCGGCGAGGAATGCCGGGTTGGGTTTTCTGGAGAAGACGAAATCCGGTCCGATCCGCTCGGCGCCTTTTTCTACGTCGACCCAGGGACTCATGCTGATCTTTCTTACATGCGGAATGTTTCGGATGATGTCGATCTTATTGTCAAGCGGCTCGCAGCACCCGTAATACACCAGGCCGAACCTGGAGTACCACCTGAGGGCGTAGTCCAACTCGAACTCCTGGTGCATGGCGGGCGAAACGCCCGAGAATATCTGCGCCATGCCGCACGTCCACGTGTCCTTTGCCCTGACATGCCGCGGGTCGTAGCCGGTCGCGGGAAGTTCGTCCGCATACGCGCCGGTGCAGTGTATCGTGCCTTGGCCGGAGGCCAGTAGTCCTTTCTCCTCGAGTTGGTCAAGCATCGAAAGCTGCGCATCCGTCAGGCTCGACACGATGTGGTGCATGAACTCAGGGCGCTCGATCAGGTCGCGGAGGACGTTCTCAACGCCATGCCATTGGACGATGATGTCCCACGGAGCGAAGCCCGGCTGCCATCCCTGCATACGGACAGTGAGGATGCCATCGAATATGTCCTCCGTCATCTCCTGGGCGCGCGCCGTGGCCTCTTCATCAAGGACGAGTTGCGGAGTCCGGATCCTGTCAATGTCGTCCTCCGTCTTCATCTGGTCGACATAGTAATGACCGACCACGCTGTTGTTCGGATCCATCACGGCCCGATTCTCGATCGTCTCAATCCCGAAGCTACCGCCGCGAATAACCATCCCGATATCGATCACCGGCTCGACGACCATATCCGCGCGCATGTGATTCCAGGAGTAAAGGGTCCTGCGAAGCCTTGTTTCCAAGTCCCGGCAGAAGGCGTCCTGAGACCGCACGGCGAGTTCCCCGTCAACTTCCATCTCGTGCCACGGAACCTGGTCGATCATCACCATGGGCCGCACGGGCCTCAAACCATTGAGCGCCTTCCACAACGAGATCGTCTCCGACTGCACCGGCAGCGCCGCGATCTCCGCGACCTTTCTGCCCAGTTCCCTCAAAACTTCCCGATCATTCCTGCTTACCGACATCACCAATCCTCCATCCGCTCGCGACTGCACGCAATTGAAAACCGAAAGCCTTACAGCATTATGCGCGGCATGAGCACAACCTGCAAGGCGGTTCGGGATGTTTCGGTAGGGTCGCGCTCAGGCACGGACTAACACAGACTGGCACAGCGCGGCGTAGCCGCAGCCAAACGGACAAAGCCATGTGATCTCAACCACAGAGAACGCATAGAACGGAGGTTGAGTAACCTTCCACATATGAGCATTACCATACAACGACTTACGCCGATTTACTCGCTCAAAAGTCGTCTGACTTGCCCATTTCTGCGTGAAGTCGCCCCGTTTTCTCGCGAAGTCGAGCTTCGAATAGAAATTGTAGCATTGATTCCATAAGAATGCAATAGGTTTACGAAGAATTTACTAGCTACATAAGGCAATCTTTGTAATGTATAACATGCTTTATATCAGTGCCTTGGCGGCTTTATTACTTTCAGGGTTACGCAACTTCCGATAGAACACAAAGAGAATCTTCGCAAGAAAACAAGATCTTGACGGATAGTAGTACGGACGACCGTGAATGACCCTACCGTCCATCAAGATTCGCGCGATCATTCATATCGTGAGATCGGTCCGGTGTATCAGGCCCCAACGCGTGTGTTCGGACTCTTGAGCAGCAGTGTTGGTGTCCGGGCTATTTCGTTGTGGCTCCGTTGCGGTGGCGCTCCTGGAATTTGGCGCACGGCACGAAATGTGGTTTAATTGTGCGACGGGCAGTTTGTTCTGATGGCATTTCTGAAGCGGCCAGCAGTTTGTCGTGTTTTGACAAACTGTGTTGTGGATGGCATGAATCGAAGTATTGTTCTCTACATTTTCGTGGCGGTTGTGGTGGTTTGCGCCGTGGGATGCGGGCAGGCCGCGTTGCCCATTGTTTTCCTTGCGTCGCACCACAGTTTGTCAAATCACGACAAACTGTGCGGTGCGTTGGAATGGGCGGGATCGTCGGGTCTGCCATCGCTACGGAGTATTTCGGCAGCGCGTACAGTTTGTCAAAACACGACAAACCGTGAGGAAGCGCGGAAGTTCAAAGTGAAGGGGCTGTATTTGACGGGGTGGACGGTGGGCGGGGCGGACCGGCTCCGCCATTACGTCGAACTGGCCGGCACGACCGAGATCAACGCGTATGTGGTGGACATTAAGGACTCGGACGGGTATGTGGGGTATGAGTCGAATGTGCCTGAGGTGCGCGAGATCGGCGCGTGGCAGCGGAGGTACAAGCCGGAGGAGGTGGCGAGCGCTTTTCACGAAAAGGGCATACGCTTGATCGGGCGTCTGGTTTGTTTCAAAGATCCGGTGCTGTCGTCGAAGCGTCCTGAACTTGCGATTCAGACGCCGGGGGGAAAGCCGTGGGTGGATGACAACAGGAAGTCGTGGCTGAATCCGTACAACAGGGATTGTTGGCCGTATCTGATCGAGATCGCAAAGGAGGCGCTGCAAAGGGGATTCGATGAGATCCAGTTCGACTACGTCCGGTTCGCGAGCGACGGCGATACGGAGAACATGCGGTTCGGCGACACGCGGGGCAAAGCGAAGTATGAGGTGATCAAGGAGTTTCTCGGGTACGCGCGGAAGGAGATGCCGGACGCGGCGCTTTCCGCGGATGTGTTCGGGATCATCTGTGAAAGCCCGGCCGATAGGGAGAACATCGGCCAGTATCTCGAGATGCTAGGCGAGGACGTGGATTTCATTTCGCCTATGGTTTATCCCTCGCACTACGCGCTAGGCCAGGTTGTCAACAGTGTGCGCTTTGCGCTTCCGGATTGCGACCCGTATGGGGTGGTGCACAATACGCTGTTGCAGGCCAAGCGGCGCATTGCCGCCGCGCCGAGTTTCCGCGCCGGCATGCGTCCGTTCCTGCAGGACTTCACGGCGACGTGGCTCGGGAAGGGCAAGTATCAGGAGTACGGCGCTGAGCAGGTCCGCCAGCAGATCAAGGCGGTATATGACAGCGGCTATGATCAATGGATTCTTTGGAGCGCACGCAACAAGTATACCGAAGGCGCTCTTGAAAAGGACCCCGCCGTTCCGACAGCGCAGGTCGCCAGGGGAAACCTGCGATGACGGGGATTGCCCGATCTTGAAGGTCAGGAAAAGTTCTGCGATGGGGCGCGATAATTGCTTGACAAGGTCTAGTTACTTCGATAGAATGCGTATTAAGAAGAAAATATGGAGATCAAGCGCGGCGTCCTGAATGCCGAAGAAGAGTAGGGGACTGTTGCGCGTTACGTTAGGAGTGTCTTTAGAGACCGGGTAAGTGAAAATATAATTGATGGAAAACGGCCAGTCATATCTGGATTTCTTTGGGTTTCGCGAGGAGCCGTTTGCGCCCACCGCTGATCCCACGTATTTCTACGCGACGCGCGAGCACCGCGAGTGTCTTTTCCGGTTGTGGAACAGCATCGATGCGCGACATGGCATCGCCGTGATCCTTGGGAATTACGGGACCGGCAAGACGGCGCTTCTTCGCAAGCTGTTGACGGGCATGGCCGCAGCTAGGGAGCGGTACACGACCGCGATCGTTGGTTCCCCGATTCCGTCCTGGACGAGTTTCGCCTTGTTGGAGACGATTGTTGAGCAGTTCAGCTTGCGGCCTTCGAGGCGTTCTTTCGGGGCTTACATGGAGGCGCTGAACCGGTATCTCCTGTTGAATAGAGATCACATTTGCACTCTGATCATCGACGACGCGCAGAACCTTAACAAGCGCGGGCAACTGGAGTTGCTTCGGCTGGCCCAGAATCTCGAGACGCATCAGCATAAGCTTCTGAATCTGGTTTTGTTCGCGCAACTCGAATGGATCGAGGTGCTTCGGGCTGCGCCGAACTTTGAACAGCGGATCAATCTGACCTACACGCTGAAATCGGTGCCGCTTGACGAAACAAGACATCTGATCGAGTTCCGTGTCCGGCAGGCCAGCGGCGTATCTGATCGCAGTCCGACTTTCGATGACGGGTCGGTTCGCGTGATCCATGCGTTTGCGGAGGGCAACCCGCGTGTCATCGTGACCCTTTGCCGGAATTCGTTGCTCTTGGCGAGCCAAATAAAGACGCGGCTAATCGGCTCAGAGATTGTTCTACACACGATCGAGAAAACGACCGTCCCAGACGCGGAGAAACGCGCCCGCGCGGTGGCGGCGGCGCGTCTGGCGCCGACGTCGAACACGACCGTGTCGTTGCAGCGGGAGGAGTTGGTGTCGCGCGAATTCGGGGTGAACTTGCCGGGTTCGAGGGAACAGCGCGCGTCTGAATTGCTGTTGAGGGCGGCGGCGCGAGGGCGCCGCACTTAGAGCGAGAGCAGGTCTTCTCTTGAGAGGAGATGACCGGACGACCTGGATTGCAGGGAGTTCCTGAAGACGGCCATATGTCCCCAAAGCAGGACGACATAGTGCGTCGGCTCGAAGCTATCGACAATAGCTTCCTTGACGCGATGGAAGAGGATGACCGTTTGCGGAGCGGTGTGCCTGAACATCAACGCGGCACCGATCTCGACTTCATTCAGATGACTGGTCTGACTCGGCAAGCCCTTGGGGAGGAAACGTCCGGCCCGAGCGAAGCGCCGGTCCAGGACTTCGCCGGGGCTGACGCCTTGAGCTTCTTCGAGAAGGGCGTTGCCGATGTTGACGCGGCCATGACCCCTCCGGCGTTCGAAAATGGCGCGGACCAGAGTAAAGAGATTCTGCGCGAGAGTCACGGTTTGAATCGTCCGGCTTCCGCGTCGCCTTTGATTGCTGACCTGAGAGAGGTTATCGAGGAACTTGTCCGGGAGGAAAGCGCGTCGGCCAGCGAATCGGATGAGGTTGAGAGTGCCGGGTCGCCGGCGTCTGAGGCAGCCCCTGAGGAGGAATCCGAGATCGCTGTGCCGGTGACAAGTGCGGGCAGCTCCACGTTCGAGGCCGAGCTTGTGCCGGCGTCTTCTTCTGACGCGTTTGAACGCGTGCCGGAAAGCGATAGCGCCGCACCGCCCGTATCTCCGTCCATAATACGGGCGACGGAAGGCGGCAACCTGAGTCATGGGGTTGTCTCGTCCATGGACCCGGTGGAGTGGGTGGTTACCGAGGACGTTCAAGAAGAGACCGAGGGCCGGGAGGGGTTTGCGCCCCTGGTGGATACGGACATTCCGCAAGCGGCGCCTGAGTTTTCGCAATCCGAAAGACCCGATGTCGAGCATCGCGTGGACTTGGGCGCAGCGGAGGAGTTGCTCCGAGCGCTCGAGAGCCAACCTCGAGAACCGGCGCCTGCCGAGTCGGCGCCCAGTGAGCCTCCGGGGCTGACCTTCCCCGTCGAATCGCCTTTGACACCTGGATTGGCATCGCCGGCGCAAGGGCCGGAAACGGACGAAGATGAGGATACCGGCGATGAGCGGGACCTCTCGATCTATCGGCAGCCGCTCACTAAGCATGGCCGGCGCGGGTCTGGCCGCCACCGCAGTCGAGGCTGGCGGCGCCTGGTGAGTTGGGGAACCCGCGTTGCGGTCGTTCTCATCATAGGTGGCGCAGGGATTGGAGCTTATGTGTGGTTCCGGCCCATGCTGGCCACACCGCAGGAAACCTTCGAACGTGCGAAGGCTTTGCAGGCGGACGCAAGGTACGCGGATGCGTGCGAGACGTTCCAGCGCTTTGCCGAGGGCAACCCTGACCACGTGCAGCATGCCGAGGCGCAGTTCCTCGCGGCCTATTGCCTGCAACTTGCACCGGCCGACTCCTTCGATGCGAAGCAGGCCAGGAACACTCGTGCCCTGGATCTTCTTGACCGGTTTGTCAAGGATAACCCCGCGCATGCGAAGGTGCCCCGGGCGAGGATTCGGATGGGGATCCTCGATTTCGAGATAGGGCGGTACGAAAACGCTATCGAGTTGCTGCAGGACCCCACGCTGCCCCAACGCGATCCGGAAGGCGCCCTTCCGGCGTTGCGGACGTTGGCGCGCGCGCGCTTGGAGCTCGGGCAGTATAAGGAGGCGGCATCGGCCTATTTGCAGGCGGCTTCTCTGACGGGCAACTACACGGCGGATCAGGACTACGAAGCGCTCGGCGACCTTTATCGGCTGCAAGCCGACCACGTCGAAAACGGGGATGAACGGCGACAGCTTCAAACGGAGGCCGTCGAGAGCTGGACCAAGGCGTTACGGATGCCTACCGCGGATCCCGCGGCTACGAGCAAGATCCGCGAGAAGCGCAGATGGCTTTCCGACCAATTGGGCATCAGTGGCGATGAAACGGCTGATCAAGTCTCCGCGCCGAAGCCTCAAGAGAAAGCGGCGCCGCCCGGGCCTACGCCCAGTCAACCGGCGATCCCGCGACCGGAAGCGCCAAAGGCTGAACAACAGACGACCGCGGCTGCCGTGCCTGCGCCTGTTTCGGAGCAGCAGACAAAGGCGGGTGGGGTCGCGCCTGACCCTCGGGCCGAGGCGAACTACCCCGGAGCGGGGGTTGACTCCGGGAAAACCGGGCAAGTTACGACGGTCACTGGAGGGTCGTCTTCGTAGTGTACGCCGAAAAGAAACCAGCGCCACCGAGACGCGGTTGCAGTCGCGGATAGGATGGTTGCAGGAGAGCGGAAATGAGAATGGCGCGCGAGATGATGTTTGACACCCCGTTAGTGCGAGCGGTCCGAATGGGATGCGCCTTAGGGCTCGCAGCGTTTGCTTGGCTGCTCGTCTTGTGTCCCGCTCTTGCGCAGACGGACACGACTGTCAATGCCGGCGACACGGTGTTTGTGGATGTCTATCGCCGTCCGGAACTCTCGTCCAGTGTTCAGGTTGACCCCAACGGCAACATCTCCATACCTTACGTGGGAAGCGTTAACGTGGGGGGTGTCACCGAAAAGGAAGCGTCCGAACGTGTCGCAGCGTCCCTCATCACGATTCTTAAGAATCCCCGCGTGACGGTGTCTCATTCCACCACGCGGCAAGTTGCCGGGCCGCGTACGTCCGAGATGAAAACCCAGGTGATAGCGCTTAACAACGCCAAAGCGGAAGCGCTGTGCAAATCGCTGCAGGGTATGGCCTCCTCTGGCGGCAGTATCGCCAGCGACAAGAACTCGAATACGCTGATCATCACGGACACGCCGGGCACGATTCAGAACATCATGGGGGCCATAACGCAAATCGACCAGATGCAGAGCCAGGTGACGCAGGTGCGTATCGAGACGAAGATGGCCGAGGTCGAACAGGGCGCCATGAAAAACCTGGGGATACGCTGGTTCTTCAAAGGAAACGAGGTGACCGGGGGCTACTATCCCTCGCGAGGCGAGCTCACGGGGGCCAACCAGCAAGCCGATTCCATGGCAAACGAACAGGTGAGTGGCGGCGGCAGCTCCTCGAACTCGGGAGGGGTGGGCCGGCAGTACGTCGACGGACCCAAGTTTGATCGCAGGCTGAACGTCCCTGTTCAGATTCCCACCCTCGGGCAGATGTTTGTCGGAGTATTGAAAGATAACGTAGACATTGGCACGCTGCTGGACGCACTTGTGAAAGACAACAAGGCGCAGTTGCTGACGACGCCGCAGGCTCTGGCGGTCAACCACACGCAGGCTGAGATCAAGATGATGGACGAGTTTCCGTACATGGAGAGTTCGCAGACGTTCGGCGGCACCGCGTACTCGGTGCGTTTCATGGACCTCGGCATCAAGCTGATGGTAACGCCGCACGTCTACAAGGATGTTGGCGGCCCTTATGTTCAGTTGGAGCTTAATCCCGAGGTTTCCTTTTCCACGGGTATGAGCAATGGCGTGCCGATACGATCCGTGCGGAGTTACAGCGGTGTGGGCAACGTCCGCAACGGGCAGACGCTTGTGATCGGCGGCATTGTGCTCAATGACGAGCGCAATGTAACTCAGAGCGTGCCCGGGCTGGGGAAGATTCCGCTCTTGGGCAGCCTTTTCAAGCGGAAAGAAAAGGCCCGTTCGCGCAACGAGCTGATGGTATTCGTCACTCCCACGATCTACGATGCGCCCGAGTCGATCACGTGGGATCGCATGATAAATCTTACGGGAACCGCCAAGGAGGATTTCGGGGCTGTTTCCAAGGCGGTCGCCCAACCCATTCCGGCCGCCGAGTCGCGGACGGAGTCGCGCAAGGAGTAGGCGCTGAATGTCGCAAGACCCCCCCGTTTTGGAGCAGCAGGCCGGCCAGACGCGCGAGCATCAGTTGCGATTCGTCGTGAACGTGCTGACGCTTCGTTGGCGTATGATTGCCGCCGTGACGGTGCTCGCCGCGGTTGTCTACGGGGCGGCCGGCATGTTCCGTCACGAAAACGCGACGGCGCGATTCAAGGCTCAGGCCAAGGTTCTGGTGAAGCCTTCTTTGTGGGACAAGGACATCCTCAAGGGGACGCAAGGGACGCCTCTGTCTCCGTTTGACGCGCAGGCTATCGTCAAGCGAACCAGCCTGCAGCGGCTCGCCGAGAAGGTCGTGCGGGCACTCGTGCAGCAGGACATCGCCGATGGTGGAGCTCTTAGCGACGCTTACACCGACGAGGAGTACGCCGCAAAGGCGGCGGAGATCTTGAACAGCATTGCGCTCACGCCTGGCGATTCGCAGAGCGGCGTTATTACGATCGAGGTCACGAATTGGCCCCGGGAAGATGAGGCGAAGCGGATTGCGGATCTCACGGCGCGGGTATTTGTCGAAGAGAACCGCCAAGGCCAGCTTGAAGAAGACGGCAGGACCCATGACGCGATCCGTAAGCGTCTTCATGATCTTCAACAGGAACTGTACGGGGCGGAATCCGCGGAGTGGGAATATAAGAAGTCCATGGGTTTCCAGACGTACGGGGCCGTTGGCGATGAGTTGGCCAAGATCCATCAGGAGGTCAGCGAGAAGAAGGCGGTCAAGGATGAAACGACCACCAAGCTGACTGAAGTCGAATCGGAACTGAAGGCAAACGCCGCCGAACTGCCGGAGGCCCTCGGCAATGTGACCGATACGGTCGTTACGCAGATGCTAGGCGAACTGGACAACCTGCTCCAGGAACAGTTGACGATGAGCGTCATCTACAACCCCGGCTATCCGGGGTTGAAAGAGATCGAAGACGAGATAGGCGAGAAAAGGGAGGCTGTGCTCGAAGCGGTTCGCAGGATTGACGAAAGCGTCGGCGCCGGGACAAACGTCTGGAAACAGCGGCAGAACCTGTACAGGCAGCAACTGGATCTGCGTCTAGGTCTGACAGGCATCGAGATCCGGATCGCCGCGCTCCAGCGAATGCTCGAGGAACTCATTCCCAAGATCCCGGAATTGGCCAACAAGAACATGGAATACGAGCGCCTGTCGAAGGAGACGGGACACGTCCGCGAGCAGTTCAACAAGCTCCGCGAAAAAGAATTCGACATCCGCACCGCCCTAGGCCGTGAGTCCGGGCAAATGGAGCGCCATGAGTCGGTTTCGGCCTCCGTGATACCCGTCCGGGGGGTGGGTGGCGCTTGGACGAATTTCGTCATTGGCGGTCTGGTCGGTTTTGTTGTCGGCTTCGGGCTTGCGGTGATGCTGGAGATTATGGACACGTCGATCCGCAGCATCGACGACGTTGCGACCTACATCGGTCTGGAAGTTATCGGGACGATTCCGCGCATGCGATTCGGCAAACCCAAAGGCGGCCGCCGCCGCCGGGGGACGTATGTCGCGACGACGGACGAGGATCAAACCGACGCGTGCATCGTGACGCAGCATGACCCGAAATCGCCCATATCCGAGGCGTACAGGACGTTGCGGACAAACCTCCAATTCGCGACGATCAAGCGGAAACCGAAAACGATCATGGTTACGAGCGCCGTGCCCGGCGAAGGGAAGACGACCACGGCGGTCAACATGGCGGTGACCATGGCGGATGCGGGGATGCGCGTACTGCTTATCGACACGGACTTGCGGCGGCCGAACGTGCACCGCGTCCTCAAGATCGAACGCGGCCCCGGGCTTGCGGACGTGCTGCGTGAAGGCTCCGATCTCCAAAGCGTGATCCGCGAAACGCGCATCGAGAATCTTTGGATCGTTTCCAGCGGACGCGTTCCGCCGAATCCGTCGGAACTGATCGGTTCGAGCCGCATGCAGCGGCTCATGAAGCAATTGGGCAACGAGTTCGACCTTGTGATCTGCGACGCGCCCTCGATCCTGGTCGTGACCGACCCGGTGCTGCTTGCGACCCACGTTGACACGGTCGTGATCGTGGTGTCCGTGAACAATGCGCGCCGCGAGACGATTCAGCGAGCGCACAAGTTGCTGCAGGCGGCGAATGCGTACGTTGCGGGCGTTGTGCTCAACGGGTTGGAGGCGACTCGCCGGCATTACTACTACTATTATTACTACTACGAAGACGGATCCGGGACGAGCCACCGCCGGTGGTATCATCCGTAGATCGCGGGTTGCGCCAACGGTTCCGCCCGCGGTCGCCCGTTTCCGGGGAAATCTGAATGCAGTACACCGATTCACAACGAGGCATCGGTCGCGGTGAGGTTGCCGAAAGCCGCGTTGAAGTGCCGTTCCTCGCGGCCTTCATGGTCATCTGCGCGGCGGCGCTCCTGGTCATCCACAGCCGGTATGAGAGCGGCAGTGTGACGATCGCGCTCGCGGTGAGCATGATCGTGTTCGGGGTGACCGTGGTGCGCGTCGATTTCGGAGTTTATATTCTTGTCGCCGCCATGCTTCTGTCGCCCGAGATCAATTTTGGAACCGATCCGTCGGGAGAGCGCAATCTGAATGTCCGATATGACGACGTTCTTATAATCGTCATCTTCTTAGGCGTTCTGGTGAAGCTCGCATTTGAGGGGAAACAGCGGCTTTGGCGGCCCAGTCCAATCAACTTCGGCATCGTGTCATACTACTTTATCTGCATCGTCTCGACGCTCTTTGCCCTGAACATGAACCTTGCTTCATGGGACCGGAGAGACGCCTTTTTCGTGCTGCTGAAGATGGCGGAGTTTTACATGGTCTTTTTTCTAGTGGGAGGCGCCATACGCGACCTGAATGGCGCGCGGCGGCAACTGACTTTTTTCTTCGTCGTTGCGCTGATCGTTTGCGGATACTGCATGGCGACGGTGGGCCGGGTGGAGCGCATCGGGACGCCGTTCGAGGCCCAGGGGTCCGAGCCCAACACGCTCGGAGGCTACCTCATCGTCGTGATCTGCGCCGCGGGCGGCCTCTACACTCAGTCGCCGAAGCGAAGTCTCTCCTGGGTTTTTGTGTTGATTATGGCGGCGGCCTTCGTTCCCTTTCTGTTCACATTGTCGCGGGCGTCTTACATCGGCCTCATCGTGGGAGCGCTGGCGCTGGGCATCATGGCCCGCAAACTGTCGATTATCCTAGCTGTCGCGGCCATTCTTGTTCTATCTCCGATTTTGATGCCGCCTGAAGTGAAGGACCGCGTCAACTACACATTCCAGCGTGGAACCGGCGATCCCGTGGTCATCGCGGGCAAGTCCACGGGGCTGCAAGTCGACTCGTCAACCCACGAACGACTATACGTATGGGGGAAGGTCAAGTACACGCTGGGTGTCGCGCCGTGGTTCGGTGGAGGGGTATCATGGGGCAGGGTTCTCGACTCGCAGTACGCGCGTGTGATCATGGAGACGGGCTTGCTGGGGTTGGGGGCGTTTGTTTTTCTTCAGTACCGCATATGCCGGACGGCGCGAGAGACGTTCCTGTGGTCTCGCCATTGGCTGGGACGGGGGCTGGCCGTGGGAACGCTGGCCGCCACCATCGGTCTGATCACGCACTCATTGGGGACGATCTCGTTTCTGATCATACGGATTATGGAACCCTATTGGTTCCTTGTGGCGCTGACGGTTGTCTTTCGCGCCATCGCCATCGAAGAGCACGCGGCCATGTTGCGCGAGCAGAGAGTTGCGCAGCCGCTTGGCAAGGTTGCACTGCAATCGGCGGGCGCGAGCGTCGGCTAATCTCTGCCCTTGGCCAAGAGGTCGACTCGCGCCTTTAGGGCGTCGAGTCGCGGCACCGAATAGGTCCCCATGACCAACTGGTCGAAGACGCTCTGGTCGGTCGTGAAGGCCTGGGCGTGCTCGAGATCGATTTTCCCCGCCTTATACAGCCTGTACAGATAGTCCTCAAACAGGAATGAGTGCGAGACGGTTTGTTGCATTCCGATGCGTATGCCGTCGGTATCGCCAGCGAGAATCGCCTCGCTAATCGGCCTGATGTCGTTGAACAACAACTCGATTGCCGGTATGCGTCCGCCGCCGATTCTGGGCACCAGGCGCTGGCATATGACGCATCGCATACAGTCGCGAATCTGTAGCTTGACCAGGTCGCGCTCGACCGGATCGAAGAAGCTCACCAAACGGTTGACGACCTCGGACGCGGTATTCGCGTGCAAGGTGCTGATCACAAGGTGGCCGGTTGCGGCCGCGTTGATGGCGGATCGAATCGTATCCGAATCGCGCATTTCGCCGATAACGATCACGTCAGGGTCGTGGCGCAATGCGCCGGTGACGGCGTCATTGAAGGAGTTGACGTCCGATCCCAGACTGCGCTGCGAGACCACGGACTTCTTGTTTGCGTGAACGTACTCGATAGGGTTTTCAATGGTGATGATGTGATCCGTGAGGTTCGTGTTAATCCAATCGACGAGTGCCGCGGCCGTCGTCGTCTTGCCGGACCCCGTCATGCCCGTGACAAGGACAAGACCGTGATGCATGCCTGCGAGCCTTACCATGGCGTCCTTCGGCACGTTTAGATCGTCAAACGACGGGATGACTTCGGGCAGGAACCGCAGTGTGCAGTGCGGCGCGCCGGACTTGAGGAATGCGGACACGCGCGCGTATCCGAGTCCCATTTGGTGGTAGTTGAAACTCGTTTGCTTGTAGTCCTGGAACTCTATCCAATGCGTTTCCGGGGCGAGCTGCCGTACGATGTTCTCGATCTGAACTCCGGAAAGAACGCCAACGATCTCCGAATGCATGATTTGTCCGTCCACGCGGAACACAGGCGACTCGCCGGGAGAAAGGTGCACGTCGCTGGCCTTGTATTGCAGCATGGCCTGGAACAGGAGTTCGACGCTGACGGGGTCTGTGCGGTAGTTGTCCCCGGTCACGCGCCAGACCTCAGGCAACGGTATCGCCGCGAGGAACCGGTCGGCGGCCTCTTTCGACCGGACGCTGCTCTGCGTTCCCACGGGAGGACAATGGATCACGTGATTGCCGTCCTCTTCGTCGAGCGTGCATGCTTCGGCGTATTCCGTGGCGATGGCTTTCAGGGCGCCGGCGGCCTGACTCGGAACGTGTGCCTTGATCTTGAACACATCGAACTCGGCCTTGAAATCCGGCCGCTCCGCAACGATCTCGAACTCCTCAGCGCGGAGTGTGATCTTGCGGGGGATGCCCTGGGTCTTGCGCAACTGCCCCTCGATGTAGCCAATGGACGTGCGAAGGCTTTTCTGATGACCGGTGCCGAGAATGATTTCCATAGGCGCTGTTACTCTCCCCCGATACGCTTTTCCATGGACCTAGTGCGAACCCGTCAACTTCTCACTTACACGATCATACACACATTTCGCAGTTCCGTCAAAGCGGGAAGGCGGCGGCGGAGAGCGTAAGGATTCAGTCATGGAGGGACATGGACGGGGTTGGGTGCAAGGACCGAAAGGACGTGAAGGACCAAAAGGAGCTGCTGATGAAGTGCGCGTTGGGCAATCGAACTGTGACTGGATGGTTACGCACAGTGAGCGCAGGAAGCACGAAATGGCAGGTTCAGTCATGCTACACTTCCCGTTATGAACCGTGATTTTGACGTCATAGTTGTCGGCGGTGGGCATGCCGGGGTCGAGGCGGCGCTTGCTTGCGCGCGCACCGGGCATCGCACGCTGTTGGCCACGATCTACCTCGACACGATCGCTCGGATGTCATGTAACCCTGCTATCGGCGGCGTGGCGAAGGGGCAGCTAGTGCGTGAGGTCGACGCCCTCGGCGGCGAAATGGCGCGGTGTATCGACCGCACGGGCATCCACTTCAAGATGTTGAACGCCTCGCGGGGCCCGGCCGTGCATTCGCCGCGCGCACAGGCCGACCGGCTCGCCTACCAATGCGACATGAGACGCGTGTGCGAGGAACAGGAGGACCTCACGTTGAAGCAACTCCTCGTCGAGGGGCTGATCGTGAGCGGCGATGAGATCGTGGGCGTGAAGACTTCCACGGACAGCGAAGTCACCGCGCGGGCGGTTATCGTCTGCACGGGGACGTTCCTGCGCGGCGTCCTGCACTACGGCATGGCAGCCGTGGAAGGCGGGCGTGGGGGAGAGGTCGCCGCGAAAGGATTGAGCGACGCCTACCTGCGGCTGGGATTCGAGGTCGGCAGGATGAAGACCGGTACGAGTCCGCGGATTCATGTTCGGAGCATTGACACTTCGGTTCTCGAGGAACAACGAGGCGATGAACGGGCAAGGCCGTTTTCTTTCTCGACGCCTATCGAGGGTTTCAATCCCAACAAGATCGTCTGCTGGATCGCGTACACTAACGAGGCGACGCACGAGGTGATCCGTGCGAACCTCGACCGGTCGCCTTTGTTCTCGGGGAAGATCCAGGGCGTAGGTCCGCGTTACTGCCCGAGCATCGAGGACAAGGTGATGCGGTTTCCGGACAAGACCCGCCATCAGCTCTTTCTCGAACCGGAGGGGCTTCAAACCTGCGAGGTTTACGTGAACGGGCTCTCGTCGAGCCTTCCGGAAGACGTGCAGGAAAAGTGTCTTCACACGATCGTGGGCCTCGAAAGGGCGGAGATCGTGCGCGCGGGCTACGCGGTCGAGTATGACTTCATACCTCCGACGCAGTTGAAGCCGACACTCGAGACGAAACGCGTGCGGGGCCTGTTCCACGCGGGACAGATCAACGGCACTTCCGGCTATGAGGAAGCCGCGGCGCAGGGCCTGTTCGCGGCGCTCAACGCGATCCGGCGCCTCGACGGCTGCGAACCGCTTTACATCCAGCGCGATGAGGCTTACCTTGGCGTGATGGTCGACGATCTGGTAACGCGGGGCGTGCTCGAACCATACCGGCTGTTCACGTCGCGGGCGGAGTATCGGCTCCTGTTGCGCCACGATAACGCCGATATCCGCCTCGCGAAACACGGGATCGCGGATGCGGCCTTCCGCCGGCGCGTACGCGACAAAGAGGCCGCGGTGGAAGAGGAACTTAGGCGGCTCGAAACAATTCAGGTGACGCCGTCGGCTGAACTGAACGCGGAGATATCCTCTCGGGGCGCTGTCCCGCTTGCGGAACCGCAGACGGCGCTTCAATTGCTGCGTCGTCCGCAGTTGGGCATCGGCGATATCTGGAGGATCGCGCCTCCGGGCGATGCCCTGCCCGCGCATCTGAAGTTCGAGGTTGGCGAGCAGGTCGAGATCCTCGCCAAGTATCGGGGATACATCGATAGGCAAGAGCGCGAGATCGCACGCATGCAGGGTCTCGAATCGCGGTCCATTCCGGACGAAATCGACTACTTCGGCATTCCAGGGCTCACGCGGGAGTGCAAAGAGCGGCTGGATCGCGTCCGGCCCGTTACGTTCGGCCAGGCGGCGCGGGTTTCCGGCGTGAAACCCGCCGATATGGCGGTGCTTCACATTTATATCGAGAAGTTGTCGCGATTGTCGGCGCGGGAGGCTTCAACGGCCGCGGCGCATGAGGATCAGGGCTGATGGCCAGCGTGATCTTGTTCCGCCCGACTTACGACCCGCGTTCGCGCTCGACACCGACGTATCCGTGGGCGCTGGTTTACCTATCGGCCATGCTCGTTGAACGCGGCGTGGACGTGACCATCATCGACGAGGCGTCCACAACGCCGGTCAGTGTCGAGAGCATCGCGCAGACGTTGCAAGACAAGCGTCCCGTAGTCGTCGGCATCACCGCGATGACGGGAGAACAGATCCGATACGGTATCGAGTTCGCGCGGCTCGTCCGCAAACACAGCAAGGCCGCGATAGTGTGGGGTGGAGTCCATCCCAGTCTGCTCCCGGAGCAAACTGTTCGTCATCGGCTGGTGGACTACGTCGTGGCAGGGGAGGGGGAATACGCATTTGCGGATCTCGTCGAGTGTCTCGATAAGAAGGAGGATGCAAGCGATATCCCCGGCGTTTACTTCGTGCGTGGCGCGAAAGTGCTCGGGTCGCGGCAGGAGATGTTTGTCGACCTTGCGAGTTTGCCTGAACTCCCGTATCACTTGGTTGATCCCGATCTTTACATCAGCCGACGGCCCGATCTGGGCGTCGAACGGTATTTTGAGATTTGCACGAGCCGCGGCTGCCCCCACCATTGCGGATTCTGCTACATCGAAGGCGTTCATCGGAGCTGCTGGCGCGGGTTGGACGCGGACGTGGCGGTGGACCGGATCAAAGCGCTGGTGAAACGTTTCAACCTCGATTGCGTGCTCTTTCGCGAGGACAACTTCTTTGTGCAGCGGCGGCGCGTCGAGAGAATCGCGCAGCGATTGATCGATGAGAACGTGGGCATCAAATGGGCCGCGAGTTGCCGCGTCAGCTACGCCGCGAACTATTCGCCGGAATTCATCGGCCTGCTCGAGCGAAGCGGTTGCGTGCAACTTACGTTTGGCGTCGAGTCCGGCTCCGACCGCGTACTGAATTTCATCCGAAAAGACATCACGGTCGAACAGGTGCTCGAGACCGCCCGCAAGATGAAGGAAAGCGGGATTCGGGGGACGTACCATTTCATGGGCGGATTCCCGACGGAAACGACCGGGGAGTTTCTGGATACCTGCCGGCTGATTGACAAGCTGATGGAGATCGCGCCCGAGACAGTGGTGCGCGAGATGTCGATATTCGCGCCGTACCCCGGCGTTGGGCTCATTCCGGAGTGCGTGAGACTCGGCTATCGTGAACCGTCCGGCCTCGAAGCCTGGGTGGATATGGATTGGGCCAATCCGCGCCGCCCATGGCTCAACGAGGAGCAGTCACGCCTGATCAGCGACGCCCAATTCCTGATTGCGCGGCTCGGCCATCCAAATGCATTCGTTCGCGCGTGGGCGCGGTCGCGCTGGGGGCAAATGCTCCGAAGCAAGAGCGGCATCAACCTGAAGGAACGCCCGGCCATCGAGTTTCTGAAGCGTCACTTGCGGGCGTTATCCGCCGCGGCGGCACCGTGAGGGGCTTGCGTCAGATTTTTTGGGTACCAGATTGTCGGACGGATCGGACGGATTGGACGTATCGGACACCGGGTAAGAGCAAGGATTTGACGCGCATTGCCCCGGTAGCGCTGGGATTGCGTAAGTTGTGCAGCGTAAGTTAGCGCCTATGGGGCGCGGTCCTCCGCGACCAGCCGGTCGAGCAGAAGCTCGACCCTACCTTTCTTTGCCTCCCGCCCTTCGTATCGGATAAGATACGCGGCGTTTGTTGGCAATTCCCACGTGGCGACGCGGTTATTCAGAAGGTGATATGGCAGGAGCATTGACGTTCGGGTTGTTGCGCTCCGTCCGCAAAGGCGGGGTTCTGATATTGGCTTTGATCTCGTGCGCGGCGGCTGTGGCTGCGGACCCTAATCCGCCGTCCATCAGCGGCGGCGGGGCATGGCCGATTCGCAGACAATGGAATCGCGCCGAGACGCAGCACTACGCCCAGTGGGTCGAGAACATCTTCAATCTGAAGACAAAGGGCAACGTCGACCAGCGCACGGCGAAGCTGGAACGAATCCTGACCGATCCCGAAATGAACCTTCTCGAACAACGGGAGTTCCTGGGCGAGGGATCGAATCCGCAACTGCCGCGCGATATCGTCCGCGCCGCTCACAGCGTCCTCGACTGCGCCAAGTTCACGGCGTTCATACCGGCGTACTACGCTTACCGTCGCGCGCTGCCTTGGATGGTCACACAGGTCGGTTCCGGCGGCGGGCCCGACATCCGGATCACGCCGTTCAACATCCCTGTGGGATGTTCGAGCAGCTTTGCGTCGCCTTCGCTCTATCATTTCTTCATCGAAGGAGTTCTTCCCTTCTCTTCGGGGAATTATCGGGTCAACCTGAACGGACGCAATTCGCAGATGTCCGACACGGGGCCCGTCGCGCTCAACCGCGAGTACCTCATGCCGGGCTGCATCAACTACGTGGACGGGCATTGCCTGGTTCTCGCGAAGGTCACCGAATACGGGGAACTGTACTTCCTGAATTGCAGCACTACGGAGAGCCGCGACATCTTCACGTACAACGGGATGAACACGGTCGGCGGCATTACGGCCCGCGGAAGCGATCCCGATAACGAATGGAACGGCTGCTATCAAGGTCTGCGCGTCCTGCGCTATCCCATTGCCGAAACGGATTCGCACGGACGGGTGACGAAGGTCCGGCGCCGGACGGACGATGAAATGAAGGAGTTCGGTTTCTCGACCGAGGAATACTGCGCCATCGCGGAGATCACCGAGAAACACTACATAGCCGAGGGGTCTCTCAAGGCGCAGAGCTTCCACGACCTCGTCCGGCTCCGAATGAAGACCGTCGACAGCATCTCGCCGCTGAAGTTTATGGAGCAGTATGTCGACGAGTTGCTTGACGCGTACAAGTTCCGGGAGGATTTCGTTCAGGATTCGTGGCGGGAGGTCCGGCGGAACGGCCCGATTGTGTACCCGGAAGATCTCGATGACGACAATATTTTTCAGGCGAAGGGGCGGTGGGAAACGTGGAGTTCGCCGTCATCGGACGTCGATCGCCGTAACAAGTACTTCTACCTTGCGGACTGGCTCGAGTACGCCATCCGGTGGTTTGGCATTTTGCCGAAGTTCGTGGATCTTACCGGATTCGAGAAGTACAACATCCGGAGCCAGGCTGACCTTGCGCTGGCCTTGGTCGCTGAGAAGAATCGGCTGTTCCAAGAGAAGTTAATGGACTACACGAACTCGAAGGGCGAGAAGGTGAAGCTGACGCTGGCGGACGTGGAGCAGCGCCTGTGCGACCTGTCCTTCGACCCGAACCATCCGCCGGAACTGCGCTGGGGCGCGCCGATGGGCAGTCCGGAACGCGCTTCCGCTCCGGAGACGTACACGCCGGTCCCGAGCGGCGCACGCGTGCCGATGGAAGAGGCTTGCAAGAAGCAAGCCTTCTACCGCTCGCTCGGACAGCGCGAGACGAGTTCGAGCTACCTGCGCAGCATGTTCACCGAAGGGTTCCCGATCCGGGACAAGCTCGATGCACAAGTCGGCAAATGGTCTTATGCCACCGAACCCGTGATCTAAGAGAGAATACAGAATACAGAATACAGAATTCAGAATCATGACAGCCTTTCTCAGGGTAATCGTGAGGTCAAAGCTGATGACGGCGGCATACTTCGGTCGAACGGCGATCTTGGCGGCGTTTTTGGTGTGCGGTTCGGCGTCGCTTGTACATGCGGAAGACCCGAACCCGCCCTCGATCCATTCCGACCGCGGCGCGTGGCCGATCAGCCGACAGTGGACAGTCGGGGAGACGCGGCATTTCGCGGAGTGGATCGAGAATATCTACCGCAAGAAATCCGAGGGTACGCTTGAACAGCGTCTGGCGAAGCTCGAGGGAATTCTCACCGATCCCGATACGAACCTTTTGCTCGAGCCGGGGTTCCTTGGCGAAGGCGGCAATCCCCAGTTGGAACTTCGGACGATCCGCGCGCTTCACGGGGTGGTCGATTGCGCGAAACTGGCCGTGAGCCTGACGACGTATTACGCGTATCGGCGCGGGCTTCCCTGGATGATCAGCTATGTGCGCGCTTGCGACGGAGGCGACGTGCGCACCGCCGACTACACGATCCCTGGAGGAAGCGCGAGTTCTTTTGACTACGGCTCTGCCCACGGTTTCTTTATGGACGCCGTGAGGGGAACGTGCACCGGGAATTACCGGGTCGAGTTGAACCGGAAGAACACGGAACTCTCGGATACGCTCCCGGTGGCGATCGATCAGAAGTTTCTCCTTCCCGGATGCCTGTACTACCTCGACGGCCACGTGCTCATCCTCGCATCGATCGATAAATACGGCGAGCCGCGTTTCCTGGATTCGACCACGTCGGCCTTGCGCGAGATCTATACTCATAACGGGTTCAACGCGGTCACGGGGATTACGCCGAAGCGGCCGGGCAACGCGGGTTCGGAGTATGCCGGCTGTTACCGCGGATTCCGCGTCCAGCGGTATCCCGTTGCGGAAACGGACTCGGACGGCACGGTGAAGCGCGTGCGAAGACGGACCGACGATGAGATGCGCGAGTTCGGTTTCTCGACCGATCAGTACGACAAGATGGAGGAGCTGATCGAGAGCCGCAAGATCAGCGAAGGCGGTTTCGAGCTAGATAACTTCCAGGAGTTCATCCGCCTGCGGTTGCGCACCGCACGGACGATCAACCTTGCCGAGGACATTCGGGATTGCGCGCGGCGGCTTCTCAACATGGCCGAATTGCGCGAGCGCCTCGTGGAACAGGCGTGGAAGGACGTGCAGCAAAATGGACCGATCCCCTTCCCCGAAAACCGGAAAACGGAGAGCGTCTTCAACGCGAGTGGCAGGTGGGGCGAGTTTTCGACTGCCGCCCTCGATGCGGATATCCGGGCGCAGTATTTCTGGCTGGCGGGCTGTATCGACCTTGCCATGCCGTGGTTCGACCGGTCGCTCGAAGACGTCGATCTCGATGATCTCAACAAGCACGCGATCTGGACGCGGGGCGATTACGCGACGGCGGTCATGCGTTACAAGAATCGCGTCTTCGGAGAGGCGGCCTTCAAATGCGTGAACACCACGGGGGAAACGGTGACGTTCTCCCTGCTGGACGTCGAACGGCGCCTGTTCGACCTGTCGTTTGACCCGAATCATCCGCCGGAGATCCGGTGGGGCGCCGTGCCGGGAAGCGACGAGGCAAGAAACGCGCCGGAGATGGGAACGCCGCTGCCGGACAAGTCCGTCATACCAATTGCCGAGGCGTATCTGCGTGAAGGCTACTATCGGTCCCTTGTTCAGCGGGATAACGACCCGAGCTTCTTGCGCAAGATGTTTACCGAGGGGTTCTCGGTGCGGCAGAAGCTTGATGAGGCAGTGGCGCAGAAATGGCTCGGGGGAGAGGCGTCGCCGCCTCTTGTGCCACACAGCGGCCGTCTGGCATGGACGAAAGAACAGTCGTCGACAGGACATTAATGCCTACCGGTCGTATACATGGACGGAATCGAAGTCGCACTGCCCGATTTCGCCGGGCTCCGTATGGTCGATAGGCTGTCCATTATATGGGACTTTGCCCACAAGGAGTTCCGTGGCTTTGTCCTCTGCGGGACAGTCGCGGAAGAACGTAAAGAAACGCTGGTAGGTTGCGCCGTCGGCGCTGTACTCGATGATCCCGCCCTTATTCGTCCAGCGGCCTCGGAGCCATAGCCATTGCGAAGGGTCATATGCGGGGCCGAGGACTTGTGTGCCCATTACATCG
The DNA here is from genome assembly GCA_964587655.1 of uncultured Nitrospiraceae bacterium. Lineage (GTDB taxonomy): Bacteria > Hydrogenedentota > Hydrogenedentia > Hydrogenedentales > SLHB01 > CAZPMT01. Next base: position 24,371 of record CAZPMT010000055.1, read on the forward strand.
GCCTGCAGCGCGTTGAACCGGCCTCCGATTCGGATGGCATCGCCGTTTGCGAATCGGAGCAGCGCGGCCGGTCCCCACGACATTCCGTTGTCGGTTCCCTGCCGGAGCCGGACGACGAAGCCTGTGGCGTGGGCGTCGATAGGAACGCGCAGGTACGCGTAGGTGTGTGCATGCGCACGGATGTTAAGGGAGCCGTTTGCAACCGCGATGGCATCCGTGTTGGCTTGCGAGACGACCTGCTCGGCGTCCGGCATGGAATCGAACTCGATGGCGCGGATCGGTTGTTCTTTCCAGTCCGGCCCCGCTAGAAATGCCTTCAACTCCGCGGTCCGCTCCTTGACTTTCGTCTGACGCTGCTCCACGAGTCTGTCGACCGCGGTGCGCATGTCGTCCGTCAGTTTCGGACGATACTGCTCCTTCACGAAGTCGCGCATCTTGGGATTTCCGATTAGGGTATGCAGACGTACATTGGCCTGGAGCAGAGTATCGAGCATTTCAACGCTCATCTCGCGGCCGCTGTTGTTGCAAAGCACGCCGATGCAATTGTTGATGTTGTAACCGGAAACGAAGAAGCGGAGATAGTCGAAGTCGCGGTAGACCGCATCCTGTCCCTCGCCTCGGAGTTGAATGTCGGTGTGGGCGTCGGCCTGCGGCATGTACATTCGCGAACCCCCTGGGCCGAGCTCCGTCGTCGAATGCCATTCGAGGAGGCCCTTGTCTCCGACGATCCTCCTTGCGTGTCTGGCGAGGGCATATAGGGCCGCGGGATTTTCCATGTACTGACCGTCGAAATAGAGGCCATCGGGTTTTAGGTCGTTCATCACGCGCGTGATCGCATCGAGGAAGAGCGGCATGTTCTCGCCGTTGACAATGGCGCCCGGGCTTATGCCGGGCTTGTCGTTGACGGCCTGTTTCTCCTGCGATGTGCCCTTTAGGAAGTAATAGGGGCTTGTGTAGACGATGAATCGCATGCCCCTTCGGTGAATTGTGTCGCGCACGCGGACGAACTCGTCCATGCCCAGACGCGGCACGAAATCGAGGTTCCAGTCTTTCCAGAGCATGACTTCGGATTGCAGGAGCACGACGTTGCCGTAGGGTTCCCACGACAGCAGGTCTTCGTCGGACGGGTATCCTGACTTGTCGGACCAGTGCCAGACGACTTGGAGGTCGAAGGAGCGTTCCCAGTTGTACGGCTTGGGCGGGCACACACCGATACACAACACGGCCTCGGCGGGCATGGGATATTTCGCGATGGAGGGATTGAGCGCATTGAAATGGTCATCGAGGCTGAGGTCGGAGCAGTACAGACCGAAGCCGCCCCATTCGTCCACGACGAGGTGGTTGGTCTTCCACGAGACGTTCCATGCGGGCAGGATTTTGCTCTCGACTTCGAGCGTCAACGGCTCGTTCGCTTGGATCATGAACAACGAATCGCCGTTGATGCGGATCGTTAGGTTGGGTTTCCCGACGGTTATCCTCGCGAACCCTTCGCCCTCGTGCGTGACCTGAACGCCTTCGAGTGGCGCCCCGACGTGCAGCGTGGCGACGGGGCGCAGATGACCGATCCGCTGTAGAAACCCGATATCGCCGGTGCGCCCGTTGATGTTCACGATGGCGCCAGTCGTGACGACGCGGATCCTTTCGCCCTTTGCGGCCACCGAGGTGACCTTCATGCCGAACTGTGCTTCGGGGAACTGGGCCGGATCCATCAGTTCCTGAAACGTCGTCGCCTGGCCAAACGCCCCGCCCGCGAGCAGCATGATGGCAACCAGCGGGGTAACTTTCAGATGAGGTCGAAGCATGGCTGAAACTCCTTAGGGTTGATTGTCGCTCATGGGCGTTCGCTGCGCGCCAATCGGGCATTGATCTCTTCGATAAGCGGCGGGACATCGGCTATACCGTCCACGACGTAGTGCGCGCCGGCCTGGGCCATGCGCGTGTAGGCGGCGTTGCGCTTTCTCTCGCGCACGGCGGGATCGAGCGCGTTCAGGCCGGCCTCGGAAAGTCCGAGTTCGTTGCCGGTCATGGCGAGGCCGATGGTCCACATCCCCGCGTTGAGTCCTTCGTAGATGTCGGGGAGCGTGTCGCCGACCTTTACGATTGCCTCCATGGGATAGACGCGGAGCAGCATTGCGTTCATTAGGCACATCCACGGCTCGGGACGTCCGGCTGGGACCTCGGTTGCACAGACGGTAGCGTCGGGTATGTAGCCGCGGCGGGCGGCTTCCGCGAGGAGCAGGTCCATCATGTCCTGCGTGTAGCCGGTGGTCGAGCCGATCTTGAGTCCGCGGTCACGAAAGGCCTTGCAGGCTTCGAGACATCCTGGAGTCAAGTCCGCATAGTCGGCGAGCACGGCCAACTGCGCCGGGATAAACGCCTCGAACATCTTGTCCACGTCGGTTTCAGTCGGAGGCGCGCCGTGCACTTCCTGCCACTTGCGCCGGACCGCCTCGATCTGTGCGATCTGTGCGATGTGGACGCGCTTGTGTACGCCCATGGGTTCGCGGGCCTGCTCCATGGTGATTTCGACGCCGAAGCGTTTGTATATGTCCATGAAAACGATGGCGGGCGCGAGACAGCCAAAGTCCATGGTGGTGCCCGCCCAATCCAGGATGACGGCTTTCAAGGGGCCACGGTAAGATCGCTGATAAAAGACGTCCATTTATGGAGCCTCCACGCATCATGTTTTCATCATGTTCGTAGTTCAGGCTTCAGCCTGGGGCCTTGCCTGAGCTTACGCCCTGAAGGGCGCACTACGAACAGTTTGTAGTTCAGGCTTTAGCCTGGGATCTTGCCTGAGCTTGCGCCCCAGAGGGCGCACTACGAACGGTTTGTTTTTGCCTGCGATTTCACACAGTCTCATCCCACCCTTTGCCGTAGTCGAGGAGTGGGTACTCGAGCCAGATTCTCTTCGCCTCTTCTTTTCCTACCGAGCGAAGGAACGCATTCGCGCTCGAAAAAGGCCAGTCCTCCCATCGTTCGACGTAACCATGATGTACGGCATTGTTGTGGACGTAGTTCATTGTCGCCCAGAAGTGTCTCTCTGAGCGTATAGCCCTGTTCGAACAACTGAACCAGACCTTTCTGCCGCGCGCGTTCTCCTCGTTGTTCCAATGAAACGATGTTCGCCCGTGATGTTGCCCGATGAGTTGTACAATTCCGCGGATACTCTCCGTTTCCAACAGAACATGATAGTGGTTGGGAAGGATACACCATGCGTTCACCTTTGTCTCATTTGTTGCGAAGAGATGAAGGAGTTCCGCCTCAAATTGCTTCATTCGCTCAGGCGATTGGCCGATCACGGGCCTGTGCCCGAAACATGCTGCTGAAACATGATATGCGCCCGGGCCGAGATCAAGGTGCGGCGGTGAATGCCATGGGTACCCTTGCTCCTTTCTATGATCCAGTAGATCCTGGCGTTCTTTGGGGGTCATATGTCGCCAGTTGTACAAAGGCATTCTCCAATTGAGGCCGCGTCCGTGCGAAGAAGCGTACCGACGCCCTAAAGGGCGCACGACGAACATTTTGCGAACAGTTTGTAGTTCAGGCTTTAGCCTGGGACCTTGCCTGAGTCTACTACGCCCTAAAGGGCGCACTACGAACATTGTTGCGCCTATAACTTGATGTCCATCTCGGCTAGTGTTTCGCCGATTGCTGCGAGCAGCGCGTGGATGTCCGCTTCGAAGACGCGACCGATAGTGCCGATGCGGAAGCAGTCCGCGTTGCTGACTTTGCCGGGATAGATCACGTACCCTTTGTCGTTCAGCCGCTGATAGAACGCTTCGAACTCGAAGTTGGGGTGTTCCGGGTAGCGGAATGAGGTGATAATGTGTCCCTGCAATTCGCGCGGCAGATACTCGACGAATCCTATAGCGCGCATGCCCGCGATCAGGGTCTCGCAGTTCGACTTGTAGCGCGCGCCGCGGCCTTCGACGCCGCCTTCGGCCTCAAGTTCAACGAGGGCCTGGTGAAACGCGAGGAGCGCGTGCGTGGGCGGCGTGAACCGGAACTGGCCGTTTGCTTCGAGACCTTTCCACTGTGAGAGAAGGTCGAGGCTTAGGCTGCGTGCGCAGCCGTTGGTGGCGAGGAGCGTGTCGCGCTTGGCGATCACGAAACCGAACCCCGGGACGCCTTCGATGCATTTGTTCGCTGAAGAAACAAGGTAATCGATATTGTACTTTGCGACATCGATGGGCACGGCGCCGAAGCTACTCATGGCGTCGACGAAGTAGACACGGCCCGCGCGGGAAACGATCTCGCCGATCTCGGCGATGGGGTTGATGATCCCGGTGGTGGTTTCGCAATGGACGACGGCCACGTGCGTGAGGTCCGGGTCGGATGCAATAGCCTCCTCGACCGCTTTCAGATCCGGCTGGGAATTTTCCGGGAACTCGAGCGACGAACACTCCACACGGGCAATCTGGCAGATCTTCACCATCCTGTGGCCGTATGCCCCATTGATGATTATGAGAACCTTGCCGTTGTGAGGGACCGTGGAGGTCAGCACCGTCTCGACGGAGAAGGTCCCGCTTCCCTGCATTAGGATGGCTTCATATTCGCCCACCCGCGCACCGGCAAGGGCTACGAGTTTGTCGCGGATTGCGCGGACCACTGCGATAAACTCGGAGTCGCGCGAGCCGAGATCCCTGAGCATCGATTGCTTCACGGTCCGGCTCGTCGTCAACGGGCCGGGCGTAAACAACGCCTTGTCTTTCCATCCGCTTAGCCGGCGAGGCTCGATCATCATGTTCTCCCTATCTCGCGGCAGCGGCGTCATTCTCGCGATGTTGCCTGTGCGCGACGCGCAGGCGCCATGAAACCACGACCATAAGACACACGAACGCGATGCTCATGGACAAGTACAGGAGGTTGGTGTTGCGGATGCCCGTCGCGGGATCACCGCGCATCAGATAGCCGATAACCTCTTCCTGGACTATCGGGCCAATGCTCCCTATGCCGTTCACCACACCCGCGACAGCCACTGTGTTCATCTCTCCGGCCACCACGACGGAGGCCACGCCGCAGAGCATGGTGTCGGGTCCGTAGACCATGAAGCCGACGACGCCGAACCACATTGCCACGGAAATGGGTGTCGTGCCGAGGTAGATAACAGCCAGGTATCCCGCGATCATCCCCAGTCCCATCAAGAGCGAAAGCACGGCCCAGTTGCCCTTGAAGTAGCGGTCAAGCAGGATACCGGTGACGATAGCCCCGCCGAATCCGGCCACGGTGAACACCTGCGAAAAATAGCTCGCGTTGGCCACACCCAGCCCTTGGATGTTGAGAAACGCCGGCAGCCAGGAGTCCAGCGCGTAGCGCAGGAATTTCACGCAGAAGTAACTTGCTCCCATAACAAGCACGACAGGATTGAGTGCGATGTAGAGATACTCCTTGAAGCTTACGCGAGTGGCTTCGGACGCTCGTACGGCACGTCCATCCTCTGCCCGTTTCTCCACAATAGTGGAAAGCCCGACGTCTTCCGGCCTGTTGCGTTGCCAGAAGTACAAGAGCCACCACACGCCAATCGTGATGAGGTTACATCCGAAAAAGGACCACCTCCAACCGTACTTGCCGAGCAAGTAACCGCCGAGTGCGCCGACTGCCATCGTGCCGAGTTGGTAGTTGGTGGACCAGAAACCCATGTACGTTCCTTGTTCCTTCTTTCTGAGCCACTGTGACACGGTGCCCACAACGCCCGGCCAACCCGTTGCTTGAACGAGGCCGTTGACGAACATGAAGACGAGAAATGTCTCGTAGGAATTCGCGAAGCCGAACACGAAATTGCAGCCAATGGAGATTGCCAGGCCGCCCAGCAGGATCACGCGCGCGCCGTATCTGCGCCCGATGAAGCTGTTCAGGAACTGGCCCAACATGTACGCCACGAGATAGGTCGTCCAGATGTGAGCAACCTTCTGGAGATCCCAGCCGAAGTCGGCCACGAGCGAAGTCTTGCAGATCGAAAAGACCTTGCGGGCCAAGTAGTAACCGGCATAGCCGACATAGGTGGCGATCAGGATACGCCAGCGCCAAAAGACCTGTTCGCGTGTAAGCGAGGATGCCATCGTGTCAAGTCTCCTCTGTTAACTGTTGGCGGCACGAATACCACATTCCGATGCCAAGAAGCCAGCGTTCTTGACTCGTTCCCAAGTTGTACTTGGGAACGCGCTTGCACTGGAAACTGTGTTTCGGGCTTCCCAAAGTGCAACTTTTCGCGCAATTGCGTTGCCAAGTACAACTTGGCAACGAGAAGCTCCATCACACTTGCGTCCTTTGCCCACTCCCGGGGCGGCTCTCAGGCCTTGGGTTTGAGGCGCCAAGTGAAGGCCAGCAACATGATGGCCACCAAGGTACAGGCAAGAATCGACGCAATGACAAGATTCCACGATGCCTCTTTTCCCCACGCCGCACCGAAGTGGTCCAGCATCCATCCAAAACATTTGGCCTGTACCGTGCGGCCCAGGTAACCGAACAGTCCGATGAAGCCTGCGGCGGCGCCGATGGCCTTCTTGCCTGTCAAATCGAGTGCGATGATGACGATGAAGTTGATGACCGGGTATATGAACAGGCCAATGGCCGAAAGCATGGCCATATCGAGCCAGAGATAGCCGGCCGGGATGAACAGAATCGTGGTGAAAGCCGCCAGGATCGGCACGAGACACAACACCGCAACCATGCCGCGCCGTCCTCCCGCCAAGTCCGAGAGCCAACCCAACAGGATCGTTGAAGGTATCCCGCCGAACTCGATGGCCATGACGGCCATGCCGCCGCCGGTCAAGGTTGCGTGCTTCATCTCGCGGAGGTACATCGGCCCCCAGTCAAGCATGCTGTAACGGGTGATGTAGGCGAAGAAATTGGCGAATGCCAAGAGCCAAATGTACTTGTTCGTCAGTACGTAATCGATCAGCAACTCCTTCGTGGCCAGCTCCCGCTCAGCGTCGCCGCGGCTGCCGTGGTTTGCGGGATAGTCATTCTTGTATTCTTCGATGGGGGGCAGGCCGACGGATTGCGGCGTATCTCGCAAACGAAACAGCAGATAAGCGGCTCCGATTGCGGCAAGCACTCCCGGGACGTAAAAGGCGTACTGCCAACCGCCCCAGTGGTCGGCCGACCACGCGGCGAGGTATCCGGCAATGCCGCCGCCGACATTGTGCGCTGTGTTCCATATGCTGAAGGTCAGGCCTCGTTCTCTTTCGCTGAACCAATGGCCCATCGAGCGGCCGCACGGCGGCCAGCCCATACCCTGCACGAATCCATTGAGCGACCAGAGCGCCAAGTGAATATAAAAGCCGGCGACACCTCCGAACGCGAAATTGAGGATGGCAGTGGCGAGGAGTCCGAACGCCATGAAAGTGCGTGGATTGCTGCGGTCGGACACGGCGCCCATCACGAACTTCCCGATCCCGTAACTGAGAGCCGTAATGGCCAAGAGGCTGCCGATATCCGAATGCTGGTAGTGCAACGCCCCTTCCATGTCCTTCGCGACCACGGAGAGGTTGTTGCGAACCAGATAGAAGGCCGCGTAGCCAAGAAACGTGGCCTCCATGATTTGCCAACGGTATCGTGGATACAATCGGCGGACTTCCGCGTCGGGCAAGCGTTGGATCGGGGGCGCCGGAGCGAAGACCTGTCGAAGGGATTTCATTGGCATCCTTTGTTTTCTCCGGCACAAGATACCATATTCCGCCTGACGATGGTTAGCGCCAAGTCAGCCCCCCGGCAGACAGGCCAGGATTCCCCGTGTCCGCGCTTGGCACTTTCCGAGGGGGCGAAAAAGCCCCCTGGAAAGGCCAAAAAAAACTTCTTGACAAATGGGGAGTTTGGGTGTAATCTTAGTGCAGAGGAAGGGCAAGGAGTGAGCAATAAATAGCAAGAGGGCTCCGATTTACGGGAAGATTTATGAGGCGGCTTTCCGTAACAGGGCAGGGGCAAAGCGAAGCGGTGACGCCTAAAATTGAAGTGGATGCGTGGTTGCACTCTTAACTCCTGGCAGGTCGGGGAAGGGTGTTGAGTAGCAGTAGTAGGCAGCAAAGAGAAGAGTTGAATCTGTGGGCAGTGCTCTGGAAAATGATTTCCGGGTGAACTCAAACAAAGAGGAGTGGATCATCATGAAGACAATGAGCTATTTGGTTGTAGCGGTTGCAATGCTGGCAAGCGCGGCGGCGTTCGCCCTTCCTGCCGTGGAGTTGGGGGATTGCTCGCCTGCGAGTGTCGGCGAAGGCCCCTTGTATTTAGGCATTCTGGGTGCGTTAGGGGCGTTAGATCCTCCGGATCTGACCTTTCCGGACGCGGACTTCGATGCGGATGGCCTTCCTGATGAGCAGGCAATGCTTCTGCTGGGGGCGCTCATTTGCGCTGACCCTGCGGGGACCATTGCGGGCCAGTTCGACGCAAACGTGGCTGAGTACCTCAGCGTTATGACTGCCGTTGTTGACGCTGTGACGGGCGCATTGCCAATTCCGGCGGAAATGACCGCCACTGCCGCACTCTGCACCGACGCTGTTGCAGCGATAGAATTGCTTGGGCATCCTAGTGGTTTGGAGCCTCTGCAAGCGGGCTTGGCTGCCTTAGGTGGCGCGTTAGCTCCCGATGGCGCCGCTGATCTCGCAGAGACACTGTCAGATTTCGGATTGTATGCCTCGATGCTTTCCGGGGTCGGCAACTATGTCGGAGCCATGGGCGGTCTGAGCACCGAGTCGAAAGCCTACATTGAGGGGTTCATGGGTTATTTGATTGCAGGTGAAGTCAATGCGGGCGGGCAAGACCTCGTTGATGTTGCGGCGGCCGTTGCGGGCGGTGCGGCCAGTATCCCACCCTATGCTGCGCTGATTGGAATGGGAGTTCCTGCGCCCATCGCTCAAGCAGTTGAAGACGCCAGGCTCGCTTTGATTGCGGTCGCAGGCAGTTTGGACACTTTTGGAGACGTACTACTGGCCATCCCGGCTCCCTCGTTTACTGGTATCTATGGTGGCGCTAAGACCGCCGACGAGCCGTTCTCCGGCCACGGCGACTATAACGGCAACGGCGACACTAACGCCGCAGTTTATGCTGCGGTAGGCGGTGGCGCGGCCTTCGTTGCCGCAGCCAGTGGCGCGAATGGGTTCTACGAAGGCAACCCGGCCCTGCCGGTTGCTGGCATTCTCGGCCTGTCGCTGCTTGCGAGCGCCTGTGCGGCTGCGGGTGCGTTCGTTATCCGCAAGAAGTAACTTGAGCTAGATTAGATCTGTGTGCGGAGGCAACCCTCCGCACACAGAATGTTCCAAACAGCAGTCCCTCGGGTGAGGGGCTGTTGTTGTTTTTTGTACCTCCGGCGACGTCTTGGTAGGCCCGGTTTCTCCGTAAACCGGCTCCTAGCCCGGATTTCTCACCACTTGTAACAAATCGGGCCGTCAGATGTAGTATAA
>CAZPMT010000056.1:0-32468 GCA_964587655.1 uncultured Nitrospiraceae bacterium
CAAACGAGGCAACACGACATCGCTTACCGTAGGTGTGAGAAGTCCGGGCTAGCGCCGCTACAACCCGGATTCGGCAATTGAAACCGAGAGGAATCGTCCCAACGATGGACGAGGTGGACCTTATGGACGAAATGGACGGGAACAAGACTTTAGCCTGGCGGGTGAAGGGCAATTCGGTTAGGTTTTTGGTGCATCATCCTTGGAGCATGGGAATGCACTGCGGCGCTAGGGCCGCATTCCTTGACAAACGTCCCACGTGGGATAAATAATGGTCTTTCAGTCGATGACCGACTGGAGAACTAGTAGAACGTTTCCGAAATGACCTTGCAGTACCCCGAAAGGGGTACAACGTGAATAGCCGTGGGTGAAACCCACGGAGACAGGTTCCGCGTACGGACGACCCTGACGGGGTCGAACCGCATGAGAACGGGCGTTAATTGCGTGTTCAACCTCGTCAGGGTTGTGTATCACGGACACGGGTTCCGTGGGTTTTACCCACGGCTATTCACATCACATCCCTTCGGGATGTCATACCGAACCTGTACCGTTATTTCGAGAACGCGCTACTAGCAAGGGGACGCGGGCAACATGGAATCTTTTGCCGTGCAGCGGCTATCCGGCTGGGGACGATTCCCGGTCGAGGAGTGTCACGTATTCCGGCCGGAAAAGCGGCGGCTTGTCGCGTCTATTCTGGGCGCGCGAAGCGAGCGGAATTACATCGCGCGTGGACTTGGCCGCAGTTACGGCGATGCGGCGGTGAACGGCGGGGGCGGGGTGGTGGATGACTCGCGTCTGAACCGCATGATCTCGTTCAACCGGGAGACGGGTGTTTTGGAATGTGAGGCGGGGGTGAGCCTTGCGGAGATCCTGGATACTTTCGTGCCGCGCGGATTCTTCCTGTCCGTGCTGCCTGGCACGAAGTTCGTAACGGTCGGGGGCGCCATCGCCAATGACGTGCACGGGAAGAACCACCATCGCGACGGCACGTTCAGCCAGTTCGTCGACAGCTTCGATCTGCTGACGGCGTGCGGCGAAGTGCTGACGTGTACGCCCGATCAGAACAGCGACGTGTTCTGGGCGACGGTCGGGGGCATCGGCCTGACCGGGATCGTTCTGACCGCACGCATTCGTTTGCAGCGCGTGGAGAGCGCCTACGTGTCGGTCGACTACTTCCGCGCGCATAATATCGATGAGGCGCTTGCCGCGATGGCGGAGTCCGATGATCGCTACAAATATTCCGTGGCGTGGGTGGATTGCCTCGCGCACGGGGCTTCGCTCGGCCGGTCCGTGCTGATGCGTGGAAATCACGCCGGGCAAGGCGCGGTCCCGGGCGGTGAACCGTACCGGATCAAGTCGAAGTTTCAGAAGTCCGTTCCATTCGATTTCCCAGGGATCGCGCTGAATCCTCTCGCGATCCGCGCGTTCAATGAGGTCTTCTACAGGATGCATTCGACGGCGCAGGGGAAGGTCGTCGACTACGATTCCTACTTCTGTCCGCTCGACTCGATTCACCATTGGAACCGGATGTACGGGAAGCGGGGTTTCGGACAGTACCAGGCAACGTTCCCTCTGTCGAGCAGCCTGGGACTGGTGGAACTGCTGGAACATATCAGCCGTTCTTCTATGGCTTCGTTTCTGGCGGTCCTGAAACGTCTGGGACCGGCGGGGCCCGGATTGCTCTCGTATCCAAGCGAAGGTTACACGATCACGTTGGACATCCCCATGCGCCGGGATCTGATCCCGGCGTTGCATGAACTCGATAGGCGGGTCCTCGATCACGGCGGCCGGCTCTATTGCGCGAAGGACGCGTCGGCGTTGCCGGAAACGTTTGCCGCGATGTATCCGAGGTTGGACGAGTTTCGGGCGATCAAGACGCGGCTCGATCCTGAAAACGTCTTTTCATCGACCATGGCGCGCCGTCTGGGGATTGTCAACGCGGCGGATGGAGGCGCTTCTCATGAGTAACGCGCGGACCGTGGTGATACTTGGATCGACCTCCTCGATTGCGCGCGCCGTGGCCATTGCGTTCGGCGGCAATGGGTACAATGTGATCCTCGGGGCGCGGGACGCGGAAGAAAATGAAATCGTGGCCGCTGACATCCGGGCGCGGTGCGGCTTGGAGGCGAACGCGCTGCCGTTTGGGGCGGAGGACTTCGACGGGCACCCGGATTTCTTCCGGGAGTGCTGCGATCTGGCCGGCGATTCGCTTCAGGGGGTGGTCCTGTGTTTCGGTTTCATGGACGCTCAGGCGAAGGCCCAACAAGATTTCAGTGTTGCGCGGCGCACGGTGGATGTCAACTACACGGCGGCGATTTCGATTCTGGAATTGTTCGCGGGGCACTTTGAAAAGCGCCGGGAGGGTTTCATCGCCGTAGTCTCTTCCGTGGCCGGTGACAAGGGCCGCCAGAGCAACTACATATACGGGTCGGCGAAGGGAGGTCTCAACGTCTACCTGCAGGGCCTGCGCAACCGCTTGTTCCACGCGGGTGTCCATGTGACCACCATCAAGCCGGGGTTCGTGGATACCAAGATGACCTTCGGCCTGCCGGGGCTGTTCCTCGTGGCCTCTCCCGAAAAAGCAGGCAAGGCCATCTTTTATGCTATACGCAAGCGCAAGAACGTGGCTTATGTTCCCTGGTTCTGGCGCTATATAATGCTTATCTTCCAGCACATTCCCGAATTCGTCTTCAAGCGAACCAAGACTTAGGGAAACAGCTTTTCCTGACATACCTGGTTCCGCCATTTGATGATCAGTGGCGCGATGTTTCCAACATCGCAGTTGTAGGGCGAAGAGGATCTGCGACGTTGGAAACGTCGCGCCACCAGCCAATGTAAGTGCTTTATCTGCAATTCTTTGCGCCGATGATCCTTTCGCGCAACCCTCCCCTCAAAGTTTATTCTTGACAAATGCTCTGATTTCAGCTATTTTTGTCGTAGATTAGCTGTGACGAAAAACATTGAGGGCGATAGAATGAACTCTAGATTCCAGTCGAAACGATTGCTTGCAGGCAGAGCCATACAATATGTGCTAGCGATACTTGTTGGCGCTATACTAATTGTGGGCGCCTGGCCTGCGTGGGCAGGTCCGCAACAAGGCGGACAGCAGGGTGGGCGCTTACGTCTTGAATTGGCTGGGTACCGTGCTTTCGATGGTGAGAAGGCCAATGGTGACCACTACCTTACCGGCGCGGTGGAATACGAGATACCGGTGGTGAAGCATGCGACGTTGGGTCTTCGTCTGTTGCCGCTGCTGCTGTACCCGGACAAGGAAGACCACCCGGACGTTTACGGCATCGCGGCGGGCGTTGGCGGGCGGCTCTACTCGGGTCAGGATAACACGGGGTTGTTCGTGGAAGCAGGCGCTTCAGCGCTGTGGTCCATGGACAAGCTCCGCATTGATGACTCGAGGGTAGGCTTCCTGGGCGATTGCGGAATCGGTTACGAGTTTCGCTCTGGGGTGCATCTTTCCGTAAAGGCGCAACGCATCTCCGAAACGGGGATTGGCGATGTAACCAGCGGTACGAACGGTCTCGGCATTGCGGCGGGGTATCGTTTTTAGTGTGCGGATCGCGATGGAGGCAATTCATAGCAGGCGGCTTCTTCCGAATTCCTCACGAACAGTCTTCCGTACGCGATCACGGGATGGTTCCAGGTCTTGCCTTTTAGGGCTTTGAAGCGCGTACGCTCGTTGAATTTTTGGGGCGTTGCATCGACAAGGGCAACCTCTCCCGCCTCACTCACGACGAGAAGCACGTCCATGTCGGCTATGAGCAACACTTGCCCGTCGTAACGCTTTCCTTCCCATTGACGCTCGCCGGTCTTGACGTCGATACAGGCACACCTGTCTCCGTCAAAGCCGTAGACGTATCCTTTGTGCAGGACGCAATCGTTGAAGTAAGGCCTGAATTTGTTAGTCTCCCATTCCTGTTTGACGTCCCAGCCCGTATGTCGGTCCATAATACGGGCGGCGGCCTCGTTCTTTCGGACTCGGAGCAGGCGCGAGCCCATCTTGCCGGTGGCGCCGAACATGACGAGGTCGTTGTCTATCAGAAGGGGCTGGGTGCAGCGCGGGTTGGTGTTGACCTTCCACGCGTTATCCCACAGGAGACTGCCCGTTTCCAGCGCGAGTGCCTGGAGGCCCCAGTCGCCGGCCATCAGTACTTGCGGGACGTCTCCAATGCGGGCAAAATGCGGCGAACTATATCCCCCGTCGCCGTGGCCTGCGCGCCATAGGACCTCTCCTGAAACACGGTTGTATGCGAGGACGCTCTTCCCTTCGCCGCCCGCCGAAAACTGTACGACTGACTCGCCCGCGACCAGGGGCGAACTCACGAATCCCCATCCGGGTACTTTGGTGTCCGCGTCCGTGACGAGGTCCCGCTTCCAGATCGTGTTTCCCGTCGAAGCGTCCAGACACTGTAGGATGCCAGTGCCGCCCTGGGTGTAAAGCTTCCCGTTGTCAAAGGTGGGCGTGGCGCGCGGGCCCAATCCCATGGCGTCTTCGAATCGCGCCTCGACCCGGTTCTCCCACACCTCTTCACCCGTATCGGTACGATAGCAGGTAACAAGCTCATCCCCGCCGCGTTGCTCCTGTGTGAACAGGTAATCGCCGATCACGGCGAACGACGACCACGCAGGCCCGATCTTCCGCCGCCACACCTCGCGCGGAGGCGTGCTCCAGTCCGCTGCGAACTTCGTCCCGGCTAGGCGTCCGTCGCGCAGAGCGCCGCGAAACCCGGGCCAGTCGCCGGGACCTGCCTGAAGCGGCAGCACGGCTGTGCCATGCGCTTCCGAGCGTGGGATCGCTTCCGACAGGTCTTTGGCGGTCGGGTTCCAGCGCCACGAGACGACAGGGGACAAGTTGCCGGCTATGCTGTCGACGCGCATCGCGGTGAAGACGGCGGCACACGCCACAATGTAGAGCGCGAGCACGATTCGCCTAACCCGCCACCGTACCGGATAGGTGACCGTCAGGAGTATCACGATGCCCGTGGTCATAGTTGGCAGGGCGTACGCGAGGAGCATCAAGCCATAGTTTAAGAACTCCTGAGCGAAAACGATCTCGGCCAGCGCCGCGATAAACAGCGCAAGACCGAGCAACCGATAGCGCCATGGAGCGCGGCTTGCCGTCAGCCACCAAATGATGAGCAGCAGCGCGGCCGCGATGGGCACGCCGCCGAGCGCCACGGCGTTGTGGATGTTCGTCGATCCGAAAAGCCGGAATCCCAGAGCCGCGACGATATGCAGGAGCAGAATGAGTAAAGCGGGCCAAAGCCGCAATCGCTTCTCGACGGGATCTTGATTATTGTTGGCGACTGAGGGTTTGTCTTGCTCTGTTTTGTCGGGCATGTTGAGTCCTCTATTTGGCCGTAACGTTGTAAGCGATGAGCGCGTCACCGTGGCGGATATACAGGCGGCCATCGGCAATAGCCGGGTGGGCCCAATGTTTGTCCGTGCCCTCGGTCACGGTGAACCTGCCGGTGCGTTCAAAACCGTTCGGCGTCGCTTTGACGAGACTGACGATGCCGGTCTTAGGCCCCTCGTATGTGTAGAGCATGCCGTCTGCGTACACCACCACGGCCTGTCTGATCTCCTTGCTGCTCCACATGAGTTTGCCCGTGGCCATTTCGAGGCACATCAGATAATCGTGCTTCTCGCCCGTCCCATACAGGTAGCCGTCGACCAGGACAACGCCATGATGGAGGCAATCAAGATTCGTGTCTGTCCATTTCGACGTGACCGCGGAGCCGTCATCGGAGAGTTGCAGCGCGCCGCCGCCCGCGCCGGTGCCGCCCACATAGTAGATCAGGCCATCCTGATAGAGCGGCGTTACGGCGTGGATGTCCCAGTCCGTCTTATGTCCGAACGTCCAAAGCAGTGCGCCGTTTTCCGCATCCGCTCCGACTACGAACTTCCCCGTCACCGTGAGTAGGATCCGGCGTCCTTTGTGAGTGATGATAGCCGGTGAACAGTAAGCCGCCTTATCAACCAGGCCTTGCGTCGCCCAGATCGTCTCGCCGGTCATCTTGTCCAGCGCGGCCATGACGGCATCCTTCCCGCCGGGCGTACAGATCACGCGATTGCCATCGACCAGCACGGACTCGGCGAGGTTCCACAAAACGTTCTCACCGTGGAATCGCTCGAGGACATTGACTTCCCACTTCTTTTCGCCTTTGGCCAGGTCGGTGCAGTACAGAACGCCGAGTCCGGAGATTAGGTAAAGCCGGTCGCCGTCAAGTGTAGGCGTGGAACGCGAACCAGGGGCTTCCTTGTTGAGTGTTTCCTTGCCATATGCGATCTTCCGCTCAATCGTCCCATCGGCGGCATTCAGCACGAAGACGTAACCGGTGTCTTCCTCCAACATGCCAGGGACATAGATCTTCCCGTTGACCACGGACACCGAAGCGTATCCCTTACCGAGACCTCTTGCCACCCACGCCACGGGAGGACCGTTGTCAGGCCATGCTTTCAACAAGCCCTGCTCATCGAATCTCCCGTCCCGGTTAGGCCCTCGGAATTGAGGGGAATCGCCGGCATAGGCCACGCACGCAACGACGAACGTCATGGCAACCGCCATCCACAAAACCTTCATTGGCTACCTTTCCCGATAGGACAACTCGGCCCTATACCATACCCGCTTTGCTCACAGCTTCTGCCTCTTGGTGGACGCCGATTATCCATGAATTTCCCGGTGAAGGCAAATCACGTTGAGGGGCGCCGATCCATGCGCTGCTTCGCTCTGTAAGGCTTGTGCGCGGGTCTCATTCCGAATACACTACGGTGGGTACGGAACCGAACCTTGATCAACGGACACGCCATATTGGGAGAAGGGACTATGAAGATCTTTTGTTCGGCACTTGTGTTGTTTTGTGCGGCCGGGGCGCCGGCATTGGCAGAGAAGGCGATCACGCCCGCTGATATGACCTCCTGGCGGATCGTGTGCGACCCGGCTGCGACGGAGTCCGAGCGCTACGCTGCTACCGAATTCCAAGCCCTTTTCAAGGGGATGACCGGGAGTGAGTTACCCATCGTGGCGGAGGCGCTGGACGGGACCGGGGCTGTTTTCATCGGCCCGGACGCGGTGGCGCGTTCCGGCGGACGATCCCGCTCGGACACACTCGGCGAGGAGGGTTTGCGAATCCGCGTCGGCAAGAAGGCGGTGCATATTGACGGCGGCCGTCCGCGCGGCACGCTCTACGGGGTCTACGAGTTCTTTGAAGAGCTGTGCGGCGTGCGCTACCTTACGCACGACCACACCTACTATCCCGGCAAGGCAATGGCGACAAGGATCCCGTTCGGGACTCATTGCTACAATCCCACGTTTGCGTTTCGCTGGTCCTACTACGGCGAAACCTCGAAGTATCCGGAGTTCGCGACACGCCTGCACACGAATACCGTGAGTGACGACCCGAAGCTTGGCGGAAAGACCGGATACCGTCTCGTTAGCCATAACGTTGCCTATCTCGTGCCGCCGTCAAAATACGGCAAGGAGCACCCGGAGTACTACGCGCTGGTTGACGGCCAACGCAAACTGGAGATGGAAGGCGGAGGTCCTCAGTTGTGTGTGAGCAACCCAGATGTGCTTGAACTTGTCACGCAGGCCGTGTTGAAGGAGATTGAGAGTAACCCCTCGGCGAAGAACATCAACATCGCCCAGATGGACAACGGGAACTATTGCACGTGCGAGAACTGTGCGGCCATTGACGCGCGCGAAGGCTCTCATGCGGGCGCCCACCTTGCACTCGTCAATGCCGTGGCCGAGCGAGTCGAGAAGACTCATCCGGACGTGCTCATCAGTTGCTATGCTTACCAGTACACGCGCAAACCGCCCAAGACGCTGCGCGCGCGGCACAACGTGCTCATCCAGTTGTGCAGTATCGAGTGTTGCGATTTTCACGCCATCAACGATCGTTCCTGCGCGTTGAACCGGTCCTTCTGCGAGGATACCGCGGGATGGAAAAAGAAGGCCGATAACATCTTCATCTGGCACTACAACACCAATTTCAAGGGCTATCTGCTGCCGTTTCCCAATCTGCGCAGCATCGGCAAGAGCGTAGCTTATTTTGCGAAGAACAATGGTCGCGGCGTGTTCATGCAGGCTGGTGGAAATTCAATGTCCGCCGAAATAAGCGACCTGCGCAACTATGTGATGTCGCGCTGCCTATGGAAACCCGGCCGCGACAGTTGGAAGGAGGCCGAGGAGTTCTGCCGCCTGCACTACCGCGAGTCGGCGCAGCCTATCCTCGACTACCTCACCTATTACCACGACCTTGTAGGCGCCGCAGGCGTCCATCCCGGTTGCTTCCCGACGGAGTCTTCGCTGTGCATCAATCCGGATACCGCGCCCCGCATACTGGCGTTTTTCCGAGAGGCGCTTTCCCTCGCGCAGTCCGACGAAGTGCGCGCGCGCGTCGAGAAGGCTTCCCTCTGCGCGTACCGCGCCGCTCTTAGCGGCGTCAGCATGCGTCTTGTTTACGACAACGGCATCTGCCGGCCCGATCTCACCGGGCTCGAACCGGATCTCTTCGATCATTACGTTGCCTTGTGCGCGAAGTACGGCGTCACCATGGAGGATGAAGGAACGCCCGTGGGACAGTACATTGATGACGTGCGCAAGTTTCATGCGGGCCTCAAGGCCGTTCGTATCGAGAATGAGACCTGGCGCGTGGTCCTGTTGCCCGAAAGCAACGGCAGGATCGTCGAAATGACCTATAAGCCCACGGGCCGCAACGTCATCAAGGCCGAGCGCGGCCTCAACCGTTTCCGATTCGAGGAATGGGTGCGGCAGGGCGAAGGACCCGGCCCCGCGGGCATCGTCGCCTACGATGCCCAGGCTCAGCCCGACAAGGTCTTGCTGACTCTCACCACCGCCGACGGCACGCGTATCGAGCGGAGCATCGTCCTGGCAGGCGACGCCATCCGTCTTGAGACCACCATGACCGCCAACGGCCCACGGCCCTTCGATGCCTACGTGCACCCCGAGTACGACGCTGCTACTACCTCCGGCGATTCCGACGTCCTGCGCGTCTACGTTAAGGCGCCCGAATGGATCCAGGCCAACAAGGGCTGGAAGGAGGCCGTGCCCACAGAGGCGCAGACCGAGATCATCAAGAATGCGGTGGCCGGCGGCGCCTTCGCCTATTACAACCACCGGGCTGGGTTCGGCGTCGAACAGCGTTTCGATCCCCAGGATTACAACTCGATGGGGCTCTTTTGGAGCCCCTCGCGCGTGCAGGTCAACCTCGAACTGTTTTCCAAGATTCGTTCGCTAGAGAAAGGCGAGCAGGCCCGCTATGGCTACGAAGTGCGTTACCTGAAAGAACCGCCTCTTGGACACTAACAAGAGGAGAACTCCGGACGTGGTTTGCTATCCGCGCAGCATGCTGCGCACACTTGCGGGAGGAGTCGGAACATGATGAGTCGGTCTCGACATCCACACGTCTCAGCACCATGCCTTGGGCGCGTGAGTCCACTGTGGCTTGGTTTGCTGCTGATCCCAATTGGAGGATATGCCATGGGTGTATCATCGGACGCGTACATCAAACGCGACGGGACTACGTGGACACTTGGCACGGCGGCCGTCGAGCGCGTGGTGGCGCTGGAAGATGGGAAACTGCTCCTGAAGCAATTCAAGGACAAGGCCTCGGGCCAGGAATTGGCGGCTGACGGTTCCGAGTTAGCCTTCGCGCTGGACTCGCCTGAGAATCGCATCACCGGCGCCAGCGGGGGATGGACGCTGGTGGATGCGGAAGAGTCGAAAGGGGCGCAGGGGGAACTGCAACTGGATCTTCGCTTGAGGCGGGATGGGATCGAGGCCGCGAAGAGCTACGTCGTGTATCCCGAATCGAGCATCATCCGCGAATGGACAACGTTCAGGAAGCCCGGGGCTGAATCGGTCTGTCTGTTCAATCCCGGATTCCTGAACATGAACGTGCTCACGGGAAACCCCGCCGCGCTCGATTTCCACTGGATGACCGGCGGCGAGAATCAACCGGGATCGTGGGACCTCAGGACTGAGAAGCTGAGCGCGGACAAACCGCGCCGGTTCGACTCGTATGAACCGTTCCCGCTCGATGTGTCGAAGGTAGCGTTTCCAGGCGACGGCATCAACGCGAAGATCATGCGCAACGAAACACAGGTCTGGCCCGCGAGCGGCTGGAAATATGTGGCCAATGCGACGGTGGTCGAGCCGTTCGATGTGACGATTGAAGTTGCCGCGGGAGACAAGCTGGTGTTTCTCGTCAACATGAATACGAACATCGGTTATGACGCAACGGCGTTCGACCCGGCTATCGCATATGAGGATGGCGAGGTACACCAAGCCGGCAGAGAATTCAGCGGCGAGCAGGGCAAGAATGGCTGGCGGTATCAGTACATCGAAAACGGGAAGTTCGTTGACTTGGTGTACTACGCGCCGCCGAACCAGTGGCGTAAGGAAAAGGACAACGCGACGGGTACGCCTTTTGTAAGCCCCACCAGGCAACACCCCGACGCTGGACAGGACGCCGCGCGCGTGTGGACGGCGCCCAAATCGGGGAAGGTGCGCGTTACCGGCTCGGTATGCAACACGGGAAATGGCCAGGGGGTAGGCAGCTACGGATTCCGTGCCGGCACGGCGAGTTACGCGCCGTGGTACGCGTTGTACAACCGCGAGACGCGGCAGGGCGTCTTCTTGGGATGGGATTACTTCGGGCACTGGACGTCGTCGTTCGCGTTGGACGCGCGTGGTGGTGTGTCGGCCAAGTTGGAAGTTGCCGGCTACAAGAACACGTTGGAACCCGGCCAGTCCGTCAGTACGCCGAAATCATTCGTGGGTGTGTTCCGTGACGACCTTGACAATGCCGGGAACGAGTGTCTCGACTGGCAGTACCGGTACTTGTGGGACTATACGCGGGAAGGTTGGTTCCCCGCGATCCGCATGCTTGGGTATTGGATGAAGGGCACCGGCTGGGGGCAGCCCGGCGTGGTGTGGACGGGCGGCAATCCCGATCTCGGCAGCACGTTCCGAAAGGTCTTCCGCGTCGCCGACCTGATGCGATACACCGGCGCGGACGTGTACCATCGCGACTGGGGCTGGTGGGACAGGGCCGGCGACTGGAACGGTCCGGATTTCCGAACGACCATTAGCTACCTGCGCAAGCACGGCATGGGCCAGCTCATCTACGCGTTCCTGTACACCGTCGATCTCGAATCCAAGGTGGCGAAGGAACATCCGGACTGGCTGCTCGGCAGTACGCTGGACATGTCCAAACCCGAGGTCGTCGAGTTCATAAAGGGACAACTCGACGCATTCGTCGAGCGCTGGGGCGATTTCGAGTGGCGCAACGACAGCTTCTTCACTGCGCAGCGCGACGGCGAAGACACGCCCATGCTCGGGCAGGATGAAGGCCTGCGCGAGGTCATCCGCGGGTTCCTGGACAAGCACCACAACTGCGCTTTCCAGGCCGTCAACGGCGGTGGTAACTACGGCGGGTATGACTACGTTCGCTACGCGTCAACGTTCTCGTTCAGCGACGGCGCGGTCGGCGTCTTGAGGAACTATTATGCCTCGCTGCTCTTCCCGCCCGACAAGACCAGCGACATCCCGGACGTGTGGGACCCGGACAAGTACGACAAGGCCACGTGGCGCGGCCTCCTGTGCATCAACTTCGACATGACGGGCGACACCTGGGACACCGCGAAGCTCGAAGGCATCCGCGAGTTGATCGACATCTACCACTACCTCGAATCCAAGGGTGTCGTGGGCCGGTGGGTTCGCGTGTACCGTCCCGTCATCGAGGGCGACGATCCGACGATGTACCTCCAGCGGCTGAGCCGCGACAACGAGCGCGGCATTATCATCCCCAAACGGCCCGCGCCCGGCCCGGTGACAATCAGACCCAAGGGACTGCTTCCCGAAGGCAAATACCTTGTGTCGTTCCACGAGTCGGACGCCAGCGAGACCCGTACCGGCGCGGACCTGATGGCCGGCGGCATCAGGATCGAAAGAATGCCCGCGGGCGAACTGATCTACCTCAACCTGCCGTTGCATCCCGGAAGCGATCTGGACAAAGAGCCCCCAGCGCCGCCGGGCCGCGTCGCGAAACGCGCTGGGGAAAACATGGGCTTTCCCGGCGTCGAGATTACGTGGGAACCGGGAATCGATAACAACTGGGTTTCCTACTACGAAGTGTTCCGAGATGGCGCCGCCATTGACAAGGCGGCCAAAGGGACATTCTACTTCGATCATTCGGCAGGCGCCGATCTGGCCGCGCAATACGAGATCCGAACCGTCGACGGCGCCGGAAACGTTTCGGCCAAAATGGCGGCTGACGGCCCCGCGTCCAAACGCGCGCTCGTAATCGACGACGCCCCCGGCGGCGGGATCACGTTTACCGGGAATTGGGAACGGAAGGCCGATCTCCAGCCCGCGCACGCGGGAACCATTACCTCATCCAAGGAAAAGGGCGCCGCCGCGGAACTCACATTCGAAGGCAAGAAGCTCCTTATCTTCTCAAAACTCGGCTCCGACTGCGGCAAGGCCGCTGTCCGCATCGACAACAACGATCCCGAAACCGTGGACACCTATTCAGCCGACGATATCTGGGGCGTTTGCGTTTTCCAGAAAGAACTGCCCGCAGGCAAGCACACGCTTCACCTCGAGGTCCTCGGCGAGCATTCCGAACGCGCCAAGGACAGCATTGTTCATATTGACGGCATACGCGTGGCGACCGAATGAATAATGAACGCCAAACGAGGCACATGAGAGAGGACTCGCCTCGCACGGACAACAGGGTAAGGAGGTTACTGAACATGATGTGGCAGCGGATGCTAATGGTGATTCTGCTTGTTCTCGCCGGCGGCTGTGTATCGAGCCAAAGGGAAGAGCCGGCGCTGAGCGCAGAGGCCACTGCGGATGCCGGAGCAGATCGAACGGCTTTGCGCGAGGACTTCCTGAAGCTGCGGTTCGGCCTGTTCCTGCATTTCAACATGGCCACGTACATCGACCGGGAATGGGCGAACGGGTACGAAGACCCGGCCCTGTTCAAGCCCGGCAAGCTGGATTGCGGCCAGTGGGCCGGCCTGGCGCAGGCGGCCGGTATGCGGTACGCAGTGTTGACCGTCAAGCATACGGGCGGGTGGTGCCTGTGGGACAGCGAACACACGACGCATGACGTAACCAGCTTCGTCAATTTCAAGAATGGAAAGGGCGACGTGGTCCGCGAGTTCGTAGACGCGTTCCGCGCACGCGGCCTGAAGGTCGGGTTCTATTACTGTTTCCCAGGTAATTTCTCGAGTCCACAGTTTGGCACGGCGGTTCCGGAAGGCCAGTTGGACCTTCACGGACTGCCCCCGGAGGCGGCGGGAGACTACGTCGGGTTCATCAAGAAGCAGTTGACGGAGTTGCTGACGAAGTACGGCCCCATCGACGTGCTTTGGATCGACCAGTACAGCAACAGGTACACCGTCCGGAGGTGGCAGGAGATCAGGGCGCATATCAACTCGCTGCAGCCCCAGTGCCTGATCATCGGCAACAATGCGCGTAATCTAACGGACTCCGACGTGTACAGTTACGAGTTTCCCTGGAGTCGTCCGAGCGCGATGCCCCCGGAAGGAAACACGATCCCGTCTGAAGTGTCCGACACGATCTCGGGCTCGTGGTTCTGGAACTCGGCGAACACACCCGGCAACGTGAAGAGCGCGCAAGATATCCTGGCGATGCTCAAACGGTGCAATGAGCGCAACGCCAACTACCTCCTCAACGTCCCGCCGGACCGTGATGGATTAATCTCCGGCACCCAACTGGAGCGGATGCAGGAACTGGCCCGGCATATGAATGCGGCAGGAACGGCTAGACCGTAAGTCAGTAAATCATCGTCGCCATGAGCCAGCCACGCCGCCCGCAACTTCGCCTGCAGTCATGGCGCCGCGTTTGCGCTTACGGATCAGCGATATTCTGGTCTCGGTTACGGTTAGTTCGCTGATGATCACTTCCGGCGACAATGCAAGGATATCCAACGCACGATTCGTGAATGCCTCTGGCGAGAAGGCGGCCACCAGTACCGACGAATCCAAATAGAGCTTCATCGGTCCGATTCCCGGCGCTGGTCAACGACTTCGCTGCCATCGTACGGAGGACTGATGAATCGGTGCTGTAATGCCAACAGGCGGTCGCGCAGTGCCGTGGGCGGCGCGCCGTTGCGCAGTGGGGGTTCCGCGCCGTAGGAGAGGATGATCACGCGCACCCGCTGGCCATTCAGGGATGGATCGACATCAATGTGTGCATCATGCACCACTGTGGCGATTTCGTATGCGTTCATGTTGTTTCCCTCGGCGGTAGCGCATTGCATCGTATCAGGAATCCCGGCGGCGGTCAAACATTTATCCTAGATTCGTCAGTTGAAACCACCGATGAACACCAATGAATCTGTCGAAAGTCTTGCCTATCAAAGTGTTTTCGTGCCCGCACGCTTGCGTCCGCTTATCTTGTGTGGCGGCTGTAGGTTGACCATGCGTTCCGGATGCTTCTTGGCGGCCTCGCGGAGGTGCTCGAAGAGCTTGTGCACGTCACCGCCATATTGCCGCGCCAGCTTGTCTTTTATTGCGTATACTTCCTCAAGAATCGGATCGGGCGGCATCTCTATTCTCCTAATAATTGTTCGGGGGTACACACCTGCGGAACAAATAGCCCCCGCTTTTCGTTAATCTGCTGGAATCGCTTCAGCGCCAAGGCATTCGCAAGATGCCTGAAGTTCCAGGTGCAGAGGAACTGGATCTCGTGTACGGTCGCGAGGGCGAGGTGGGCTGCATCATGCTCATAGCGCGCTGGAACAATTCTTTTCTCGATGTACAACGCAGTCAACTCTTCCGCTTCAGATGTTATCTCGAGTACTGAAAACTGTTCGAGAAACTCACGTCGCCTCTTTGCATATTCCCGGTCGCCGTCCCCGGCTTCTTCCAGAACAATGTCCGACACAAAGACGGCAAAGCGGGCCTGATCGCGATGCCACCACGTCCTGGTAATGTCCTGCCGGGCGAGAGCAATGACGTCGCGCGAGGGTTCCGCCAGCAAATAGCTGGGCACGGTCGTTTCCATGTATAGAGTCGGCTTTCCCATGTCTGGTTGTCATAATCGGCCACGAATGCGGGGAATGTCAAATCCTCGGAGTCCCCTCGCCCCAAACGCTGGGCGCACACGGCGCTGGCATCGGAGACGCGGCAGTCAAGAGTTGAGGCTGCGCGTTGTACCGAGGCCGAAACCACTAGCCACGCGCCGTTGCGAAGCTCATGTCAGCGTTTCTCGACTGCGGTTTCGCCGTACTTTCGGATCACTTCACCGAGTTTGCGGAGGGTGGCCACGTCGATATCGCGCAAGCGGCCTTGGTAGTCGGGGCCTACGTCGATGGAGAAGATGTTGCCGTATTTGATCGCGCCGAGATAATCTTCGAACAATTGTTCAGCAGGCCGGCACAACTGGTCGTGTTTCGGCAACGAGTAGAACCAGTCTGCGCCGCCGGCGTGCGGCGGAAGAATGGGGTATGTGAATTCCGCGACGAGGTATCCCTTGTACGTGGATTCGGCTTTCTTGTTGTACTCGGAAGCGTTCGCGTCGCCGATGGGTCCGGGTTTGCCCATCTCGCGCAGGCAAAGGTCGCCCGCGGGTTCGCCGTGATTGAAGCCGACGAAACAGCCGGGTTGGAACCTGTGCACCCATTCGGCGGTGTCCTGGTGGCTGAGGCCGCCGTCGCCTTGCGCGTGATCCATCCAGAAGAACGCAATAGGCCCGTACTGCGTGAGCAGTTCTTGAAGCTGGGCCTTCTTCGCATCGGGATTCTTACTCGATGCCCAGATGGGGTTTCCCCAGTTGGGACTGTTTGGCAGCAGTCCGTCCTGCGGCAACGGCTCCTTTAGCCATGTCCAATCGCCTTCGGAAAAGTAAAGGGCCAGTTTCAGCCCGAACTTGTCGCATGATTTGCGCAGGGCGGCAAGGACATCCGTATGGAGCGGGCTGTTGGTTGCCTTGAAACTCGTCGTCTTAGTGTCCCACAAGCAGAACCCGTCGTGGTGTTTGGTCAGGAAGAGGATGTATCCCATTCCCGCATCCTTGGCCGTTTGGCACCATTGGTCCGTGTCGCACCCCGTGGCCTTGAAGAAGTCGGGGCTGCTGACGCCGCGTGTCCATTCATATCCGGAGAACGTGCTGAGGGACCAACACACAAACATCCCGGAACGCAGGTTGGCGAGGTCCCGCGCGCGGGTTTCGTTGTCTTTGGAACTCTGCGGACTGGCCGCCATCACGGCGCTAATCAACATGCAAAGAACGGCTTTCATGGTCTCGGCCTTTCCATTTGTCTGCGGTGAGAACTCCCTCGTGACGAGTATATCATTATCCGCGGACGAAAGCTTATGGCACACCGCTCCTGAATCGGCCAAGATCAATGCGATTACTGACGGGTGTCAGTGAAGAATGCCTACGAACTCGTTGATGCGTTCGCCGCTCTCTTGCAAGTGTTGGGCCACGCTGGTCCACCCTTGCTCGTCCAAGCGGAGCGCGGCGGTGTCGGGATACTGGGGATCTCGGCCGTTGCTGGGTTCGCCCAGACCTGCTTGGTATGTGACGTAGTCCGCGAGGGCGACGATGGTGGTGAGGGATGAATCGAGCTTGCCGAGTTCGGGTTCATGGTGGTAACGAACGGCCTCGACGACGGCGGGGGGGAGGTTCCATCTCTCGGCGAGAATGCCGCCCGCCTCGGCGTGGGTCAGTCCGAGCACCTCAAGTTCGGTCTCTCGGATGAAGCGGGCTTCGGCGCGGGCCTGGTGGGCCGCGTCGCGGAACAGACGTGGGTGGACGACGTCGAGGGCCACCTTTCCGATGTCGTGCAGCAGGCCGGAAACGAAGCAGCCTCCGGTGGGTGCGCTGACCATTTTGGAGAGACTCTCGGCTGCCATTGCGGTGGCAAGGGAATGCCGCCACAGTTGGGACCGGTCGAAATCGGGGTGGCCTTGCGGAAAGGTGCGGAAGGCGGTTGCAGCGAGAGTGAGATTACGCACCTCGTGGAAACCGAGCATGACGATGGCGGTCGTAATGCTGTCGATCTGGCGATAGTGGCCATAGTATGCGGAGTTGACGAGCTTGAGCAGCGCGGCGGTAAGGCTCTGGTCGGAGGCGACGTGGCGGCTGAGGTCGAGCGCCGAAGCGTCGGGATCTGCGGTGGTGGCCATGATGCGGGTCAAGACCGCAGGCAGGGTCGGCAGGGTCTTGATGTGTCCGATGGACTCCGCCATGTTCGGCCTGCTCATTTGCGGACTCCTCTGTTGCGAGCCGTGAGCCGCGACGCGGTAAGAATCACCCGTTCCCACAGTTTGTCAAACCCCGACAAACTGTTAGGCGCCGGCTACTTGACCTGAACGGCGCCGGAAGCGTCCTCGTATTTCTGACCCTTCGTCATGCATTGGACGCGGGCATCGTGGAAAACGGCTTGCATGGCCGAGAGGGAGCCTGGCTTCAGCTTGCTGGCGTCAACGATTCCTTCGTAAATGGCCCACCGGTTGCTGTTCTCGTCCATGACAAGCAGGGCATCGCGGTCGCGCTGTTTCGATGAGGCGCTTTTCTTGTAGTCCTTTGTGCGCAATATCGAGATCAGCCCGGTACTGCCCTCGCAAGCATGGCCGGAGTCCAGGAATTTGTTCAACAATTCGGATCGGGCCGCGCGGGACCGAATGGCTTGCTTGATGGCGTCCGTGCTGAGGACGATGCCGCCACGGTCGGCAATGTTGGGCTCTTTTTCGCCTTTCTGGACGGCCTGCTCGATTTCGAGCGCGACCTCCTTCATCATGTCGGCCGGGAGTTTAGTGTAGTCCGGTTTTGCGTGAAAGAAGGGCCCGCCAATTGAGAAACATCCGGCGCACGTAATCACAATGGATAGAAGCATGCAACGTTTCAAGCGCGGTCTCCTTAAGTTGTGCCGACTATCATTCTGTCCTTGCCGGCGTTCTTCGCTGTATATAGGGCGCTGTCCGCGACACGGATCAGCGCCTCGCAGTCGAGCATGTTCGCGGGGTCGAACACGGCCACGCCGATGCTGACGGTGACCTCGGACTTATCGGGCATGCCATCATAGACGGTTTCGCGGATGTCGCGCATCATGCGATCCGCCTGTGCCTTGGCGCCTTCCAGGCCGGTCTGGGGCATTATAACAACGAATTCCTCGCCGCCGTACCGCGCGACGATGTCGCTCTTTCGGACCGAGCCGAGTGTGGTTGCGGCGATCCCTCTCAAAATGGTGTCGCCTTGAAGATGTCCGTAGGTGTCGTTGACTCTCTTGAAGTTGTCGATGTCCAGGATCATGCAGGACAAGGGCAGGGAATAGCGGCGCGCGCGTTCGAACTCGCTATCGAGGCGCTGCCGGAAGTATCGGTGGTTGTAGAGGCCGGTGAGTCCGTCGGTGACGGCGAGGTGTTCGAGGCGCTCGTTTGCCTTCTGGATGCTTTCGAAGAGGTGTCCGCGTTCGAGGGCGTTCGCTGCGGCCTCGGCGACGATTTCGCAGAAGCTTATCTCGCGTAGTGAGAAGCCACCCTGGACGCGTGCGGCGCGTAGGAGGAGAGAGCCGATGTTCTGGTCGAAGAGTATGACGGGAATGACGACGAGTGAGGTAATGCCGGATGACGAGATATCGCTTATGAATGGGCGCATGAGCGGGTCGCGGCGGGTGTCGTTGATCACGATCTTCATGCGGGACTCAATGGCGCGCCGTATCTCCGGGTACTTGTGGAGGTCGATGACGAGGTCGTTGATGGATTCGTCCTCGTGGGAAGCGACGACGTGTCCGACGTGATCTCCGCCCCAAACGCGGACGACGGAGCAACGATCGACGCGAACGGCACGGGCGATCTGCTCGACGAACACGAAAAGGATGTCGTGTGCGCGGCGTTTGACCGAAACGGCCTTAAGGATGTTCAGGACGGATGAGAGGTCGTCTTTATCCATGGCGATGTCCCGTTGGCGGAGAACAAGCTGGCGGGACAGGAGCGACATGAGGCGCATTGCGCATGGTATCGTGCGGCCGTCGGTTTGGGCGGTCGCTGGAACCGAAATAGACGCTGCTGCGAGGTTTGCGGCGCTCGCCTCAAGAAGGATTCGGGCAAGGGCGGAAACGTGATCATGACGGGCGGTCCAGGCGCCGCGGAAGCCGTCTTGCGTTTGCTCACAGACGAGTGCGAGGCTCAAGCGCGTGGACAGGACCCCGATGAACAGGTCCTGTTCATTGACGGTCCCCGACAAGGCCGTGGTAACGAGATTGGCGGCGCCGACCCAGGACTCCGGTGGCTCGCCAAACAGAAACACGTTCTTCGCGGCCACGCGGGCGCCGCCGACGGTGTCGACTTGCATGGCTGTCTGCGCGTCAACGAAGAGGCAGAGACCCTCTCCGCGTTCCTCGCCGGCCATACGCGCGATCTCGCTCGCCAGGAGATAGTAGATGGGGAATCCATCCACGGGAACCAGGGCTTCACCGGGTTGAGTGGGAGACTGCGCCAGGTCTTGAAGCCGTGCGAGGAGTCTCTCTGATTTTTCAGCCGATGCAATTTCCATAGTGGGTTATGATTGTGTCCGCGTGGTCGTGTCGCTCGTTGGAGACTCTGCATTGCGTATCTTCTCAGGCGAGAAGGTGTCGACGATATCAACGGGCGTGGAACGGACCACCAAGTCGTAAAGCTCCTCGACCTGTTCGGGGAGCAACCGCGTGCAACCGTTTGAACTGAACTTTCCGACCGTCTCGGGACTGATGGTTCCGTGGATGCCGAGATCCTTCGGCAAGCCTTCCTGATCGGGGACAAGCGGCATCCAGCGGGTACCCAACTGGTTATTTGGGTCGCCTGCGGGGATTGGTCCCGCGCCAGGCTTGTGCCAGATGGGGTTCTTTTCCTTGTTTCCGATCTTGTAGGAACCGAGTGTTGTTTCATGTCCGGGCATTCCCAAGCCTACTGCGTAGCACTTGAAGATCCCGTCCTTGTCCAATAGAAAGAGGCGGCACCGGGAACGTTCGATAACGATCCGGAAATCCTTTGGCGTGTATTTCAGGCGGCGGCCCATGCTCAAGACGGTATTCTCGTCGATGCCGTTTGCTCGCATGAGCAGGCCCTGTGTTGTGTTGAGGGCGTTGCCGATGCTCGTGATGCTGTCGCCTTTCCCGACGGTGTACGACTTGCTCTCGGGGGTTTCCTGCGGCGAGAAGAGGAGGGCCACGTTCACGCGTCCCAGAGCGTCGAGGGCTTCGTGCCAATCCGCACTGTCCCAGGGGGCGTCGTTGAATGCCTCGCGGTACAGATCGCGGGCCTTGAGCGAATCCTTGTTGCGCTCCGCCAAGCGTCCGAGTCCGGTCGTGGCGGGAGCGCGTATGTCGCGAGGGGCCTTGTCGTGCACTTCCTGGTAGAGGCGGGCGGCGTCATCCGGGCTGCCCATATCCTCGATAAGGCGTGCGTGTGCGATTGCGAGCTTCGGATAATCGGGGCTGGATGCGAAATCATTCGAGGCCCGCTCCAAGAGGCGCTTGGCCTCGTCCATATTT
The DNA here is from genome assembly GCA_964587655.1 of uncultured Nitrospiraceae bacterium. Taxonomy (GTDB): domain Bacteria; phylum Hydrogenedentota; class Hydrogenedentia; order Hydrogenedentales; family SLHB01; genus CAZPMT01. The sequence goes on from CAZPMT010000056.1 coordinate 20,547, forward strand.
CCGGCCTGCTGTTCGGCTTGGGCCAGGAGAATGGCTGCCTCTGGCGTCGAGGCGGCCATGGGTTGAAGGGATCGCCGCGCCTCCGCGAGATTGCCTTGGGCCAGGAGGTCTCGGGCATCCTTGAGATCCTTCGCGGGAGAGGCGGAGGGCGTGGGGCTGAATTCGGTGGCGGCAAACCAGGTCCAGGCGCGAAACGCGCCGACCGCCGCGACGCCGATGACTATGAGGGCGACCAGGATCTTGGAGAGCGTTCTATCTCTTCGCGGGGCAAACATCAGATCCTGGATTCTCCCATGCGCGACAGGTCCAGCAGCAATTCGGTCATGGACTGGTAGCGGCTGTCAGGTTTGCGGCGCAACGCCTTGAGAATGATCCTGTCCAACTGTAGTGGCAGTTCCGGGTTGATCTTGGAGGGCGGTTCGAAGCGATACGAACTGCTGCGAAGTTGGCGGAGCCGCTCACGTCCTTCCGCAGTACAAGGATGCCGTCCGGCAAAGAGCTCGTACATCGTGATCCCGAAAGAGAAGATGTCGGATCGCGTATCGAGGTTGCGTTTCGACAGTTGTTCGGGAGACATGTAGCTCCTCGTGCCTCCATGTTCCTTGTCCCACATGGAGAACCATCCCGTGGCGATCTTTGACAGGCCGAAGTCCACGATTTTGACTTGCTTCATGTCTCTCGTCAGCAGAAAGTTCTCGGGCTTTATGTCGCGATGGATAACTTTGTTTTGGTGGAGGAAATCGAGGCCCATGCAGAGCTTCTTGAACAATTCGAGCATCTGGCGTATTGACAAGTCGCGGTCCTTGATATGCTTTCGGAGATTAGGCCCGTCCACATATTCCATGAGAAGGCATCGGCGCAGGTGTCCCTGGAGATCCTCTTGCACGATGATCTCTTTGTGCATGCGTACGATGGCCGGATGCTCCAGAGCAGCGGCGATCATCACCTCTCGTCCGAGATAGTCGCGTTTGCGGCGGCGTTTGTCAAGGTCAAAACGCCGTTCGAGGACTTTGATGGCTACGGTCTGGTCGCGTTCACGATCGATGGCCTTGTACACGGTGCCCATGCCCCCTCGGCCGATCGGCGCGATGATCTCGTAGCGGTCTACATGTGTCAACTCAAGTTCCGGCTGGTCCTCTTCGCCAGGCTCATCTTCAAGAGCCACCGCCTGGGGAAGGTGCAGCCGTTTCTTCTTGAAGAAAAGCATCCGGCATCCCTTCTTTGATAATCATGATAGGAGAACCGGACCCAAGAATCAATCCCCCTCCCATGACGCCGTGTGATGCCCTCGTGCGCCGACGCGCCACTGTGGCCAAGTATTCAGTTTGACTTTCGCGTCGATTGCCTGATATCCTTGAGTTCCTCCAATAACGTCGTTCTCCACGTCGGGGCGTAGCGCAGCCCGGTTAGCGCGCCTGGTTCGGGACCAGGAGGTCGGAGGTTCAAATCCTCTCGCCCCGACCATTTCTTGAAATCACCCCTTTACCGAGTACGTCGAAGGGCCCTCTTGTTGTGAGGATAAGAGCGCGTGAACAATTGACCGGTCAGGCTATTCTTTCACCCATCAACCCGAATACCTGATCGGCCTCACGCGCGAATCAGGCCCGACAAGCTGATGGCCAAGAGCGTGCTCAGTATCCAGCCCATAAGAATGTGGAACCAAAGGTAGATACGCAAGACTGTCCCGAAGGCGGGGCCGTGTCGCCACGGGCGAATCTGGCTTCTCTTCCCGTCATCCGGCATCCAGTATTCGGCGTGGCGCAGATTGACTAGCGGAATGAGGCTCTCAATCGAGTAGACTAGCGCACACGGCGTGGGACAGTAGTCGGCGGGGTCTTTCCTGGTGCAGGCCATAACGTTACCGCGAAACCCTTTCTTGAATAGGACCCACCCCAGGATGACCATCCAGCCGAGTACCCACAGCACGTTCCAGGGACGGTAACCGTATCCAGTGGCCTTACCGTACAACCAATACAACACGCAGCCTAGGCCGGACATGCGCATCGCTCGTTCCTGATTCTTGGCAATTAGAACTTCCCTGGCGCCCTGCTCATCACCTGATTCCCGCAGCACTTTGGCAAGTTGCTCGTAGGGTTGAGGGCTGAAGGAGTCGGACCGCGGCTGGAGGCCGAGCCATCGAATGCGGTCCGCTGCACTCACGGCTGGTTTACCCGCGGGGGTGCCAAGCTCGTCGTACTCGAGCCCCTGAAGCGACAGGTGGCCGGGAGCGGGCCAACTGGTCTCATCATCCACCAATGTCCCGATCTGCGCGGATCTGAGGTCGAACGCGGCAGACTGGGGAGAAGGACTCCCCGACCATTCGAAGCGTCTGCGAACCGAGGCTCCGACGAGGCTGACGCACCCTTGCGCTTGAAAGCCTTCCCGCAGAAATGCACTGCCTTCAACGTGAAGGTTCTCGGCGTTGAGCGCGTACCCACCAGCGTTGTTAAACACCCCGCCGTCGCATCCCAGATTATCGGCGATTGTCGCGCCGAGGAGACGCACTTCCCCGTCTGCGTTGAAATGATCGTTGAGGAAAACGCCACCAGTCACGTGAACGCGGTCTGCGCTCAGCGCCTTGCCACCAGCGTTCTTGAACACTGCGTCAGTGCATTGCAGATTGCCGCCGATTATTGCGTCGATGAGATGCACTTGCCCATCCGCCCTGAACTTGCTCCGTAAGAGCACGTGGCCTTGGACCTGAATGCTGCCTGCGCTGAGCGCGTTGCCAGCAGCGTTGTTGAACACCCCGCCGTTGCATCCCAGATTGCCGCCGATTGTCGCGAGGATGAGACGTACTTCCCCATCCGCCCTGAACCCATTCCGCAAGTGCACGTTGCCGCGGACCTGAATCCCGTCCGCACAGAGCGCGTTGCCAGCAGCGTTCTTGAACACCCCGCCGTCGCATTCCAGATTGCCGTCGATTGTCGCGCCGATGAGGCGCACTTCCCCGTCCGCGCTGAAGCCATCCTTCAGGAACACGTCGCCATCTACCTTGACACCGTCAGCCAATATCGACTTAACGTGAGTCCTATTCAGGTAAAGGGCTTTGAGATGAGCTCGCCGCAGGTTGAGTTCGTTCGTCAGCCCGCAACCCGAGAGCAGCAGCGGGAACCTAACTTCTCCAAACTCCAAGTCAAGCCCGCCATCGATCCGTGCGCCCTTGACCCGGACGCCGTGATAGGAGACGCATTCTGACGCCTTCGAGTCCGTGCAGAGCCATGCGATGCGGTCGGCATGGATAATCCGGTCTGCGCCCCAAGAGGCTGCATTGGCGGGATCTGTGTTTTCGCCTTCGTTCGCGCATTCGGCCCTGTTGCCTGTAGCCGCCGCCTCGAGCATCTTCGTCTCGGCCGGCGTGAGTTCGCCGAACCGTTGTTTCGCGAGCTCGAGGAGCTCCGCAGCCGGGTTGGGCGCGCAGTCCGCAGTAAGAGGCAAGCCAAGAGCTAGAATGAGAACGATTCCGCAAGCAACACGCATCGCAGCTTCCTCCCCTATTTGTCTATGAGCCAGGACAATGCCATCTACTCTTATACACCGCTCGCCCCCCTTACGCAAGCGGCGGACATCGAACTGCCCGGAATACGGGCCGCGCTGCTTACATTATCACTGCCCCCGGAGTTGTTCTTCTGATGGGCGCTCTAAGAAAGGGGGGAACATTCCCCAAAGAGAGGAGCAAAATAACACTTCGACGTAGAGTGACCAGCCCCTTCCGTTGAGGGCTTGGCGCCATAACAAGATCGCCGCTATGTCAGCGTCGCCCGGAGCAGGCCGCGTTCGATCATCCACGCTAGGGTGTCGCGAAGCGATTCGCGAATGTCGATCTCCGGTTGATAGGCAAGGTCTCGCCGGGCCTTGGTGCTGTCGATGCACATGTGTTCGCAGAGGAAGCGAATGCCGCCTGCGTTGGCTTTGCCGGTGGCCAGGATCTCTTCCATCGGTACGCAACGAAATTCGGAACGCGATCCAAGGAGTTCCGCGGCGAGACGCGCGTAGGCGCTGAGTGTCGCGGGACGATCCGAGGAAAGGTTGTAGATCTGGCCTGACGACTTTTCGATCTCGATGGCGGCTCGGAAACCTCGTGCCAGATCGTCGACGTGGACGGGCTGCACTAGCGCGCGGCCGTCATTGGGAATCCAAATCTCTTTGTGGTCCGCGAGGCGCTGGAAGTATGCGGGGTTGCGGGCGCCCCAGATGTCGAGGGGCACATCGCCCGCGCCGATGACGTTGCTGACCCGGAGCGAACAGACTTTGAATCCGGTTTTCCGGTAAAACGCAAGGATCGCTTCGTCCTGCGCCAGCTTCTCGCCGAACCCGCCTAGTTCTTCCGGACACGGCGTGGGGTCGTCCTCGCGCGAAGGCACGCGCTCGGCCGGCGCGTACACGCCAGTCGAGCCGCAGTGAACCAACTGTCCCGCGTGACGGCGCAACATCGGCAGGCTCCACGCCAGATCTGCTGCTTGCAGAATCGAGTCGACGACGGCGTCATAACGTCCGTCGCGCAGACACGCCTCCACAAAGACAGAGTCCCGCACATCCCCAAGCAAGTGCTGCACGGACCCAGGCAGATCCCCCGGCGTCTGGCCGCGGTGCAGCACTGCCACGTCGTGGCCGCAACGCGTCAGCTCGCGGGCGATCGCCGCGCCCAGGTAACGAGTTCCACCGATAATAAGCGTCCGCATGGGCATACCCTCCATCCTTGACCGCTGCTCCTAGATTACCAAATGGAACGCCGACGAAACGACTTGCCCTGGAAGCGGATGTGCCACCCATTGCGATTTGTTAGAATGGCCGCATGCCTCGTTTCCTTCTCATAGGATTGGATGGTGCGGAACCGGCGCTTGCCGGGCGCTGGATGGACGAGGGCCGCATGCCGCATCTGGCGGGACTGCGACGGACGGGCAGCTATCTCCATCTCGAAAGCACCGTGCCGTCGGCGACGTTTCCGGCGTGGACAACGTGCGTCACGGGCGTGAATCCGGGACGTCACGGCATCTTCGATTTCACGGAGGTCGTGTCCGGGCAACACACTCTTCGTTTCCTCAACGCACGGGACCGGAAAGCCCCCGCTCTCTGGAACATACTCTCCGAGGCGGGGAAACGCGTCGCTGTCATCGGCGTTCCGGCGACGTATCCGCCGGAACAGGTTAACGGCGTCATGGTCTCCGGGTTCGACTCACCCGTCTGTACCTGCGTGGATAGATCTTTCGTGTATCCGCCCTCGTTGTACGACGACGTTCGAGATTGGCGGTTCGCGGACTTCCAGGAGACGGATATCGGGCCCGGCTGGCACGACCGCGCGCTGCCGAAGCTCCTCGAAGGCATCGCGATCAAGGAAGCCATCGCATTGAAGCTCCTGAAGCGCGAGCCGTGGGACTTCTTCATGGTCGTGTTCGGCGAATCCGACACCGTGGCGCATCATTTCTGGCTGTTCCACGATCCGCAATCGCCGCGCCATCGCGCGGGACACGAACACGCGATCCGCGACGTTTATCAGCGGCTCGATGCCGCCGTCGGCAGTCTAATCAAAGCTGCGGGCGACGACGTGATCGTTGCGATCGTCTCGGATCACGGATTCGGCGGTGCGGGAACAGGCGTGCTTCACCTCAACAACTGGCTCGATGAACTGGGTTATCTGGAGTTCTCGCGTTCGCGAAGCGGTCTCCTGAAAAGTCTGGCCATGAAGGGTCTTCCCGGACGTTGGCGGGGTGCGGCGTTCCGGCGCTTTCGGAATCTCGCCGCGGGCGCGGAAAGCCGCTCGCGGTTCGGCGGAATCGATTGGGCGCGCACGCGCGCGTGGTCCGAGGAACTCAACTACTTCCCATCGATCCGTATAAACCTGAAAAGCCGGGATCCCAGCGGGCAAGTCGATCCGCGTGACTACGATGCCTTCTGCGATGAGCTTTGCAGGCGACTCGAGGCTTGGCCGCCCATCAGGAAAGCATGGCGTCGCGATGATCTGTATCACGGCGACCATGTTGAACGGGCTCCGGATATCATACTCGAGCTTGCGCTTGAAGACGGCTACTCGTATTCGTGCCTGCGCAGTCGCGGCGGACCGGCGTTGCGTCGCATCGCGCCCGAAGAGCATCTTGGCGGCAAGGAGCGCGGTATGAACGGCAATCACCGGCCCGTCGGAGTGTTGTTTCTTTCGAGCCGGTCGGCGGCCGGTGCGGCGCACATCCAAGACGTCGCGCCCACAGTGTTGGCCGCGCTCGACGTGGCCGCGCCTCTCATGGACGGGACATCTCTCTTGGGTCCGGTCTTGCATGGGGCAGGTCCCGATCATTCGGATGCCGGGCGTCCGTACGAACCGGAACAGGAACGCGTTGTCGAGGATCGGCTCCGGGCGCTGGGGTATCTCGAATGAAGCTGCGCATCGCGATGGTGGCCGCTTGTCCCTATCCCGTGCTGCAAGGCTCGCAGGTGCTCCTACGGAGCACCGCGGAAGCGGTCCGGCGCCGCGGGCACGACGTTCATCTCGTTGTCTACGGGTACGGCGCTGGCGAGGACGACGGAACTCTGCCGGTTCATCGGTGCATGTCGATCCCCGGCATGCGGCGCACTCTCGCGGGTCCATCGTGGGGCAAACCCCTTGCCGACGTGGCGCTTGTCGCTACGCTCCGTCGCGTGATCCGTGAACAGAACATTGATATCGTTCACGCCCACAATTACGAAGGCCTGATCGTCGCGCTGGCCGCCCGCAAGCGCCCCATCGTGTACCACGCGCACAACGCGATGGCGGATGAACTCCCGCATTTCTTGCGCGGCAGCCGCATCGCGGGGAAATGGCTGGACACGACATTTCCACGGCGGGCCGATCGCATCATCGCATTGCACGACCGTTTGGCGGACTATCTGGTCCAATGCGGGTGCAATCCGTCCCGCGTGTCCGTCATTCCGCCCTGCGTTGACGCGGATCGGTTCGACATCGGCGAGGTGTCCGACTACATTCCGCCTGTCCTCTACACCGGCAACCTTGACGCGTACCAGAATCTGCCGTTGCTCTTGCGCGCGGTCGCCAGAGTCCGTTCCGTGATCCCGCAAGTAACGCTGCGGCTCGGCTCTGCTGATTTGACGGTCATCCCCGGAACAGAGATGGTCCCCATACCGGATTTCGACACGTTGCGCAAGGTCTTGCGCGAAGACGCGGTGTTTGTAAGCCCGCGGGTTTCGTGGTCCGGATATCCCATCAAGCTGCTGAACGCCATGGCCGCGGCGAAGCCCATCGTCGCATGCGCAAGCGCATCGCACTGCCTCGTCCACGAGCGGAACGGTCTCGTTGTGCCTGACAACGACGAGCGCGCAATGGCCGAAGCCATCATCCGCCTGTTGAGAGATCCCGAACTGCGGGCAAGGCTTGGCCGCAATGCACGACAGACGGCCGAAACACGCTTCGATGCGGGTACTCTCTCCGAGCGTATCGAAGAGGTCTATCGCGCCGTTCTGTAAGAGCCATCCTTGCCCGAAAAGATGCAACGCCTTCTTGGAAAGGTGTATCCTTTTCTCCTGCTGGATTGTGTGATTCGCATCGGGAGCTTTCATGAGCAACGTACGTGTTCGTTTTGCACCTTCGCCGACGGGCTTTATTCACATCGGCAACGCGAAGACAGCCCTGTACAATTGGCTGTTTGCGCGGAGCACGGGAGGCGTGTTCATCCTACGGCTTGAAGATACCGACGTCGAGCGCAGCAAGCAGGAATACGCTGAAGTCCTGTGCGATTGCCTGCGATGGCTCGGCCTCGATTGGGACGAAGGCCCGGCGTTTCAGAACGTTCCCGCAAGGGGCGATTATGGTCCGTATCGGCAGTCCGAGCGTGTCGATCTCTATCGCCGCGAGGCGAACCGTCTGATCTCCGAAGGCAAGGCGTACCGCTGTTTCTGTTCGAAGGAGGAACTCGACGCCGAGCGCGAACGCGCCGCCGCGGAGAAACGCCCGCCGCGCTATAATCAGAAGTGCCGTAATCTCACAGCGGAACAGATCGCCGCGAAAGGCGATGCGCCGTATGCGATCCGCTTCAAGGTTACGCAAGGCGTCACGGAGGTGCACGACCTGTTGCAGGGCGTCGTGCGCACGGAGAACAAGGAGTTCGACGACTTCATTGTACTGCGCCCGAGCGGCGATCCGATCTTTCACCTCGCCGTTGTGGTGGATGACGGCCTGATGAAGGTGACCCATGTGATCCGCGGCGACGATCATCTCACGAACGCCTCGCGGCACGTGATGCTCTTTAAGGCGCTCGGTTACGAAGTCCCGACCTTTGTTCACCATCCGCTCATACATGATGAGAAGGGCCAGAAGTACAGCAAGCGACTCCACGGCGCCAATGTTCTCGATTGGCGCGCGGACGGTTATCTGCCCGAGGCTCTTGTCAACTACCTGGCGTTGCTCGGATGGGCGCCCGCCGACGGAGGCGAACTGCTGACGCGCGAGGGGCTCATGAAGAGCTTCTCGCTCGACCGTCTGAGCGCGTCGCCGTCGCGTTTCGATCTCAAGAAGGCTCAATGGTTGAACGGCCAGCACATGCGCATGATGCCCGTCGAGACGCTTCGCGATCTCGTGACGCCGATTTTGCAGAAGGCTGGTCTTGACACGTCGTCCAAGTCGCTCGAATGGCTGACGCACATGGCCGCGATCTGCCAGGAGAAGATAAAGACTCTCAACGAGATCGTAGAGTACACCGACTTTTTCTTCGTGGAACCGGCGCAGTATGAAGAGAAGGCCGTTCGCAAACAGTGGAGCGAGGCAGGCGCGCTGGATCGCATGTTGCGACTCCGCGACGTCTTCGCGTATACGGAACCGTGGACCGTCGAGGCGTTTAAGGAAAAGTTCGAGGCCATCGCCGCGGAGTCCGGCGAGACGACGGGGCGTTTCATCCACCCGGCGCGCCTCGCGCTCACGGGTAAGAGCGTCGGTCCGGGGCTATTCGAACTCGCGGTGTTGTTAGGGAGAGAGACGTGCGTGGTCCGGATGGACCGGGCGATTGAATATATCAAGAACCTGTCGGAGGGAGCGTCGTGAGCGAGCTGATTATCGGAGTCGACCTCGGCGGCACCAACGTTCGGAGCGCCATCGTGTCCAGAGAGAAGAAGATCCTCGGAAAAGATTCGCGGCCGACTCGCGCGGACGAAGGACCAACGGCAGTCATGGATTGCATGGCCGAGAGCGTCGAGGCCGCGCTGAAATCCGCCGGTGCGGCACGCAAGGACGTCCTCGCCGCAGGTTTCGGCGCGCCGGGACCGATGAATTGGCAAACGGGCGTGGTGTACAGTCCGCCGAACCTCCCAGGGTGGAAGAACGTGGCGCTCGCCGACGAGATGCGGAAGCGCCTCGGGTTTCCGTGCTACGTCGACAATGATGCGAACGTCGCGTGTTACGGTGAGTACTGGCTCGGCGCGGGCCAGGGCGCGGAGAACATGTGTCTGCTGACGCTCGGTACGGGCGTGGGAGGGGGGATCGTCGTGTTCGGCCAGCTCCTGCGCGGCATCGACGGCACGGCCGCCGAGATCGGCCACCTCAAGGTCATGCGCGGCGGACGCAAGTGCGGCTGCGGCTCGACGGGCTGCCTCGAAGCATATGGCTCCGTGACGGGCATGGTTCGCACGGCGGTCGAGGGCATCGAAGCGGGCCGGAAAACCCTTCTGACCGAGATGTGCGGCGGCGACCTCAAGAAGATCGACGGCAAGATGATCTCCGACGGCATCGCGCGTGGCGATGACTTCTGCAAGTGGGTCATGCACGAGACCGCTGTGTGGCTCGGCATCGGCATATCGAGCCTGATCAACCTCCTCAATCCCGAGAAGGTGGTGCTGTGCGGCGGAATGATCGCCGCGGGTGACGTGCTCTTCGATCCGATCCGCAAGACCGCGAAAGAGATGTCGTTCGAGGTGCCGGGCAACCGCGCGCAGATTATCCCGGCGGGCCTCGGCGCCGACTCGGGCGTGATCGGCGCGGCCGGCTGCGCTCTTGCACGTTATTCAGAGAGAGACTTACCATCATGAGGGGATCGCCTCGGCTTCTTGGAGAGGAAGTATGGATGACCCGCACGAGTTGAATCGCGCCTGCTGGAACGAGATGGCGGACGGCTGGCGGGAAAAGGCCGACCAGCGGGGCACTTGGCGGAAGTGCCACTGTGACCCTGCACTCGTTCTTTCCCCCTTTGAGATGAGCTTTCTGAGCGATGTCCGCGGCAAGGACGTCTGCGTCCTAGGCAGCGGAGATAACGAGGTCGTGTTCGCGTTGGCTGGAATGGGCGCCCGGGTCACTTCGGTGGACATCTCGGAGAAGCAGTTGGAGGTCGCCCGTGAGCGAGCCGGGATTCTCGGCTTGGCCATCTCATTCCTGAGATCCGATGTGACAAACCTGGCGGGCATTCCGGAGGATGGTTTCGATGTGGTCTACACCGGCGGCCACGTGTCGGTATGGATTTCAAACATTTGCCGGTTCTACGCCGAGGCCGCCCGCATCCTAAGGCCGCAAGGCCTCTTCATCGTCAACGAGTACCATCCCGTAAGGCTGATGTGGCACGGGAGCGACGGGGCGGCGCCGCGCCACCGGTATTTCAACCGCGGCCCGTACGAGTATCGCTCGGATGCAGGCCTTCCTCAGATTGAGTTCCACTGGACCGTCGCCGACCACATTCAAGCGGTGCTGGATGGAGGCTGCGCTCTGGTCAAGGTGGACGAGCAGGGTGAAGGCAAAGAAGATGACGACTACTCCAGGTGGATCCCTGAGACGCTGCCGACACACCTCCTAATTGTCGGTCGCAAGACAGGCGCCCAACGCGTCGAGGAAAGCCAGAAGCAATCTCCGCGTGGAGACCAAATGGGAACCACGTGGATTCTGACATGAGCAGGTGACAGTCGGGATCTTGACTTTCGTTGATGAGTCAGCACGCTGATGATCCTTACGGTAACTCCAAATCCCTGTGTCGATAAGACGGTCTTTGTAGACGATCTCAAAGTCGGGACGTTCATCCGCTCGACTAGATGCACGTGCGTGGCCGGCGGCAAGGGAAACAACTGCGCGCGCGCAGTCAAGATCCTCGGGCGTGTGTCGAAGGCAATGGTCATCGTCGGTGGACATCCCGGCGCGCACGTCGTCGAGATGATCGAGCAGCAGGACGGCATTCCCTGCGTGCCCGTGTGGGTACAATCGCAGACGCGCACTATAACCACCGTCATCGAGGAACCCATCCAGCGGCAAACGGCCTTCTTTGAGCCCGGCTCGCACGTTACAGACGATGAGGCCGCGAAACTCAGGGAGTTTTTTGCGCGCGAAGTCCGAGAGGCGCGCGTCGCGACGTTCAACGGGTCCGTGCCCGACCCGAATATCAAGACCATCTATCTCGATTTGATCCCGATCGCCAAAGCCGCTGGCGCGATCACTATCCTCGATTCATACGGCTCCGAGTTCGCGCTCGGCCTCGAAGCGATCCCTTACATGGTCAAGCCGAACGTCGCTGAGGCGCAGGGGTTTGTTGGTTTTCCGCTCGATTCCACCGAGGCGAAATGGAAAGCCGTCGATGTCTTCCACGAAAAGGGTGTCGAACTCGTCGTGCTCTCTCTTGGCAAAGACGGGGCGCTAGTCTCGCGGGGCGGCGAGCGTTTTCACGCCGTGCCGCCGACGATCAAAGAGGTCAACCCCGTCGGCAGCGGCGACGCGCTCGTCGCGGGCTTCGCGATCGGACTCATGGAGCGGATGCCGCTCGTCGAGATGGCCAAGCTCGCCATTGCCGCCGGCGCCGCCAACGCCATGAGTTGGGAGATCGGTCATTTCGGCCAGGAGGAAGTCCAGGCGCTCATCCCACAAGTCCGCATTGACAAATGAGGCCCATCAGGGCTCGCGTCTAACGTGCGAGCGCAGGGCTAACCCGGATTTCTCACCACTTGTAACAAATCGGGCCGTCAGATGTAGTATAA
>CAZPMT010000057.1:0-32010 GCA_964587655.1 uncultured Nitrospiraceae bacterium
CCAAACGAGGCAACACGACATCGCTTACCGTAGGTGTGAGAAGTCCGGGTTAGACATCCTCTCTTCGGGGAAGATCCTTAATCAAGCCACTCAGAGTTTTCGTCTCAAGCGCGCCAGCGCGACTGCGGCGGCAAGGCCGCCGGCGATCACCCCCGCGATGATCCCGTAGCGCGCGTACCCCGCGCCCGAGCCTCGCTTGCGCGCCTCTGATGCGACCCCCTGGGCCGCATTCGTGGCTTGCATTGGTTTTCCTTCAACTGGCCTTGGGTCTTGCTCACCCCGTGCTGCTTGCGTCGCGCCTATTGGCTCGTCGCGTGACGCTAAGTCCTGCTTGTTCAAATCGACCGGCGCTTTGGCGCCTTCCGATGCCTGCTCTGTTCCCGGGTCGTCTCCCGTCGCGCCACTTTCCCGCGGACCCGTTCCCGGGGCGTCTATCTGGCCGCGGATCAGGTCCCGATTCTCGATGGCCCGGGCCAGTTGGGCGCGCGCCTCATTCGTGTCGGTGGCCGCCGTCTCCTGACGGGACGCTCCAACCGCCTCGACGATGCCCGCGCTCGTCTGCGTCGCGGCATTCCCCGAACTGGGCGTCCCATCCGAGGGCTTCCCCGGCGGCGTCGCAGGCGTTTCCGGCGTTTCCGGCGCCTTGTCCGGCGCGTCCTCTTGCGGCGAATAGGGCAATGCTTCGCTGGCAATCACGGCGCCGTCAAGCGATGATAGCGTCGGCCGCGCGATCCCAAGACCCCAATCAGCGTCCCGCGAATCGGAAACCCGCTCCATGACGATCTTCGCGACTTCTCCGGAGGTTAACGTGGCCTGATTCATGCCCATCATCACCACGATGTATTCCCCGGGCGCGCTCACGTTCGCCATCACGCGCTTGTCCGCGCTTGACGCCGCTGTTCCCGCGCTGGCCGATACCGGCCGGAGGAACTCCGGGTTGTACGTCAAGCGAAAATCCAGCGCGGACACCGCGTTTGCGCTGCCGCCTCCAAGCACGACCGGAATGGTCACCTGGTTTCCTTCAACTTTCGGAGGGGCAATCTGCAACGTGCCCGCTGCAACCGCTTCTACGCTTGTTATCAGGACCGCTGCAACCGCCCACATGCGGTACATCATGCATCCCCGCAGAAGACCCCGTAAGGGGCCTTCGGTTATAAAGTTTACCCTGCTCACTCTGTCAACGCAACAGAGGGGCTTCGCGATGACCCCTTGTCGCATCATGCCCGTAAACAAGTCACTATAATAGACTTACAAATTGAGGCTATCGGCTTATTGTCAAGAGTTATCGAATCGTTGCCCGTGGACGCTTCGGAGCGCGCCGAGAAATTTGTAATACAAATTACATATGCGGCGTTTAAGCGGCGGTAAAACTCGTTTTTCAGTACGGTCCTCGTGGTCTTCGCGCCGCAACGCACCGCCGACGGTCTTATTGCCCTCTCGATGCCTGTTGCGACGCTTCATGGAGATGACGATAATATGGTGCCGGAGTCTTATGTCGGCATGTGCACAAAACCCAGGGGAAGATGCGATGGCCAGCAATAAGAAGGATAAGCGCGTCCCGCGGCGGAAACGGCGGGAGGAACGCGGCCCTATCACGAAGCAGGTGTGGAAGCCGGGCACGATGTTGTATCCGGTACCGGCTGTGATGGTCACGAGCATTGCGAAGGATGGGCGTCCGAATATCATGACAGTGGCCTGGACGGGCACGGTGTGCAGCGAACCGCCGATGTTGTCGATCTCGCTGCGCAAGGCGACCTACTCGTACGGTTTGATCATGGAATCGCGCGAGTTCGTTGTGAACATCCCGTCGCTTCGCTTGATTCGCTCGACGGATTATTGCGGCGTGGTATCGGGACGCGACGTGGACAAGTTCGCGAAGACGGGGCTGACGCCCGGACCTTCCACGACCGTGAAACCGCCGATCATCATGGAGTGCCCGATCAATATTGAGTGCTCGGTCCGGCAGGTGCTCGAACTGGGATTGCACACGATGTTCGTCGCCGAGATCACGGCGGTGCAGGTGTCGGAACACCTGCTGTCGCCTTCCGGGCGGCTCGCGATCGAGAAGGAGGGGCTTGCCGCGTACAGCCACGGCGGCTACTACGCCCTTGGAAAAAAGCTCGGCCACTTCGGGTATTCCGTGCGCAAGGTTGAGAAGTGACGCGCGTTTGATCGTGACAGCGCCCGTGGGAGCGACGTCCCCGTCGCTCTCTTACGATCCTGAAAACGCGACGGGGACGTCGCGCCTACGATTGCTCCGAGACAGGATGCCAATATGAGGCCCATCCGGTTTTCGGGGACTTCGTTTCCACCCCGTCGTGCTCGTGCGCGTAATCGTAATCCGGTGGGCAGGATTACACTTCTGAAAACGTAGCGACTTACCGCGGCGAATTGCCATTATCGTACTTCAGGGCACTGATGCGCCCGCTGGTCATCGCAGTCAGTATTCATGGATTCACATGCAACGAGGTCGCGGGAATGCGTTCTTTCGATTACGATTACGATTACGCGCACGAGCACGAGCACGGAAGAGGGATAGGGTGAGTCAGCACTCCACTAGTACCCAGGCGGCGTAGTAGTGGTGAGGCGGGAAAGCGGAGTGCGGGTGACGTAGGGTATGAAACCGTAGCCGCGGGCTCGCGCGTACGCGGTGGCGGCGTATTGGACGGCGTATTCGCAGGCGAAGACGGGCAAACCCGCATCTTTGTACTTGTCGAGGTATTCGAGGTAGTACTCGGTAAGCAGATCCTCGGTCGCAATATCGTAGCCGTCGGGATCGCTCCACTCGTCGGCGGCATCGCCGTAGTACCAAATGCCCTCCTGCGCGATGGCGTCGATGACGGGCGGAGACGCGACGAGTTCGGGATGTCCCTCGATGAGATTGGCCGCGTTCTGCTGGATGATAATGAAGTCGGTCTTGCCGCGCTGTACGGCGTACGCGCGGATCTCGCGCATGAAGGCGATCATCTCGGTAGCCGGATTCTTGCCGGCGGCTTGGGCGGCCGCATAAACGTCGGTGTCTTCAAACGCCTCGATCCAGTCAAGGTACACGCCGTCGAAACCGTCCGTGATCACTTCATCCAGAAGGCTGTTGTAAGGCTGGCCGCTGTCCGCCACGCCGTTGATGACAATGTCCTTCCAGGCGGGATCCCAGTAGGCGACGGGGTAATCGCCGGCCCAGCCGTCCGGGTCGTGCTTGACGATGTAAGCGGGCCAGTCCGCGGGACGCGGTTCGCCGGCCGGCCACTCTGCCGACCACTTCCAGTACCACCGCCAGTCCTCCGCCTCGCCGATGTTGATGTAGGCGAGGACGAGTTTGCGGTGGGCGCCGTCGTGACCGGCGGATGCTTTCAGTTGCTGCACCATGGCGGCGGTATCGAAACCGGCCGTCTCTTCCGAGGAGATGTCGGTGCGGGTCGGCTCGAGCACAAGCATGTCGTAGCGCGAGTTCTCGAGCTTCGTCACGGCGCCGGCATCCGTGATCCCTTGAAGCTGGTACGCCCAGTATTCAACATCATCAAGTGCGTGACGCTCGCCTTCGCCCTCACCTTCTCCTTCACCTTCCCCGGGCTCGACGGCAACGGATACAACGGCCTGTCCCGCCACGTCGCTGCCGGAGCCCGTGGCGGAGATCGTAGCCTCGCCCGTGCCGACGGCGGTGACGGTGATCTCTGTGCCAGTCGTCGCATTCAGCGCGACGACTTCCGAGTCGCTCGTCGTCCAAGTGAATGACGTATCAGCGGCGCTCGTGGATTCGGCCGAAAGACCGATGGTCTGGCCAACCTCCAGCGTTGCCGCGTCCGGTATTACGTTTACCACTACCGCCGGCGGCACTAGTGGACATCCTATGAGAAGGCATCCACATGCAAGTATCCCCAGCAATAGCATACGAATCCGACTCGTTGTTGTCATGAAACCTCACCTCTCCCTGGTATCGGGACAATGAACCTACTCTTCGGAACACTACACATGCGAACCCCACACCCACACCTTGTCAAGCGGATGCTAATGCATCCACATCGCTGCGTGCGCAACGCTTCCGCTCGTGCGTTCAAGTTATTCTATGACCTCCCAGCGGCGAAGTCCCATGCGTGAGAGGTAGGTTTGGATCACCTGGAAGCCTTTGCCGAGTGACGGCAGGGCGTTGATGAAGGCGCGTCTTCGCTCGCTTTCGGGCGGACACAGGACGGTCAGCGAGCCGCCTTCTCCTCCTGCGCCGTTGACTTTCCATCCGATTGCGCCGTGCTCGCGCGCGAGTTCGATGACCGCCTTGGCCGCGTCGGACACGAGCGCGGGATGGAGTCCGGCCTGCGCCTCGGTGTTGTCGATCATGCAACGTCCGAACGTCTTGATGTCTCCGGAATAGATCGCTTCCTTCCCCCGTCGGGCCGCGTGGCGCAAGGGTTCGAGGGCCGACTTGTCGGCGTCCTTGCGATCGAGACGATCTATAACTTGCCGGTGGATGTCACTCGAGGAATGAGTCTTGCCGAGATAAACGAGAAGGAGGCGCCGCTCGAGTTCCCACCAGACGTCGTTCGGAATGGCAAGCTGCGAAACGCTGGCGAACGGATAGCGGAACATCTCGATGAAGCAGATGCCGCCGTAAGCGGAACAGAGTTGGTCCTGGATGCCGCATTGGAGGCTCAGCTTCTCGGTCTCGACGCGGTGGGCGAGGGCAGCGATTTCGTGGGGGGTCCGCCGGCCGGGCGTCAGCAGGTCGAGAGCGCCGAGCAGGGCGACCGTGACCGCCGCCGATGTGCCGGTCGAACAGCCCGCCGGAACCGACGAGTACAAGTTGATCTCGAAGGAGAGATTCGGCGGGAGTTCCATGATGTCGATCGAGGCCTCGAGGAGCGGATGACGGTCGTATTCGATGGCGGGTAGCGGATCAATTTGATAACGGTCGCCGAAGTTCTCCGCATGGATGGTGATCCGCCCGCATCCTCCCGCATCGCACTGCGGCTGCTCACTCACGTAGATCTGCACCTCGGCATACGGATACACGCCGAAATTGAGGACGGCGCCCTCCTCGGCAAACCACGTATCCGTCCAACCGCCGAGGTCACAGATGCGAATCGGGGCTACGGCATTGATCACGCGTCGTCCGGCGGTCTTGCTTCTCATTCGATCTCCTCCCGTTTCCCGCTCGGGTACGAAGCGGACTCCAAACATGAAATGGCGTATTCCGGCACGCCCCGGTTGGAACACAACACCTGACAGTATATACCAGCGGTTGGACACGATGAAATCCGCGACGGCGTTCCCCGTGCGAGTTTGTCTCAGCGCGAAGCCGGCGGGTAGGATGATTGCGGCAACACAAACCGGAATTCGGGGTGTGGAATGGAACTAACAGGACAAGCCGCTTTTCCTTTGTTCGATGCGTATCCCAATTTGCGGGAGTCGCTCGCCCGGGTCGTATTGGCCCGATTGCCGACGCCCGTGCGGCGCATGGAGAACATCGAGGGCGTGCTGAGTTGCGGCGCGCGGATATACGTCAAGCGCGACGACCTCACGGCGGAGTTGTACGGCGGCAACAAAGTGCGCAAGCTCGAGTTTCTCCTGGGCAAGGCGCTTCAGGACAAACGCACAACCGTCATCACGTTCGGCGCGGCGGGATCGAATCACGCGCTTGCCACGGCCATCTACGCGAAACAGTTGGGACTCCGCTCGATATCGATGCTTGTTCCCCAGCCGAATGCGCGCCACGTCCGGCGAAACCTGCTCATGAGCCACCGCGTGGGCGCGGAGCTTCATCACTGCGAGGGTGAGCCTGCCGTCGTCGCGAGTGCGCTGTATCAGCTTGCGCGCCATGCCGCGCAAGACGGACAACTGCCGCAGATCATCATGCCTGGCGGGACGTCGCCCCTCGGCGTAACGGGATACGTCAACGCGGCGTTCGAGCTCCGGCGGCAGATCGAGGCGGGAGATCTGCCGGAACCCGACGTCGCGTATGTGGCGTCGGGCACAATGGGCACGGCTGTCGGATTGCTGTTCGGATTCAAGGCCGCGGGATTGAAGACGCGGCTGGCGGCAGTGCGCGTCACGGACCCCAGCTTCACGTCCGCGGCCACGGCGCACAGGCTTTTCGGGAAGACAAGCGCATTCCTGCACAAGGCCGATCCGGCCTTTCCCGCAACGGCGCTTCCTGAGGATGCCTTCATGCTCCGTGAAGAGTTCTACGGAAAGGCGTATGCGCTGTACACGGAGGAGGGCATGCGCGCCGTGAAGCTCGCCAAGGAAACGGAAGGGATCGCGCTCGAAGGCACGTACACCGGAAAGACCTTCGCCGCACTACTCGCCGATGCCGCGAGCGGTGCGCTGCGCGAAAAAACAGTGCTCTTCTGGAACACGTACAATTCTCGCGACTTCACGGATGACGTGAAGGACATGGACTATCACGTCCTGCCCAAGTCCCTTCATCGCTACTTCGAGGAAGACGTGCAGCCCTTGGAGCGTCTTTGAAAAGCGGCGGGGAACACATCACGGCCTTATTTCCATGTTTAGTCCTGTCGAGACGTTCTCGATATTCTCCGCGTTCCGTTCCGCGGTGCAAGGACAAGTTGCTTGTTGCGCCCGCCAAGGCTAGAATGAAGGCGTGAACTTCGAATGGGACACGGCAAAAGCCGAACGAAACCTCAGGAAACACAGCATATCATTCCATGAGGCGGCAACGGTTTTCGACGACCCTTTGTCGATGACGTATTATGATCCGGACCATTCGATGGGAGAAAGCCGCTTTATGACGGTTGGAATGTCTTCCGCCGGGCGGGTCTTAGTTGTGGGACACACGGACCGTGCAAAGAAGGTCCGAATCATCAGCGCGAGAAAGATAAGCACTTCTGAAAGAAGACAATATGAAGAAAACAATTAGCAAAGAGTTGGATGATGATCTGCGTCCGGAATATGACTTCTCGAAACTCAAAGGCGGGGTGAAGGGAAAATACGCCCGCCGGTTCAAGGCGGGCAACAATCTCGTCCTCCTCTCCCCAGATCTCGCCCCGTACTTTCCCGATGACAGGTCGGTGAATGACGCCCTGCGGTCCCTGGTAAACATCGCCAAGACCCAAGTCCCCCACGCCGGCTGATTGGAGACCAAGAGAACGTTCGTAGTACAGGCTTTAGCCTGGGGGCGTTCACACAGTCCGCAGATGTTTCGCCAGGCGTTTCGCGAGGCCGATGATGGTGAGAACCGTGGGCCGATCGAGGGCTTCGGGAAAGGTGCTCGCGTCGCACACGTACAGACCTTCCGTGTGCGTCCGCAGATCGGTATCCAGCATTGTCCCGATGCGGACCGTGCCGCTGGGGTGCGTGCCGCGCTGCGGAGTCATGAATATCGCGCTCGGGTCCGCGCCGGCTTTCAGCAGAATCTCGCGGCAGACGCGCTCCGCGCGGCCCAGGCGATCCCGGTCGCGTTCCGTCATCGGCTTGCTGATGCCGCCGCCGGGATACACGCCTCCGGACACGTCGTCCTTGAGCTTGATCATGACTCCGAGCAAGTTGCCCCACCGCGGCCAGTAGAATGGATACTTCAGACCTTTGAGCGCCATGATCAGCGGGAACATCAGCCACGGGTCCGCAAGCGTGCTGAGCATATAACCTTCTTCGGGGTTTTCCCACGACCACGTCATCGGCGGCTCTTTTGTAATGCCCTTTTCTTTGCCGAATCCATAGACCATCACGGTGATGTCCATGGTCATGCCCACTCCCGCGTCCGGGAACCCCGACGCCTGAAGTATGCGCGGAGTGCCGATGCCGCCCGCGCACAGCACCACCGTTTGCGCGCGTACGGTGAACGGCTGCCCGCCGAGCTTGCCGCCGACGCCGGCGCACCGGCCGTTCTCGATCAAGACGCGCTCCACGAGTGCGCGCGTCAGCAGCGACGCGCCCGCGGCCACGGCTTCGTCGACGTATTCCGCCGCGTTCCATTTCGCGCCGCACCGGCAACCCAGCATGCACTTCGCGCCGCAGTCAAACAGGTTGGCTCGCGACGGCCTCATGAACTTGAGCTGCGGCTCCCATTGATAACCCAGCGCCTTGCCGGCGTCGGCAATTCGCGTCGACGCTTCTCCGCGAAGGGCCTCGGGCAGCGGAGCGATCTCGAGTTCCGCCATCGTCTCGGCGACCTCCGCGTCGATATCCACGCCGTACTTTTCCTTGAACCACGGCGGAGGCGGCGCGGCGCAGCCGCAATACATGCTAGTCGCGCCGCCGAGCATCAAGGGACGGACGATGTTGAGTCGTTCCTTGGTGAACAGAAGACTGCCGCGATCACAGTAGATCAGCGGGCCGAGATACGTTCCATAATACGGCTTCTTCCTGTGGTCGATGCCGCGTTCCAGCAACAGCACGCGTTTGCCCGCGCGGGCAAGTTCCCGCGTCAACGTGGAACCGCCGGGACCCGATCCGACCACCACGACGTCAGCATCCAAAGAGATATCGGCCATAACCGTCCTTCCTCCTCTTACATCCACCTCGGCATTTGAGGAAACGCGCTCAAGCGCCGAGCCGTCCGAAAGAAAGCTTGAACAGGCACAGATCCACAAAGTTGCCGAGGTAGTTTGACACCTTCATCAACAGGAGCGTGAAATGAATGCTCGCGGCGGCGTCGAGCCCGTATGTTCTTTCCAGCGTCGCGACCGCACTTGGGTCCGGATTGCCGTACGTGTCGGCCCAATGCTGCGCATAGGCCACAGCGGGCCGCTCCCGTTCAGGCACGTGGCCCCACTCGCGCGAAAGCAGTTCGCGGACCTCGTCAGCCGGGACTCCCTCCTTCACGGCGGCGCGCGAATGCACAAACGAGCAAAAGCGGCAGCCATTGACCTCGGTCTCCGCCAGGAAGAGCCGCTCGCGGAACGCGGCGTCGATTCCCTTGATGCCCATCGGGAGTTTGAAATACCGTCGCTGCGCCCACAAAGAACGAAGATCGCCAAAGAACGGGCCTATACTCGAGTACGTACGTTTCTTGAAAGCGTTCACGGCTGCCGTGTCCTCCGGCTATCCATCGCGGACCTATCCGCATCCAACATCATACCAGACTACAGACGTGTCCGGGGCTACTTCAGGTTTTTGAACGCGCCGCGGGCTGCGGAAAGCGTTCTGCCGATCTCGTCCGCGGTGTGGGCGCTACTCATGAAGCAGGCTTCGAATTGCGACGGGGCAAAATAGACGCCGCTGTCGAGCATGGCGTGGAAGAACCTGGCATAGCGCTTGGCGTCTGACCGCGCGGCCTCGGCGTAGTTCCGGATCGAGCCATCGTGGAAGAAGAGGCAGGCCATGGAGCCCACTTGGGTCTGGTAGACGGGTATGCCGGCCTCGCGCGCAATCCCGCCCAAGCCCTTGCCGAGCTGCGTCATCTTGTACTCGATGCTTTCAAACACGCCGGGCCGTTCGAGGACTTCGAGCGTCGCAAGACCCGCCGCGGTCGCGAGGGGATTGCCGGAGAGTGTGCCGGCCTGATATACGGGGCCGACGGGCGAGAGGTGATCCATGATCTCGGCGGGTCCGCCGTACGCGCCCACCGGCAAACCGCCTCCGATGACTTTTCCGAGGGTCGTGAGGTCGGGCTTGATGCCGTAGCGCTGTTGTGCGCCGCCCATGGCGACGCGGAAACCGGTCATCACCTCGTCGAGAATGAGGAGCGCCCCATGCTGCTTGGTGAGCGCCCGGAGTCCTTCGAGGTAACCAGGTTGAGGCAGGATCACGCCAGCGTTGCCGACGACGGGTTCAATGATCAGGCACGCGATCTTGTCACCGTGCGCATCGAAGAGGGCTTGCGCGCCTTCGAGATCGTTGAACGGCACGGTGAGCGTGCATTGTGCGAAGGTGGCGGGGATTCCCGGGCTGGTGGGCACGCCGAAGGTTGCGAGGCCGCTGCCGGCTTTCACGAGGAGGCTGTCGACGTGGCCGTGATAGCAGCCCTCGACCTTGACGAGGACGTCGCGCTTCGTGTAGCCGCGGGCGAGCCGAACGGCGCTCATCGTGGCTTCCGTGCCGCTGTTGACCAGGCGGACCTTCTCGATAGACGGGTAATGCTTGATGATTCGTTCGGCCAGACGGATCTCGGCTTCCGTGGTGATGCCGAAACTGGCGCCCTTCTCCAACGCCTTGGTGACGGCTTCGACGACGTGCGGGTGTGCGTGGCCGAGGACCAGCGGACCCCAGGAAAGCACGTAGTCGATGATCTCGTTGCCGTCGGCGTCCGTAAGATAAGGACCATGGCCCGACGCCGCAAAGAACGGTGCGCCGCCGACCCCTTTGAATGCGCGTACGGGGCTGTTCACGCCGCCGACGAGGACCTTGTTTGCTTCTTGCCAAAGTTTGTCCGACATACTTCGTTTCATGAAGTCCTACTCCTGATTTCGAGTACTTCGTTTGCACCTTTTCGTGCTCGTGCTCGTAATCGTAATCGAGGAAATGGGATATCTCCAGATCTCCATTGTATAGGACCGTGACTGTGGTTGTTCGCTTTTTCGATTACGATTACGATTACGAGCACGAGCACGAGCACGAAAGGATGAACCGGACGATCCATGATTGAACACGCTGAGTTGAGAATCACTAGCACAGCCATTTCGCGGCGTCCTTCGCCCAGTACGTCAGTATGAGCTTCGCGCCTGCGCGGCGGATGGCGAGCAGGCTCTCGATGACGACGCGTTTCTCGTCGAGCCAGCCCTTGGCGGCGGCGGCTTTGATCATGGCGTATTCGCCGGAGACGTTGTACGCGGCGATGGGAATATCGAAGCGATCCGCGGCGCGCGCGATGATGTCGAGATACGGCAGCGCGGGTTTGACCATGACGATGTCGGCGCCTTCTTCAATGTCCGATGCGATTTCGCGAAGGGCTTCGCGGCCGTTCGCTGCGTCCATCTGATATGAGGCGCGGTCGCCGAATTGCGGGGGCGACTCCGCGGCGTCGCGGAACGGGCCGTAGAAGCCGGAAGCGAACTTTGCACTGTAAGCCATGATGGGTATTTCGGTCATGTCCGAGTCGTCAAGCGCCTTGCGAATTGCCGCCACTCGGCCATCCATCATGTCGGACGGCGCAATGATATCGGCGCCAGCGCGGGCATGGGCAAGGGCCTCTTTGACGAGGAGATCGAGCGTGGCGTCGTTGTTGACGTCTGGGATTCCGTCGCGATTGGCCTTGATCACTCCGCAGTGACCATGGTCGGTGTACTCGCAGAGGCACACGTCCGTGATGACGCAGATTTGCGGGCACGCCTTCTTGACGGCCTCGACGGCGCGGCAGACGATGGCATCCTTACTGTACGCCTCGCTGCCCAACGCGTCTTTATTCTCCGGGATGCCGAACAGGATGATCGCGGGCACGCCGGCGTCCTCGATGGATTTCACTTCTTCGACCAAGGCGTCAACGGACAGTTGATACTGCCCGGCCATCGACGAGATCTCGCGCCTGACGCCCTTGCCGGGCCGCACGAAGAGCGGCATGATCAGATCGTCGGCACTCAGGCGCGTCTCGGCGACCATCCGGCGCAACGTCGGATTGCGGCGAAGGCGTCTCAGACGCGTAATGGGGAAAGCCATGTGGTGTTCCTCCGTATCGATTCCGAAGACAGCATCGTATCTTCCGGGTCTGAAGCAATCAAGGTGATTCCTCGATTCCGAAGAGCCGCTTGACGAGATGCAGCACCGTGTGGGGATCGTGATGGCCGATCTCTTGTTTGATGCTGGCCGCGGGACGCTGGAGAATGCCGCGGACAATGCGTGTCGTCAGGAAGTCGACTTCCTTGCGCTGCTCTTCGCTGAGTTCCGGCAGGGCGGCCAGCGTCTTTCGGAGTTCGCGTTCACGGATCTGCTCGAATTCTTCGGACATCGAGACGATCGTGGGCTCCGCGGCGAGCCCGGCCATCCAGTGCATGAACCGCTCGACGCCGTTCTCGACGAGGACCATGGCGGCATCGATCTCTTTGCGCCGCGCATCGAGATTCTCGTTCACGACTTGTTCCAAGTCGTCGACGTTGTACAGATACACATTGTCAAGATCGCCGGCGTCCGCGTCCACGTCGCGCGGAACGGCGATATCAATCACGAGCATCGGCTCCTGGGCGCGCTGCTTGAGTGCGCTCTGAAAATCGGGCGCATGAAGGATCGTCCGGGGCGCGGCCGTGGTGCTGACGACGATGTCTGCGCGATGCAGATGATTTCCGAGTTCCTCGAAAGCGATGGGCTCGCCCGCATACGCTTCCGCGAGTTTTTGAGCGCGCTCCGGATTGCGGTTGGCGACCAGGACGCCGCGCGCGCCATGGTCGACCAGGCTCTTGACGGTAAGTTCGGCCATTTCGCCCGATCCGACCACCATGACGGTCTTGCCCGCAAGGTCGCTGAATATGGACACGGCCAGATCGACGGCGACGGAACTGACGGAGACTTTCCCCGCGCCGATGCTGGTTTGCGTTCGCACGCTCTTGGCGACCGTGAAGGCTTTCTGGAACAGGGTGTGGATTATCTTGTCCACGGTCTGTTCGGCTTGTGCGATCAAGTAGGCGTCGTGCACCTGGCCGAGGATCTGCACTTCGCCGACGACGAGGCTGTCGAGGCTCGAGGCTACCCGGAAGAGGTGTCCCACCATCTCGCGTTCCTTGTGGGCATACAGCGCCTCGGCGAAATCCGCCTCCGGGATTTGGCGCCATGCGCTGAGGAATGCGCGGATCTCCGAGCAAAGCGTATCGGCCGGCGCCGTGTGGCTCATATATATCTCGACGCGGTTGCAGGTGCTCAGAAGAACGACCCCGGCCCCTTCGACGCGTTTCGCAAGGCTCAACAAGGCGCTCGGGATCGTATCGGCGGGAAATGCCAGGCGCTCGCGCAACTCGAGCGAACTGGTGTGATGGCTGAGCCCGACAATGACAAGACTCATGACCCGCCGCTCCAGAAGTAGTGGCCGCGCAGGTTCAGGATGGACAGGGCGACATAGGACACAATCAACAAGAAGAAGCCCAGGAACACCAGTTGCGCCAGTTTAGGTCCCCGCAGCCGTCCAGTCCGCCCGAGGTGGAACATGGACGCATAGAACGCCGCCATTCCGTAAGACAGCACGACCTTCGGAGACGCCCACCAGTAGGGACCCAGGAGATTGCGGTCGATGAAGGCCCACGCAAGACCAAGCGCAAGCGTTACGACGAAGAACGGGTACCCATAACGGATGAGCCGGAAGAGAGCGGCATCGAGTTCCTTCAGCGAAGGAAGGTGGCGGGCAAGCCACGATACGCGGTGGTGTTTGAGATGGGATGACTGGCACAAGTACGCGGCGCTCGTCATGCTCGCAAGGTAGAAGAGCGCATAGGCCAGAAATGCCAGCCCGACGTGTACGGCCAGGAACGAACTCCTGAGTTCGCGCGGTTCCAGCCCCAGGAACCGGTGCGCAAAAGCAACATTCACGAGGCAAATGGCCGCCAGCGGCGGAAGATAAAACGAGAGCAGCGCGGGCATGGTGTTCTTACGTATGGTCAACAGGATAGCCAGTGCGGTGAGCACCGCGAAAAGGTCGATCGATTCGGTCATCGTGGTCAGAGGCAGCCGGCCCCAGGTCCACCAGCGGATGACGAAAGCGGCGACGAGGAAAAGGATGCCCGCCACCAGCGCGCGGGACGATAGGCCCAGCCAGAGGGGATTGGCGTTGTGGAGGTAAAGAAGCGCTATAAGGGCGGCAAGAACATAGAACGCGCCGCCCGCGTAGAAGACCACGTACGTTACTGTAAGCATAAGCCAGAGATCCCCGATTTCATCCTGTTCAAGGGCCGGCATCCATTCTATAGCGCGACAATACTGACCGGCAATGTTTTGTGGCGGGCCGCGTAAGGCTTCCGCGTGAGCCGGCGCTCACTCGGACCCTCGGGCCTTGGGAACGTATGCGCAGAAAGGCTCTTCATCGAGATAGTCTCCCGTCACCGCATAGGCGCGGGCGCGGCATCCGCCACACCACCGCCGATACTCGCAGATCCCGCAATCGCCCTTGTAGTGGCGGAAATCCCGGAGCTGCTTGAACAACGCGGAAGTCCGCCATATCTCGGCGAAATCGAAGCCGGCCTCGCGGAGGTCGCCCGCCTTCTCCTCGAGGAAACCGCAGATCTGAACCTTGCCGACGTGGCTTATGAAAGCGAAACTGAGCCCGCCCATGCAACCCTTGCTCATCGCGTCCAAGCCGTGGGTCTCGGCGTTCACTTCGCGCCCCGCTTCCGCTTCGCGCTGCCGCAAGACGCGATAGTAATGCGGGGCGCAGGTTGGCTTGAATGGAATCGGACTGTCCTGCCGCATATCGTAGATGTGGTTCAGAATGCTTTCGTATTCCTCGGGGTTGAGGAGTTCGTCTCGGATTTCCTTGCCGCGTCCGGTGGGCACAAGCAGGAAGGGATGAAACGCGGCGGCCCCCAGGGACACGGCCAGCCCGAAAATGCGATCCAGCGCGTCCATGTTGCGTCGCGTGACGGTCGTATTCACTTGGAACGCGAGCCCGCCTTTCCGGGCCGCCTCGATACCCGCCATTGTGGCGTTGAACGCGCCGGGAACGCCGCGAAAGTCATCATGGCTTGCCGCGTCAGGACCGTCGATGCTCACGCTGATGCGCTGAATCCCGGCGTCTCCCAGTGCGCGCGCGATCTCCTCGGTAAGGAGCGTGCCGCACGTGGCCATGACGGGTTGAAGTCCGGCCTGGACCGTATAGCGGATGATGTCGAAGATATCCGGGCGGAGAAGCGGTTCGCCGCCGGTGAGGATCATGATCGGTTTGAAGTTGGCGGCAACATTGTCGAGCACCCGCTTCACCTCGTCGAGCGTGAATTCGCCCTCATAGGCGCAGTGCTCGGCGGCGGCGCGGCAGTGCTTGCAGTGAAGGGTGCAGCGCCGCGTGACCTCCCACGCAATGAGCCGCGGCGTGAAAACGTCTTGTTTGTGCGTTGGATGATCCATCTTATGGGTTGCTTTCGCTGAAGTACCGGGGAGCGGTCTTCTTGAGCTCCTCCGAACTAAACAGAATCGCGTGCTGGGTAATCCCTGTGTGATCCGCGATGCGCCGCGTCACGGCCTCGACGTCGGCCCGCGCGGCCCCGTGGATCATGGCGTACAGGTTGAAATCCCAATTCGGCTGCGTGTCCCGCTGGTAACAATGACTGACTTCCGGCTGTGCGGCCATGTACTTCCCCGCGGATTCGACTTGATCCGGCGAGGCCTTCCACACGCTCATACCGTTGGCGGGATACCCCACCGCCTGATGGGCCACACGCGCTCCGAACCGGCGGATCGTGCCGTCGGCAAGCCAGCCGCGGATGCGGTCCAGCGCGAGTTCCTCGATGATCTCGGCCCGCTGAGCGATATCGGTAAAGGGTTGCTCCGTCAAGGGCAAAGGATCGCTCAACACGCGCAAGAGACGCATCTCCCAATCCGCGAATGCCGGCGGCGGTCCCGCTTCTTTGTGGTTATTCACGGGAGCTTCTTTTTCCGGCCTTGGTTTGGAATGCGTAGCGAAATGGACTTGGATCTTGAACATCCGCCGTTGGGGCAATGACAAGACCTGGCGGACGCCCGCCCTGGCCCGGATACGATCCAGGATCCTGTCGATGTCCGTCTCGGAACGCGCGATAACCGTAAACCAGATATTGAACGCGTGTTCGCGCAGATAGTTGTGCGTCACTTCGGAAAAGCTGTTGATCAACGCCGCGACGCCCTGCACCGCGTCCGAAGCGACCTGCGCCGCGCACAGCGTGCTGACGTAACCGAGTCTCCTGAGATCGAAGACCGCCCCCATCTCGCGGATTAAGCCGTCGCGATGCAGCCGCCGAACGCGCTCCAAGATCTCCGATTCGGTGGATGTAACCTGTTCCGCAAGGACGCGGAAAGGGCGCGCGTCCACGGGAAACTCGCTTTGGACAGCATCCAGCAGCCGTCCATCGAGGTCATCCAACAGTTTGCCACTCCCGCCGGACGTCATGCGATCCCGATCTCCTCGTCGGTGAGATAGCACGCCGGGTCCGGCGCCCAAACGTCGCCCGTGACAGCTTCGGCGCGCACGCGGAAGTTGCCTGCGCAGATGCCCAGCCATTTGCACCGGGCGCAGCGGCCCGTGACGTAGTTCTTCTTCTCTTTCAGTTTCATCAGGAACTCGTTGTTCGGATCCGTCCAGATGTCTCCGAAGTCGCGCTCGCGCACGTTGCCCAAAGACAGATGCCGCCAGAATTGGTCCGGGTGAACGGTGCCGTCCCACGACACGCACGCGATGCCGCGTCCGCTCGAGTTTCCTTCATTGAACTGGAGGAGTTCCATCACCTGCTTGGCGCGTTCCGTATTCTCGCGAAGCATACGGAGATAGAGGTAGACGCCGTCGGCATGATTGTCCACCGTGAGAACTTCCTTCGGATATCCGCGCGCGTGAAGGTCCGCGGTCAGGTCGATGATTTGATAGACGACCTTCCGCGCCTCGTCATGGCTGAGATCCTCTTCAATGAGGGCGCTGCCGCGTCCCGCGTAGACCAGATGATAGAAACAGACGCGGGGGATGTTTTCCTCCTCGATAATGCGGAAGATGGCGGGAATCTCGGCCGCGTTGAGGCGGTTGATCGTGAACCGAAGGCCAACCTTGAGTCCTGCTGCCTGGCAGTTGCGGATGCCGTCCATGGCCCGCGAAAAAGCGCCTTCGACGCCGCGGAAGCGGTCGTTGACCTCCTCCGTGCCGTCCAGGCTTACCCCCACGTATGACAGGTTGAAATCCTTCAAGCGTCCGGCGACGTCCGGCGAGATCAGCGTGCCGTTGGTGCTGATGACGGCGCGCAGGCCGTTCTGAGTCGCATGTTGGATCAGTTCAAAGAGGTCCTTGCGAATCAACGGCTCGCCGCCGCTGAACAGGATCACGGGCGCGCCGAAACGGGCCAGCGACTCGATCAGGCGTTTGCCTTCATCGGTGGTCATTTCGCCTTCGTAGAACATGTTCTGCGACTGCGAGTAGCAGTGCACGCACTTGAGGTTGCAGCGCCGCGTGCAATTCCAGACAACGACGGGCTTCTTGTCCTCGCTGAACTGGAGCAAGTGGCTGGGAAGAGCGCCCGCCTTGCGCCCATAACGGAGCGCGTCGCTAGGTTCCACCGTGCCGCAATAGAGTTTACTGATGCCGATCATGGTCTATTCTTCTTTCCTTAAATGTTCAGCAACGGCCGCGGTCAGACTCGGTATCGTCGACTCGGCGGCGGTTACTGAGATTGTGATTCCAGCTTCTTCAAGCGTATTTGAGGTTATCGGCCCGATACTCGCCGCGCGCACGTGCGGGAGGACGGCGCCCCTGCGTTCCGGCGGGATTCCCTCGACGAAATTGCGGACCGTCGAGGAACTCGTGAACGTGATGAGGTCGACGTCATCACGTTCGAGCCGGTCCAGAAGTCCTTCCGGCAGCGCGGTTTCATTGACGGTGCGATACGCGGGCACTTCGAGGACCTCCGCGCCACGCGCGCGCAATCCGTCGGCGAGCTCGATGCGCGCGATGTCGGCGCGCGGTAAGAGAAATGTCTGGCCTTTGACGGGTCCCGTCTTGTCGAACGCGTCCAGCAGCGCCTCAGCGACGAACTTTTCGGGCAGCAAATCCGGGATCAGGCCGCGTTCTCGAAGCCGGTCAGCCGTTGCCGGGCCGATGACGGCTATGCGGACGTTCGCCAGAGCGCGGATGTCGAGGTTTTCGAGCGCCAGCGATTCCAGAAATGCGTCAACGCCGTTGACGCTTGTGAAAACGATCCAGTTCACGTTACTGAGGGCGCGGACGGCGGCGCGCATGGGTTCGGAATCGCCCATGCTCTCGACGCGGATAGTGGGCGCGGAGATTACTTCCGCCCCGAGGGCTTCGAGAGCCGCGACAAGCCCAGAGGCCTGAGCGCGAGCGCGCGTCACCGCGATAGTGCGTCCGAACAGGGGCTTGTTCTCAAACCAGTTCAGCCGGTCGCGGAACGAAACGACTTCGCCGACCACAATAAGCCCGGGCGGCGTGATTCCGGACGTTTCGACCTCCTGCTCGATGGTTTTCAGCGTCCCTGAAACGGAACGCTGGATGGGTAAAGTGCCGTTCGTGATGACTGCTACCGGAGTGCCCGGGTCGCGGCCGCCCGCGATAAGCGAGCCGGCGATCTGCCCGATGTTGCGGATGCCCATCAGGAAGACCAGCGTTCCCGAAGTGGCCGCGATCTCGCTCCAGTCCAGGCTGCTCTCGGACTTGGTGGGGTCTTCATGGCCGGTGATGATGCGAAGGGATGAGGTCATCGAGCGGTGCGTGACCGGAATGCCCGCATATGCTGGGACGGCCACCGCGGAAGTCACGCCTGGAACCACTTCGAAGGGCACCCCCTGTTCGTGACAACACAGCGCCTCCTCGCCACCACGGCCAAAAACGTAGGGGTCGCCGCCCTTCAGCCGGCAAACACGCTTGCCCTCCTGGGCCTTTCGACAGAGCAACAGGCTTATATCTTCCTGTTTCATCGCATGGTTTCCGGCGATCTTGCCCACGTAGATGCGTTCCGCATCGGGGCGTACATGCGCGAGCAGCGCCGGATTCGCGAGGTAATCGTATACAACGACGTCGGCTTCGACGATGCATTGCATGCCTTTGACCGTGATCAGGCCGGGGTCGCCGGGCCCCGCCCCGACAAGCCAAACCTTTCCGGTGGTACGAGTGGAAGAATCCTGTTCCATTGCGTCCTCTGACTCGTCTATTCCTGTGTGCGAAGTTCTCTCAGGATCTCAGCGCCGCCGTGTGCAAGAAGAAAATCGCCTGTTTCCGTTCCCAACTGTTCAGCGTTGTCCGCGTTGCCGCACCGATGATGACGCACCATCCTCGATCCGCTCAGGTCGGCGACAAAGGCGTCGAGTGTCAACGCTCCGTTTTCGATGAAGGCATAAGCTCCCATCGGTACGTGGCAGCCACCTTCCAGGCGGGCGAGCACGGCGCGTTCCGCGGCGACGGCACACCGGGTAATCGCATGATCAAGATGCCTCGCAAGATCCTGGACTTCGTCAGGACGCGTCGCAATACCGAGCGCGCCTTGTCCCGGAGCGGAGAGCCAAGCGGGCGGCTCCAACACTTCTGTGACTTCATGCGCCAAGCCTAGTCGTTTAACACCCGCAAGCGCGAGGATTATTCCGTGTAAGTTCTTCGACTCCTTCAATGTACGCAGGCGGGTGTCGATGTTGCCGCGGAGATCCGTCAGTTGAATATCCGGACGCAGCGCCAGGATTTGGGCGCGGCGGCGGAGACTTCCGGTGGCGACGCACGTCCCCGCGGGCAGGTCGCCGAACCGCTGGCCGTCTTTCCCGATGAACGCGTCCCGGGGATCTTCGCGTTCCGGGATGGCCGCCAACACTATACCCTCGACGGCGGCGGTCGGGATATCCTTGAGAGAATGGACCACCAAGTCGACCCGTCCGTCGAGCAGAGCGCGGTCCAGTTCCTTCGTGAACAAGCCCTTGTCGCCGATCTTGGCCAGGGGAACGTCCTGGATGCGGTCGCCAGTGGTCTTGATAGTCTCGATTGTGATGCTCATGCCGGGGAAACACTCCGTCAGCCGGCCGGCGACCCAGTGGGCCTGCCAAAGGGCAAGCTTGCTGCCACGGCTGCCGATGCGTAGTGTCTTAAGCACCGTGTTCTCCATTCCTGATTGGTAAGGTCTTGGCGCTCAGTAGGGCCGGTTTTTCCAAAACCGGCCCAGAGTTCGTCTCGAACCCAGTTTTCGCTGAAGACATCGAGCCAACGACGCAGTTCTGGGGCGGTTTTGGAAAAACCGCCCCTACTTTTCTGACACGCTCAAACCAGTGCATACCGAAGGCAGCTTTTCCTGCTTTCCTGATTTCCAGATTCATCACACCACTTTCCAAACCGACTGCACGCTATTCTCATGCCGTTGCCCCCGAAGTGCGCAACAGATATTGGTCAAGATACTTGACTGACGGCTCTAGCCCAGAATCACAGGCCTGGTGGTAAAGCTGCCAGAAGCGGGAAGCATACTTTGCGTAGCAGTCGTCAACGTGTTTGGGCAGATCGGGCAGCCAAAACGAGTTCCGCCAGTGGACCAATCTCCGCAGTGCCGCGTCAGCGTAGCTGTCGATGATCGGTACGGCCGGGCAATGAAAGTGCATGTACTTCGAAGCGAAGGACCGGGGCGACTGGTTCGGTCGCAGCACCGGCCGGATCAGTGCGATGAACTGCCCGTGGACGGCAACGATGGTGCTCAGTTTTCCCGGGTCAAGAGGCAGTTTGACCTGTCGTAGCTGGGTAAAGAGGGCATCGGCCTTCCCTGCGCGTTTGTGCAGGTGCTGCGCCAGCTTAGACATGCTGCCGCCTTGCTTGCCGTCGCTGGGGATCATGCTTTCGATGCGCGTGGCATATGTCCGTCCGATGATCCACAGCTTGGCATTCACCTGGCCCCGATCTCCGTGGCCTGGAAAGCGCTGGCAGAGGTCATACAATACCTCGTCCGTTGCCCGCCATTTGCCTTTGTAGTCTTCTGCGGCAATGCGGTAATCGCTAGCGGCAAAAGTCACTTGACGTACTCCTTGGTGTTTCCGTTCTCCCATGAGATCAGAACGCAATTCAATCAGCTACATCCTCGGCTCTCTACCGTACAATCTTCGTCTAGGTTGCCATTCTTCTTAATCAATACACTAGGTACAGAATTTCGATAAGCACTCGCCTAGCGCGCTTTCGGCTTCCTCGCGCTTGCCCTCGGCCAACAAGTCGAACACGGGCAATTCGAGAAAGGCATTCTCCGCTTCAGCGCGCCGGCGTGGGTCGGCGATACGTGCTTTGACTTGCTCGCGGAAACGGGTGAGAAGCTCCAGATAGGCCTGATATTCGGGACCGAACTGCGCTTCCAGGGCGATGCGGAGTTTCTTGGCCAACGCTGGAAACGCGCCGCCGGTGGAGATGGCAATCTGGAGGTCGCCGCGTTCGAAGCTCGAGGGGACATAGAAATCGCACAGGTCGGGCACGTCAACGACGTTGACGAGCACGCCGATGGCGCGGCCCGCTTCGACAACTGCTTTGTTGACGCTCCGAAGACTTGTGGCGGCGATTGCAACCACTGCGCCGCGAATATCATCCGGTTCGAAGGCCCGCCGCACAACGTCAATCTCCCCCGCCGAGGCGCGTTTCTCGAGATCGGGACACAGTTCGGGACTGACCACAAGGACTCGGGCGCCGCAATCGATCAGCGACTCCACCTTGCGCGTGGCGACTTTGCCTCCGCCGATGACAACGCAGCGGCGGCCTTCAAGTTTCAGGAAAAGAGGATAGAGGGGCATTGCCTGCACCGGATTCCGTTTCGCGCCGAACACGAAGGGTATTCTAGAATATGCGCCGGTATTCAAGCAAGGCCCCGAATTGCGTCACAATAGATCCACTCGAAATGGCTTCGTTGCGTCACATAAGAAAACTAGATGCACCATGATCTCACGCGGGAGAGCGCATCCCACTGTCTTTGGCTTACCCCACTCATTCAACATTCGGACCTCAACGAAGGTCGGCACAAACATTGACACGAATACGCTTCCGGAACGCCGGTCGCGAATCGCACTCTGTCCCTCCCTGAAGTGGGATCCCTCCGTTTGCCACCATGACCTGAGGTCTTCCGCTTCTCGAAGTAGCATCTTCCAAGAACGGTATGAGCCTTCCTGCGAACTGCCGTAGTAACGCAGTTCAAGCTGGTCTTCGCCAATTCGCTCGATTTCCACGTTTGCCTTCTGCTTATGCATGCGTATCCTCCATGACCTCCACGTCGGCGTGCTCGACTACCTTGGCCATCCCCTCGGGGTCCAGGAACACGGCCGGTGTTGTGCGAGGCGTAGACATGTCACTTGCCGCAGGACGCGACCCTCTCCTTAATGGCCTGGTAACCGTAGTGGGCCATCAGATGGTCCAACAGCACCAAGGCAGTGTAGTTCTCCGCCACCGGCCATATGCGTCCCACGATGGTGGGGTCACGCCGTGTGATGGCGGCAAGGTTCGTGTTTTCGAGGGTGTACTTATCAATGGTCTTCTGGGGCTTGTCAATGGTAGGCGTCGGCTTGACGGCCAAGCGAACGACGATCGGTTGTCCTGTGGACAGTCCGCCGGTAATACCTCCGGCGTTATTGGACAGGAAAACCACCTTGTCTCCCTCGCTGCGCATAGCGTCATTGGACTGGATGCCGGTCATGTCTTTCACGGCAAAACCCGCGCCGATTTCCACGCCCTTGACGGCTCCGATACCGAGCATCCTTCCCAACTCGGCGTCCAGCTTGTCGAATACCGGCTCTCCGAGCCCGGTCGGCACGTTCAGGGCCACGACCTCGATTACGCCACCGGAAGAGTCGCCGGTGGCGGTGATGCGATTGGCTGCTTCGAGCATCGCTTGGGCGGCGTCCAAGTCCGGACAATTCACGACATAATGGACACCGTACTTTTCACAGACTGCATCATGGTCCATGTGAGGCGCCTTGGCCCGGATTTCGTCGATCTCGTCCTCGATCTGCTTGAAGACCGCCGCCTTCTCCAAGAATCGCATATCCATCGTCACCCGCTGCTTGACGTACACCTCTTGATAGAAGGGATCGTGGTCGCGCCTCATGCGCTTGTGGGCTTCCGTGGATGCCAAGACTTGATCGTGCGGGGCATCCGGACAGCGCACCCCCGCCATCTCTCGGATGAACGAAAAGACATCGATACCGAGGCACTTGAGCACCTTCTTGGCGACATAGCCGGCCGCGACGATCGTGCACGTGTACCGGCCGCTGAAGATGCCCGCGCCGATCGCGTCATCCGCGGGACCATACTTCACAAACGATGCATACGAAGCGTGCCCCGGTCGCGGCGTGCGGTTGGTGTCCTGGTACTGCTTGACATGGATGAAGTGCCGGTCGAGATTGGGTATCTGTATGGTCAGCGGTGTGCCATTGGTGTGATTCTTATTGCCGGCCCCGGCGATCGTGTCGGCTGCGTTCAGACCCGTGTAGATAATCGGCAGGTCCGGCTCCTTACGCGGGGACGATAACTCATCCGCGCCGGGTTTGCGCAGCAGCAGGTCGCCGTACACCTCTTGTTCGCTAAGCGGCATTCCAGGCGGAACGCCCTGAATGACGGACACAAGGCCCTCCTGATATGACCCGCCTGCAACGGTGACTTGAAAGAGCCTTCCCAAATGACAACCTACCATGGCTATGTACTCCTCTTGTTTCAGGTAATCCTGCTAACTTGTCAGAAGCCGCAACGCCTCAGTGTATTTCTGGGCGGTCCTACAAACGATTTCGTCCACCAGGCAGGCGACGATCGGGCCTGGCCAAGCGTTCGGGTGTCGCACTGTGTCGTATCATGACATTCTCAGCCTTCATCTTCTTCCTCCTCCAGATCGTAAAATCCGGCCCTGTCCGGCGGGTATGCCAACCTCCCCAACGCCTCGGCGGCGGCCTCGCGCACCCACTCGCTCTCGTCCTTCAAGCAGGCGATGAGCGCCTCGACGGCACGCGTATCGCCCATCTTTCCCAGCGCCTCGGCGGCGGTAGCGCGTACCCCCACGTGCTCGTCCTTCAACCAGGCGATGAGGGGCGCCACGGCGGCCTCTCCGAGCCTCCACAACTTCTCGCTGATCTCATTATAAGGCCGGCCGCCTTCCGGATGCTGGGGTTGATTGTTACCACGCGCCTGGTCTCTCAGGATGGCGATGGAGGACTCGATCAAAGAGGGACCGGGTTTCACTACGTTTTCGGTGTGTCTTAGTCTGCCCAAGGCCTCCGAAGCCGCCTCTTGCAAGTCGGCGTAATTCGCTTCCTCCTGCAAAACGAGCAACGGTTCCACGGCCCGCTCATCGCCTAGAACCCCCAAGGCCTCGGCGGCATTCCGACGGACCCACTGCTTGTCGTCTTTCAAGCAGGCAATCAGTGTGTCCACGGCCTCAGGTGCCTCCTGCGCCAACTGTTTCCAGTCCCGCTTAGCCAGCAAAAACGTGACGCGCGCCTCTGCGGTCGCGGGTTTGTACCCCAATCGCTCCAACGCTCGGGCGGCACTAAGATGCACCTTTAGGTCCTCCTCCTTCAGGAGGGCGATGAGCGGTTCCACAGCCCGCGTATCCCCCAGCTTCCCCAACACCCTGGCGACCGCCTCACGCACCCAAGGGTCTTCGGCAGACCCCGACGCGAGCCACCGCCAGTCCTGCGGCCAGTCCTTGACTGCCTCACGCGTGAGCACGGTGATAAGCGGCTCGACCGCCCGCGCATCCCCCAAATTCCCCAAGACCACGACGGTGCTCAATAATACCTCAGGGATATCATTGCCGCGGGCCATGAGCGATCCCACCACGTCCGGGGGGGACCCCAGTTTCTTCAACGTCTCGTCGGCTGCCATATGTGCCGACAAATACCCGTCTTTCAGGCATGCGGTGATGGGCTCGACGGCCCGGGCATCTCCCAGGTTCCCCAACGCCCTTACGGCGCACTCACGCACCCAGCCGTGCTTGTCCTTGCTCAGGCAGGCGATGAGCGGCTCGACGGCGCGCGCATCTCCCAGCATCGCCAACGCATGGGCGACGCTCACTTGCACACCCTCGACCTCGTCCTTCAGAAGACATGCAATGAGCGGTTCCACGGCCCGCGCATCCCCCAGCTTCCCCAACGCCTCGGCGGCGCTTGCACGCTCCCCTGTATACTTGTGCTTCAGGCAGCCGATGAGCGGTTCCACGGCCCGCGCATCCGACAGCATTCCCAACGCCTGGGCGGCCATCTCGCTGTTCACGTCTTCCAGCAGGCAGGCGATGAGCGGTTTCACGGCCCGCCTGTCTCCCAGAACCCCCAACGCATGGGCGGCGCGGTAACCGTAAGGATCCTCCTTCAGGCAGGCGATGAGTGGCTCCACGGCACGGGCGTCACCCAGCTTCCCCAACGCATCCATGGCCTTGTAACGCACATCCGAGTCCTCGTCCTTCAGGCAGGCGATGAGCTGTTCCACGGCTGCGGCAGCCTTCCGCGCCAACTGCTCACGCTCTCGCTTCGCCGCCAGAAACGCGCTACGCGCCTCCTCGGTCGCTGGTTTGTAACCCAACCGCTCCGACGCCCAAGCGGCACTAATGCGCACATCCCGGTCCTCGTCCTTCAGGCAGGCAACCAGGGGGTCCACCGCCCGCCGATACCCCACATGCCCCAAGAGCACTGCGGCGGCACGGCGCACTTCCCACCACTCGTCCTTCAGGCAGGTGACGAGCGCTCCCACAGCGCGCTCCTCCACCAGCGTCCGCAATGCCTCCGCGGCGCGGTGACGCGCCTCCAAATCCGGCTCCTTTAACTTGCGGTTGATGGAGATCTCCGCCTCCGCGCGTTTTTCATCCTCGGCTTGAATTCGGACGTAGTCGCCGTGGACCCATCCTACGGTGTCTCTATCGGTCTTGACTTTGTACCAACCGTCTTTGGGACCTTCAAGGATGTGCAGTTTGGCCCCCTGTTTTGCTTTGGCAACGATCGAATCTGAAACGGAGGGTCCGGACCGAAGATTTAGGACATCCCCCGTGACTACGGCCATGCGGTCCGTTACACGAGGTTGGGCCGCGCCGGACGGCGGTGTCGTCACGTTACCCTGTATGGCGGCCGCCACTACGGGCGCGCTATCAGCGCCCACGGGTAGGCTCACGCCTACCCACAGCACGAGCACTGTAACTGTCCAAATCGTTTTCATGTTCCTGCTCCTTCTATCGGCGTCTTCGGGCACACGGTCCGTTGCAACACGGGGTTAGCGTTCGCCCTTGCCCAGGTAGTTCTGCGGATCAAAATCGGCAATGTCAATCTTCCCGTAGTCTTTGGGTGGCGCGTAAGCCTCCACATGCCGCCTGGCGGGCGCGGGGCCTACCTCTTGCTCTTCACCCTCCTCGGATCTGACCAACTGCCACGTGTTGTCAATACGCGAGTAGTTGAACTTGTATTCGGTCCACCACCCCCATGTCCCCATCCCACGGACGCCGCTGTTACGAACGGTAAAGGTCTTTGTTCCCATTTTTACTCCGTCAAATGGGTCTCCTTTCACTCCACCGTCGCAGGTAGAACAACTGACGATCTTGTCATTGCGCTTGACCAGTTTTAGCGCCCCCGTTGCATCACGAGCCAAGATGAGCAGCGGCCTCTGGCCTTTTTCTATGTCAGGGTCCTCCGGTTTTTCCTTCTCCTTCTCGAGCACCAGGATGTAATCGGGTGTCCCATCGCCATTCAGGTCCGCGCTCGCTATCTTGAGTAATCGCGTTCCTTCTTCGATGAAGGGCTTTACCTCGGGCACGCCCAACCGTACCAGGACCTCCGCCGCCGCATCGCGGAGCTCTTCATTCTCGTCCATCAGGCAGTCGATGAGGGGCTTTACAGCGGCGGATCCCTCTTGCACCAAGGGTTCCCAGGCCCGCTTCGCTATCAAGAATGTAATACGCGCGTCCGGTGTAGCGGGATTGTATCCCAAAGTTTCCAGTGCCGCCGCTGCCATGCTGCGCACCCCTGCGGACTTGTCCTTCAACCAGGAGACTAGCATGTCCGCCGCGGCAGGGCCTTCCTGCTTCAACTGGTCCCAACTCCGGTTTGCCGCCAAAAAAAGAATCCGCGCCTCCATGGTTGCAGGTTGGTAGCCCAATTTTCCCAACGCCTCGGCGGCCCTCTGGCACAGCGACTCGTCCTTGTCCTTGAGGGAAGCGACTAGCGGTTCTACCGCCCGCGCGTCGCCTAACTGTCCCAACGCGTCGGCGGCGTCTTGGCGCACGCCACCGTACTCATCCTCCAGACAGGCGATCAGCGGCTTCACCGCGCGCCCATCGCCCAACTTACCCAGCGCTGAAATGGTCCAATAGCGCATATTCGCGTCCGCGTCCTTCAAGCAGGCGATCAGCGGCTCTACGGCCCGCACGTCGCCCAACTGCCCCAACACCTCGGCGGCCTTCGTACGTATTGACTCGTCCTTGAGGCAGGCGATCAGCGGTTCTACGGCGGCGGGTCCTTCCTTTACCAACTGTTCCCAGTCCCATTTCGCTATCAGGAAAGTAACGCGCGCTTCCGTGGTCTCGGGTTTGTATTTCAAGGTCTCCAAAGCCTGCGCAGCGCTGTAACGCGCACCACCGTTCCCCTTCTTCAGGCTGGCAATCAGCGGATCCATGGCCCGCGCATCGCCGATGGCGCCCAGCGCCTGGGCTGCCCAATATCGCACCCGATTGTTCTCGTCCCTCAGGCCGGCGATCAGCGGGTCCACGGCGGCAGAGCCCAGTTTCCCTAGTGCCTCTGCAACGCTACCCGCCCCCTCTTCGTTCTCGTCTTTCAGGCAGGCGATGAGCGCGTCCACGGCCCGGGCGTCGCCCAGATTGCCCAACGCCACGGCCGCATCCTGACGCACATCCTCGTCCTCGTCTTGCAGGCAGGCGATGAGCGTTTCTACTGCAGCGGATTTCTCCGCCGTCCCCGCCGCCGATGTAAGGCCTTCCGCAGGCTTCGAGCCACTCTCCTCTGTCTTTTCATCAGCGCCCGCGGGCAGCCACACGCCCGCCCATAGCACCAACACCGCAATGGCACAAATCGTTTTCATGTTCCTGCTCCTTCTGTCGGCGTCTTCAGGCAGGCGGCCCGCTACGACACGGTTTGTTTCTCACCCTTGCCCAGGTAGTTCTCCGGATCAAAATCGGCAATATCTATCTTTCCGTAGTCTATGAGAGGCGTGTAGACACTCGCCTCTTCGTTCGACTGTGCCTCGAACTCCTCGGCACTCCTGATGTTGTTCGTCCCATCCGACTAACTCGTCAGAAGCCGCAACGCCTCAGCGTATTTCTCGGCGGTCTTACAAACGATTTCGTCCGGCAGTTCCGGTGCGGGTGGTTGCTTGTCCCAGCCGATTTGGATTAGATAGTCGCGCACGTACTGCTTGTCGAAACTCGGCGGGGACACGCCAATGCGGTATTTCTCCATCGGCCAGAATCGGGACGAGTCCGGCGTGAGTACTTCGTCGATCAACGTGAGCTTGCCCTCCACCAGACCGAATTCAAACTTGGTATCGGCAATAATGATGCCGCGCCGGGCAGCGTAGGCCGCCGCGTCGGAGTACAGTCGCAAACTGGCTTGGCGAACCTGCGTGGCTAACGTCAGGCCAAGGATCTCGGTAGCCTGCTCAAAAGATATGTTCTCGTCATGGGTCCCCTCCGGGGCCTTTGTCGCCGGGGTGAAGATCAGCGCCGGCAGCCTTTCAGATTCCTCAAGTCCTTTAGGCAATCTCACTCCACACACCGTGCCTTGTTCCTGGTATTCCTTCCATCCCGACCCGGCGAGATACCCCCTGACGACGGCCTCAACCGGCAATGGTTCGGCCTTCTGAACCACCATGGACCTGTCTCGCAATGATTCGAAGTCCGGCAAATCCCGATACATCGATTCGAGGTCCCTCGTGCAAACATGATTGGGAACGATGTGGCACGTCTTCTCGAACCAGAAGCGGGACATCTGCGTCAAGA
This sequence comes from uncultured Nitrospiraceae bacterium, assembly GCA_964587655.1. Classification (GTDB taxonomy): domain Bacteria; phylum Hydrogenedentota; class Hydrogenedentia; order Hydrogenedentales; family SLHB01; genus CAZPMT01. The sequence goes on from CAZPMT010000057.1 coordinate 28,464, forward strand.
TGCGGCCCTTCCCTGGTATCGGTGTGGGAAGAACGACGTCAAAACATGAAATCCGGTCGGTCGCCACGATCAGCAGCGCGCCTCCCAAATCGTAGACATCCCGGACCTTTCCCCGCTTGATCAATGGAATGCCGGCGAGATGCGAGTACTGCATGGGACAATCTGCTTGCTTCGACATCGTTTGTCTCCTTATCGCGCGTCTTATGGAACCAGCGCCATGAGCTTCTTCACCTGAACATTAGCATTGAACTAGGCGGCCTCACTCGCAACTTCGTCCGCGAATCCAAGGGCTTGCACGCCCGCTTACCTCATCACGTTTGTATGCGGCACCTTATGCTTGGCGCATCGTCCATGACGTACGCCCTGTGCTCGGGCATAAGCGACTCATAGTCCTCGACAGAACCGCCGTCGATGCAGCACTCGATAATGCAACGCCCGGGTGCAATCAAATCGGGTTCCTGAAAGGAGCGAAGATGCTCGACGAAGAAACTGCGCAGAATTTCAGCGCCTTCATCATACCCGTCAACACCCACCTCCGGCTGAGTGTCGACCTGCAAGAACCAGTTCGCAATCCAAGTCCCTTCTATTCGCATGGATTTCAGCGCGTAGCCGAGGAGGGGACACCGCGCGGGAACGATTTGGTCTCGGTTGAAAGGGGACGCTCCTTTGCGCGCGAGATAGTCCCTTGTCAGCCATTGCGGCATGAAGCCGGTGGACCAAGCGCCCACGTGTTGGTTGGGCGTGAGGATGTAACGGACACGCGGGGTGGCCAGGATCTGGCGGAGCAGAAGGTTGGCTTGTTCCACGCGTCTGCCGGTCGCGAAGGGCCAATAGCTGCCGACGCCTTCGCTGCTCATTTGTTCGTCAGCGACAATGCTCGGATTGTCATATCCGCGTGGCGCCACAAGACGCCACAGCCAAGCCAAGGAAGGGGGCAGCAGATGAAATAGGCCTACGATGCCATACGTGGGCTTCTCCCGTGTGCATGGAGGCGTCCGCAGGCCGATGCTGCGAATGTCCACGGCAACCTCGTGCTGGATGACATAAGGCACGATCCTGCGCGGAAGGATGACGCGAGGGTTGGGACAAGGCGATCCCGGGGCATCCGAGATATGCTCCCAAATGAGAGCGCGGCTTCGCGGCACAGCGTCGATGTTCAAGAAGAGGAGGGGCGTCCCGGGCATGGCGGTCAGTTTTTCCAGGTCATGGTCCACCCCGTATTCCGCGATGTGATTGACCCGAACAAACCAAGCATCTTCTGCATCCACAATCCACAGACGGCCGTCCCCCCGCTGAATATTGGGGTGACACAAAGCCATGTCGTCGCACACGGGGCGCAGATCGCAAGTTCGCGGGATTTCAAGATACCTCTCCTCGCCGGTCACCAGATTTCTGCCTTTGAGGAGGCGCCCATCAGACAGGCGGTGCGGCTGTTCAAGCATTTCGCTCTTGCCGCCTCCACTGGCGCCTTCGTGCATGATTGTTAGAACATTGTCATACGGCGTAATCACTTGAACCGCGGAACAATGCGCGGCAACCCAACCTTCGCCCTCACCTTGTCGAATCAGCGTACCGTAGATGCCTTTCTTGGCGCTCGGTCCCGGATAGAGATTATATGAGAACACTTCGTGTTGGTCCGATCTCCTGTTGTGGACGACGATTTGCTTTCCCGCAAAGTGCGTGTGACGGAAAGGCGGGGCCACGTAGATGACTACCTTCGGAGAAAACGAAACCGATGCCTCATCGGCGGTTAGGATGCCCTGAAGCAGCGCAAGGCCAAAAGCGAAGACTGCCGCGTTCGCGGGAACAATCGCCAATGCGTCTTCCCCCATCTCCGGCGGCCCGGTCCGAAACAGAAACACGCCGAGGTCTTGTCGGGAGAGCCATTCAAGAGTCTCTTGCCTCAGTCTCTGGAATTCATATCCGAAGCGTTCCCGAAAGCGCGGCTTGTCGGTCGGAAACTCGTCGGCAATCACCATACAGTCCGGGTCGCGTCGCCGCATGTACACTTCCGTGTAATTTGCGGCGATCCCATTCCTGACGCGGGCGACGGTCATTTCAGTAACCAGCCTGCCGTCTGGCAACTCATACTGGACTTCAAAATAGTCGGCGCCGGGAACGCCGAAACTGCATTCCAACAATTCATCCACGGACTCGAAAACCCGCACCGACGGGCAGACGCCAAAGACTGCCGACAACTCCTCCGGCAGGGCGAGGCCGCCAAGAAATACCTTATCCCGCATAGTTCAGTGCCCCTCCTCGGTAGAATGCGATTCTTCTAATATGAAACTCACAATGGCATCGCCTGCCACCGGGTCTACGTTGATGCGGGACCGTCGGACTGGACGCCCCACGATCGCTGCCACTTCCGTCTCCAACTTGCTTTTCACTGCGTCGAACGCCGCGGAGGATAATTTCTCCAGAAGCTCTCGATTGTGATCGTCGCTGGCACAGTCCCGCTCAGCCGCGGAGGCGACCTGGCGTAGCGTCACCAGGATGTACGAGTCGTGCAGGTCCACAAGGACCGACTTCGGTTGGAGCGCCATATACTCGTTCTCGAAGCGAGTTACGGTCTCCGCTATCCGCTGTTTCATGTCGTCAAGTCCGTTCATCACGGCATCCTTTCCTTTTTGGCCTTTGGCCTCCCGTCAGCAGGATTCCTAAACGTTAGGTCGAGGTCTTGGATCAGCTTCATCCTTGCGGGAGGGTTACCCCAAGAAAAGGGGCCAACGCCTTCCGTGGGGATGGACGCTGGCCCGTGATTTGCCCAGCCGGCCTTTCGTTCGAAGGCTTGCTGTCAACGCACTAGGACACCGGGCAGGCAAACAAAAAGCCGGCAACCGCTCTCTTTCGGCGGTTACCGGCCCATCTCTTCAGCAGGTCGCTTCCGCGACCCCCTGTCAATCTGCCTGTTCCTGTGCGGAATCTACACGAAAGAACGATTGTTTGTCAAGCAGCCCAAGTCGGCCCCACATCGAGAAGCTAGTGTGAGTTCTTAGAAGGAAGGAAATGCGAGGAGGGTCCGGCAGTTCACTCGTGTCGGTCGCACTGCGGACGGCCAGCGCAACTGCGTACGGGCTTGGTTACTCGTCTATGGCCGGTTTTCGGAAATTCGGCACACCATCCAGGGTGAAGATGATGACTCGCTCACCCGTCTTGGTGCTGACATCCGTGTGCAGACTCACAACCTTGCAACCGGTGATATCCTGAATGATGGCCTCCAGCGCGGGCCGTCCTCCCTCCAGCAACTCAATCCGCACCTGCTTGACCAGGGATCGGCCCCGAGTGCTCGCATCAATACTTGCAAGGTTCTTCTCCGCCGGGGTCAATACCCCTCGCAGACGCACCAAGATCAGGTCGTCGAGGACGTGCGTCTTGGTTTCCTCAGGGCCTCGTCCCATGTACTCCCGCTCAAACCGGACGATGGCGTCACTGATTTCAGCCTCGACCTGTCCCTTTGTCTTCATGCTTGCATCCTAGACCCGCACAGCAGCGCTAGCCCGGACTTCTCACACCTACGGTAAGCGATGTCGTGTTGCCTCGTTTG
>CAZPMT010000058.1:0-31691 GCA_964587655.1 uncultured Nitrospiraceae bacterium
AAGCGAACTTATTGCGGCAGTATACCATTTTCGGGCCTCCCGGTGTCGAGTTCGCCCCGTCTCAGCGGGGATTGCCGCAACCGGTTTACAGATCCGGCCTGAACTGTGGCACAATACGCACACAATCTTTGGGATCACTGCTTCTCACGGACCTAGACTTGAAAGGAACTCTTATGGACCGACGCGCGTTTCTTCGGATTGGGGCGAGTGCGGGGCTGTTGACCGCCGCGGCACAGGCGCAAGCCCCGCAACAGGAAAAGGCAAAGAAGTACCAGGGTGGCGCAAGCCCCTGGCCCGTTACGCTCAACTCGAGCACGATCCGTCCCACCCCGTTAAAGGACAAGATCCGCGTTGCGGCGGAGGCGGGCTATGACGGCATCGAACTATGGGTCAATGAGATCGAGAAATTCGAAACGGACGGTGGCAACCTGAAGGACCTTGCCGCCGAGATAAAGGATCGCGGCCTGTTCGTGCCCAACGTGATTGGCCTATGGGACTGCATGCCGATGGAAGACGAGGCATGGAAGAAGTCGCTCGAGGCTACGCGCAACCGGATGCGCCTTGCCGCGGGCGCCGGTTCGCGGCACGTTGCGGCCATCCCCGCGCCGGATCGTCCGGATTTCGATCTCAAGTGCGGCGCGGACCGCTATCGCGACTTGTTGAAGATCGGACGCGACGAGTTCAACGTCATCGTGGCCTGTGAATTCGTGGGGTTCATGAAGGGCGTTCACCGTCTCGGCCAGGGCGTGGCCATCGCTCTTGACGCCGACGATCCGGATGCATGCCTAGTGGCGGACACGTTCCATCTGTACCGGGGCGGTTCGGGCTTTGAAGGGATTCGGCACTTGAGCGGCAATTTCATAGCCGTGTTCCATTGGAACGACGTGCCAGCGGATCCTCCGCGCGATCAACTGGCCGACGAGCATCGGATCTATCCCGGCGACGGCATCCTGCCGTTGAAGAAGGCCCTCACGTATCTCCGCGAGATCAACTACGGCGGGCCTCTTTCCCTCGAAATGTTCAACCGGGAACACTGGAATCAAGACCCCAAGCAGGTGGCGGACACGGGACTCCGAAAGATACGCGAACTAATCGCCTCTACTTCGGTGTGATGGGTGCGAACCGGAACGACGCCGCGTTGCCGGGAGCCGAGCGGCAGCGTTATGCAAGCGGTTTATCGTTGCCGTTCAGGAGAAGGATCCGTACGGTATCCTCCGCGAATCTGGATTGATCCCCCCACCTGGACATTTCCGAGTGTTCCCGGAAGCTTTATCTTGTCCCCGTTCTCATCATACCGCAAGGCCGCGCTGGGTAAGGTAGGTTCAGCCCTGACGGGCTCTGACGCCTGTGCGCGGCTTGTCGGACTGAGCGAAGACGCCGGTTTTCCGGTGCCGGGCAGGACCGGTTTGGCGCTATCTTCCGCGTTCGGTTTTGGCTGGTAGCGTGAATAGAGACGGTTCTGCCGTTCGTCCTCGCGTTGGGCCTTCATTTGCTGATACACCGTGCCGTGGGTTGTCAAAGTCCGGTTGTCGATGCGATTGTTGATGCGTCCCGGCGCGGCGCCCGTGTCGCCGGCCTTGGCCCGGTCCGAGGGTCTCACGTATGTTCGCGAAGCGGGTTGCGATGTCTGCTGGGCCGGCGCCGCGAGGGCCGTTGCCATGCAGAAACCGAACGCAAGAGCGACAGCACACAGTCTCATCCGATACATATGCGGCTCCTTTCATTTGCACATATCCGCGCGGCGGAACTCATCCGCCTGCGGCGGACGCGCGATCGGTTTCCATAGTGGAAACGTCACGGCCGCGCAATGCAAACCACAGCGTGCCGATCACGCCAAACGCGAAGGCCGTCAAGAGATTCGCCGTCGGTGAGACATAAGCCCACATGAGCCCGCCGCCAAACGCGGCAAGCGAGACGATCGAGTCTCTTATCAGATAGTATACACCAAACATTGCCGCCTTTGCGTCGTCCGGCGCAAGGTCCATAATCAGGGCCTTGCGCGTCGGTTCGCCAAACTCCTTCAGGCCGCGAAGAATGAACGCCGGAACCAGAATCCAAAAGGACTGGCACCACAGCAAAAAAAGGGGAAACAGAGTGAAGAAGACGAACGTCACAACCACAAAGGGCTTCTTGCCAGCGCGGTCCGCGAAATACGCGACCGGGATATAGCAGAGCACCGCGGTGGCCATCTCGATGCTCGTGAGGACCCCGAACTCCTTTCCGCTCACCGGGGACGCAATGGTTTTCATACACCATATCACCACAAAGGCATATGGGATCTGCTCGCAGAAACGTATGAGCACGTCGGACACCAGAAGATTCTTGAGATGAGGACTCATGCGCCTGGCGACGGCGATGGGGTTCTTGGGTACGCCGGCATTTCCCTTGTTGTCTGACTTGCCGAGGCCGTCTTCAATGAGACGCTGTTGCAGGACAATCGCCAGAAGGGCCATGGCGAGCGCGGCAACGAATGCCAGCCTGACGCCGTCCTTTTCTCCCCATGTGTCCACGAACCAGCCTCCCGCGAGTGGCCCCAACGCCATCGGGATGCGGCGCACCAGCGAATGCATCGAAACACCCATCGTCCGCCGGTTCTTCGGAAGCGCCTTGGCCACGAGACTCATCGTCGCCGGGAGCGAAATCGCCGTCCACGAGAGGAAGAAGAACGACCCGGCGATCACGGCCGGCCAAGTGGGTATCAGGATGACGATCACGAAACCGGCCATCGCCAGCAGGTTGAACACAAGCAAGGCGCGTTTCGTGCCGACCCGTTCCGAAAGGTATCCGCCGGGAAATGAATACAGCGCCGAGAGCAGGTTGTCGAGCCCGTTGAGCAGTCCCACAATCGACGCCGTGCCGCCGAGCGCCATCACATAGATCGGCAGGAAGCGCTCCGCCATCCTCTCGCCCATGCCTACGAGGATGACCATGCTCAACAGGCCGATGATGCTTTGTTGCAGCCCCAGAAATGCGCTGGCTCGATACAGCTTGCCCAAACGTGGCCTCGCGTCCATGGTCGGAAAGCAGACCGCTTAGGTCTACCGGAACGACTTGCTCATATCGCTCTGCACTTGGCGAACGCCCTTCTTCTTGAACGTGGATTTTGCGATGAGCTGTTTCAGTTTGCGCTCATATGCCTTCCCGTCAAGAGGAAGCTCGACCGTCTTGTCCATGAGCGAGGAATAGATCATCGCCGTGGCCAACTCGACGGAATGGATCCCTTCTTCAGCGGGCGCAATCAAGAGAGCGCCGTCCAGGACGGCGTCCACGAAATTCTGGGTGACAACCGAGTGCCCATTGCGCGCGTCCCGAACCGGGATTTCGATCTTCCACGCTTCAGGCCGGTCGAAAGATCCCTTGGAGGTCTTGCTGAACTTCCGGGCGCTGACTTCATTGCGCAAGAAGTCCAGCTTCCCGTCCTCGTAGACCAGCTTCCCTCGATCTCCCGCGATCTCGAGACGGTCGGTCCCTGGAGCTTCGCCCGTGGACGCCACGAACATGCCCGTGGCCCCGTTCGGATACTCGAGATACGCGGTCACTTCATCTTCGACTTCGATGTCGTGGTACTTTCCGAAATTGCAGGTGGCGCGAACCCGGCACGGCATCCCGGCCATCCACTGGAAGAGATCGAGATTGTGCGGGCACTGGTTGAGCAGCACGCCGCCGCCCTCGCCCTTCCACGTGGCGCGCCAGCCGCCCGATGCGTAGTACGCCTCCGTGCGGTACCATGCCGTCACAATCCAGCTCGTGCGCTCGATCCGCCCAAGCTCTCCATCCGCGACCAACTTCCTGATCCGCTTGTAGACCGGCACGGTGCGCAGTTGAAGCATGGCCGCGAACACCTGTTTCGGATTCCGCTTGTGAGCGGCGATCAGCCGCTCGCAGTCCGCCTTGTGCACCGAGATCGGTTTCTCGGTTAGAACATGCAGCCCGTTATCGAGCGCGTCGATGCCGATCGTCGTGTGAAAGTAATGCGGGGTCGCGATCAGCACCGCGTCCACTTCCCCTGAGCGGATCAGCTTCCTACTGTCCGTGAAGGTCTTCAGATCCTTGAACTGTTTCAGCCGATCCGGGTCAATGTCGCAGACCGCCCTCAGTTCGCACCGTCCGACCTCGCCTTTACGCAGATAGTCGGCGTGCGATGAGCCCATACCGCCGACGCCGATGATGCCAAACCGTACCGATTTCATTGTGCGCGTCCCTCTCGATGTAGTGTCCGGGAAAACAGACGCTATTGTAGCGCGTGAGCTGCTAAGAAAGTAACTACATCTGACACCACATCCGCAGGAGACCTTACCCTTCACAGTCCGAACATCGTAGGACGGGTTTCAAACCCGTCCTACAAAGAGCTGAAAGGAACGCTTTTCCGTTTGCGGGCTATATCGCTACAATCATCCCCCGAATGACAGGCACGGCTAAAAAGACAAAGGGGACTTCCATGAATTCAGGCGAACGCATGCGGGCAACCTACGAGTTCAAACCGGTGGACCATATGTTCCGCCGCGAATTCTATATTTGGGCGGAGGCCATCGAGCGTTGGAGGGCCGAAGGGCTCCCCGACGACTACGAGGAGACCAACCTTTTCAACTACGATCCCCCGGGTATGGTCGACGTTGGACTGGACCTCGGCTGGTGCGAGCCGCCGTTCTTGCCGGGCTACGAGGATAAAGTCGTCAGCGACGAAGGCGAGACCGAGATCATTCAAGACGTTGCCGGACGGTGGCTCCGCGTGTTCAAGGGACGTCGTCACGGTTTTATGCCCGACTACATAAAGCATCCCGTAACGTGCATGAAAGACTGGGAAGAGGAGGTCGCGCCCCGCCTGGATCCCAACGATCCCGGCCGGTATGTGATCCTGGCGGGCGCTTGCAAACACGCGGCGCAACAACGCGAAGCCGAGAGCCTGATGGTCCGCCAAGGAATGGTCGGAGGATACATGTACCTCCGCGCTCTCATGGGACCCGAAGATCTGCTCATTGGGTTCTGCGAGCAGCCGGAGTTGATCCATGCCATGATGCGCCGCTGGGCCGATGTCATGAACGCGGGACTCGAGAAGCTCCAGCAGCACGTCGACCTGGATGAACTCGCTATCGGGGAAGACATCTGTTACGTGAAGGGGTTACTCATTTCCCCGGACATGGTCCGCGAATTCCTTCTTCCTTACTACAAGGAAGTGATCGGCAATGCCCGTCGGCGGCAGTCCCGCAAGATCTATTTCAACGTCGACACCGACGGCTGGGCCGAACCCGCGGTTCCCCTGTATCTCGAGGTTGGCATGGACATCATGGACCCATGGGAAGTGGCCAGCGGCTGCGACGTCGTAAAGGTTGGCGAGCGCTGGCCCGATCTCGTCATTACCGGCGGGATCGACAAGCGCGTCCTGGCCCAGGGCAAGGATGCCATCGACAAACACCTCGAATACATCATACCCGCCATGCGCGACCGCGGCGGCTACATCCCCACCTGCGACCACGGCGTGCCCCTCGACGTCAGCTTTGAAAACTACCTCTACTACCGCCGCCGGATATGTGAGTTGGACCACTGACCGCGGAGTACGCCGTCGTCATACTGTTCGGGATGGACTCCTGCGTCACCCGCCCCACGTTGTACTTAGAATATGAATCCAAGCCCCATTTACCCCACGATTTACAGTTGCGGCGCGTCTCCGCCCTGGAGTATCTTCTTAGGCGGAGCAGACTATGAGCGAGACGTCATCCATAGAGTTCGTCCTGCATGGCAAGTTGGCCGGGATTGATATTACGCCCCGCTCAATAGGGCTGTCTCAATTCAACGAATTCAACCAGCAGGTCGAGACTTTCCTCAGCGGCAGCGAAAGACTGAAACTAGACCAGGTCCACGTGGAGATACTGGAGCGTTCGTACGTCTTGCGTGCTCTGTTATCCGCCGTGGTATTGACCCCTCTAGTAGCCGATCTGAGACTGATGGAGCGGCAGGACGTGCTTGGCGAGCTGGATCTCAAACGAGCCGAGATCGTGCAGAAGTGGCAACAGCGCGCGAAGGCGGATCCGGACCTTTTCTATGAAGTCCGGTTCACTGATGAGAGTGTTCCGCCAGTACGTATCAGTCACGAGACCGACTACCGCACGGGCGACGTCGTGCCGTGGGTGACTGTGGAGAAGTATTTGTTTGGCCAGCTAGTGGACATGGGGGGCGCTCAGAGGGCCAACGTCCACTTGAAGCTCGAACGTGGCGGTAAGATCATTATCGTCGGCGCTTCCCAAGACTACCTTCGTGATCAGGAGGAAAACCGGCTCTACCACAAGGTCCTGCTGCACGTCCGTGCCGAGCAACACTTTCGTAGCGGCGAATTGCGCAACGTCCGCTTGATCGCCTTTGTAGAGTATGAACCCAGCTACAGCGACGAGGCGCTCGACCGCTTCGCGGCCAAAGGCGCTGAAGCGTGGGCCGACGTGCCCGACGCGGCGCGCTGGGTCAGGGAACTCAGGGGGGATGAGGCATGGCCGCCGGTGTCGTGATGTATCTCCGAGCGCGGGTGAGAGATACACCACGCCAAACGCGGCCTCAGTAAGGAAGAAACATGTTGCACTTAGAATTTGAATCCGCGAAGACTTGAAAACGGGCGGAATGCTGTTGCCTTGTGGTATGATCGCGTCATCGGCGACGCGACGCTACCCAATCAAGAAGCCCAAAGCAGATCGTTAAGTTGACTTTACTGAAGTAATGAGATACAAATTCCTGAGACACAAGGAGCCTGCGGATAGGAGGAGATTCACCAGATGTCATCTGCACTAGCGCCTTTACAGAACAGCCACGCCCTTCGTGCTCTTGATGCGGACTTGCCCTTTCTTGCGTCCGAAGCGGCAATTGATCTTGATAACTTGCGATCGGGTACATCCGATGAACTGGACGCAGTGCGGCGTTTGGCGGCGAGGCTTAAGAATTCGGTCGCGAAAAGTTCACCTGCTCAGACACCGCATACTGCAATGGATCCGGCAACACTTATGGTCTTGGGTGAAGCGGTGACAGTATCGGCAGCCCAGGGGGTAACCTCACAGAAAGTAGAGGACTTGCTCGTAAAGGCAGGCGAGATTGCTGATTTCTTGTCCGGCGAACGACTCACCGATGAACCTGGCAAACTTGATACCGCGCTACTCTTTTGCGTTGCCCTGTCGCGGGCGGCGTTGGCTTACGGAAAATCCCTTCGTGACCTGCGCCCGTCCCACCCATTTCAGGAGTAGCAATGGCTACAGTTGACTATGCACGGGCACGGATCGTAGCAGCTCTCGATGAAATTGATAGGCTGGAGCATTCCGAGTTTCCTGATGATCATTCGAGACAGGCCATGTCCCTCTTGGCAGATCGGTTCAGGAAGCAGCAAACCGTCCTGGCAAAAATCACACCTACGACGGATGTGAACGTGGCCAATGTCCAATGCAGTGTATCGGTCGAATTGCTCTTTCTGTTTGTTCCAATCATCGGATTCCTATTGCGTTCGACAAACGTCCGAAATGCATTCGAAGCCTATGCGCCGCTGTTGCGGCTTGCTCAAGGACTCATGGGTGCCGACATGAAACTCGTCGTGTCATCCGAATGGCAGTTTTCACCTTTTACTTATGTGTCGGGTACTCGTCTGCCCGGTTTTGCTCTGATCGGATTGCCGGCAACCGAATCTCCTAATCCCTTGGTTGTGCCTTTGGCCGGACATGAGCTTGGGCATTCCGTTTGGGAAGTCGAAGGAATCTCGCAGATATTTGAAGACAAGATTCGCCAAGGCGTAGTGGATGAACTGAAACAGAACCGATGGAATGAGTACGCGGCACTATATCCGCAATACAAGAAGGAGGACATCGAGGCGGACTTTCTGTGCCAATTGACTTGGCAACCCGCCTACACTCTTTCGATATTGCAGGCCAAAGAGGTCTTCTGTGATTTCCTTGGCCTTCGCTTGTTTGCTGAGTCCTACCTGCATGCCTTTGCCTATCTTTTTGCCCCAGGTACGTCAAGCCAACGTCCCCTGAATTACCCGAATATTAAGAGTCGCATATCGTACATCGTCTGGGCGGCCAAAGAACTCAATGTGGTTGTTCCGACGGGTTTTGAGGGCGGTTTCGTGCCAGAGACTGAACCAACAGAACCTAGAACCGCTTTGTTTGTGTCAATAGCAGACGCTGTCTCGGCCTCCATCATGCGGGAACTCTGTGCGGAAGCTCGGAGTTTTGCAGACACCCGCTCCATTGCCCAGCGCGATCCCGCGCGCGTAGATAAGATCGCCAAGCAGTTCGCGGACTGGGTTGTTCCTACCGCGCAATATGAGTCGCTTGTCGACATTCTGAGCGCAGGTTGGATGTGTAATCTCAACCCGAGTCTTTGGGAGAGTGTTCCCCAGATGGAGAAGGAAGATCGGGTTCGCGTCTTACGCGATCTTGTACTCAAGAGTCTGGAAGTCTCGGAGATACAGATCCGCTTAGGGAATGTGCCATGATCCTCAAGGCAGATGTAATCGCACGCGAATTGAAAACCCCGACGAACCCTGAAGATCCGTTGATCATCACTCCGCAGCCTGATTTGCAGGCTCTTCAGAAATCCGGGTCGGCGTCCGTCGATATCCGGCTGGGCTGCTGGTTTCTGGCATGTCGGCCAAGTCGTACTGGAGTCTTGGATGTTTACGAGAAGGACAGTATGATACCCAATGAGGCCCAGCTTAGTAAAGGGTACTATGTGCGATATGGTGATGGATTCGTTCTGCATCCAAGAGCGTTTGTTCTCGGTGTTACCATGGAGTGGATTCGCTTGCCAGCCAATTTCGCAGCCTATGTTGTTGGTCGTTCCTCTTGGGGGCGACACGGGTTGATCATAGCGACGGCCACAGGAGTCCATCCAGGCTTCACAGGCTGCTTGACGCTTGAATTATCAAACGTGGGTGAAATCCCCATCAGAGTCAAGCCGGGCACTCCCATCTGCCAATTGTTCATCCATCACGTAGACAGTGGGGATCCCAAACTTGTCGACCGAAGTACTTTTGTTGGACGAAGGAAACCCACGCTCGGCGCAATAACGCTGGATGACATTGCCAAACGTTTGGCTGGATCGTGACGTACCCAGAGGGTCTATCCGGGACTACTCGAGGTCTAATCCCGGATCACGACCTCTTCGAGCGGCTTCACGTTCCCACGTGTGATCTTCTTTACTCCGGTGAATGCGGCCCACTTGACGGCGTTGTGAATTACTTTCAACACGTTTTCGTTGTAGTAGATCGGAAACGTCTCGTGGCCCGGGCGGAAGTAGAAGACTTTTCCTTGGCCCCTGTGCCAGCAGCAGCCGCTCCTGAATACTTCGCCGCCTTGGAACCAACTGATGAAGACCAGTTCGTCGGGCCGGGGAATGTCGAAGTGCTCGCCGTACATCTCGGTATGTTTCAACTCGAAGTATTCGGGCAATCCGTCCGCGATGGGATGCGCGGGGTCCACAATCCAGAGGCGCTCCAGTTCCCCGATCTCGCGCCATTTCAAGTGACAACTCGTCCCCATCAATCGCGTAAACGGTTTTGAAAGATGGCCGGAGTGGAGCACGACTAGTCCCATGCCCTCGTTAACGCGCCGTTGCACGCGGGCCGCATTTTCGTCCGTAACCAAGTGATGGGCCATGTGACCCCACCAGGTCATCACGTCCGTCTTGTTCAGAATCTTGTCGGTAAGGCCCTGGCCCTCGTGATCGAGCTCGGACAGGTGGACCGATGCTATACCAGTCTCCTTTTTCAGGTGTGCCACAATCGGCGCGCCCAACCCCTTCGGATAGACCCGTCGCACCTCCTCGTGCGTCTTTTCATGCACACCTTCATTCCACACCGTGACACGGATACCCGTCTTCATCTCGTTGCCCTTTCCTTGAAGCCGCACGATACAACACGCCCATTCTAGACCGAACGGCGACCCTGATCAAAGACCTTTCCCTCGGATCAGCGATTCGCAGGAGGAGTAAATCGGGATGACCGCAGGCCAATGGTCAGCGCTGATGCCTCAATCTGGGGTCGAGCCACGCCTGGATCACGTCGACGGCGAGATTGAATGAAAGGATGAACAGGGCATAGAAGAGAACCATGCCCATGATCATCGTGTAGTCCCGGTTGAACGCGGCCTGAACGAAGAAACGTCCGAGTCCCGGTGTCTGGAAAATGGTCTCGACCACAAACGATCCGGTCAACAGCCCCGCCGCGGCGGGTCCCAGGAAAGACACGACGGGTTGGAGGCCGCCTCTCAGGGCGTGACGCAGCACCACACGCGCCTCGCTCAATCCCTTTGCGCGGGCTGTCCGGATAAAGTCCTGGGACAGGACTTCGAGCATCCCGCCGCGGGTCAAACGGGCGATGTACGCGGCATAGGCCGCGCCGAGCGTGACGGAGGGAAGGATCTTGTGCTGTGGGCCTTCCCATCCCGCGACCGGCAGCCAGCCCAGCCAAAGGGCGAAAATGAGCACGAGCAGAGGGCCAAGGACAAACGTCGGGATGCAGATGCCCAGCATCGCCAGCGACATCGGGACGTGGTCCTGCGCCGTATTGGGTTTCATCGATGCCACGACACCCGCCGTCAGGCCGATGCCCAGCGCCACCATAAGGGCGTAGATCCCGAGTTCGAGAGACACGGGAAAGCCGAGAGCGGTCAGTTCGTTAACGGACCAACTTGCGTTCTTGAATGAGGGCCCGAGGTCTCCGTGCAGCAGCCCACCCAGGTAGTCGAAATACTGGCGGTACAACGGCGCATCAAGGTGGTAATAGGCGTTCAGGTTCTTCAAGATCTCCGGGGAAACGTTCCGTTCTGCGTCAAACGGACCGCCCGGCGCGAGCCGGATGACAAAGAATACAAGGGTCACAATGATCCAAAGCACGGGGATCATCTCGAGGGCGCGCACCGCAATAAGCCGGATCATGGCGACGACTCCTCGAGATAGAGGTCTTTGAAGGAGATGTACCCGAGCAGATTGCCGTGCCAGTTCTTGACCGCCGGCGACTTCAGGTACACGCGGGTATAGTAGTAGATTGGAATCAGGGGCGCTTCCTCGAGCAGTATCCCCTCGGCCCGTTGCATGAGGTCGAACCGGCGTTTCTGGTCCGCCGTGCGCGCCGCCTCGGCAAGCAGATCGTCGTAGGCCTTGCTCGACCATCCGCTATTGTTGTTCCCGCCGTTTGTGACAAAGCATTCGAGGAAGTTGTTGGGGTCGAGATAGTCGCCGATCCAACTGGCGCGGGCGATCTGGTAGTCGAGGCTCTTCTGGCTCGCAAGATACACCTTCCAGTCCTGGTTGACAAGGGACACATCGACGTTCAAATCCTTCTTCCACATCTGCTGGACGGCTTCGGCGATGAGCTTGTGATTCTCGCTCGTGTTGTACAGCAGTTCCACGGGAGGGAGCCCCCGGCCCTCCGGATACCCGGCTTCCGAAAGGAGCCGGCGCGCCTGTTGGACGTCGTAGTCGATGCCGGCGGGGCACGTGTATCCCACAGTATCAGGCACGGTGAACGTCCGCGCGGGCCGCTGGCCGCCGGTCATGACGTTTCGCGTGATGGACTCGCGGTCCACGGCCATCGCAAAGGCGCGGCGCACGCGGACGTCCGTGAAGGGCGGCCGGGTCACATTAATGCGATAGAAGTAAATGCCGAGATAGGGGTCGGTCCGGAGGACCTCGGGCTGGTCGCGGCGGTAAGCGGGGACCTTCGTGATAGGGACATTTTCCGTGAGATGGAGGATACCCGTCCGGAAGCTGCGCTCCTCGGTAAGGAGATTGTCGATGGGATAGAAGAGAATACGTTTGAGCCGGACGTTCGCTGCGTTCCAATACCGTTCATTCTTGACGACTTCGATGATGTTGTTCGGTATCCAGCGGCTCAGAACGAACGCGCCGTTTCCCACCAGGTTCCCGGGGCGTGTCCACTTGGTGTTGCGCTCGTCCATCCGCCCGAACCGTTCGATGGTCGGCTGATGCACGGGATACCAAGTGAAATGAATCTGCATCGAGAGGAAATACGGCGTCGGATTTTCGAGCACGACTTCCAAGGTGCGGTCATCGAGGGCCTTTACGCCCACTTGACCAAAATCCTGCAACCGGCCCTCGTTGAAGGTCTTCGCGCCCTTGATGCAATGCAGCATGTAAGCGTATTCGGCGCCGAAGGCGGGCGTCAGAATGCGCTTCCAGGCATAAACGAAGTCATGGGCCGTTACCGGGTCTCCGTTAGACCACGTCGCATTCGCGCGAAGGTGAAAGGTGTAGACCTTCCCATCCTCGGAAACCGTCCAGGATTCCGCCACGGCGGGGACGGGTTCGAGCGTTTCGGGATCGAGGTCAGCCAGACCTTCGAAGAGGGTCGAGACCAGCCGGTGCTCCGGCACGCCGGTGATGGTATGCGGATCGAGTCCCTGTGGTTCCGTGCCATTCCCGACGTGAAGCGCGCCCTGGTCGTGCGGCGTACATCCCAACAGGGAGAACAGTCCGAGGAGCATCAGAACACTTGCGGCGAACGCGCGCACCCTGAAAGGCGTACAACAAGCACTTGTCATTCTGTCGCTGGTCATGGGCGGCATTATAGTCCGTCCGGTCCAGTGAGGCGAAGGTCGAAAGAGGATTTTCATGCCGGAAGGATGTTATACTTCGGTTCCTTCGTGGCGGGTAAATCTGGTTTAGACGCGCCCAAACGGGCACGGATGTGAAGGAATGGACCATATGACTTTCCCAATAAATGTCAGCAATTACAAACCGTTGAGGTTCGACTTGTCGGAGAAGGATCTGAGCGCCGCGAAACGCGCGCAACTCGCGGCGAACGTCCGGATTGTCCGCGACACGATCATCTTCTACACGGCCATCGCGGGGATCAAGGGTTTTGCCGGCCACACCGGCGGCGCTTATAGCATTGTGCCGGAGGTGCTCATCGCAGACGGGTTCATGCGCGGCAGCGACAAGGTTTATCCGGTGTTTTTCGACGAAGCGGGACACCGCGTGGCCATTCAATACGCAATGCTGGCGTTCAACGGCGAGATGCCGTTCGAGAAGCTGCTGCACTACCGCGAGGCGGGCTCCGGCCTTTACGGCCACCCGGAACCGAACCCGCATATACCCGTGAAGTTCGCGTCGGGCCGGCTGGGCCACATGTGGCCGTTCGTCAACGGGGTCGCAAGGGCGAACCCGGACAAGGTCGTCTTCCTGTTCGGTTCCGACGGCTCGCAGATGGAAGGCGACGACGCCGAGGCGGCCCGTCTGGCCGTGGCGCAGAGACTGAACGTCAAGCTCTGCATCGATGACAATAACGTAACCATTTCCGGTCATCCCTCCGAGTACCTGCCGGGTTATGACATCGGGAAGACGCTCGCGGGACACGGTCTCACGGTCGATGTGGGCGACGGCGAGAACCTGGACGTCCTGTACGCGCGGATTCAGACTGCGGTGAACACGGCGGGTCCCGTGGCCGTCGTCAACAAGCGGCTTATGGCGCCGGGCGTCCCCGGAATCGAAGGCAATCACGCCGGCCACGACGTCATCAAGAAAGACTTTGCGATCGAGTATCTTAAGGCCCGCGGCCTGAGCGAGGCCGTCGATTATCTGAACAGCGTGGCCCCGCCGAAGACCAGCGTCACGTACCTCGGCTCTTCAGCGGATTTCGCAAGCAATCGCAGCGAGTTCGGGAAGATCGTCAATGGCATTCTCGATAAGATGAATCCCGAGGAGCGGGCGAAGCGAGTGTTGGTCGTCGATTCGGATCTCGAGGGCTCGACCGGACTGAACGTGATTCGCAAGGCGCACCCGGAAGTGTTCGTCAACGGCGGCGTCCAGGAGCGCGGAAACTTCTCCGCCGCGGCCGGCTTCGGCTTTGAAAAAGGCAAGCAGGGGATCTTCAGCACGTTTTCGGCGTTCCTCGAAATGATCATTTCCGAGGCGACGATGGCGCGGCTCAACGATGCGAACGTCATCTGTCATTTCTCGCACGCGGGCGTGGACGAGATGGCCGACAATACCTGCCATTACGGAATTAACATCTTCCTGGCCGACAGCGGCATTCCCGAAGGCGACAAGACCCGGCTCTATTTCGCGGCGGATGCGTTGCAGCTCAAGGCTATCGTCGAGCGGATCTGGAATGACGAGGGCATACGTTACGTGTTCACGACTCGCTCGAAGGTCCCGTACATCTTGAAGCAGGACGGCTCGAAGTTCTTCGGTGATGGATACGTCTTCACGCCGGGCAAGGATGAGATCATCCGCGAAGGTTCCGCCGGCTACGTCGTTTCATACGGAGAGCTGCTGTTTCGTGCGCTCGATGCCGTCGAGCGCGCCCGCGCGGAAGGCATCGACGTTGGACTCGTGAACAAGGCCACGCTGAACGTTTGCGACTGCGAGACGCTGGCCAAGGTCGGAAAGGGCCGCTTCGTGCTTGTGGTCGAAGGCCAGAACCGTGTGTCCGGCCTGGGCGTTCGCTACGGCACGTGCCTGCTCTCGAACGGTTATGCGCCCAGGTATGACTTCATGGGCGTCACGAAGCCCGGCGACGGCGGCATCACGGAACATATCCCCTACCAGGGATTGTCGCCCGATCATGTCCTCACAAAGATCCGTGAGTTGAACGGTCGTTCTTGAAATCCGAGGCAAGGGCCGTGGCGTCACTGGCCTCACAACAGCAGGAGCGCCCACCGCGCATTTATGGGAATCATCAGCCGATATATCATGCGGCAGATCGCCGTGCCTGCGCTGCTGGCCGTCAGCGCCATCGCCGTAGTAGGGGTCTCGAACGAGATCCAGGAACGCATCGGCAAGCTCCCGGTCGCTCAGATGACCTTCGGCGATATCGCGCGTCTCTCGCTCTATCTCCTGCCGACCCTCGTTGCGTTCATTGCGCCGATCATGTACATGCTGGGCATTCTGCTGGCCTTTGGACGCCTTTCGCAGAACAACGAGATCGTCGCGATGAAGGCCGCGGGCATTCCGTTGCGCCGCACCATCCTGCCGGTGATCGTCGTGGGCGCGTTCTTGAGCGTGCTTTCCTTTTTCGTGCAGGACCGCGTGCAACCGTGGGCGGTTCGGAAGGTGATGGATCTGATGTACAGCGAACTGCCCCTGCGCATCACGCTCGATGCGCTGCCATCGGGCGTCATGCAGGACTACGCCGGGTGGGGCGTCTACATCGGGAAGAAGGATCTCAAGGCCGGCATGCTCGAGGATATCGTCATCCTCAAACCGGAGGAAGCCGGGGGCGCGTCAGCCTACTACGCCGATTCAGCCCAACTGATCAGCGAAGGCGGTCACACGAAGCTGTTCATGAACAACCTGCACCTGATCCCGCCGGGGGAAAGCGGATACGTCACGATGCTCAGCGCACCGACGGCCTGGCTCGGCGTGCCGCAGATGCCAACCGACCGGCCGCCGCGGACAAGACGCGAATGCTCGCTCGATGAGCTCATGGCGAAGGAGGGGACACTCAAGAACGCGTTCGAGACGACACAGTCCGAGTCGTCCCGCACGGAGCTCGCGAATTATCGCGTCGAGATCGCCACACGTCTGTCACTGCCGTTCGCGTGTCTGGCGGTTACACTGGCGGCTGCGCCGCTGGGGGCTCGCGCTCGGCGCGCGGGAAGACCCTACACGTTCGCCGTGGGCTTTGCGATCATCCTTGTATACTATGTGTTGACTTTGGCGACCGAGCCGAAATCCCTGTCGCCGCTCTGGCTCATGATCTCGATAAGCTGGATCCCGAACGTGGCGGTTGGGCTGGCCGGCATCGGTCTCATTTGGAAGGTGGACCGCGTATGACGCTCGCCGATCTTGCGCTCTCAACGCGGGTCACCCTGCTTGATCGCTATCTCGGCGGGCAAATGCTCACCACGCTCGTCAAGACCATCGTTTCGCTCGTGTTGTTGTTCATCCTGGTGGATTTTCTGACTCAACGGCGGAACGAGTTCCTGAAGCGCGACGTCCCCTGGGACGTGATGCTGGGGTACTACGCGCTTTCCATCCCGAAGATCCTCGCAAAGTACCAGGTGGCTTCGCTCTCGGTGCTGGCATCGGCCCTGCTGGTGTTCGGCCAGGCGGCGCAGAACAATGAAGTCACCGCCGCCCTCGCCGGAGGGATCAGTCTGCGAAGGATCGTGCGGATGCCCGTTCTGATCGCCGCGGCGCTAGCGATAGGCATGTTCCTCTTTGAAGATACGCTGGGCGCGGTGTCGAACCGCGCGCTGGAAAAGCTCGAAGCGCGGTACTTCCCCAATAGTAAGCAGCGGGAACGGCCCGGTACGACCTGGCCCTATCTCGAAAACGGCTGGACGTGTCACATCATGAAGTTCAACCGCGCGGCATTGACCGGCGAACGCGTGCTCATGCATTCGTTTCGCGAGGATGCGGTCGAACAGATCACGGCGAAGCGCATCTATTGGGACGACGCGGTACGGGAATGGCTTATCGAAGACGGCGGCTGGCTCATCCTCGATCCGAAAAGGGAATGGCAGGGGCCCGTGAACCGGGTGACGCAGCAGGCCGCGCCGATCGACGAAACGCCGGAGGAACTCTTCGCCCTCGAGGAGCCGCCAGAAACCAAGAGCCTCAACGGTCTGCGGGCGGACATTCACCGCGCGGAACGCCGCGGCGTGCCCGTAAGGCGACATTGGACCGATTTCCACGCCAAGCTTTCGGAACCCGCGCTGTGCTTTATCATGATCTTCCTTGCGATCCCCTTCGCAATCCGCCTCAATCGCGGCGGACTCGCGATCGGGCTGGGCGTCAGCGTTGCGGTGGCCGTGCTCTACCTCGTGCTCTCGCGCGTGGCGATTGGACTCGGACACATCGACCGCGCGCCACCGTTGTTGGCTGCATGGATGACAAACGTCCTTTTCCTGGTGGTAGGACTTGTCCTGCTGCGCAAGACGCCGACGTGATTCGCAACGCGCCCTGGCCAGCGGTTTAGGTTATGCATCCGTCGTCCTCTGCGTTTCTCTGCGTCCTCCGCGACTCTGCGTTGGGAAATTTTCAACGCAGAGTCGCGGAGGACGCAGAGAAACGCAGAGCGTGTTCATTGCTCAATCGCAGACATGTCAGCGCCGTCCGCCGGCAAGATGCTGCTTGCGCAGCATGTCGCGGTACAGATCCGCAAATGTCCCCGCCTCGAGTTTCCGTTCCCGCACATACTTGAAAGTGATATCGAGCATCCGCATCGCGGGGTCGAACATGTTCAGACTCCATGGATGCCAGATCAGGCTTGCCTGCGGCATGTTTTCGGCCAGCGCCCGGTCGATAAAGGGCTTGTTGTTGAACGCGAATTCCTCTTCCGGCGTCTCGACGTAGCGATCTGGGATCGTCTCGGGCATCACGGGCGGAAACAGCAGTACGCGGACGGGGCCGCACTTGTTGTTGCCTTTCAACAGGTTCTCGTGCCAGCCGCAGGGCGGAAGTTCCCACAGATGGGGATAGCCGTGTTCCGCATACGTGAAAGGACGCACCAGCAACGACGGCAGCGACCAGTGCGGGCCCCACGCCAGCGAACTCACGTATCCGTAGCCGGCCTCGTGCACGAGGCGCAGGGCTTCCGGCGCGCTCTTGAGGCCGTCGTTGGTCCCGACTGGCGTGCGGAACCCAATCACATCGCAGCCGAAGGCGTCCTCAAGCCGCTTCTTGCTGTCCACGATCTCGTGCGGAAACCGGTCGAGTGGACCCGCCTTGCCGAACTCCGGCGTGTCGCTCACCACCATGTGTGAGTAAGAGTGGCAGGCGACCTCGAAGAGTGGGTGGCCCTTCAGCATGGCCGCGTATTCGACGCCCTGCAAGTCGAGAAGCTGCGCCACGATGAAGAACGTGGCGGGCGTCTCATGCTTCTCGTGCATCTCCACGATCTTGCGCACTGCGTCGAGGCACTCGGGGGTTTCCGTATCGTAGGCGGCGATGTATAACGTCATTTCATCACCCTCAATGGTACCGCTGGAGGTCCGCGGGCGTCCACCACTCGCGCGAGTCCAATCCAAACTTGTACACCTTCACTCCGTGGAACCGCTTATCGAGCGCCTCGAGTTCCTGGATGCAAAACATGAACGTGTACGGCTGTTCCTCGTGCAGGATCGCGTCGAACCGGTGGTACATTGCGACACGCTTGTCCTGATCGAATTCCGGGCGCGCCTGGTCCATGATGAGGTCGGCCTCTTCGTTCTTGAAGCCGACGAAATTGGAGCCCTTGTCCGCCTGCGACGAGTGCCACACCTGATACGGGTCGCCCTCGATGGGCGGTCCGGACCAACCCAGCCGCACGGCCTCGAAGTTCCGCGTATCCACGCGTTCGAGGAGCGTAGCCCATTCAAGGCTGCGGATGGTCATACCAATCCCGGCCCGTTTAAGTTCCTCTTGGTATACCGTGGCGATCTGTTCGTCTTCCGAAGAGCCGGACCGGACAATCAACTCGAACCGAAACGGCGCGCCGTCCTTGTCTCGGACGCCGTCGCCGTCGGTATCCCTCCACCCGGCGCCTTCAAGAAGCTGCTTGGCCTGCGCGGGATCGAACGGCCACGGCTCGATGCTCTTGTCGTACTCGGGGCTCTCGACGAAGAACTCGCCCGTGACCTGCTTGCCAAGGCCGTAGTAGATCGTCTCGAGGATGAGTTTCCGATCTAGGAGCATCGTCAAAGCGCGGCGAACCATCCTGTCCTGGAACTGCGGGCACCGCAGGTTCCACCCAATGTAGGAGTAGAATGAGCCGTAATATTTGTACTTGTTGAACTTGGCCTCGAACTCCGGTTTGGACGCACGGTTCACCCAGAGTTCGGGCGTAAGGTTCATATAGTCGAGCTCTTGGCGTTCGAGAACCTGGAAGGCCGCGTTGGCGTTTGTGATGATCTTGAAAACGCGTTTCAGAAGATGCGGCTTCTCCCGCCAGTATTTCTCGTTGCGCGCGAGCGTAATATCCATGCCCGTCTCCCACCGCTCGAAGACGTACGGTCCCGAACCGACGGGATTGCGGTTGTTCGGGTGTTGGTTGAAGGCGCCCTGGCTGTAAATATGGCGCGGCAGGATCTCGAGTCCCCCCAGCATTCGCAGGTGCTTGAAGTAAGGTTTCTTGCACGTGTACCGCACGGTGTAATCGTCAACGGCTTCACAAGAGGCGACGTCTTGAAAGTAGTTGCGAAGGTGCGGGGCGTCCGTCGTCGGGTCCATCAGCTTGTCAAACGTGAATTTCACGTCCTGCGCAGTCAACGGCATTCCGTCTGAGAAGCAGGCGTTCTTGTAGAGCTTGAACGTGTAGGTCAGACGGTCGGACGAGATCTCCCAGGACTCCGCCACGCGCGGCTTCACGGCCAACGTCTCGTTGTCCGAATCGAGCAGCGACTCGAAGATGTAGGACATGACCATTGAGGCTGGCGCTTCGGAAGAGGTCAGCGGATTGAGGTGTGCCGGTTCCCCCGCAAGATGCAAGATCAGCCAGTCCCCGTCGGCGGGGGCGCCCGACGCCTCCGGTGTTCCGCCCGGCGGAGGGGATGCCGATGGCGGAGGGGGCGACGCGTTCCCGCATGCGCTTAGCGCCACCGGGATCAGAACGAGACAGAGAAGTCGCAACAGAACAGCAGTATTGAGGTTCATAAGGCGCTCCATAGTGCGAACGCAAGGGCACGCTCGGGGCCGATCT
This sequence comes from uncultured Nitrospiraceae bacterium, assembly GCA_964587655.1. Taxonomy (GTDB): domain Bacteria; phylum Hydrogenedentota; class Hydrogenedentia; order Hydrogenedentales; family SLHB01; genus CAZPMT01. The sequence continues at coordinate 19,613 of CAZPMT010000058.1, forward strand.
TGCGCGGATACTATCATAGCCGCCGCCCTTCGTGGAAGCGGCGTCCTCGCCGCTTTCCAGACGCGACGGGGATGTCGCCGCTTTCCAAACGCGACGGGGACGTCGCCGCTTTCCAAACGCGACGGGGACGTCGCGACCACAGCAAGCCCGGATCGCGTTCGCGGAATATTGGCGGCCTCCTGGGTGTATAGATACGGGTGCACACAAAACATGTCGAACCGCAGAAAGGATATAACCATGGCTATCACTTTGCCGCCGCTTCCGTTTGCTCAAGACGCGCTCGAACCCGTCATCAGCGCGGAGACCCTCCAGTTCCATTACGGCAAACATCACCAGGCCTATGTGACGAACCTGAACAAGCTCATCGAAGGTACGCCCCTGGCCGGCAAGCCGCTCGAGGAGATCGTCCTCGGCAGCGACGGCGGCGTCTTCAACAATGCCGCCCAAGTCTGGAACCACACTTTCTACTGGTCCGGGCTGAAGCCGGGCGCCGAGGGACCGTCCGGTGCGCTTGCTGAGGCGATTCAGCGCGACTGCGGTTCGGTCGACAAGCTGAAGGAGGCGCTGCTTGACGCCGCAAAGACCCAGTTTGGCTCAGGCTGGGTGTGGCTGGTCTTCGACGGTGGACACCTCAAGGCGGTCAAGACCGGCAACGCGGACACGCCGATGAAACACGGCCAGACCGCGCTCTGGGTCATCGATGTCTGGGAACACGCGTACTACATCGACTATCGCAACGATCGGCCAAAGTACGCGCAGCAGGTGCTTGACAACCTGATCAATTGGGATTTCGTCGCCGCCAATTTCGCGAACGCGATAAAGTAACACCACTGTTTGTCGTCGTTTGACAAACTGTGGCGAACAGGGCGCGTCACACTACGCCCACCTCCGCCGCCAGGTCGAGAATGGTGAAACGGTTGCGCAGAAACCGCGCAAACCGCAGGGCGTTTCTGTATTCCTCGAGGGGCGCGAGCAGGCCTTCCGGTTCGGCCGCGCCGCCCGCTTCACGGATCGCCCGCGCAACGGTCTCCGCCGGGAGAAGCTCCTTTTCGAGGGCCGCCTGCAATTCGGGCAGGCCCTTCCTGAACTTCTCGATCTCGATGCGCATCTTATCGCGGTCGAGGGCCTTCTGCCGCCACTGCGAGAGGACCTCCGGCGCCACGGCCCCCCAATCCTCCTCGATCCATCGCTCAATCTGTTCCTCGCTCGGTTGCTGGTCGAGAAGCGCTTCGACGTCCATTTTCGCCGGTTCGAGGGCCAGCACCTTCTCCCACAGACCCAAAGTGTAAACCGTTCCCACACCCACCTGCGCCCCATGGAGGTCATTCGGCGTCTTTTTCGTCGCGTGCTTCATGTCGAGGTAATGCGAAATGAGATGTTCGCCGCCGGAAGCCGGCGCGGAAGATCCGGCCACGACCATCGAAAACCCGGCCAGCATCAACGCTTCGAGCACCACCGCCACGGCTTCCGGATCCCGTTGCGCCACGCGCGGCGCCGCCTCGAGCAGCCGTTCCTGCGTCCCCTCGAAGAAGTCGCCCGGGCGTCGGCAGAAATATTCGCCGCGCAGGAAATGCGCCGTGTACCAGTCCGACGACGACGAATTCTTCGACAGAAAATCGCCCACGCCCGCCGCCGCCATCTTCGCCGGGGCCATCGCAACCACTTCGGGGTCGGCGAAGACACCGATGGCCGGCGTGACAGGGCTTGTGCGCTTCAGTCCCCGGACCTTCATGGCGACGATGGACGACGTATAGCCGTTCATCGAAGCCGCCGTGGCGAAAAGCAGCACGGGACGCCGCAGTTTGTCGCCGGCGTACTTGGCGAGGTCGCACAGCGTCCCTGAACCGATGGCGACGAAGAAATCGGCATCCCGTCCGATTCGCGCCACCTCTTCGCCGAGCGCCTCGGTCGCTTTGAGCGGGTCGGGGCCGTAGATCTGCTCGATGCATTTCTTCCCGGCTGCCGAAAGCGCCGACAGCACAGATTCTCCGCCGGCGCGGCGCGTGTTCTCGTCCGACACGACAAGGCACGTCGTACCGCATTTCTCCCGCGCGAACGCGGCCAAGCGCGGCCCAGCGCCTTCGCCAAGGTAGCAAGCCTCGATTGGCAGGTCGTGCCGCACGCCGCACTCACACTCGAACGATTTCCCCAGACTGTGCCACCCCAACTTCTCCATTCAAAAGAACTCCTCTACTTCTCTCTCGATCAATGCGTCGCGCACCAGGCTTCCGCACCGCGTGATCGCCTTCGGTAGTATACGCCTCGGAGAGGGTATTGTCAGCCTGCGCCGCCAATCCAGCGTCGCCCTAACCCCTTTCATGAATTGCATTGCCACTCAAATGCCGAGTTTAGGGTGAACGGCGTGGACAATCTTGTAGACGCTTTCGGAGGTTATCCCTGTCACTTATGGCGATTCATTATGTCGCGGCTACCGCGGGAAGTCTCGTTTCTCGTACGCTCACGACCCATTTCCGTCTAAGGATGCCTCCAGATATTTATCTCTTGACTTTTGTCCGAACTTATGCTTCAATAATGGACGGTCGTATACTGTTTGGGCTTGCGTTGAAAGAAGGCTGCGTGACATGAGGGGCAAGCAGAAAGAGATCCAGGCGCGAGAAGCGCACTTCATGCGCATTGCACGGGAAATCCTGCTCCGGGAAGGGTATCAAGGGGTGTCGATCAGCCGTGTGGCCGAGGAGACGCGGTTCTCGAAAGGCACCGTGTATCAGCTCTTCGCCTCGAAGGAGGAACTTATAACGGCGCTGGGGATGCAGTGCCGTGTCACACTGCTGGAGACCATCCGGAAGGCGGCGGGTTTTGCCGGGCGCACGCGTGAACGCATGGTCGTCATCGGCGAGGCGATGGCATTCTATTCGAAGTACCACGCGGACGATCAACGGATTCTCAAGCTCATTGACGCGGAAACCATTCTCGAAAGGGTGCCGCGAAACCAGCAGGAGAAAATGAAGGGGTATGACGTTCAGGTATTCCAGACGCTCTTGGGGATTGTCCAGGACGCGATTGTCGATGGGGACCTTGTCCTTCGGAGGGACAGCACAGCGCAGGGGCTGTGTTTCACGTTCTGGGCGATGATGGACGGCAGTTTTGCGGCAAGCATGGGTGCGGCGCCGCTCGATGAAGCGGGCATCTCCGATCCGACGGCGGAAGTAGTGCGTAACGGCCATTACTTGATGGATGGCTATGGTTGGCGGCCCCTCTACGACGAGTGGGACTACGAAGCCACGGCGCGCCGCATCAGAACTCTCTTGTTAAGTGAGTCCGTGGCTGATTCTGGCATGGCTCCGGCCAGGGAAAGGGACTGGCCGCTCGCTGTGGGAGATGGCGCTTAGCGGCGCCGGAAAGGCAGTTCTTTCCGGCCGAAAGCGCCTTGGACTGTAACGGAAGAAAAAGGAAAAAAGGAGTATGCATCATGTGTACGAAACACCGCAGTAAAGGATTCACCCTTATCGAGTTGTTAGTTGTGATCGCGATCATCGGCATCCTGGCGGCCATCCTGCTGCCAGCCTTGGCCCGTGCGCGGGAATCGGCTCGCCGTGCCTCGTGCGCCAACAACCTCAAACAATTAGGCCTTGTGTTCAAGATGTACGCCAACGAATCGAAAGGCCAGTTGTTCCCGCCATGGGCGCGGTATATCAAAGACAATAACGCGCCGCCGCCGCAGGTTTGTGAGAAGGTGTCCGGTCCCCAGGTGTTATTCGATGGACCGTCGGTTTATCCCGAGTACCTGACGGACATCAATGTCTGCGTTTGCCCGTCCGACTCCGAGCGTGACAAGGACCTCGATAGCTTCAAGACCGATGGCCAGGTGGATACGTGCAAGTTCGGCCCGTATTCGTACCAGTACGTGCCGTATGCCCTCACGGACAAGATCCTGCTGGCCCCCGGCTCCGGACCGAACGATACGACTCTCCAGCCGGACAGCAGCCTTTTCAACTATCTGAACCCGGATTTCCTCATCGCGATGGATGGCCTGTTGACCGACATCTCGAACTGGGGCTCCGACTCCGCCACCGCTTCCGTCTTCGATAGCGATGTGAGCTCCGGCAGCGTGACGAGTTACCGGCTTCGCGAAGGGATCGAGCGGTTCATGATCACGGATATTAACAACCCTGCCGCCTCGGCAAGGGCCCAAAGCGAGATGTTTGTGATGTGGGACGACGTGAGCGGCGTTTCCTCTGGACTCTTCAATCACGTGCCCGGCGGCGGTAACGTTCTGTATCTGGACGGACACGTCTCGTTCATCAGGTATCCGAGCGACACCCCGTTCTCGCGGCTCTGGGCGTGCTTCGCCTCCTACTTCCTGACCTTGTAGTCTGACCGAGTACCCGGACTCAACTTACGGCTCGGGGCGCTTCTTCCGCACGGGGAAGCGCCCCGTTTCCGCACTTTTGGACAAGGGGTTGCAACCCCTTGTCCATACAGGGTGGGAATCTTCTCCATTAACCGGGAGAGGGCATAGGAGCTATCAGTGCGGGGACGCGGATTTCCGAACTTCGGCGCCGCATGCGCTCCTGAAAAAGCAGGGGCACTGATACCGTCGGGGGTCTGTCCCCGCCGACTCTAAAGGGATCGGTTAGGCGCGTTACTTCGCCGCCTGATGGGTGTCCACCCATGAACGCCGTAGGGCAGCGGCCTCAGACTTGAGGCGGGGCATAGGCTCGAATCGGTAAAGTCGCATGTCAAACCAGCAGTATGCAATTTCATATTGGCCGGATACGGATGAACTCATTGCGAAGGCCAAGCGTCTCATTTCACTGCCGCCCCGGCCCATTCGTCGGGACAAGATGCAGGAATACTTGAACTACTTCGAGACCCGGTGCGTGAAATCCAAGGAGAGCGCCGCGGAAGCGGCCAAGTACATTCCGGGAGGCATACAGCACAACCTCGCTTTCAATTATCCCTTCCCGCTCAACATCCGCAAGGCCGCCGGTGCGTATCTTTGGGACGTCGACGGCAACCGGTACATCGACTTTCTCCAGGCCGGCGGACCGACTGTCCTTGGGAGCAATTATCCGGGCGTACGTGACAAGATCGTCGAACTACTGCGCGAGTGCGGGCCGGTAACGGGGCTATTTCACGAGTACGAACTCAAACTGGCGAAGCTGATCAATAAACACGTGCCATCCGTCGAGATGTTCAGAATGCTGGGAAGCGGCACCGAGGCTTGCATGGCCGCGATTCGCGCCGCGCGCAATTTCACCGGCAAGAAGAAGGTGATCAAGGCCGGCGGCGCGTACCACGGATGGAGCGACCAGATGGTGTTCGGCACGCGCATTCCGGGCACCGGTACGTATGAGGCCGCGGGCATTCCCGAGGAATGCCTGCAAAACACGAAGGAATTCTACCCGAACGACCTGGCAGCTCTGCGCGCCCTGCTCGAGAAGAGCGCCGCGGAAGGCGGCGTCGCGGCCGTCATTGTCGAACCGCTCGGCCCTGAAAGCGCCACGCGGCCCGTGCATCGCGACTTCAACCAGAACGTGCGCCAACTGTGCGACGAATTCGGGGCGCTGCTGATCTTTGATGAAGTCGTCACGGGTTTCCGCATCGGTATGGGCGGCGCGCAGGGATACTTCAACGTGAAGCCGGACTTGACCGTTTTCGGCAAGTGCGTTGCCGGCGGCTATCCGGGCGCGGGCGGCGTCGGCGGTCGCGCGGACATCATGTCGCTGTTCTCGGCCGGCATCGGGTCGGGACAACAGAAGACCCTCGTCGGCGGAACGCTCTCGGCAAGTCCTTTGAGTTCCGCGGCGGGGTACTTTGCGCTCACGGAAATGGAACGCGTCAATGCCCCCATCCTTGCCGGTCAAGCGGGCGACAAGCTCTGCAGGGGACTGCGGAAGATCATCGACGAACTCGACCTGCCGTTCTTCGTTTATAACCACGGATCGATCCTGCATCTCGAAACGCACGGCGTGCTGCTCGTGAATCTATCCGACCCGGAATTCCTGATGAAGGTTCTTTTGCGCAAAAAGATCGGCGAGGAAATGGGCGCCGCCTACACGGCCGAGGGCATCATCACGCTGGCCGGAAGCCGCCTGTACACGAGCATGGCCGACACGGACGACGTCATCGAAGAAGCCCTGGCCGGATTCCGCAACGTGTTGAGCAACTGCGAAGAGGCGAAATAGTCGAGGGAGCCGTGCATATGGGAAAGTACGACGCGTACAAGGCCCAGGTGCTGAGCGTCAGCCGGCGCCTTTGCGAAGAGGGCTGCTTCGGGGCAAAGTCCGGGAGCGGCGGAAACGTCTCGATGCTCGTCGAGGGCGAGGACACCGTGGTCGTGACCCCTTCGAGCCTCAAGTATGGCGATATGACCCTCGACGACATCTGTGTGGTGGATCTCGATCGGAATCGCATAGAGGGCATGCGCGATCCGTCCATCGAGACGCCCATGCACATCGCCGTGTACAAGAACCGGAAAGACGTGAACGCGGTAATCCACAGTCACCCTCCGTATGCAAGCATCTTCGCGGTGTTGAACGAGCCGATTCCGCCGCTGTTCGACGAGGTGGCCGTGGCCGTCGGGAACGCCATCGATGTTGTGCCCTACGGGCTCTCGGGCAGCCCTGACCTGCTGAGGAACGTCACGGAAAGACTCTCCAACCGCTGCCATTGCTACATACTGCAGAATCACGGCGCACTGTGCATCGGCAAGAGCCTCGATAAGGCGGTGCTGTATCTTGAGCTGCTGGAGAAGGTGGCGGGCATCTACTACCGCGCCCTCGCCACGGGAAAGCCCGTTACGCAACTGCCAGAAATGCTTGCGAATGCGCTCTTCAGTTTCACGACATCTTCGCAGGACGCGGAGATAGCGCGGAAAGAAAGTCTCAGACGGACGGAACAGCCATGAGGCCATTGCCGCCGGGGTCCGATCGTCATTCAACGTATGCCCGAGTCATTCCCCCTTTGAAGGGGGTTAGGGGGATGTAGAATTGCCGACGCAGCCCACCGCAAGCGCACAAGAACATCCCCCTAACCCCCTTCAAAGGGGGAACTAGAGTGAGCCACTGAATCATGGCACATGACAAGTACGTTCTCGCGGTTGACCTCGGCACATCGGGCTGCAAGACCGCGATCGTGTCTGCTCAAGGAGAGGTCCTCGGTTGGGAATTCCAGCCGATTGCAACGCATCTTCTCCCGAACGGCGGAGCGGAACAGGATCCCGAGGACTGGTGGACTGCATTCCTCACCACGGCCCGGCGGCTTCTCGATCAACAACGGATTCCCCGCGAACGCATTGTGGCGATTTGCTGCAGCACGCAGGGCGAGGGCACCGTTGCGGTCGATGCCGGAGGACATCCGCTGATGCCTTGCATACTCTGGATGGACACGCGGGGCGTCGAGCACCTCAAGCGAATCACGCGCGGCATTGTCAACGTCGCCGGATACGCGCCGTGGAAGTTGCTGCGCTGGGTCCGGCTGGCCGGCGGCGCGCCGTCGCTGACCGGCAAAGACCCCGCTGCGCACATGCTCTTCATCAAGTACGAGCATCCCGATGTCTACGCGCGAACGGCCAAATTCCTGAACGTGCTCGACTATATGAACATGCGTCTCTCGGGACGATGCGTGGCGACGTATGATTCGATCCTGACGTCGTGGGTGACCGACAACCGCAATCCGGATCACGTTGTGTACAACGAGTCCCTTGTACGCAACAGCGGCATCGGGCCAGATAAGTTTCCGGAGATCGTCGCCTGCACGGAGCCGCTGGGCCCGATTCGCGCCGAGGTGGCGAACGCGCTGGGTCTGCCTCGCGAGGTCGCCGTTGTGGCGGGCGCTATCGACTCCACCGCCGCGGCGATTGGTTCCGGCGCGGTCGGGGATTTCGATCCGCATCTGTACATTGGGACCTCTTCGTGGATCGCGGCACACGTGCCGTTCAAGAAAACGGACATGTCTTCGTCCCTGGCTTCGGTGCCGTGCGCGATCCCCGGGCGTTATCTCATGATTGCCCTCCAAGCGACGGCCGGCGGCAACCTCACGTTCCTGCGGGACAAGATCCTGTATCACAAGGACGAGCTGCTGGCGAAGGAACGCGTTCCGGACGTCTACAAGATCATGGATCGCATCGCCGAAAAGACTCCCCCGGGAAGCAACGGCGTTATCTTCACGCCGTGGAGTTACGGAGAGCGTTCCCCAGTCGAGGATCCGTATATTCGCGCGGCAATTCATAACCTCTCGCTGGACAACTCACGCGGAGACATCGTCCGCGCAATGCTCGAGGGTATCGCCTACAACACACGCTGGCTGTTGGGACCCGTGGAACGGTTCCTCGGGCGGAGGCTCGAAGGACTGAGCATCGTCGGCGGCGGAGGGAATTCGGACGTGTGGTGTCAGATCTTCGCGGACGTTCTGAATCGCCCCGTCCGGCAAGTCAAAGACCCGATCCAGGCGAACGTCCTCGGCGCGGCCTTTATCGCGTTGGCCGGCCTCGGCATGATCTCATACGGAGACGTCCCATCGCTTGTCAAGATCAGGAACACGTATGTACCCCGCAAAGAAACGCGCGCCGTTTACGACACGGTCTTTCCCGAGTTCGTAGAACTCTACAAGCGCAACAAAGGCATCTACCACCGGCTGAACAGACAAGTTCCCCTTTGACGACAAGGGCGGCAAGTGCCGCAAACCTTGGCGAACTATACGAGAATACGTCATCGCATTTGGGGATAGATCTACTTTGTCTCAATCGGACAGAGGGGGCCCAAGATTCCCCGGTGGAAATCGCGAAACATATCCTGTAGCATCGTGCATCATAAGATTCGTTTGCAGGACGGCCTTTCGTTACGAGAAAGACGTGTGTCGTGCAGCGTCGCGATCGTGTCGCGGCCTTGTGCGGACCATCTCACAGTTTGTCAAGCCGCGACAAACTGTGAAGCAGTGCCTTGGTGACGCGGGAGCGCGGAAATGAGCAAGCTGGTCGTGACACTTGACGAGGAAGACTTGTTAGAGCTACAGGCTGTTCTGATTGACCGGGACGAAGCGGCGGCGCTCCAGTTCCTGTTAACCAGGGTGGCGCCGAAGATTCCCCACAAGGGAACCGCTCTCTGCGACTCGACGCGCCTCAATCCGTATCTCCTCAGACCGGAGTCTGGGAAGCGTCTCCCCAAGGCCACAGACCCGCAGGTTTGATTTCGAGAATCATTCGCACGGAGGACGACTGTGGTGGGGCTTTCTTGCCCCGTCGAAGAAGGGTCCGAAATGAAGTGCTACGATTGGCGGAACGCCCGGCGCGAATCCCCGGCTGATGAGAGCGGCGCGGGCACGCGAGCCGCGCGCGAGGAAGGGCCTGAACTTGCGGTGCTGAAGATCGCGCAGGCATTGGATGGCACAGGCGGCAATGCGAGGATATTGAAGCGCATTACGAACGTTTTCCTAGAGAACGTGCCGCCCAAAGTTGACGACCTCGAGCGAGCGATTGCCGCGTGCCGGCGAGAAGAAGCGCACCGGCTGTCACACTCGATCAGGGGGGCCGCGGCCGCTCTTGGCGGAATGCGCGTGAGTGATGTGGCCTATAAGCTGGAGCAGGCCGCACAGGAAGAGGATCTGAGGTTAGCCGGCCGGCTCATGCAGGAAATGAGGGCCGAGCTCGCCCGGTTCAAGGAGGCGTTGGAGTCCACCGACTGGGACACGGTCGCGCACTGACGCCACGGAGACAAACGGAGTGTCAGACAATCCAAGGAGACCTTCAATGATGTGTATGTGCACGCTGCTTCGTCTTGTGACACTGGCGGCGCCATGGTGGATACCACCGGCGATCGCGATCGTCTTATGTTCATTGCCGGCGGCGGCGGCTTCCCTTGAGGTCAAGCAGAGCGACGGAGTTGTCTCTGTTGTGTCCGGAGACCGGCCCGTGTTTGTTTATCTGAGCAGCAAGGTCCCGTTCAAGCCTTATGTTCAGCAGTTCTTCTCGCCCGGAGGGTTCAATGTTCTGCGGGACAACGTGCCCGACCACGTCCATCATCACGGACTCATGTTCGCACTCAGCGTAAACGGAGTCAGCTTCTGGACCGAAGCGCCGGACTCCGGACACGAAGTCCACAAATCGATCGAGGTCTTGCCATCCAGCACGAAGGACGGGATACAACGCGCGGGCTTTAGCGGGCAGGTTGAATGGCAGGATCCCAAGGGTGCGGTGTTGCTGAATGAGCAACGAACGGTTTTGGCGCTCCAAATCGAGAAAGCGGAGCCGCCGGTATCCTTTCTGACGTGGGAATCACGTTTGTCTGCGGCTCCCGGAAAAGAATCGGTCGAGCTTTCCGGCTCGCACTACTACGGTCTTGGTCTGCGCTTTCCGCAATCCATGGACGCGATAGGGACCTTCTTCAACGCGAGTGGAAACCCGGGAGAAGTCGTGCGCGGCGACGAGCGAAACGTACCCGCCGCCTGGTGCGCGTATACCGCGGCGCCCGATGGCAAGCCCGTGACGCTCGCGGCATTCGGCCACCCGGATAACGTCAGGGGGCCGGCTACCTGGTTCACCATGGCGAATTCGTTCGCGTATATGTCCGCCACGTTGAACCTGTACAAGGAGCCGCTCAAGTTGACGGAGGACAAGCCGCTCGTGCTTCGGTATGCCGTGGCCGTGTGGGACGGGAAGATCGAAGCGTCGCAGATTGACACGTTGTACCAGGTTTGGCTAACGTTGTTGAAATAGCTGATCACTGCTGACGTATGCCTATGACGCACCGACGAGTTTGTGGGGGCTCTGGTGAGGTGTATAATCGAGTGAATCACTGTACGCGTTGAGCTTGACTCCAAGGAGAACGAAATGAGCCGGGTCGATGAGATTCAAGAGCGGTTGCGTCAGTTGCCGCTTGAGATGCAGAGCGAGGTTCTCGATTTTGTCTCATTCTTGCAGCAGCAACTGAAGGCATCTCAACGTTGTCCGAGACAGGGTTCCTTGCGCGAACATCCCGCCTTCGGTTCGTGGCGCGGGCGAGGAGTTGACGCTCTTAGCTATCAGCGCACCATCCGCGCCGAGTGGGACAATCGCGCATGATTGCCGTCTTTGACACCAATATTGTCATTGACGCGCTCAATGGCTTGTGCGGGCTCCGTGAAAGGGCGCCGGTATGACCGCAGGTGAATGCTGGGCCGATCAGGCCCGCTATGACCTTGACACCGCCCGTGCCATGCTCGATTCGGGACGGTATCTATATGTGCTTTTCTGTTGTCAGCAGTCGGTGGAGAAGATGCTCAAGGCTTTGATCGCGAGACGGTCGAACGCGTTCCCGCCACGGATTCATGGGCTTGCTCGACTTGCCAGCGCCGCAGAGCTAGCTCTGACTGAGGACCGCCTCCAGTTCCTGCGCGAACTCTCAAACTACTATGTCCAGACCCGCTATCCTGAGGAAATCCCGTCTGTCGGCGCGAAGATCGGGGAGGCGGAGGCCCGAAGCGTTCTTGAGCAAACGGAGGAAATCGTTAGATGGTTGCACTCGATGATGTGACAGCGTCGCGCATGCGCGGTGCGTTGCGCGCGGTCTCGCTCCGTGCGCGGCCCGTTGCAGCTTTCCTATTCGGTTCGCGCGCCGAGGGACGCGCCGATGCCTGGAGCGATTACGACGTGGCGGTCTTTATTGATGGAGCCGAGAATTGGGAGCCAGTAGTGCTTGCGCGGTTTTGCGCCGCGGTTCAGAAGGAAGCTGGTGACGACATCGAATTACACGTTTTCCCGGCGGCTCTGATGCGCGCGGCGGCCCCAGCTAGCTTCGCCGCGTACGTCATGTCCGATGGTATCCGCCTGCCGCTGGATGAAATCGCCGCATGAAGAAAGGTGGGGAATGGAATTGAGATGTATTCCTTTGGGAACCAGACCACGACAACGTACAGTTACGATAACGCCAACGTCGAAATCGCCGATCACTAGGGAGGAGATGCCATGTCGACCCAGGACTCAAATGAAAACCATGAAGTGACGCGCAGGACATTCATCCGGAACACGGCCTTGGCCGTGGCCGCCGCGACGGCGGTTTCGGGCGTGACGCGCCTCGTATCCGCGAAGACGACGCCTTCGTGAATGCGGGCCGCGAGCGGGATTGCGACGACGCTCAAGAGG
>CAZPMT010000059.1:0-30282 GCA_964587655.1 uncultured Nitrospiraceae bacterium
GTTCCAGGACAACATAATAGCATAGTTATCTATAAATGTCAAGCCTTTTCTCGCGCCGGGCATTTTTTCACAGGCTCTCAGGGCTTGTGGGAAAACACCAGAATGGCGCCATTCTTGTATCTTTTCAGAAGCTCAGAGATCTGTTGTCGTTATCTCCTTTATCCCCCTTCATCTCCACATCTCCTGTTCTTACACGGTCCATTTACGTCTTCGCGATTCTGTCCGGCCAATCAGAATTGGCCTTTGAATTGGTCCGCGTTTGTTTTCGTTATTGGAGGGCAGGGGATTAGGTAGTTCTTGTCGAGCTTCTCGCCGTTAAGGTGTTTGATGGCTAGGCGGACGGCGCTACGGCCCTCTTCTTCGGGTTGCTGGAAACTGGTGCCGGTGATCTTGCCCTGCTTGATCGCGTCGATGGCTTCCTGGCTGCCGCCCATGCCGACGATGGCTATGCCGGTGCGTCCGGCGTCCGCGCAGGCTTCGGCGGCTGCAATCGCCTGCGGATCGCCGTGTACGTAAACGCCCTTGAGATCCGGGAACTTGCCGAGAAGCGACTGCATTTCCTTGATCGCTTTTCCACGATCTCCGTCGTGCGGGACGCGCGCGACAATGGCCACCTCGGGGTAGTCCTTGAGAACGTCGCGGAGGGCTTGCGAGCGGGCGATCTCTGGTCCGGTGCCGAGGTGCTGATGCAACTCCGCGATACCTCCCTTGCCGCCGATGGCGTCCATGAGGATCTTGGCGGAGGTCACGGCGCCGTTATAGGTGTCGGTGCCGGTGAAGCAGACGTAGTCGCAGCCCTCCGCCACTTCGCGGTTCACGAGGATCACGGGGATGCCCGCGCGGTTGAGCGCCTGAATGCCCGCGACGAGCGGCTCTTTCTTCATCGGCACGACGCACACGGCATCCGCGCGGCGCGCGATCATCTCCTGGATCTGCTGGATCTGAACGACCGGGTCTTCCTTGGCATTTGTGACAATCGCCTCTGCGCCAAGTTTCTTGCCCTCGTCGATGGCGCCCAGCCGCATGTTCTGCCAATAGGGATCGTCGAGTGTCATGCAGAACCCGATCACGCGCTTGGATTCGCCAGCGGGGGTCTGCGGTGATTTTGAGCACCCGACCGCAGCAGCGACGACTCCCGCCATCAAGATAAGCGCCAAGCAGCAACGTCGGTCTTGGTTCCAGAGCTTCATCTAGCTTCTCCTTCCCTTATTCGTACTTACATCACGTCCGGCCCTTCGCGCCGGCGCGCCGTACAGCGACGTCAATCGCGACTACAAACACTATGATAGCACCGCGGACGATGTTGCGGTATTCCTCGGCCACGCCCTCCTGGGTGAGGAGGTTCTCGATCACCGAGAGGAGCAAGAGGCCGTTGAGGGTCAGCGATAGTCCGCCGCTTCCGCCGCCCAGCGGGGTTCCACCGACGATGACGCTGGCTATTACGACCATTTCGAGTCCCTGGTAGCTGGCGGCCTGCGCGGTGTTGGACATGCCCGCGTAGATCAGCGCGGCAATCGCGCAGGTGACGCCGGACAGGACGTAGGTCAGGGCCTTGACGCGGGCGGTGTCTACGCCTGCGAGCCACGAGGCGGTTTCGTTTCCCCCGACGGCATAGACGTAGTGGCCGAAGCGCGTGTAACGCAACACGCAGAAGAACTTCACAAACACCACAAGGAACACCAGGATGGGAATCGTGAGGCGATACGTCTCCCCGGACCACAAGTCGATATGTCCCCAGTAGAGTTGCCGGAAGGAATCGCGCAAGGCCGGCGGGACCTCGATGGTCTGTCCACCGTGGGTAATCACGAGCGCGATCCCGCGGAAGATCAACATGGTGCTGAGCGTCACGACAAACGGATTGACCCCGATGTAGGCTATCAGCACGCCGTTCACCGCACCCAGCACTGCGCCGGCCGCAACCGTGGCGAGCACGGCGGCGGGAATCGCTATCCATGGGCCCGCGCCGGCGAGCGATTGCAGTGTGAGTACCGCGACGACGCTGCACACGGCGGTGATCGATGCGACGGAAAGATCGAACCCACCCGCGATCATCACAAACGTCATGCCGCACGCGATAACGCCGACGTAGGCGGCGTTCGTGAGGAGGTTGTCGACGAGATTGCCCCAGGTAAAGAACGTGTCGGTCCGAAACGACGATATCACGCATAGCGCCACTAGCAGGAGAAACACGGAAGCGGTTTGGATCGTCTGGAAGGAAAAGCGTCGACGCGGATTTTCTTCAGCGTGCACCGAGGCGTCTATGGGCATGCGCGTCACCTCACTCGTACGCGCCGAATTCGCGGACGGCGTCGAACATGGCCTGAACGTTCTCGACGGGGGTCTCCTCGAGAATCGAGTCGTGGCTCGCCCCGGCGATGTATCCTCCTCCCGGCTTCATGATCTCGAGCACCTCGCGCGTTCTTTGACGGACGAGCGCCGGTGTGCCTTTGATCAGAACGTGATGCGAATCGATAGCGCCGTTGAAAACGATTTTGGAGCCGAACTCGTGCTTCAGCGTGGCGAGGTCCATACCGCGACAGGAGGGCTGGACGGCGTGAAGCGCGTCAACCCCCACCTCGATCAAAGCAGGGATGAACTCTGATATCCCGCCGCAGCAATGCAACATCACCTTAAGCTTGTAGGCGTGGCCCAGATCGACGAGCCTCGCAACGTGCGGAAGCACAAACCGCCGAAACAGATGCTCGCCGAGCAACGGCCCTTGCTGGCCGCCAAGGTCGTTGCCGATGAAAAAGATGTCAATCGCGTCCGCCGCGGCATCGAAGATCCGCTTGCTGACCTCGAAATAGTAATCGACGACGTGCTTCATTACGGCGTCGACAATGGCCGGGTCTTCATACATCTTGATCATTAGCACGTCCATACCGAACAGGTCGATCGCGTCGTGCCAGAACGGCGACCAATCTCCACCAAGAATCGCGTACTGCTTCCCATACTTGTTCGCATCGCGACGGACGTTCGAGACGTCCACCCACGAGGGATCGGGCCAAGGATAGGCCTCAATATCATTGAGTGCGGCGTTTGCGAGGGGATGCGACAGCGGCATCCCGTAGCCCATGCCGTGCCGCTCGATGCCGAAGACAGTCCGGCACGTCGCGTTCGACGACAGTTCAACCTGCGGGCCGGCATAACGCGCCCAGACGCGGCGGAAGTCATCGCCGAAGCGCACGCGCAACGCCTCATCGTCGAGCGCAAGCTGGAGCTTCGCCTTCGCCCAAAACTCCGCCGAAGCGCCGCACCACGCAGGCACGCGGTCTCCTTCAAGGTGCTCGAAGGCGGATAGCACTCGTTCTCGGGAGGTCAATCGCAATGGAAGACCCAGTCTGAACCTGTTATGCCTGCTTCTCTTCCTTCATGACAATGATAATGAATCCCGCCAATGCAACGGCTATTGCCAAGTGTCCGAGCAACCCCCGGGCCGAGTAGATGGCAAGAAAGTAAGCCGTGGAAATGCTCCTAACCGACATTAACAGGAAGTTGACAATCTCCACGACGAGATAAACGGAAAAACCGACGAGGAAGAGAAGCCTCCCGTTAGTCCTTTTCAGTCGATACCAATAGAATCCGGCAATGGGTATGCCACAGTCGAAAGCCAAGTCTCTTGCGGTGGCCGCGATTCTAGAAACAACCGCTATTACAGCCGTTGCGTGGCTGCCCAGATCTATCCCCTCGCTAATCATTGTAAGTGACCTTTCTTGCTCCCGCGAGCTTCGCCTATAACGACGATCAGAAAAGCAATCCCGATTACTAGGCTGGGAACGGCTTTGGCGACCTGGTATAAGTGGCTCACCACGCCCATCCTGTCGAGGTTTTCCGTTGTCATTTCAGCTCCGACCACCAAGCCCAGACGTGCCTGGTACAACTGCAGGATGGGAGAGATCAGCAACTGGTTTAGCGCGGCAAGAGCCCAGCCCACGCTGAACAGCAGACGTCCACGTGTTGGTTTCTTCCCGTACCAAATGAAGGCGAACGCCGCAAAGAGGATGCAGATTAGGAGGTGAAGGGCGTCCTGGAAGGAGAACAACACACTAAGAGCCGATAGTTCCATGTTCATCTTCCTGGATCTCCGCAAGAAGCCTCATGCTGCCTCAGTGTCAATCGCAATGGAAGACCTCTTCCATGTCGGCCCACCATTCGCCCGGCTTCCGGGTCGCGAGTGGCAACTGGCACGGCTTGCACACTTCCCACCATTTCTGGGTGGTGGCATCGGCGCCCATCTTGGCCATGTCGGCGTCGAAGTCAAACCCAATGTATTCGAAGTAACTGAAGAGATAACCGTCCTTAAGGTAGATCGAGTAATTGCGAATGTTGCAGTCCTTGATCATCTTGAGGACATCCGGCCACACGGCCGCGTGCAGCCGTTTGTACTCTTCAAGCTTCTCCGGACGGACTCCAATGACTGAACCATATCGTTTCATGTCACGTTCTCCCTTTATTAGGCTGTAGGCTGAAGACCGTAGGTATTCTATTTTCCTACAGCCTACAGCCTTCAGCCTTCAGCCTCTCCAACGGATACTTCCCATACTCCCGCAGCAATTGAATGACATAGTCGTAGCTGGCCGGATCGACGTTATCCGGAATGGAATGATCGGACTGCATGATGTAGCCGCCGCCTTTGGCCGCGCTGAGTTTTCTCAGGACCTCGTGCCGGATCTGGTCCTTGTCGTTCGTGGCCAGCACGCGCACGTCGAGGTTGCCGTTGAACGACCAGCGGTTCCCGTACCGTTGCTTTAGGTCGACGACGTCGAGTCCGGCCTTTGCTTCAAGAGGATTGTACGCATCCACGCCGACCTGGATCATATCCTCGAATACCGGCGAGGCATTGCCGCAGCCGTGATAGATTGTCTTGAGACCATGGGCGTGGGCGACCGCGCAGATCCGCGCCAACTGGGGCTTGTACACCGAGCGCCAGAAATCGGGCGAGAAGAACATGGCGCGGTCGTACGCGATGTCGCCCCAGATATAAAGGCCCGCGAGCTTGCCTTCGGCGGCCAGGATTTGGCCTTCGGCGATGCCGACGAGGAAATCGCCGAGGCGCTCGACGAAACGCGCGACGCGGGCCGGGTCTTCGCCGATCTTAAGGAGGACGTTCGTCGTGCCGATTATGCGCCAGATCATCTCGTGCGGTTCGCAGACGCTGCCGAACACGCAGAAGTCGTCCGCATACGCATTGACGCGATCGAGGAACGAAGGAATCCCGAGGCTCAGCGCATCGCCGACGGAGTTGATCTGGTCGTCGAGGGCGGCAAAGAAGCGGCGGCCATCGCGCGGGTCATCGAACGCGAACTCGTCCATTTCGTCGTAGGTCTTGGTATCGCATTCGAGAAAGCACGGCATCGGGCAATCGTCGCGCAACTCGATAGTCGCGCCGAATCCCGTCTTGACTACTTTGCGTCCTGGACGGTCCTCCAAGACCTGGATGCCGTTAAGATGCGGATCCATGTTGGGCGTAATGACGACCAGGTCGAGGTCCCAGTAGCGGTACGGGTTGAAGTCATCGCCCACGCCGAGTTCCTTCCTGGCGCGTTTCAGAAAATTCGTCCAGAAGAACTCGCCGACGGGCACCCTATCCGGTTCCTTCCGCTCAAGCGCCGTCACCACACGCTGTGTCTTGATCTGGCCGGCCGTCATCCCGATCTCCCTCCACACGTCCCCGTGCCCTGCGATTCCACAGTATCGTCATTGTATTCGAGGAATGCCCGCTTTGCAATGTAAGGACGATCGGGCCTTAATCAGTGTGCGTGATCTTGAGACCGATGACGCCAATGATCACCAAGGCAATAGACGCCAGCCTGAGAATGTCGGTGGATTCCTTGAGGAAAATGATCCCAAAAACCGCCACGCCCACCGCGCCCATGCCGGTCCATACGGCATAGGCCGTGCCGACCGGCAAGGTCTTGATGGCCAGCATCAGCAGATAGAAGCTGGATGCTCCGAAAACCATCGTGACGATGCTCGGCCATAGCTTTGTAAAGCCCTGGTTGTACTTAAGACTCAAGGCAAACACAATTTCCGTGATGCCGGCAATACACAACAAGATCCAGTTCATTTGTCCCCTCGCTCGATTCTCTGCGATACACGCTGGGAACCCGCCTAGTCATTCCTAGCGCCATAATCTCCGCTGGTATTCCCTGCTTCTTCAGGCGGAGGCGATTCTTTCTTGCCTGAGATACTGTTCACGACGCTCATTGCTTCTTTCTTGAGACGCTTGAGGACTGCCCGCGCCCACACGAACTCGGTGGCGAGGATCACGAACCCGAGCGGAATAATCACGAATGCCGGCCCCGGCGTGACGAGCATCACCACACCGACTAGGATAACGCTCGATCCGATGATCAGCACTGCGATGCGTCTCGCCTGACGCCACGCGAAATACGCCAGCGCCATCGGGTCCAGCCCCATCGCCGCAGCCGCGCCAATATCTTGAGACCCTTCGCTCGCGACGGGGTGTCGCCGCGCGTGAACAAGCGACGCGATGACGCCTACGCTCAGAATGCCGGCAATGACGCACAGCGACGCGCCGGTCGAGAGCTTGTACCAATGCTCGACGAGCATCTTGACGCCGATGAACGCCAGCAGCACCACGAGACTCGACTTGAGGTACCGGAACCTGCGCACCATCCCCGCCAGCGCGAAGTAAAGGGACCGCAGGCCCAGAATGGCGAACACGTTTGACGTGAATATGAGAAAGGGCTCGCGCGTAACGGCGATGACCGCGGGAATCGAATCCACGGCGAACATCACGTCAGACGTTTCGACCACGAGGAGCGCCACGAACATGAGCGTCATCGAACGCCGGCCGTTCACGCGCACGAAAAAACGCGTCCCGTGGAACTCGCGCGTGACGGGATAGAACCTGTGCATGAGCCGCACGAGCAGATTTCGATCCGGGTCGATCTGCGCCTCTCCAGCGCGCATCAGGCGGACGGCCGTCAAGAGGAGAATCACGCCGAACACGTAGAGGATCCAGTCGAATCGCGCGAGCAGCGCCGTACCCGCGGCGATCATCACTCCGCGCATGACGAGCGCACCCACGATGCCCCAGAACAGGACCCGATGCTGATGAATGGGCGCCACGCCGAAATAGGCGAAGATGATCGCGATAACGATCATGTTATCGAGGCTGAGGGATTCCTCGACGATGTAGCCCGTAAGGAATTGCAGTGCAGCGTGACGGCCCGATAGATCCCCCATAGGCCCGCTTCCCATGCCCAGGAACTTGTGTTCGTAAATGAGATAGACGATCGGCGCGAACGCGAGGGCGAGCGTCACCCACATGCTCGTCCATGCGAGCGCTTCCGCCGTGCTGATGACGTGCGCCTTCCGATTGAAGACGCCCAGATCCAGGGACAGGGCTATCAGCACGAACACGATGAAGCCTATCCAAAGCCATATTGTCATGATGCCGCCGAACAATCCTCTTCAGTCAAGGGTCAAGTAGCAACGCGTCTTCCAGGCGGGATGGTGCGCGGGCGCTTGCGCTTCACCTTCCGCTCGCTTCCAGCCCGAGCGCACGAGCTTGAATCTTGTACCATTTCACGCGGCGCCAAAACAAACCGGGTGATCCGCGGTTGTCAACGCCGATGCCGCGTGATACACTCCGTTCTCAGGTTCTCTTCAAGCCGGCGCTCTGTTGTGAAGGACCTTGCCCGTGGTCAGCGAACAACGCGATAACACTTCCCCTTCCGCGAATGAACCTTCTTCCGACCCACTGCAGGAATCGTGGATCATTCAATCGGACGCTTCCGCTCTGGGATTCGACTGGCCTGATATCTCGGGCGTATTCGAGAAAGTCCGCGAAGAGATCGGAGAGATCGCCGACGCGTGGCGCGACGGAGATCGCGAACACGCGAAACGCGAACTGGGCGATCTCTTGTTCGCCGCGGTGAACCTTGCGCGATTTCTTGACGCCGATCCGCGCGAGGAGCTTCATCGTGCGAACGCTCGCTTCACGCAACGTTTCGATATGCTGAGAAAGACCCTGCATGAGCAGGGAATTGTGATGCACGAGTGCACGCTTGAGGAACTCGACAAGGTGTGGGAACACGTGAAGGACGCGATCAAATCATCATCAAAAAAAGATGCTTGACATTTTGCATCGACATGGTGCACACTGCGTGCGTGCATGTTTGAAAACGCCTTATTTTACAGGGGTGAAACGAATGGTGGATAAGCTGTGGATAAGTCGTTTGAGAGTCGTTGACGGTAGTCACACGATTCGTGGAAATTCGGAGGAAGGATGAACGATTCTTGCCGTGAGGTGCGATTCGTTCATCGGTTTTTTGTGGCAAGAGAAGCATTGAGGTCTGTCGCCGGGCTAAGCGGTGCGCGCCTCTAGGGAACTGAAACCGGGAAGCGGAAGAGTGACCGGAACGCGGTAGTTGAACGCGGCGTGGGATGTGGGCAAGCGGTCATCCCTGCCGGCGTTCGGATCGCGAGGGTATCAGGGCTGCTACTTCCTTTCACTAGCGGGAGTCTTTATGCCGCCTAAAGAGATCAATCCTTGGGAATTGGCGCAAGATTATCTGAAGGAAGTCCTCGACGAGCATAGTTATAAGAACTGGTTTTCACAGACGCGTTTCGACTCGTTCGACGACGGTCAACTCGTAGTGGAAGTGCCGAGCCAGTTCTTCGCTGACTGGCTGCGGGATCACTATCTCGATGCAATCGTGGAAGCGATGCGGCGGATTATTCCGGAATTCCGTGAAGTCCGGTTCGTTGCCATCTCCTCGCAGTCAGCTTCCGGTGGGGAGGAAGGACCCGCGGCCCGCACCGCGCAGCCAACGATCCCTGCGGGGACTCAGGTTGGAAATGGCTTCAACCCTCGGTACCTCTTTGACCGGTTCGTTGTGGGAGCGGGAAATCGTTTCGCCCACGCCGCCGCCAAAGCCGTGGCCGAAAGCCCCGCGCGGGCGTATAATCCCCTCTTCCTGTACGGCGGCACGGGCCTGGGCAAGACACACTTGATGCAGGCGATCGGCCAGGAGATCCTCGAGCGCGATCCCCGTGCAAACGTGGTGCTCATCTCCTCGGAGCATTTCACGAACCAGCTCATCGAGAGCATCGCAAAGAAGTCCACTCAACGTTTTCGCGCAAAGTACCGGAAAGTGGACGTGCTTCTCATTGACGACATTCACTTTATAGCGGCGAAAGAGGCCACGCAGGAGGAGTTTTTCCACACTTTCAACGCCCTCTTCGAACATCACAAGCAGCTCGTGCTTTCCAGCGACCGCAGCCCGAAGGAGTTGCAGGGCATCGAAGAACGGCTAATCTCACGGTTCGGCTGGGGCCTCGTCACGGACATCCAGGCGCCCGATCTCGAGACGCGCATAGCCATTCTGCAAAGCAAGGCCGCCGAGGAAAGCGCGCTTGTAAACCCGGACGTCCTCAAGTGCATCGCTATACACATTACGACCAACATCCGAGAGCTTGAGGGGGCGCTCATAACCGTCCTTGCCTACAGCAAGCTCACTCAGCGAAAGATCAACCTGCAAATGGTCGAAGAAGTGCTGCGCGATCTCATCGGCAGTGAAAAGATCCGGCCCATCACGATCGAAGCCGTGCAAAGGGCCGTCGCGGAACACTTCGACGTTCGCATCGCCGACCTCTGCGGGCGCAGCCGTCAAAGGCAGATCGCATTCCCGCGGCAGGTGGCCATGTACCTCTGCAAAACGCTGATCCCGAGTCTATCCCTGAACGAAGTCGGAGGAGCATTTGGCGGGAAAGACCATACCACGGTCCTTTACGCCTGTCAGAAGCTTTCCCGGGAATCTGAAAAGGGAACCCCCACGCGCCAGATCATCAGTGACCTGCAAAAGACCCTGCGGTCGTAACTCCGTCGAGATCAAGACTCTCCCCGTACCATACGCCTCATTGCACACCGGGAATTCCATGTGCTACGATCCTTGTTACCGAGGCGGAAGAGTCCTGAGGATGAAGAAATGGCGGTACGAGAAATCGTGTTGTACCCGGGCGCGGTGTTGCTGGCGAAAGCCCAGCCCGTGGACAAGTTCGGCCCTCCCATCGTACGGCTTATAAGGGACATGTTCGAGACTATGGCGTCCCACGACGGCGTCGGGCTTGCGGCCCCTCAGGTCGGCGTGTCAAGACGAATCCTTGTCTTGCGAGAACCGGACAACGAACGGGAGATGTGCCTGGTGAATCCGGAGATAACGTCCGTGGACGGCGCTGAGACCGCGGAAGAGGGTTGCCTGAGCTTTCCACACGTTTACGCGCCGGTTGCCCGCCATGCGCGCATCCGGGTGCAAGCCCTCGACGAACACGAACATCCGCAGACCTTTGAAGCAGCGGGGTTACTGGCCCGCATCATCCAGCACGAGACGGACCACCTCGATGGAATTGTCTTCTTAGATCGGCTTGACGTCCTGACGCGCGATGCGAAGCTTCGGGAGTGGAATGAAGTCCGGGCCCAGTTGGCGGTTCCCACGGGCGCCCGATAGAGCGTTCTTTTCGTTTGCATAAGGCAGCCGGACAGTCTGCCACACGCGGAATGGGAGATCTCCCATGTTGATTGACTCGCCATCCGTCGAGCGGCTCATCGAGGCCCTGCGCCGTCTGCCCGGAATCGGGAAAAGGTCCGCCGAGCGCCTCGCCCTGCATCTTCTTGGGGCGCCCGAAGAGGAAGCGCGCTTCATCAGCGAGGCGATTCGCACGGCCCGCGAACGCATCAAGACGTGCTCCGTGTGCTGCAATCTGACCGAGACGGACCCCTGTCCCACGTGCAGCGACTCGCGCCGCGACCATAGCACGCTGTGTGTCGTTGAGCAGCCGGCGGGCGCCATGGCTATCGAAAAGGCGAACACGTATCGCGGGCTGTACCATGTGTTGCACGGCGCGCTGAACCCACTGGACGGCGTGGGGCCCTCCGAATTGAAAATCGACCGGCTCATAAAACGGATCGAGTCCGGCGAGGTCCGTGAGGTCATCGTTGCGACGAACGCGACGGCCGAGGGCGAGGCCACCGCGATGTATCTCTCGAAGCAGATCACAAAACTCGGAGTTACGGTGACGCGCATCGCGCATGGCGTGCCGATGGGAAGCGGTTTGGAGTACGCGGACGACGTTACGCTCAGTCACGCTATCCAAGGGCGCACGCGGCTCCAGGAATAGGCGCCGGCTTGGCCCTACAACTTCGCGAGCGCGACATCAAAGTTCGGGATGGTGTAGTCGCCGGTTATGACGTTGTCCTTCACCGAGGACTTCCCGGTAAGCGTGATCCCATTGTTCGCCAGAGACTGCTGTACCCCCGGAAGTCCAAAGTCCAGCCCCATCGCCAAGAACTGAACGTCGGCGGGCTTCGTTTCCGGAGCGCACTCGATCACGAGGTGGATCTTCAGCGTCTTCTCGTCCGCGAGATCGGCTTGCAGGCGGACAACGTCGAGCGGCACGGCCATGCCGAGGAAGCCTTCTGTGGTGGACTCCGTCATGGACTGGCCCTCGGCCTCCGCGATCGTGCCGACGATCGCCAACAAGGAGCCGTCGCGATTGTCGAGCACGGCCTCGACGAAATGTCCGCCCTCGATCCGAAGGGGTGCTCCAACCCCGGGTTTGTCCTTGAAGAGGGCCTCCAACTTGGATAGGAAGACAGGATTCATCGGGGCCGCGCCGTTCCGGACCATCAGGCCGCGCTCTTTCCAGGCCATCTTATCCTTGAACCACTGATCGAAAGGCGGGGGCAACTTGAGGCGATTGATCTGGTCGACAAGGACGGGCGCCAGACGTTGATCGTTGACGAACAGCGTGAAGTCCACATTGTTGCGGCCATAGTCCAGGTTCGCCACCAGGGCGGCCTCGTAAGGCAGCGCTCGCGGGAGGACCCAGTCCGGGACGCTCGTGCCGGCCAAGAATTTCTTCTTGATAATATCCTTTGCTTTCGGCACGTCAATAACGATCTGGGCTCGCGTCTCGGGTTTGACTAGAGTCTCATGCGAGATCTTCGGCGAAGCCACGATCAACGCGAACTTCCTGTCCACGACGACCGCCGCGACCATTACAATGATAAGAATGACGAGCAGAACGGCCAGCGCGATCTGTTTCTTAGACACGGCCCAGGACCCTCTCTGTGGTAGAACCCCTGCACTCAGCAATAACCCGCGATAGAAAGCAGAAGGTATCCTAAGAAATGCGCATCGGGTTGTCAAACGCGTTACACGCGCCATCGATCCGCTCAGGGCCGCCACCACGCGTATGCATCCACCGGGCGCATCACTTTGAAGCCGAGACGTTCGTACAGCCGAAGCGCGGGACTGGACAGTGTCACTCCGAGAGCAACCTGCTTCATCCCGGCGCGACGGAACGCCCGCGCCGAGCCCGCGATCAGCGCCGCCCCCGCGCCTTGTCGTTGAAACGCGCGCCGGACGGCCACCTGGAGGACAAATCCGTGACTTGGAGCCACTTGGCAGCCGAATATAACGCCGATCATTTGATCGTCCTCGATTATCGCCCGCAGGTAATCCGGTTGAACAGGACCGTATTCGCCCGCCGCGACGCGCTCGACGAAATCGAGAGCGGTCTCCTCGCGGCGGACTTCGACGTGCAGCCAGCGACCGGGATGGTCCGCGTACGCGTCGGCGATCACCGCCGCCGCTTCCCCGTATTGCCCCTTCGCGATTGGCGTCGTCCGATCTTCGACGGTCGAAAGCAGCGAGGTGTCCAGTTCCGCCGCCAAAAGCGCCCGCGCCACATGTTCAAAGCCCATGGATCGGTACGTTGAATCCACGTCGAGGCGGCACAAGGGAACGCATTCCGAGACGATCCCCTCGACGCCTCCCGCGCGAAACGTGCGGACGCATTTCCGCACAAGCCGGTCCTCGACGCCCTTCCCCGCATGGCTTTGAAGCACGTGAATAAAGCTGATGTGTCCCACGGCATGACGCTCAAAGGACATCAAGATGCCCGCCGCCTTCCCCCTTTCCTTTGCAACAAGTGCATGCGCCGCCCCGTTGTGCAGCGAGGCTTGAATGACTTCCGCGGCGGACTCACGGTAGTTGCGCGCGGCCTCGAGCCCGTAGATCCCTTCAATCCCGGCGGCTACCTCCGTGACAAAAGCGGCGAAGTTCTCAGGCAGACTCGTTGTCTCTTGCACACGGTACATTGTTTCAGGTCTTCAGCCTACGGCCTCGCAAGATCAGAGCGGATACAGGATCTTCTGGATGTCGGGCTGGTTGAAGTTCTCCATGGTGACGACGGTCACCCCGGTGTCGATGCGCTTTTCAACCGGCGTCCCTTTAAGGCTGTCGACCGCGGCCTTTACCCCCTTGTATCCCATCTGGAACGGATTTTGCACGATCAGCGCCTGGATCGTGCCTTCCTTGAGCGAGGCGATCTCTTCGTCGGAGCCGTCGAACGCGATGAGCTTAATCACACCTGCTTTGCCTGCGGCTTTGATAGCCTGCGCGCAGCCGATGGCGCCGGGCTCGCTGGCCGCAAAGATGCCCTTCAGGTCAGGGTTGGCCGTCATCATGTCCTGCGTCACGTTCATGCCCTTCGCCACGTCGCTCTGCGAGTAGAGCGTCGCGACAAGCTTGACGTTCGGAAAGTCCTTCAGTCCGTCCTTGAAGCCCTGTTCGCGCAACTCGGACGTGGCGGCGCCCGGCACGAAGGGGATCAGACCGACTTCCCCCTCGCCGCCGATGAGTCGTGCAAGTTCTTTCGCTGCGGCTTTCGCGCCCGCGATGTTGTCGGTGGCGACAAACGTCACGGGCAGATCGGACTTGACGCCGGAATCGATCGTAATCACGGGAATCTTGGCCTCGACGGCTTTCTTGATCACGTTCGTGAGGCCATTTTCGTCGCAGGCCGCCATGACAATCGCGTCCATTCTCCGGCTGATCATGTCCTCGAGAATGTTGACCTGTTTGTCAATCTCCGTCTCTTTGTCCGGCCCCTGCCAGGTGATGTTCGCATTGAACTCCTTCCCGGCGGCGTCGGCGCCCGCCTTCACGGTAAGCCAGAACTGGTGTGAAATGCCTTTCGGGACCACGCCGATCTCGAGACGCGCCTTCGCGGCCGCCGCCGGGGTTGTGACGGACGGTCCGGGCGCCTTTTGCGATGGCGGCTGCGTGGGTGCGGACTGCTCTCCGCACCCGGCGGCAATAACAAGCATCACGAGGATGACAATCGAAGCGTGTCTCATGGGTTCGTCTCCTACTCTTTCAACAAGCCCGCTTTCCGTTTCCGCATGTTGTCATAATACACCAAGATGACGATCAACGCGCCCACGAGGACCTTCTGCCAGGAAGAGTTGATGTTTTTCAGATTGCAGAAGTTGACGAGCACGTTCATGATCAGTGCGCCGGCCACGGTTCCGATACATCCGCCCTCGCCCCCCATGAGGCTCGCGCCGCCTATGACACAGGCCGCGATGGCGTCGAGTTCGCCGCCGTCGGCTGCATTCGGCGAGCCAACGCCGGTTCGCGACGCGAGCATCACGCCCGCGAAGCCTGCCAGCAGCCCGCACAGTGCAAACGCGCCGATGCGGACGCGGTCCACGGGAATGCCCGAAAGGCGAGCGGCGGTCAAGTTGCCGCCGACGGCATATAGCGAACGGCCGAAGCGGCTGAAGGTAAGCACGACCGAGAACGCCGCGGCAATCGCCGCCGTGATGGCCACCGGGATCCACCAGCCGCGCATCCCGCCGATGATCGCAAACGTGTCCGAGATCGCGGAGATCTGGCGTCCGCCGGAAAGCAGCAGCGCGCCCCCGCGCGCCGCCATCATCATCCCGAGCGTCACGATGAAGGGGGGGATGCGTCCCTTCGCCACGAAGAACCCGTTCAAGGAGCCGCACACGAGTCCAGTCAGCGCGCCGGCGGCAATCGCCACGGGCACGGAAACCTCTCTGTTCTTCATCAGGAGACACGCCAAGACGCCCGACAACGCCGCCACGCTGCCCACCGAGAGATCAATGCCCGCCGTCAGGATGACCAGGATTTGGCCGGTCGCGATTATGCCGACCACGGCGGTGCGGTACGCCACGCTCTTCAGGTTGTCCCCCGTGCGAAACTCCGGTGAAAGCATGGCTACTACAATGCAGAGCCCAGCCAGGATCACCAGTGGGGAATGCCGGGCCAGGAGTTTAGTCATGACTATCTACATTCCCTCATCTTTACTCGGATGTTGTGGGCGATGTTCTTGAACCTACGGCAAGTCCAGTTGGATTCGCATTGCCGCATTGACTCGCAGCATGTCCCTCGCGGAGAGCAAGCCCCCACGTCTTAATAGTCGCAACTTGCTTACAGTCGTTAACTGACCCGCCATAACTTTGTTCTCTTTACCGTCGAATGTGACCACGGCTTCGCCTGGATAAACGTGCTCCGTCCTACGGGTAAGAGGAACAACCTGAACCCGGTTAAGGAACTTGTTAGAGGCATCATTGCTCACGATGACGGCAGGCCGCTTCTTCTTGATCTCACCGCCAACCGACGGCTCAAAATCGACCCACCAGACTTCACCCCTCTTCATCGCAAACGTCCCGGAACGTGGCTTCGGCCCACTCCAGCGCTTCCTTTTCCTGCCTTTCATCCGCAGCCATCCGCGCGTAGCCCAATTCCAAGGCCGGACCTATTACGTGTGGCCGCACCAAGTCTTCGACAAACCTGCTAATCTTACGCGGGCCTATCACTCGATGGAGTCCGTCGTATACGTCTTCGTTCACCGTTATCGTCAGTTTCTTGTGCATGCTGAAGACTCCTGCTTGCTTATACGTGGAGTATACGTATATTCGCAAAGACCTTCAAGCCAACGGAAGGGTGACAGGTTTACCCTCAATTCCTGAGCGATCCGCGGCGAAGCAGACTTCATGCGTCTTGTAGGCGTCGGCCACGTTGCAGTGCGACTCTTTGTTGTTCACGATGCAATCGACAAGGTGCGCCACTTCGTGCGTGAACGGATGGTGCGTCACGTCGCCGCTGTCGGGCAGGATGGTTGGGACCTGCGCCCACGTTGTCTGGCCGGGATACTTCGTCTTCGAATAGATCAGGTTGTTGCGGATTGTCCCTCGCGTTCCCACAAGATTGATGCTGAACACGTAGGGTTGAATGCACTCGATGCACGAGGTCACCTTGCCGATGCGCCCATCCTTGAATTTGCAGATCGTGCACGTGGTTGGATTGTACTCGTACTCCTTGAATTCCGGCGCCTTGCCGAACGTGGCGTACTGGCATACTTCGACGACCTCGCCGCCCATGAACCAGCGCATGGCGTCCATCGCGTGGACGCCCGCCGAAAGCAGCGAACTCACCCCGATGTCCTTCTTGACGTTCCACCCATACTGCTTGTACCAGGGGCCAATCCCATGGTAGTAGTCGACTTCGCCCAGGAACACGGAGCCGATCGCGTTGTCGGCCAGTTGGGTCTTGATGATCTCGAACAGGGGGTTCCACCGAAGGACGAGGCCGACCACGCTCTTGACACCGGCCTTCGCCACGGCGTCGCGTATGGCCCGCGCGTCCTGTAGAGTTGTCGCCATGGCCTTCTCGAGCAGCATGTGTTTGCCGGCTTGCGCGGCCCCGACGGCGTGCCCGCAATGGCAGTCCGGCGGCGACGCTATCGAGATAACGTCGATGCCGTCTTGCGCGAGCATCTTCTCGTAGTCGTCGTGGATCTCGCATTTGACGCCGCACTCGGCGGCTTTGGCGCGCGCTTCCTCCTTCGTCAGCGAACACATAGCCCGTATTTCCGTCAGTGGATTCGCTTGATAGGCGCGGATGTGCTCGCCCGCAACCCAACCCACGCCAACGATTCCAACACCAAGCTTCGACATAACTAAACCCTCCCGCTAGATTTTGGATTTTGGATCTTAGATTTTGGATTAACGCTGCCGGACGAAGACATCATCCTAGATCCGGCAGTTGGAGCCGATTGAACCTCCCCGGCAATGGACGGAATGGACGTCATGGACAAACTGGACGTAACCCCGCAGGAGAACCTCTTCGGTGTCCACATCGTCCACAAAGTCCATGCCGTCCATCATTTCGGGAAGCGCCTTCAGTCTCGACGGCCAAATCTAAGATCATGGAGCCTCGGCAACCCTCAATCCAAAATCCAAAATCACTGATGCCAATACACGTCCCAGCCCATGTACTTCTCGAAGGCTTCGAACACGGCGCGTGCGCTCTCGCTGTGGTTCACCGCCACGTGGTGTTCGAAACCGTTCTCGCAGATGTACTCCAACAAGAGCTGCAAGTCGGGGATCTCGGCCACGCCGAACCCGCCGAATGTTTCCAACTTATCCTTTGTGAACGTGCCTTCGCCTACGTACGCGCCGATCATGCCCTCCGTATCGAAGGTGCTGATCCGCGCAAAGGTCATCGGACCGGGCTTGATGCGGCCCACAACCGTGCCGTACGTATTCTCTTTTCCGACAGTGCCCGCGATGATCTCCTGGTAGTCCATCCGCATGATCGAGAAGCAACTCTTAGGCAGGTTCGAGCAATGAAAACAGACGCATTTGTCGAAATCCGTTCCGTAGTTGTTGTTCCAATCGAGCAGGAAACTCGGCGTTTGCGAGGCGAGCGCGAGGGCGTGCATGGAGATCGCACCGCAAACGTCGACCTCGCAGGCTGACGACTTCAGCGAATCGCTCAGCATGCTCATGACGGTGCAGGGCACGACGCCGAAGTATTCTTCCATCGAGGTCCAGCACTGAACGGCGGTGACATCGAGTTCGGAGTCTTTCATCCAGCGATCGATGACGACTCCCAGTTTCGCCATCTTCGCGATTGCGCTTGCAGAGACGCCCTTCGTCGTGGTGTAGGCCATGATCTTCTTCACTCGGTCTCCGACCTCCGGTGCGGTGTCGGAGAGGGCTCCGATTCTCCCAAAGACCTCCGAGAGGTCGAGTGTCTCGACCGTGATACCGGATTCCTCGAGCAGCTTCTCGCTGTAGCGCACGGTGCTGAAGGCGGCCGGACGCGCGCCCAACGCGCCGACCCGGCAGCCGCGCAACCCCTTCACTACACGGCACACGGCGGCAAACCATTCGATCTCGTGCGCAAAGAAAGGCGACTTCGGATCGATCGTGTGCAGCGCGGTAAGGCTGAACGGAATCCCGTATTGGACGAGGTTGTTGCACACGCTCATCTTGCCGCAGAAACTGTCGCGGCGATGCTTGATGGTCATCTTGCCCGGCGTATCGCCCCAGGCGTGTATCAGGACCGGCACATCGATACCCGCCATCTTGAGGGTGTCGGCCACGCCGCGCTCATCGCCAAAATTTGGGAGAGTAACGATCACGCCGTCGATTGCCTCGCGGTTTTTCTTGAACAGGGCCGCGCATTTCTTGGCGTCTTCCCACGTCTCAACGGAACCGAACTTCGTATCCTTGTCAGATAGGATGACGCACCCGTAGCCCGCCTTCTTGAGGAAGCCCGTAATGAACGCGTGACCTTCCTTGGCCAGGGCGTCCGGGAAAAAACCGCGGTTTCCAACAATCACTGCAAAGGTAGGACTACTCTTCCTGCTCAAGGCGCCGACTCCTCCTGCTTTCCGCGCGACCTGCAACTTCAATTTCTCGTACACTCCACCCCAGTAAATCTCCGGCATTCTACATGGGTAACATCCACGCCGCAAGTGTGGCCGGCAAGATGACGCCGCACTTCCGGGGCTCGCTGAAAAAAAAGAACTGGCGGGGGAAGAACTCCGCCAGAGCACACCTTCCACGCTTGCAAGCGTGAATCAGACCATGTCGACTACTTCATCGTAGTACTCTGCATAACACTCAATATGCCAGTACTCGCCCTCTACTCGAATCACGTCACCGAACTGAAGTTCGATGTCTTCGAAGGGCTCGTTGCACAATGTACAGCAACGCACTTCTCGTCACCTCTCTTTCATAGGTATTGTTTGATGTCTAAACAAACAAACGGCGCGGTTTATATCACAAGTCACGACACTTGTCAAGCAAAAAAAATTCCCAGCGTTGCATCCCGCTCGCGCGAGGCCTCGGCCGATATAGGTACCGCCGTCCTCCGGACGGCAGTATGACGCCCACGCCCGCAAGGCTTCCGCGTGAGCCGTCGCGAGTCCGGAAGGCGATTTCCGGCTAGACGACGAATGTAATCGCGACCAAGGGACCCGGCACTTTCCGATATACAAACATCGCAGGGACAAGGGGTTGCAACCCCTTGTCTACATCCCATCATCGCCTATTCATAAGGGGTGTTTCAGTGAACGCCAAGTCCCTAACTTGAAAGGTGGAACATGCCATGGCAACCGCCTGTACCGGATTCAGACGCCCCTGCAAGGTCGTCCCTCATTTTCTTCTCGAATTTCCCTCTCAGCGTTCCCCGGTCGTTTCCCTCAACCACCAACCCGGCAGGAAAGGAAATGGCGTTTCAAGGGCGGGCAAATGGGCCTGCGCGCTTTATCAGGCCAACGAAGGCTGCTGTACAGATTCAGCCGTAACTAAGCTCCACACCAGGTGCACATGGATCGCAAAGACCGTGTGAGAACCATGTCGGTATTCTTCCATGCCTCAGCTATGCTGAAGTTGTCATCTCAAAGGCGAGGGTTTCAACCCTCGCAAAGTGAGACAATAGACGGTAACTGTCCTGAATGGCACTGACTTAAGGTGCAAATTGGTTTAGTGACGCGGTTTACGTTTTTTGACGCCTGTGGTTGTGCTATCAAGGAACTGTCGTGAGAGGGCGCGCATCTCGTCGAGTAGCGCGTCGAGCTTGCGGTTTTCGTCGATGGCTTTCTGGAAGGCTTTGGCTTGGGGCGCGGTGAGGTTCACGGTAACGGTCTTGCCTTCTTTTTTCCAGGTCCATTGGTAGTAGGGACCGTAGGCGCGCTGGGTAGTGGGATGCTCGGGATCGGGGCGCATGATGGTGCGCTCGGTAATCGTGCCCTGCGCAATGAAGTTCAACTTGCTCAGCCGGGCTGCGACGCGTCCGTAATCTCTTCTTAGTTGAGCCGCTTCCTTTGGCTTTTTCCCGCGCATTAATTTCTCTCCTCCGTTTGGCGAATATTATGCCATGGCGCGTAACTACAAGTATATATACTTGTACTATACGCGGAGGCGGTTTGTCAACAGGAAAAGGAGAACGACCATGGTTGGACGCGGTAAGCTTAGACATCGGGTTGAGACGATGGATGATGTGGCGGGGGTGTTCGGGCGATGGGTGCGGTGGCCGGGTGAATACAAAGGAGAGCGCGACCGGCTCTATACGCATGAGCGGATGTTTTGGGCCTTCTTGGGACAGGCGCTTTCTCCCAACGGGTCGTGTCAGGAAGCGGTGACGAAATGCGCCGTGCATCTGGCGCGCAAAGGCAAAGTGGTTTCTCCGGATTCGGGGGCGTATTGCAGGGCGCGGGCGCGGCTCCCGCTGGAGGGGATTGAAGCCGTCAATCAGGATGCGCTCAGACAGTTGGATGCGCGCGAAACCCGGAAGATGCTTTGGTATGGCCGCCGGGTAAACGTGGTGGACGGCTCATCGATCTCGATGCCGGACACGCCAGAGAACCAGAAGAAATACCCGCAGCCTCACGGCCAGAAGCCCGGCTGTGGGTTTCCCGTTATGAGACTCGTGGCCGTGTTTTCGCTCGTCACCGGCGCCATAAGGAACTGCGAGAAGGGCGCCTTATCCGTGAGCGAACGCGCGTTGTTTCACAGACTGTGGAATTTCTTTAAGCCCGGGGAAGTCGTTCTGGCCGACCGGGGCTTTTCCAGTTACGCTGATTTCCATCTACTTGCCAGGCGCGGCGTCGACTGCGTCATGCGCCTTCACGCTTGCCGAACGGTGGGCGTCACCATACTCAAAAAGCTCGGGCGGCACGATTGCCTCGTCCTGTGGCACAAGCCCCAATGCCGTCCCAAGTGGATCACCCCTGAAAAATGGCTCACGGTGCCCAATACCTTAAAGGTCCGGCACATCACCGTCCACGTCACGATACCCGGATTTCGCGTACACACCATCCAGATCGCCACCACGCTGCTCGACCATCGAGCCTTCCCCACCCACGCCTTCGAGGAACTCTACCGGCGCCGGTGGCTCGCCGAACTGTTTCTGCGAGACATCAAAATCTCCATGCGGATGGACGTACTGCGATGCAAGACGCCCGACATGGTCGAGAAGGAACTCGCCGTCCATATCCTCGCCTACAACCTCATCCGACTCACCATCTGGCAAGACGCCTGCGAACACGCCGTTCACCCCTTCGAGATCAGCTTCAAATCCACCGTCATTCACGTTCTACAATGGGCCCCCATGCTCGCAGACCCACGCCTCGCAAACAAAACTTTCTACAACCTACTGCGGCAATTCCTACAGTTCATCGCCCGCAGCAATGTTCCACAAAGACCCAACCGCGTCGAACCACGCGCCCGAAAAAGAAGACCAAAACAATACGCCCTCCTCAATAAGCCACGACAACTGTTTAAGGATATCCCCCACAGAAATCACCAACAACAACCTTAAGTCAGTGCCATTCGTAACTGTCCTCCGCTATCGTGTTATTCTCAACAGCTTCGCTGTCCCCTATCTTGCTGCGACGTGCGAATGCAGGATGCTACCAGGACTCCCGTTTCCAAGCAATTCCGTGTCTGCTTGACTAATCCGCGTGACCGATCTATGCTAAGGAACGTTGGGAAAGATGTGTCCTCAGTTGTCCCAGGACATCGGTTACAGCTGATGGTAAGGGCCTTGGTGACAGTGATACTCGAGGCAGCCGACGCCAAGATCCGAGACCTGTCAAGGAGATGGCGATGAACGCGTGGTGGGACTGGAAAGGATTTGCCCCGACGCTCTTTCCCTTGGTGGGCGCGATTCAGCGTTTGCGTATATTCCCTGCGGGGTTCCGAGCTGTTTTCATCACGATCTCCACCTTATTGGGCACCGGCGTGTTCTTGGGACTCTATAACCAGTTCCAGGCGCTTCCGTTCTTTCTTCCATCCGGCTTTGTCCTTGTTATAGGCACCATTCTGATCCTCGCCTATCTGGCCATCTATCTAATCGTTGACAG
The DNA here is from genome assembly GCA_964587655.1 of uncultured Nitrospiraceae bacterium. GTDB lineage: Bacteria > Hydrogenedentota > Hydrogenedentia > Hydrogenedentales > SLHB01 > CAZPMT01. Next base: position 22,003 of record CAZPMT010000059.1, read on the forward strand.
GAGCGTTTACAAGTCGCCTTCCTGGAGAAGGGCCGTCGTAGTGATAACACTTCTCGTCCTCTTTTCAGGCGCCATTGTTGCATTCACGTATGCGTTCAATGTAGTCGTTCAGTTAGGCACATATGACGTTTATAGAGGGCGCGTTTTGCTGGAGGCATCCCAGCGCGGGGTCCCTGGTGCCGAGGTCATCTTCTCATTTCCCCAGAAGGACGAAACATGTCTGACTGGACGATGTGGTGCATTCCTGGCGATCCTACCGAAGGCTTCGCAGACACCTCTGCGAAGTATTCGCGTCAAGTGGCAAGATCCCGAGAATTATCAACTGCTCGGCCAAACAATTGGGCCGGCGGGCCACGACAGGTACATGACTATTACTATCGGGCCCATTGGTGAGAGGCAACCTTGAGGTAATGTATGAGGTCTTTTCTGGGAATATTGGCGATCGCAATCTGTTGCTATTGTCCGGCATCTCCTTGGGGCCAAGAGGCACGCGTCATCCGCGGAACAGTGCTTTTCGTGGACGAGAACAACTGCCCCAACAGACCCGTGGGCGTGTACTTCGAGATTGATGTTGAGCTGTCTGTGATCGATCTCAACATCAAATCCGGACACAAAGCGCCTGTGCGCAATGACTGCACTTTCGTCTACGATATCCCAGATGAGTTGCTGGGCAAGAACGTGATGCTCAAGCCGGTTTGGCAACCCCCTGAGCTCGCTTGGTCTGCACCGCCGGACGAACAACTCGTGAAGATCAACCTGGGAGTGAACATGCGCGAATACGGTGCAACAGTGACCATAATTCGCCCCAAGGATCTTGGACTGCCTCAACGCCGCAGGCTGATGACCATGGGCAAAAATGAACTCGATAAAGGAAACATCGAGAAGGCTCAGTTCCTTCTTGGAGAAGCCTCCCGGGGCAACAACTTGGACTACGTAGTTGAGGCGGTCAATCTTCTCGACAAGAAAGACTGCCAATATGCCGCGCTGCCGATGTTGAAAGCACTCGATGTACGGTCGCTACAGGAAGCCGACCTCACCAAGTTTAGGCTTTACATGCGCACTGGGACTGCGGCGAAGGCCGCCCGGAACGCAAAGGAAGCGCTTGCCGCATTTGGCGAGGCGCAGGCCATCTTTCCCCACAGTGAGGAGCCCATGTCCTTCGCTTACACAGTAGTACACGACGCTTTGACCGCAGACGGGCTGTCGCCGACGCCCTTTGTCCTCGACCGCCAAGCGGACCTGCGGTCTGGCTTCCTGAACGTGTACTTGTCATGGGCCAAGACCGCAAAGCCCAAGATTGCTTTCGAGAACCCTGATGTCAGCCTAGCGTGGACATTCGCCGGCGAGCACTGCATCGAAATCAAGCCATCGACTTCAGTGCAAAAAGACGAGCTAACTGATAACGGCAAATAGGCCTATGCGCATCGCCGGATAACGGATAACCGGCGGATAACAGGGGACAGTGGAGCCGGTGAAAAAGCCGGCGGTGCCGTTGCGATGAGCTTGATGCAAGTTCGCAACCTGTTTGTTTTCAACACCCGCCGAGCGGACCGGAACACGGGGACAGAGAAGATCCTTACTTTTTCACCGGCTCCACAGGTAACATTTATCCGATGTGTGAATATCCTTTCGTCGTTACCTGCCGCCCCTACATAAGAAGAGGTAACGACGGTAACGATCTTGACCCATCCGAGGAACTCCAGCAGTACGGGCTTAGCGCCACTGTCGCTACGCCCGTATTGCGAAGGGGGCTTCCGAGGAAAAACATGAGCCGCGTTTCGCTGTGATCGCAATACGGGGAGCCGCATTAACCCGTCGGCGGGATGATTGGCAGTTCCAGATATGAGGTGTGCGACGCGTCGCGGTAGACCGTGATCGTCGGGATGACGTTGTCCGGCGCATCGGGCTTGTCTTGCGGGCTGAGCGCGGGGTGGAGACGAAACGTCGGGTAATCGGCGCAGGCGATACTCAGGCGGACCTTGTGCCCCTGTTTAAACACCCACGCGGTCGGATTCAGATCCAAATGCAATCCCACGACCGCGCCGTTCGCGAAGACCTGCGCGTTGTACTGGTCCTTCTGAAATCCGTGCCACGGAAGGTCCGGCAGCACGTCCACTTTGACCTGGCCCGCCCTGACCATTTCGTTGTTGTCGCGCAGTTCACTGAACCCCGCGCGCAGTTGGCCCTCCGTCACAAGCGCGGCCTCGCCTTGCGGATCCACGTCCTCGAGGTAGAGGAAGAAATCGCCGTCGCTCGCGGTGGACGACACCCAGAGATGCGCGATCGGATGGCCGGTCACTTCCGTGTCGCTGGGCAGCGGCCCCGAAGTGTACACGAGACACTGCTTGTCCTTTTCAGTTCGTACCGGCGGCGAGTCCGGGCTGTTCATGGAGATCCCGAGATATCGATTGCCGCCGGATGCTCCGAACGTTGAACTGTGCGTCAGGTCCGCCTTGTACGTATCCGCGCCGTCCTGAGAGAGCTTCTCACTCAGCGTGTTGTCCGCATCAAGGAAAAATTTCGTCGCGACTTGCCGCGCCAGCGGCCACTCGTTCTCGAACCGCCATCCACTGGGCGGCGCAGAGGCAAGGGGTTGCAACCCCTTGTCTACACTGTTCATCACATAGAGATAAATGGGCGGCTCCTTGCTGATACCGTTCAAGATCCCCTTCAGGTGGCGGTCGTAGAACCGCAAGTGTTCGATCAGGTACATCTCTTCCACTTTTTCGCGCGAGAAGCCGAAGTGTTTCCAAAACGGCCCCGAGCCGAAGTCGTGATAAGAGGGCGCCATGATCAGTTTCGACGGATTGGTGGCCGCCAGCGTGCAATACAACTCGAAGGTCCCGCGCGTGAACGCATCGAACCAGCCGCCGAAGTTATAGACCGGGATCTTGGACCGCATCATACCGGGGACGTGCGCGCTCGGGCTCAGGTCGTACATCGTGCGTCCGAGGGGCGACGGGGAGTCGATGAAACTGCACTTGGACGACCATTCACCGTAGTCGTAATCGCCCTTTTGATGGTTGAGCGTGGCGAGGAGGTACAGTCCGAGACGCGTCTTACCGTCCGGATACTTCGGTGGCGTGATGTCGTCCAGAAACGTGCCGTTCTTGTTCACGTCGATGGGTATTTCGTCATTCAACTCGCCGTCGTGGTCCTCGTCCATCACGGGTTTCGTCGGGCGGATGCCCTTATCCGGGAGATTGTAGTTCTGGTTAATCAGCTTCATGTACGCAGAGAACCGCGTGAAGAAGCCCTCGAGATAGATGCCCCCGGGATAGGCTTCGCCCGTGAATCCGTCGAGCGGTATACACTCCGGCGTTATGCACTTCAGCGCGCGTGGACAACGCGAAGCGGTAGCTGTCTGCGACCATCCCAGATACGACGATCCCTTCATGCCGACGTTGCCGTCACACCACGGCTGCCGGGCGATCCAGTCGACAAGCTGCTCGCCGTCCTTCGAGAGACGCGGCATGAAGTCCATCAGCCAGCTCGTCGAGGCACCCGTGCCGCGCATGTCCGCCAGCACCAGCGCGTAGCCGTACGAGAGGTAGAACTTGCCCTCTCTCGTCCCGGTCGCGTCATGGACCTGTCCGGTATCGACGTCGATTGTCGACCTCTGGTATGGAAGGTATTCGAGGATGACGGGGAAAGCGGCGCGCTCAGGGCCGTCCGCCGGAAGATGGATATCCACGGCGAGTCTCGCGCCGTCGGACATCATCACGTATTCCGAACTCGTCTTGAAAGACTTGTACTCCGGAGAGGAATAGCCGCTGTATTCGAAAGGCCTGCTTACCTTCGCCTCGGCGCTCGGAGCATTCTCCGCCGCAAGAGCCAGATTGCCCAGAAGCCCAAGGGCGAAAAACCATGCCACGCGCGATGCCAACATCACCGCCCTCCTTATTGCACGCCACGGAGACAAGGGGTTGCAACCCCTTGTCCACCGCCGATCAGTCACCGCCTGCGGCATTCTTGCACAGCGCCGCGTCCAATTGCCAACGCCGCAGGAATGAACAACCCGTGGGCCGCTTACGCGACCCACGGGTCTACCTCAATCACTCCGCGTCAGCAGGCGGACTCACTGCTTTAGCGTTGGCGCGAAAGGCACGAGACGCAACCTGCTCCAGCGAACTGAACGCAACAGCCGCCGAGAACACGTTGCCTGCACGTTTCATCGCTAATCTTGGGGCTGGAGCCTTTTCTTTCGCGGTTGTGCCTGACGATTGAGCAACATCTCCCTGCCCTTGCGCAAGTATGCCGCTTGCTCCTCTGGCGATTTCCCTTCAAGCTCTTTTCGGATCCGTTCCTGGGCTTGATGTTTCATCTCCACACAATCAAACGTCTTCCGCCGCTTCCGCAACGCCTCTAAACGCGGAACGAATCCAAATTCGTGCACTCCGGTCTTCTCCGTCATCAATTGCCTCTGCTCAGCCAAGACCTCCTTATTCCGTCCGCGCCAGTAGACCACCTGATCGTGGATTGCCAAACCGGACAGGCGCAGACGGGTACTCTCCGCGGCCTCGTTCAGAAACGCGATACAATCAAACGTCTTCGTCTTCATCGAAAACGACCTCCATCGGCGAGTGAATGGCAATGGCGCCGTAACCTCGCACCGCATTTACCCAATTGTACAACGGAACCTTGCGGAAATTGACGATATGTTTGAAATTCCAACTCACAATGGCCCGGCACTCCGAGACCGTCGCCACGGCCACGTGAAGTGCATCCGCGAACCGCTTCGGCCCCACGATGCCCGCGTCCAGATAGGCCCGTTGCAACTCAATCGCCTGCTCCGTCACGCCTACGACTTCAACCAGACGACGTAGTTCGTCAAACATGGCCTTCACCGGGCCGGGTGCGCCCATCAACTCGTCAATTACAAGGCTGGACACCACGACCCTGCATTTCTCGCGACGCGCCTGATCAATCAGTTCCAGGCTTGCGCGCTCAAACTCAACGTCAAACACACCGCCGAACACCGAAGTATCCGCATATACCCGCATCGGCCTTCTTGTCATTTCATCCCTTCCGACTTCACGCTTCAGCCTTCAAGACCCAGGGCTTCTCCGATGGAATCCCCTCCGGCAAGCGCGCCCAGAATGGTGGAGACGAACACTCGAGTGCCGCGGATGACCGGTTTCCCGTGGCAGACCTGCGGGTGGACCTGTATTCTCTCGTCCACGGCCTCATCCTTCTTTGAGACGCATACATGACATTGAAGATACACTGTATCGCAACGCAGCGCAAGCCCTTTGCTGCATCATCTCCGTCCAACCACAGGCATCCTCCGTGGCCGCTGCGACATCGTCGTCTGGAGGAATAGGTGACCGTCCCCGATTACCCGCGATTACCACCGCACAATGAACAACCCGTGGGCCGCTTCCGCGACCCACGGGTCTACCTCAATCACTCCGCGTCAACAGGCGGCTTAGCGTCCGAGCGACGGAGCTTCACTAACGGCGCCCTCTAAGTTCGCCGCGTAGTTGATGGGATACCCGTCGAGCGGATCTTGGACAATCTTGAGTTCCGCCAATCCGTCTTTGACCTCGCCGCGCCCGATGATCCGTTGCAGTCCGGGGATCCTAGGATCGTCTTGATAGGCAGTGATGACCGCGCCGTTCGTCTCGTAGCCTACAAGCACCGCTTGTTTCAGAATCTCAACGGAGAGAAGCCACGCCGGCAACACGCGCAGTGGGGCGTTTAGCCAGATCTCGAGCGTCGGGTCGCCGAAGCAGTGCCACAGGTACAGTTCATCGCGCGCACTGCTCGCCGCTACTCCCGCGCTGGCAACGCCGATCTGCGACCACATGAACAGCTTGCCGTGATTAAGCATGTCGCCGAGACGGCGCTTGCTCGAGCTCCCGCCGAACGACCCTATGGCGCTCGGCCACATCGCGTCGATAAAACCCTTCATCAACGCCGTGTTCGGCCAGCTAGGGCTGTTGCGGGTGTCGCCCAACACGCCCACGGCGCCGCCGCCGGCTTTGCGAAGAGCGTATTCGACGAAGTAAACGCCTGCGGCGCTACCGCCAGGCGCCGTTTCGTTGTCGAAGTATCCGCTGGCGCAGTTCACGCTAAATATCACCGGCGTCAGGTCGCCGTTCGTGACGGCGTTCACGTGGGCGCTCTCGAAATCAGGATGCGACCAGCCGTCTTCCCATCCATGGTCGCGGTGGATAATCAGGAACCGCCCCTCGTTGAACGCGGCCGTGATGTCCGCCGTGTCGCCGTCCCACGCGAAACCACTCCCTGAACCAAGCGCCGACGGCAGGAACGTCCCGTCGTAATACCGCGCAGGGGTCGTCGACGGTCCGGTCCTCGTATAGATGCGGTCGACCGTCTTGCCGTTCCCGGCCATTACGTTGCGTGCGAACTCGGAGACCTCGATAAACGTGCGCTGGTCGGTGCCGGACCATGACACATCGGTGCGGCAGCACTGGAACTGCGAGGCAATCGCCGCCTTCTTGTAAAAGTTGGCGCTGGTCGGCGGGTTCTTCTCATAGGCGATGATCTTGTCGACGACCACGTTGGCCTGATCGATGGTATCGACCGGAATGCGCCCCACCGCAAAGTCGGGAACCGAATCGACCGCGGGATTGCCCAATACCGCATAGGGCCAGTCAGTGCCGATATTGTTCATGTAGAACGGAGAGATGTGCTCCGCATCGCCGAACAGAAGAATGTACGCCGGGCGGATCCACGTGGAACTGTAATGGTTGTGGATGAACGTGTCGATCTCATCCCGCGTCTGCCGTCCGATGACGCCGGACCCGGTTCCACATTCAAAGATACGCGTCGTGATGCCCTTTTCACGCTTCCACGCGGCCAGTTTTTCCGCCGCGGCACTAAAGGTGGGATGCGTCAGGATCAGCAGTTCCTCGCCGTACAACTCAAAGATGCCCGGCCAAGGCTTCAGATACTCAATCTTCGTGAACAGCACGCTGTTCAGGAGCGCGTTCGAGTATATTCCCGTCGAACGCTCAAAAGGCGAATCGCCTTGTTCGGTCCCGAAATACTTCCCCCTCGAGAAGCGCACCTCGACGGGTACCTCCTTGAAGAGCGTCAAGGTATCGGACTTCGGGTTGTACTGGCCCCCGGCGATTTCGAGCAGAAGGAACCGCACGTCGCGCCCTTCGCCGATCTCATTCGCCCGCACGATTTCCGACGGGTAAAGCGCGTCGCTTTGATATAGGTCCTCATTCTTTTCGAACGGGAGGTTACCGAAAACCTCATCAGGCGGCTTGTCGTCCACGGGCTGCGGTTGCGCCGGCACCAGGTTGCAGGCGATCGTCTCAGCCGCGACCGGCTCCTTCGTCACCAATTCAAAGGTGGCGTCAAGCGGTATCGCCACCAACCGCCGTATGACTGGAATCGCCGGTTCGCCTGGCTCGCCCATGTCGGTTTCCGCCTCCGGCAAGTGAAGCTGCGTGAACACCTCGCCGGTATCGGGATTCTTGACAGTGGCCGTCCGTGGTTCGCCGAAAACCGCGCTGCTTATAATCTGAGACGCGTCGTTCGCGGGATTGTTGGCCTCCGCATCCGCGGGCAAACCGATCCGCGCCGCGCCTTCGCATTCCGCTTTCAGGAGAATCGATCCCAGAATGTCAAAGCGAAGCATCCGGCCCATGTTGTACAACCGCTCCGCGATCGGGATATCCGCCCCCGCACGGGACTCCTGCGCCTTCGACAGGAAGTCGCTCGCGAGCAGTGCTCCCGCCTCGCAGCCCATCCCCTGGCGGTACAGCGACTCGGCACCCGCCAGAGCGGCTTCGAGCGCCAGTCGCTCCGGGTCCGGCAACGGATCAGGCCCCACCAACTCCGCATGCAACGTGCCGAACGAGTTCAGGACCTCCGCGATGGCGCTGGCAACCGTAGGCGTCGCCGGGCCGGCCGTAACACCCGCCGAGTAGTTCTCGGAATCGTCATAGGCGAACGCCGCGTAGTAATACGTCGTGCCGTTCACCGCCGTCGTATCCGTGTAACCTGTTCCCGCACCCTTGAACACCTCCGTCCCATCGTCCTTCGACGTCGGAGCACTCCCAACCTTTCGCTGAATCTTAACCCCCGCAAGATCGCCGTCGGCCGGGTTGGTCCACGCCAGCACAACTTGGTTTTCACCGGGCGTGGCAATGAAACTCGACACCGGACCGGGCGGGGTGCTATCCGCAGGCGTCGCCGGGCCAGCCGTAACTCCCGAGGAGTAGTTCTCGGAATCGTCATAGGCAAACGCCGCGTAGTAATACGTCGTGCCGTTCACCGCCGTCGTATCCGTGTAACCTG
>CAZPMT010000059.1:30382-31380 GCA_964587655.1 uncultured Nitrospiraceae bacterium
ACGCCAGCACAACTTGGTTTTCACCGGGCGTGGCAATGAAACTCGACACCGGACCAGGCGCGATGCGATCCGGACAGCCCGTCAGGACAATCAGGAACGCGCTTAGCGCCACGGTCAATAGTATGCTCGCCGGTCGGACTACCCTTCTCCTGGATCCGTTCATCTCATGCTTCTCCTTGCATTGTTGAACTTCATCTTCGGTTTTTGGACGGTGATCACAGTTAGGCCGGACAGCAGTGCGCTTGGAAAGCAACGCGATTAACGCGGGCTGGACATACCTCGCTTGAAACCCACACCCTTCCGATGTCCTCACCCATATGCGCGGCTCGCCCTATCGACACGGTTTCAGACGGATTATACCACGGGCCGAGCAACTGTGGGTGCTGTTCTTTGCAGATCAGGGCACGGAGGCGAAGGTGATTAACCGTGCGTGGATTAACCTTCTCATGTTCGGTTCTCGCCAAGGGTCTGATTCTGCCCTTACGCAAGCGCTTCCGAATACGGGAACACTAGCGTTCCCGTGTCGAGGCGCAAGCCTGACAAGAACGATTCTTCGCGAAGGACAGACGCTGGAAGTGCGATTCCCGTAATGACACCTCGCCAATACGGCGAAAGGTGCGTCTTCTGCTTGACGACTGTCGCTGTTGCAGACCCCTTCTGAGTTCGATTGCCCCTCGTCCAACACCCTCCAAGAAATCGTAAGATGCTGTTCGCGTTGTGTTTACGGCGGTTGCCAATTGGTCAGTAATTCGCTGTGGTTTGCAAAGATAATAGGCTAAGGGTATAATAACCTGTGAATTTGGCAGTCAGGCTGTCGCGTTAGGGAAGGAGTTCCACACAGAAGTGAGAAGTAGTATGGAAAATTCCTATCCTTACGCCGATGGTCATATTTTGTGATGTTTGGAACTCGGCAGTGAAGGGAACCGTATGTTCCCGCGTTTCGCCAAAGAGGTTGTGAAGAAATGCCGTCACAATACGCCCATTCACTCAGCGGCCCT
>CAZPMT010000060.1:0-31191 GCA_964587655.1 uncultured Nitrospiraceae bacterium
TTTTATGAACGTTTCAACGCAAGAAACTGAAAAGTTCACAGGCTCTGAGAGGTTGTGAAAGAATTGGAAGTCATCGTAATGCAGGCATCTTGCCTGCAGTGCTTGTGCCAAAATCCTGCGGGTTTGCAGGCAAGATGCCTGCGTTACGGAGTAGGGTTGTGATTTTTTCACGGGCTTTGAGATCTCAAGCATCGTTGCCTAGCTCTTCATAAAGCGCCAGAACTTCTGCAGCAGGCCCGAGGGCGGGATTAACGCCTCTTGCACGCCCGGGTCGAACTGGCAGGGGGGTGGGGGCTGCGTGATGCGGAGGAGAACGGACGTGATGTTATCCGAACCGCCTTCGTTGAGCGCGTGGCCGACGAGACGCCGTCCTGCTACTTTGATGTTTTCCGAAGCCATAAGGCCGGCGATCTCATCGTCATTCACCTGATTCGATAAGCCGTCCGAGCACAGCAGCAAGGTATCATGTTGCCGAAGCCGGAAAGCGAAAAGATCCACTTTGACGCTCGTCTTGATGCCGACGGCGCGCGTGATAAGGTTCTTGAGGGAATGATTCCGCGCTTCCTCGGCGCTAAGGAACCCGTTCCGCACCTGCTCGGCCACAAGCGAGTGGTCGGCCGTGATCTGAAAGAGACGTTCGTTTTCCCGGGCGACGTAAACGCGGCTGTCGCCGACTTGCGCGATGTAGGCGCAGTCCCCGCGCACAAGCAGCAGCGAAACCGTCGTGCCCATCCCGCGCCGCTCCGCGCTCATCTCCGATTCGGCGAACACAATCCGGTTGGCTTCCTCGATGGCGTTCTGAAGGCCGTCAGGTGTGGTCGATGCGTGTCCACGGTAGTAATCGTCGAGAATGACGCTCACGGCGAGATGGCTGGCGAAGTCCCCGGCGCTGGCGCCGCCCATGCCGTCCGCGACGGCGAACAGCATGCCCCGTTTTTCAAACAATTCCCGATCTTCGGGCATACAGAAGGCGCACGTATCCTCGTTCCGTTTGCGTTTCCTGCCTACGTCCGAAAGGAGATACGCTTCGGTGAAATCGCCCGCCCAATGATACTCGAAGTTGCCACCGTCCACCGGACCCATTTGGGTCAGTGGAATCGGTTGAAACTCGTCCAACGTCATCGACTGTGTTCCTGCCGCCGCGGCATAAGCCCGAACATTTGCTTCCAGATGCGCGTACAAACGATGAACGCACACGGCACAACGTACGAATCCGGAACTCTCTGGGTCCTAATGATGAATGAGATGCGTGGCCGCGCGTCTTGCTCGGGCGTGCGATGGCAGTCCGTGCCGGGAGACAGATTCAACTCCTTTGGCGTTAGCCCGTCTTTCGACCCTCAATACCCTTCGTGGACTTCGTTATTTCCTTTGCCGGTTCTTTCGGACGAAGCGCGCGGACCGCCTTCCCCGCGAGCCACATCTCCGATTCGCCGATCTCCCTAAGCTCCTTGGTGAGTTGCTGCTGGTAATCGGGTTTACCGCAGGTTGTGATGACCCGGCGAGTTTCCACGCCGTCTTTTACCCGCTTGTACAGATCCTTGAAAAGGGGCAGGACGGCCTGCTTGAACCTAGGTTTCCAGTCCAAAGCGCCGCGCTGCGCTGTCGCCGAACAATTGGCGTACATCCAGTCCATCCCGTTCTCGTCGACAAGCCGGATAAGGCTCTGCGTCAGTTCCTCGACGGTCTCGTTGAACGCCTCGCTGGGCGTGTGGCCGTGCGCCCGCAGCACCGCATACTGCGCTTCCATGATTCCGGCGAGGGCGCCCATCAATACGCCGCGTTCGCCCGTCAAGTCACTGTAAACCTCGTTCTCGAACGTGGTCGGGAAGAGGTATCCCGAACCGACGCCGACGCCCAGCGCGATGCACCGTTCATACGCACGTCCGGTCGCATCCTGGAACACGGCGAAGCTCGAGTTGATGCCCGCCCCGGAGAGGAAGTTGCGCCGGACCGAGGTGCCCGAGCCTTTCGGGGCGACCATGATGACGTCGACGTTCTTCGGCGGGATAACTTTGGTTTGGTCTTTATATACGATCGAGAAACCGTGCGAGAAATACAGCGCGTCGCCGGGATTGAGGCATTTCTTGATGGCGGGCCAGATGGCCTTCTGCGCCGCATCCGACACGAGCATCTGGATGATCGTGCCGCGCTTCGCAGCCTCTTCCAGGTCGAACAGGGTTTTCCCCGGCACCCAGCCGTCTTTCACTGCGCGATTCCAGTCCCGCATGAAGGCCTTCGATTGGCCCACGATCACGTTGAGGCCGTTGTCGCGCATGTTCAGGCCCTGGGCGGGACCCTGCACGCCGTAGCCGATAACGGCGATCGTCTCACCCTTCAGAACGCGGCGCGCCTTCGACATCGGAAACTCTTTCCGCATGATGACTTCTTCTTTGACGCCGCCGAAATCGATTAGTGCCATCTCTACCATCTCCTATCTAAGGTTGCTGCACGAGGGCCGCCCACGGTCCTTTACCGATGCTCCCTCCGCAGAACGCACGGATGCGACCGTGAGCTTCCGCCTCATATTCTAGTTGCGCAGCCGCCTCTTTGCAACTTGGCAATGGACAACCTCTCAGCAAGAATACGCCCAAGAACCGGATGAGCCATTATTTGGGGCCTTTCCTTGAGCGTGTGGGTAGAAGGAGCTGAGACGCAAACTCTTCCGGGGCGGAATGACTCTTCACTGCTGTCTCACAGCCGCTGGACTTCTCCCGGTCTTCCTCGTATGATCACATGGGCCTGTTTGGCGCAGGCCATGTGTCTCGGAGAAACCGGCGGCTATTGCGCCGCCAGAGGAGGAAGAGTCATGGCAACGTTCTTCATGTTCGGCACATACTCGGAGGAAGCTTTGGACAATGTCTCCGCGAAACGCACCAAGGAAGTGTCGAAACTCGTGGAGAAGGCGGGGGGGAAGATCAAGTCCATTCACGCCCTGCTGGGTGACGTGGACCTTGTGATCATCGTCGAGATGCCCGGCGTCGAGGAGGTCATGAAGTTGAGCGCGACTCTGAGCAGGAAGATCGGCATCGCTTTTGCCTCCTATCCCGCGGTCTCGGTGGAAGCGTTCGACAAGATTATGGAGTGATACGCGCTCCGCAGCGCCGTTGCTTCCGCGTGCGCGCCTCATTGGACGGACAAGGGGTTGCAACCCCTTGTCCACCCCTTGGCCTTATGGTTGCGATTCTCTCGCGCGTATGCGTTTCAGTTTCCGCCACAGTGTGTTACGGCCAATCCCGAGGAGCCGCGCAGCCTCGGTCTGGTTGTTCTTGCACCGCCGCAGCGTCGCGAGGATCACGCGCGTCTCCGCGTCCTCGATGCGCAGCGGCGCCGGATCGCCGTCGGAAGGCGATTCCCCGGCCGGGTGTGATGCAGCGTCACGCCATTCAAGCGCACGCTTGATCATGATGCCGGCTTCCCCGGGCTGGAACGGCACTAGGATGTATCCGAACGCGCCTTCCCGCATTGCATCGGTTGCCTTCGGGATGTCACTCGCTCGCGCAAGTAGTATGCGAGGGAATTCTCGGGCGTGTGCGCCCGTTTCCGCTGGCATATCCGTAAAGAGGACTTCTGCGCCGTCCCGCACCACCTCGTGGCCCTCGGCCAGCAGGAGAGCGCGCAACGTCATGCGGTTCGCGGGATCTTCTATGTCAAGCTGAACCCGAGCCATGGCGTCAGGCTACACACTTCTACTCAAAATTCCAAGTTGGCAATTGTCGCGTCGGGGAGTGGCGTTGCGTTAATCACGACGAGCGGCTAAAATCGCTCCGTGGGTACAATATGGATGCGAATACGCCGAAAATAGAAGAAGCCTGCGGGGAAGCTCCGAAACGAAGAGACCCTGCGAAGGGTGTTCACGAACAAGCCACGAACCCCGGCGGGCGTCTCACGGCTGAGGGGCGGGGTGTGGACTTGGATGCCTCCCGCGTCACGGACGAGACCCCCGGCCGGTACCGGCAGATTCGTGAGTACGCCAGAGGCGGCATGGGCCGAGTTCTGCTCGTCCACGATATGGACATGGGCCGCGATGTCGCGCTAAAGGAGCTTTTCCACGCAGGCTCATCGGGCGAGACTACCCTTAGCCCAGAGTACACCCCTCTGGATATTGGCGCACGGTATGCACGGTTCTTACGTGAGGCTCGCATCACCTGCCAACTCGAGCACCCGTCAATCGTGCCCGTATATGAACTCGGGCGGAGGGAAGATGGCCGGCCCTACTACACGATGAAGCTGGTGCCAGGCCGGACGATCAGGCAGGCCATTGAACAAGCCGGGTCGTTGCGCAGTCGCCTGGGATTGCTATCCCATTTCCTGGATCTGTGCCAAGCCATCGCGTTTGCGCATAGCAAGGGGGTCATACATCGCGACATCAAGCCTTCGAACGTCATGATCGGGCAGTTCGGCGAGACTATCGTTATTGATTGGGGGCTGGCCAAGCCAAGAGGGGATGCGCAGCCTCCGGTTGCCGCCGAAGAGGCCGCGGATAATGGCGTCTCCGATTCCGATGAGGCCGGACTCACGAAGACGGGCCAGTATCTCGGGACGCCCCAGTATATGTCGCCGGAACAGGCCCTTGGCGACTTGGGAAATGTTGGCGAGGCATCGGACGTGTATTCACTGGGAGTCGTGCTGTACGAGATCCTGACGGGGAGGCCGCCATTCCAGGGGGGTAGCGCGAGCCAGGTGATGAACCGCGTTCTTACCCAGGAACCTCCGTCCGTGGAATCCATCGAGCCCGAAGCCCCCGTGGAATTGGCGGCTATCTGTGTACGCGCCATGCGAAAGGATCCCCGGGGGCGTTACAGTTCTGCAAAGGAACTCGCCGAGGAAATTCAGCGGTTCCAAACGGGCGCTCTCGTCGGCGCGTACCAGTACAAGACGGGCGACCTTGTGCGCCGTTTCGTACGCCGGCATGCAAAGGCCATATCAGGTGCGGCCGCCGCATTCTTGGCGATTCTCGTGACAGGCGCGCTGGGCGTTGCCGGAATGGTTCGCGAGCAGGCACAGACGGAAAGAGCCCTGTATCAATCATCAATCAACCTCGCGTACAACGCTGTGGACAATGGCCGTCTTGAAGAAGCGGAAGATGCGCTGGCCCGAGCGCCGGAAACGTACAGGGGACTGGAATGGGGGCTCGTAGGAGGCATGTGCCATCCGGAGCGTATGATCTTGCGGCACAGGGATTACGTGGAGATCGCCCTATACAGTCCCGACGGAACCAAGATCGTCACCTGCGTGCACAACGGCAATGCTCTCATCTGGGACGCGCCCACTGGCCAGAAGTCGTACGAGATCTGTCCTCCGGATGAGTCCTTTTGTCGCGCGGTCTGGAGCGCCGATGGAACACTACTGGTACTGACAACGTGGTTGGAACGTACCTACATCTACGACACGCGTGACTATGCCTTGTTGCGAGAGGTGCGCGGATATGCCCCGGCGATGTCTCCGGACAGCAAGATTCTTGCCGCAGCCACGCAAGATGGTGAAGTGGTCACGTTATATGACCCGTTGTCCGGAAACGTCATGCGCACATTTCCCAAGCTTCCCACGCATATCATTCAACTTGCCTTCTCAGACAACGGTCGCCAAGTGGCGGCGGGAATTAACGATGGAAGCGTATGGGTCTGGACTCTGGACACGGACGCCGCCTGGCACACGGGCCCCGTTCACGCTCCATCAACGCGTTACGTCGTGTTCAGTCCGGATAGTGCAGTCTTGCTGTCGGCCGGCGCCGATGGCAAGGGGATATTGTGGGATGCAGGTTCGGGCGCGGAACTGCGCCGGCTCGAGGGGCACGAAGCCGCCATTTCAGGAGCCTGCTTTCTCCCCGGAGGCCGTCGAATACTCACAGCCAGCGCAGACAGAACCATTCGGGTCTGGGATGCGGAAACGGGGAAAGAGGTGGCGAAGCACGATGGGTTCTCCAGCCCCCTCGGATTTGTTGCGCCGAGCCCGGATGGTTCGGAATTCATGACGCACATCGATTCGAGCACGGAACGTATGGCTGCCGTCATACGTCCCGTCATTCCCCTCAAGCAGCGGCAGACGCTGGCCGCCCATAATGCCCCTGTCAACACCGTAGCGTTTAGTCCCGATGGCGCTCTCCTGGCCAGCGGCGGCGGGTCGTGGCGCAATCTCGACGATGATCGCGTCATTTTGTGGGACACCCGTGACAACAGTATTCGACGCGAGATCAGGACCGGCCATGGCCCTGTTCTTGGCGTGGCTTTCTTTTCGGATGGAACGCGCATCGCGGCGGGCAATGAGGACGGGACGGCTTCCATCTTTGACGTAGCCACCGGTCAATGCCTTCGCACCTTCTCCAAACACTCCAAGGCTTGCGGCAGCGTAGCGGTGAGTCCTGACGGGTCGGTTTTGGCCACAGCGAGTTGGCAAAACGATGCCATCCTGTGGGACGCCGCCACGGGTGAACGCCGAGCGCTTCTGAACGACAGCCCGGACCGCCTCGATGCCATAGCGTTCGACCCCGTGGGGCGGCTTGTTGCCACGGGCGGTATGGACGGGCCCGTCCGCCTCTACAGAGTGTCCGATGGCCAACTGGACGGTGAACTCCTTCCCGAGGATCTTCGGCAGGCCGGCGAACTTGCTCCCAAGGGGAATCGACGGATCGGCGCGCTGGCCTTTAGCCCGGACGGCAAATGGCTCGTCGCTGCCGGCGACTTAGGACGCGTGACGATGTGGGATGTCGCGCAACGGCGCGAAGTTCGAACATTCAAGGGGCACAAATCCTACGTGAAAGCGGCAGTATTCTCACACGATGGCCGCCGCCTGATCACGGCCGGGAAAGACGCAGCAATCTGGTTCTGGGACGTCGAAACAGGACAGCAAGTCATGTTCCTGGAGCGGCACAAGCAGGATGTGAATGCCTTGGCGTTGCGTGGCGACGACGGCCAAATGGCTTCCGCGAGCAACGACGGTACTGTTGTGCTGTGGCCCATCTTGCCGTGGCGAGCGTCCGAATAGGACCGCAGGCGTTCCCGGGCGACGCCGTCCCCGAATCCGCCCCCCCGCCTGCATCCAGTTTGTGGAAAAGGCGTGCAAGAACATGGCGACAGTAATTCAGAAAGCGCGACTCGCGAGGTTCTTCCTCAGCAGGTCCACGAAGGCCTCGGCAGCGACGTTGCTGATGCCCCTTTTCGGGTAGACGAGCCCCATCACGCGCCAATCCTTCTTGGCGAAGATGCGCAACGTCGTCAACGCGCGGTGATGGACTTCCTGCTGTACCGAGATCCTCGGCACAATCGAAACGCCGAAATCCAGTTCGACGAGTTTCTTGATGACCTCTATGCTTCCCGCTTCCATGGCAATGCGGGGCGCACCCCCTATGGCGGCGATCCGGCGGTCGATAAAACTTCGGGTGTTGGATCCGCGATCTAACAGGATCAACGGATACGCGAGAAGATCCGCGAGCGCCGCCTTTTTCCGCCGCGACAGTGGATGTCCGGCGGCGCAGATCGCCACATCCTCGCGGACCTGCAACGATTCGGCGTCGAGTTTCGGGTGCTCCATTGGGAGCGTGACGATCCCGATATCGGCATCGTGCGCGGCGACCTGCGCCGCCGCGACGGGCGAGGGCCGGTTGAGAATGCGGACCTCGACGCCGGGATAGCGCCGCCGAAATGCCGCGAGCGTCTTGGGCAGCATGTAGCACGTTGTCGTATCGCTCGCGGCAACGGTCAGTTCGCCTTCTTTGAGTTCCTTCAGCGCCTGAATGCGCGCCCGGCCCCGCTCGATGGCGGCAAATGCGTCTTCCGCGTGTTCGAGCAGAATCCGGCCGGCCGGCGTCAACTCCACGGTCCGCCCCAACCGGTTGAACAGCGTCTCGCCGACTTCCCTCTCCAGCAATCGGATCGCCTGGCTGACGGCCGACTGCGTTCTGAACAGTTTCTCCGCGGCACGGGAGAAGTTCTTCTCCGCGGCAACCGCCCGGAACGCCCTCAAGCGGTCTATGTCGAGTCCCATTAGCATGGATTATCAGTACCGTAAAACGAATCAGTTGAACTAATAGTATGAACCGGTCTAGTGTCGAAGCGCAAGAACCTGGTGCAACGTTCACCCTAGATTCGGCAATTGAAGCCAGTTGGGGTTGTCCAAGCAGTGGACAAAGTGGACGTTGTGGACAAGGTGGACGCAACCCTGCACGTGATCCTTTTTTGTGTCCACATCGTCCACAAAGTCCACGCCGTCCACCATTTCGGGAAGCACCTTCAAACTTGACTGTCGAATCTAAGTTCACGTGTGTGGGCGGCCGCGGTTGCGCGGTTCCTCGGGCGTTCGTTGACGCCTCGCTTGTCAGAGGCCGGACCTTGCGTGTAGCATAGGGGCTATGATCCGCATCTTCCAGCAGACGGTCGAGGCGCTCGAGCGGGGACGCCGGTTTGCCGCCCACGACATTTGGCGCATTGGCCGTCCCGGCGAGGAGACCCCGCACGGTCTCATCATCAAGCACATCCGCGTTGCGATTCTATTGGTTCAGGGACTGTTTCGCGACGACCTGCTCCTGCGTGCTTCATCCCTGACGTTCGCCACCATGCTCGCTATTGTCCCGTTCCTGGCCATCATGTTTTTCATCATCCAGACGTTTAACGTCGGAGGAGCCATCGCGGACCTGCTCACGCCGGTTACCGCGCCGATATCGCGTCCATCGCTTGACGCCGAAAGTGAAGCGCTTGCCGCCGGCGCTTCCGCCACGCCTTCCGCGGAAGACCGGAAGAACGAGGAGCTGCGGAATCAGCTCGTCGCCTTCCTGTTTCGCGGGTTCGAAAAGGATCGTGTTGCTTCCGGCGGCCAGGGACTGAAGAACCCCGTCACGTTCGTCCTCGAACAGGCGCAACGAGGGTCGAACCCGCGCACGCTCACGCTGGCTGGTCTGATCTTCGTACTCACGACCGTCTTCGGACTCATGATGAACATCGAGAACTCCTTCAACACGATCTGGGGCGTCGGCCGGGGCCGCTCTTGGTATCGGATATTCAGCGACTACATCATGATCCTGTTGTTGCTGCCGTTTCTCGCCGCCGGCGTCCTTACCGTCACGACGGCGCTCGAGCACTCGATCATCAGCGAGCGGCTGGGCCGGTTTGGGTTCGCCCTTCAGGGCATTCAGTACGCCTTGAGCTGGCTCATATTCACGGCGTTGTACTTCTACGTGCCAAACACGCGCGTCCGGTTTCGGTATGCACTTTTCGCCGCGGTCGTTGCGGGAACCATGTGGTGCTTGTTGTCGCTTGCGTACGTTAAGTTCCAGTTCGGCCTGTCGAACTACGGCCTTCTCTATTCCACCTTCGCACAGGTCCCTGTGTTCCTCATGTGGCTGTACTTGAGCTGGCTCGTCCTGCTGCTGGGCGCCGAGATCGCGTTCGCCTACCAGAACGAAAAAACCTTCGCTATGGAACGCCTCGCTCAGGACGCACCCTACGCATACAGGGAAGCCACCGCCATATGGGCCATGCTCGAGATGTGCAAACGTTTTGATGCCGGCCTTCCCGGGCTTCAGGCCGACGAGGCCGCCGAGGAATGGAACGTGCCCCTGCGGCTGCTCAATGAGATCCTTCGGCAGTTCGAAGAGGGCCATCTCGTAGTCCAATCCGCCTCAAAGCCCCCCACGTATCAGCCGGGCCGTTCCGTCGACAAGATCACCGTGGCCGATGTGATCGCCTGCCTCCGCGAGTCCGGCAAGGACCCTTCCGCACTGCGTCAGGACCCGGCCTTCAAGGAGGCCATGCACCGGCTTACAGCCCATTCCGGCGGCCCCGGCGAATGCACCATTGCCGGTCTCATCCGCGACGCGTGACCGTCTTGCCTTTTGATCCCCGCTCCCGCGTATGCTAAAATCACTTATTCCGGGTTGTATCACAAAGTATCCGCGGGTTCCGGAGTGCCCTCGTATCCAGCCTAGCTACACGCAGGAAGGTCAGCCATGTTCATCGGCAGTAAGTCCACCGACACTATCTTGGACATCTTTCGAATTGGGATTACGGAGTTGGTCCGCCAATCAGGTCTGGCGGAGGAGGCGCACCTCAAGGCGCGCGGCTGCGAGATGTTCGCCAAGGCCGTCAACCTCTCGAAGCGGGTGGATTCCCTTCGCATCGTATTTGGCCTTAAGTCCGGCGTAGATCACGCGGAGCTAGTCGAAGCCAGCAAGGCATTCAGCTTCGCCGTCCACCTTCAAGCGGAAAACGGGACCTGTTCGGTAACCCTGCCGCCGTTCGAATGGCGCCACCTCCCGCAACTCGCGCCCGTGGATTCCCTGATCGAGAAGTTTGCGGCCAGATCGGTCCGTTCCGAGTCGTGGAGCCTCGCCGTGACCAAGTATTCGGAGCAGGGCTTCAACGTCAACCTTATGGTCGAGCAGATGAGAGAGCGGAACGCGTCGGACCTCCATCTGCGCGCCGGGACCCCTCCTTATATCCGAATTGACAATGACCTTGTCGCCATGGACATGCCCTCCCTCACCGCCGCGGACATGGAGGAGATCGCCCTCCAGCTCGGCGACCAAGCGGAACTCGACAAACTCATCGCGGAACGTGAAACCAGTTGGCAGTTCCACAGCGCCGGCGTCGGCTATCTCCGCGTCAGCGGCTATTTCAAGATGAACGCGATAGGGATCGCCATCCGACTCATTCCCGAAGAACCCGTCCCATTCGAACAGCTAAACATCCCGATGGTCGTGCGGAACATCGCCGACGCACATCGCGGCCTATTCCTCGTGTGCGGCATCACCGGCAGCGGAAAAACCACCACGCTGGCATCCATGGTGGATTACGTCAACGGCAAGCGCCACGCACACATTATCACCGTCGAGGACCCCATCGAGTACGTCTACCGCGATAAGAAGAGCATTATCTCGCAGCGGCAGGTGGGGCGCGACACGTTTTCATACGCCAATGCGCTCCGCGGCTCGCTGCGTGAGGACCCGGACGTGATCCTCGTGGGCGAAATGCGCGATATGGACACGATCCGCGCCGCCGTCAGCGCCGCCGAGACCGGCCACCTCGTGTTCAGCACGCTGCACACGATGACGGCCGTGGATACCGTGAACCGCGTCATAAGCTATTTCCCGCAGGCCGAACGCGACTTGATCCGTCAGGAGTTGGCCTATTCGCTTAAAGGCGTGGTGTGCCAGCGCCTGCTCAGGCGAAAGGGAGGGGGCCGCATCCCCTGCGTCGAGATTCTGCTCGGCGGGAAACCGATCGTACGCGACGCCATCCTTGAAGGCGAAATCAGCAAGCTCTACAGCATCATCGAGGTTGACAGTGAAATGAAGAGCTTCGACCAGCACGCCGTGGAGCTATATCAGCAGGGGCTTGTCACAAAAGAAGAAGCGATTTCGGCGTGCAGCAATGAAGAAGGTTTCGAGCGAATCATCTCCGGCATCAAGTCGTCCGAAGGCAGGAAGCTCCTCAAGTAGAACCCTCGGCTACCTGCTGCCCAGGGCCTTCGGATTCCGCACGTGCGCGAGGGCTTCGTCGTGCGTGATGATACCCTTCATGTACAGGTCCTTAATGGACCGATCCATGGTCACCATGCCTTCCTTCGTATTCGTCTCGAGGACGCTGTAGACCTGATGCGTCTTGCCTTCGCGGATCAGGTTAGCGATTGCCGTGTTGTTCTTCAGGAACTCGAACGCCAGGACCCGGCCCTTCCCGTCCTCCCGCGGCAACAGCCGCTGCGAGATGATCGCCAGCAGCGACATGGACAACTGGAACCGTATCTGCTGCTGTTGATCGCCGGGGAACACGTCGATGATCCGATCTACCGTCTGGACGGCATCGTTCGTGTGCAACGTCGCCAGAACCAAGTGACCCGTCTCCGCCGCCCGCAACGCCGCCTGAATCGTCTCCAGGTCGCGCATCTCGCCGATGAGGATCACGTCGGGACTTTGCCTAAGCACGAACTTGAGGGCGTTGCCGAAGTTGTGCGTGTCGCCCCCGACCTCGCGCTGATCCACGATGCTTTTCTTGTGGTAGTGAACGTACTCGATAGGATCTTCAACGGTGATAATGTGGCACGCGCGCGTGTTGTTGATCTGGCCGATGATGGCCGCCTGGGTCGTCGTCTTCCCGTGGCCCGTCGGCCCAGTCACCAAGACCAATCCCTGCTTCACGGCCGCGAGCTTCTCCATTTCTTCCGGCAGACCCAGTTCGCGCAGAGTGGGTATCTCCTCGGGAATGGGACGCAACGCCGCGGTCATCGCTTGTTTCTGCAGATAGACGTTCACGCGAAAACGGTGCCTCCGGCCAAGCGCCAGCGAGAAGTCCAACTCCTTCGCGGCCTCGAACTGAATCCGCTGCTCCTTCGACAGAAAACTGAAGATGAGCTGTTGCGTCTGCTCCGGCGTCATGCGACCGTAATCCGTGGGCTGCAGTTCCCCGTTAACGCGAAGCATCGGCGAAGCATCGGCCGTAATAAGAAGATCCGAAGCTCCTTTCTTTGCCACCAACTCCAGCAGTTCCTTTATTTCCATAGCGATGCTCTCCTGTTCATGATTCCGCCACATCCGATTTCGCGTGAGAGGTTGTGAAGAAATGCCGTCACAATACGCCCATTCACTCAGCGGCCCTGGAATGGCGTCATTCCCGCGAAAGCGGGAATCCAGTGCGGATGTCGCGGGCCGGCGTGTGTACTCTGGATTCCCGCTTTCGCGGGAATGACGCCATTTTGGGATTGTTTCACAAGCTCTGAGCACATAGTACCACGAAATCAGCCTCTTCTCATCTTCTCCAAGCTACCCTCCCAGGCGACTCTGCCCTTCAATTTGCGCAACCGCTTATGGCTGTGAACCTGGGCTTCTGCGTGCGATACACCTCCACGGTCCGCGCGTCGGTCTCCAGCCCCTCGTTCGTCCCCGTACCTCAGGCGCTCTTCCTTGACATGGAGAATGTCGCTGAAACGTTTGGCCATGGAAGAGGAAAGACTGCGCCGCCCACGCTCGTAATCGCTGACCATGTTCTGTTGGATTCCAAGCTTATTGGCCAGTTGCGTCTGAGTAAGCCGGGCCTTGAGACGCGCACCGGCAAGGAGATTCCCAACCCGATTCTTCTCCATTTCCTTCCAGAACTCAGTCTCCTCGACAGGGACAGACTCCTCGGCATCCTCGGCGGATACAACAGACACGTCGTACTTTTTCCGAATCCACTCGATCAACTCCTCGAGCCGTTCCCCGCGGATTGAGATCTCAATATGGGGCTTTTTCACGAGAGCCAACATAGTACACCTCGATTACGATTTCATGTTTCTTGCACGTCCAGCACGCCACGTAGCGATACGTCAGATGGCAGTGGTATCGATCCCCGCCAAGGGAGGAGAAGCTCTGCCAACCCTTCTGAATAGGCCCATCTGCTTGAAGATCGGCAACGAGCAAAAACACAAGCTGCTGCACGTTTTTCGGCAGTTCCGGCAGCGCACGCGCAACCTTCTTCTTCAGTCTTACTTGGTACGCCATCTGGTTATAATATAACCACTTCAAAGGGCCGTGTCAAGCGATGTATAACGCCGCGGCCCACAGTTTCTCACAAACTGTAGCAAACGCATCTAGATTCCCAGTGATTGTTCGAGAAAGCCGGTGTCAAGTGCGGCTAGGATACGTCCCTGTCTTTGGGAAATACGGCGACGCCACCTGTTTGCATCCCTCAGCAGCCCGCCTGCACGGGTTCACGAAACCCGCAGCTTCTCGGTAACCCATTCCTCGATCAGCTTCGCATCGCCCACTCCCTTGGACCGGGCAATACGGTGAAGGGCGGCAGCTTGCTCGGGATCGAGCCGAACTCGCATCACGGTCTGACCCGCACGATCGAAAACGGGACCTGACACTTCCTCAAGCTCGTCTTCAAACTCGGCCACGTCATGGGTGTCCCAGAATCGCGCCAACGCCGCCACGGAGTCTATTTGCGGAATCTTGCTCATCTGCCTTTCCACCGGCTAAATCGCCTCTGTTCGTTGTCGGTCATAGGACGCGCCGTGACAGGATATCCCTTCGCATCGGGGAACTGGATCACTACACAGAAGAGATATCGCCCGCCGTTGGTCTGTCCAAGCACATAATAAACTGGATTCTCGCCTTCCGACTTGCCTCGAAGCACGAGCGGCCCGCCAAAGCAAACCTCTTCGACTTCATGCGGAAGAACACCGTGGTTCGCGATGTGTTCGACTCGATCTCGCGGCCACATCAGCTCCCGTATCCTCATTGCAGGATGATACCCCCGCGGCGCTTCGATGGCAAGTCTGGCCCCAGGCCG
This sequence comes from uncultured Nitrospiraceae bacterium, assembly GCA_964587655.1. Classification (GTDB taxonomy): domain Bacteria; phylum Hydrogenedentota; class Hydrogenedentia; order Hydrogenedentales; family SLHB01; genus CAZPMT01. The sequence continues at coordinate 14,256 of CAZPMT010000060.1, forward strand.
GCCCGACAGAGAAGGAATTGCCGGTAGCCTTCCCACTCCCCACAATCTCATCAGCGGTCATATCGAGGCCGCTTCAGGAGATGATTCGTACCTCTTCATGCAGTTCAATGCCGAACTTCTCGCGGACGTGGCGCTTGCACTCGTCGATCAACCAGAGGATGTCGTCGCACGTGGCGTCATTTTCGTTCATGATGAAATTCGCGTGTTGCGGGCTGATGATCGCCCCGCCCCGCCGGGTACCTTTCAGTCCGCATGCTCCGATCAGGCGTCCTGCGTGATCGTTCTCGGGGTTCTTGAACACGCTGCCGCAACAGAATCCCTGTGGCTGGCTCGTCAGCCGCCGCTGAAGGTAATGCTCGTATATCTCTCGTTGGTTCTTGTCGGATTTGCGGAAGTGGAACACGGCACGCAAGATGAAATCCTGATCCCGGCAGAAGCTCTGGGAGCGATAGCCGTAGGCCGAAGGGTTCATCGCGAACGTGGCCGGCCCGTCGGCGGTGATCAGGTCCACCGACTCGACCAGTTCGCACGTGCTTCCGTGCATCGTGCCCGCGTTCATGAACACGGCGCCCCCGACAGATCCGGGTATCCCCGTGAGCGCCCCCGCGCCCTCATAGTTCCCCGGCACGATAACTTCGCACACAAGCGTCACGAGAGAATAACCGGCCTCAACGACGTAACGGCCCTCATCCAATGCCTTGATGCCCATGAGCCCCTTTGTCAGCATTACGATACCCGGAAAACCGTGGTCCGCTATCAGGACATTGGACCCTCGCCCCAGGATCATGAAGCGCTCCGGCTGAGCGCGCATCCATTGGAACGCCGTGACCGCTTCATCGGCGTTCCTCGGAAATAACGCGAGCCGCGCCGGCCCGCCGACGCGGTAATACGTCTCTGGGGCCAGAGGATGGTTCTCTTTGTAGAAATCAAACGGAGGCGGATTCATGGCACGCTAGTCCGGCGGTCGCCCTCGTCTTGCATACGGGCAGCATTTTCAATACGATAACCCACTGTCTCGTTGAACGCAAAGGAGTTGCTGGCCTTGCCCTGTGCCCCCCGCAATCCGCAATCGTAAGAAAGGAACAAACCATGAATCGCCATGTCATATCGAAGTCTCACCGTCGCGAACTTGCCGCCTCGTTGTTGCTTGCCCTCTGCATCGCAGCTTGGGGCGGTGTGGCGGCGGCAACGCCCCTCGACGACTATGTCGCCGCTCCCGATTCGACGTACTCGTATGGCCCGCAGCCGGCCAAGACCGTCGAGGACGCCGCATACACCGCGAAAACATGGTTGATGAAATCGCAAACGTGGTTGACGCCCTCCGAGGTCACCCCTAACGTGTGGGAGCATTGGGTCATCATCATCGAGCCGAAAGAGATCAAGTATGACAAGGCCCTCATGTTCATTGGCGGCGGCGGCAACGGAGGAGAAGCGCCGGGTCCCGAGGAAACCATGGTGCAGATCGCGGTTATGAGCAAGTCTATCGTCGCCGAAGTCAAGATGATCCCCAACCAACCCCTCAAGTTCCCGGATGAAAAGGACCCCCGGTATCTCAAGAACGGACGAGGAGAGGATGAGTTCATCGCCTATACGTGGGACAAGTTCATGTTAACGGGAGACGCAAGATGGCCGGCGCGCCTGCCCATGACGAAGGCCGTCGTGCGTGCAATGGACACTGTCCAAAAGGAGTTTCCGAACATCAAGGGATTTCTAGTATCGGGCGGTTCGAAACGCGGATGGACAACGTGGACGACGGCCGCCGTGGACCCGCGAGTCGTCGCGATTGCGCCCGCCGTAATCGACGTGCTCAGCGTCGAGCATTCGATGCAGTACCACCATGACGTGTACGGCTATTGGGCCGACGCCATCGGCGACTATAACGATATGAACGTCTTGAGCCGGATCCACACGCCGCAGTTCCGCGCGCTGATGAAGATCGTCGATCCGTATTGGTATATCGACCGGCTCACAATGCCCAAGTACATAATAGCGTCGACCGGCGACCAGTTCTTCCTTCCCGATTCCTCCCATTTCTATTTCGACGCACTCAAAGGGGAGAAATACCTGCGCTACGTCCCCAACACCGATCACGGCCTTGCGCCGGAAGCCTACCTCAACCTGATGACGTTCTACTTGACCGTTCTCGAGAACCAGCCGCGTCCAAAGTTCTCGTGGACGAAAGAGCCTAACGGCAGCCTGCGAGTCCAAACCGAAACGCCGCCCGCGGCAGTGCGTCTGTGGCAGGCCACGAATCCGAATGAGCGTAATTTCCGCAAGGATACCATCGGCGAGGCATGGAAAGAGAGCCCATTGACTGATCAAGGCAACGGCCTCTACGTGGCCGAGGTCGCCCCGCCTCCGAAGGGCTGGACGGCATTCATGGTCGAGCTTGAGTATCCGAGCGGCGGAGCGTTCCCTCTCAAGTTCACGACAGAGGTGAGCGTTGTGCCGCAGATCGTCCCCTATCGCAATCCCGGCGGATCGGGATCGATACGAATCGTCGGTGAGGGCAAGGATGCTGTTACGCTTCTCGAAGTCACCGGCGACCGATACCAGATGGGATACTGGTATGGGCGGCTCCTTGCGGACCAGATTTCTCGGGCGTGGAAAGGGCTTTCCGCGGACGTCCCGTATACTGAACAGCAGTATGCCGACGCGATCGACGCCATGTGGAACAACGGCTACTTCGACACCATGGCATGGGAATGCGAACTGCGCGGCATGGCCGACGGCTGTTTCGATGCCGGACACGCCGAGATTACGTACCGGCTGGCGCAGAAAATGATCGTGTTGCCGGACATGTCGGAGAGCGGGTGCAGCCTATTTTCCGCATGGGGCAAAGCAACCGTCAACGGCGACCTTTACCAGACGCGAAACCTGGACTGGAGCATGACGACCGGTCTCCAGAACTACCCCGTTGTGGTCATCTGCAACCCGGCCGACGGCAAGCGCCACGCCCTCGTCGGGTTTGCCGGGCTTATCGGAGCGGGCGGCGGCGGCATGAACGAGAACGGCCTTGCCGTCAGCGAGATCCAGGGACACTTCGGCGACGCGGAGACCTTGAAGGGCATTCCTTTCCCCGTCCTGCTTCGCGACGTGCTCTATCATGACGCGACCCTCGAGCAAGCCTTGGAGCGCATGCAGAAGGCCACGCGCACGAATCAGTATCACTATGCCATCGCCGATCCCGCCGCGCCCGACCCGAAAGCAAGGCTGCTGTTCACGAGCAACACCCGTTTCGATCAATTCACGGACGACCAGGTCTGCACGAAGCACCCCGTCGAGAACCCGACGCCGTTCTACGAGAAGCTGGATGACGTCCTGTATTGGAAGAATCACAACGGAAGCGGCAATCGCATAATCTTCGACGCAATCAAGGCGCGCTACGGAACCATCGACGCCGACAAGGCAAAGGAAATCGCCGTGGCCGCCGGAGTCGACGGAACCCTCGTCAGCATTGTGTATCACAACACGGCCAGGGAATTTTGGGTGGCGTTCGCGGAAGGCGCCCAGCCCGCTCACAAGCAGAAGTACGTCCGCTTCAGCTTGGAGAAGAATTGACCCGGCGCCTGATATCTCCGCGGCTTCCCTGTGCAACCATCTGCCGTCGTCTTCCTCGCGAGATTCAAGGATTGCGTGACCGGATCACCGCGGCTTTTGGGCGGCCGCGAGGGCGGCCGCGCGTTCGGCGCGCCGCCGCAGCAACGCCTCCAACTGCTGGACGCGCATATCGACGTACTTGAACAGTTTGTCGTGGAGTTCAGAGTTTGCCGCGGCAATAACCGAGCGGTGGTTCTCGACACTGGTATCCAGCAGGAGAACATCATCAAACTTCCTGCCGTACGCGTCCGTAACCACGCATCCCGCTTCCTGTGCAATAAGCAGGGATGCGGCGAGATCGTAGGGCGCCAGGCCGACGATGGTCCCACGCCCCGCGTTGATGAAGTGATCCTTCACGAGACTCGGGATGTCCCGGTGAAACCGATTCGCGAAGTCCAGACACGCATCGACTTGGTTCGTCAGCAGCCGCGACAGGCTGAACGATGTGCTGTTGCATGCGAAGAACCCGCCCTTCAGACTCGATAGATCGATCAGTTTTGCCGCCGTCGGGAAGATCAGGTCCGCCGGACGGCCGGGAACGGTCATCGTCCAGGCCATCATCTCAAGGTTCGTGTTCTTCGAGAGCTTGGGGCGCCGGACGTGTTCGCCCTGGGTGATGCGCGTGCCCTTGCCCCGTTCGGCGTAGAAAACCCGATCGCCCACAATCTCCGCCACACAGGCATTGTCGATGTCCGCCATGCAAGGCCGCTCTATCACGCGCGTGCTCGCGATCGAGATGACACACGCCTCGAACCCGCTCTTGGCCGCGCGCGTACCGTCGATCGGATCCACTATCATCAGGTTCTGCGGCGGCGTATTGGTGAAGGTCGTGTACCCCGATTCCTCGGAATAGTAGGCGATGGACGCCCGCGCGTTCTTCAGAAATGCAAGCAAAGCCTTTTCGGCCGCGCGGTCTATCTCGAAAGTCGCGTCCCCGCTCGTCGCCGAGCCGACCACCTCGCGACCACGCGCCTCGTGGACCATGGGTGCGATAGCGACGCGTATCGCGTTTGCAGTCTCCATCAGGAACTCGCGCGAAAGCATCTTCGTCTTGAGACGCCCGGCAGCCGCGGGACGCTCCGCGGCCGGCCGAGGGGCTGGCGCCGCCACGGAAGAGGGCGCTTCGTGTCTGCGTTTCGGCGCCAGGACCGGCGCCGGTTTCTTTCGGGCCAATTCCTTCTGGACCGGGGCCGCCTTCTTCGGAGGCCGGGCCGCTGCCTTCGCGACTTCGATTGCCTTGATCTTCTTCGCCGTAACCTTCTTGACCGAAGCCTTCTTGGCGGACTTCGCGGTACGGGCGGCTGGCTTTCGGGTTGCGGCCTTTCGCGCCGCCGGTCGCGCGGACCGGCTTGCCGGCTTGCCCCGCCGTTGCGCCACGCGAGCCTTTGCTACCGCTGGTTTACGCGCGGGCGGCTTCTTCGCGGGCTTACGTTTGACCGGCCCCGAACGTCGTGACGCGGAAGCCTTGGTGTGAGTTCGCGCTCTCGTCTTTGTGGTTGCCATAGTCGTTTCTCGATTCCCCGATGCAGTTTCTTGCGGTACATCCGCAACCAAACACCCACAAGCAAGAAGTACGTCAAATCCGCCGGGGAAAGTGGCTTACGTCATTCCACAGCCACTTTCGGCGGCGAAATAAAGTCCATGAAACGGTCTCTGACCTGTCCTTTCGTCGCATCGCCGCGGTGAATGAATAACCGGTAGCGCCACCTCGTGACCGCGCCCTTCCCAAACGTCATGTCGCCCTTTACCTTGTCTTCGGGGCGATAGTGGTTCCATGCAAAGCAGTTAGCCGTCATGAGACCGTAGTCACGAACGTGCCATTCCGTCGGATACCGCGGATTCTTCTCGTGATCGAAGATCGCAATGCCGACGTGTTTTCCTCCGACTCTGCCGCTGTAGTCGCACCAAGGCGCTTTCTTGCCCCACGTCTCCCCTTCATTCGTGGCGCCGTAGCCGTTCGTGATCCGGCCGCCGTTGCGGACATCCATCGAACTGGCCACGCGCACCGAAACCAGTCCCCCTTCTTTCGTATCCCGAAAGACTACCTTTCCCTGTGTCATGCGAAAGGTCACGGCGATGTCGAGTAGGCGGTCGCCCCCACGCAATGCATAGAAGCGCATGTCGCGCACTTCCTCGAACTGTTTCCGCCCATTATGCGCGCACCAATCGTTCTTCGCGGTGATTTGGCCGAACACGGACCCGGAAAGCAGCTTCAAGAAGCCGCGGTGCCGCTGCCAGCCGTGTCCTTCTTCTTCACTCCAGTTGTCAACACGGTCACATTCCCCATGGGCCACCCAGATCGACTTGTGATGGACATGATCCTTATGTTCACCTTCGACGTTGTCCACCATCGGCCAATTCCGCGTGACCTGCTTCTCAAAGGGGCCAATCACGGGATACAGAAACGGTCTAACCCATTGCTGACTATAGTTATAGGAGGTGAAAAGCTTTCCGAGAAGCTTGACATCGACACGGCCCTCGCCTGGAACGTTCTCAACTGAGACGGCAGCTTTCCGTCTTCCTTCTTTGACGGGCCTTGCGAGGTACTTCCTTGTTTCCCCGGCTTTCAGACGGCCTATAAGCCATGTCAGAGTAACGCCTTGAGGCGACTTGGCCACTTGACATGGCACGCTCGCGCCGGTCTTCGCTTCAACGAGGCACTCAATCCCCCAATCTGCATAACTTACTGGCAACACGACGCTTACAGGACAGAAGACGGCGTCATGCGCGGATGCTGAAACCGAGAGCCTCACTCCTTTCGCCAATGCCATTGCCTTTCTTCGGTGTTCACTAGGATGTTCCTATCCAATTGGGCTGATTTTAGCATTTCTCCGCGCATATGTCCAGAGGTTTCTTTTCGATCCCCGGTTAATGCGAATAATGCGATCCGCGGATTGCCTCACGTACCCCAAGAAGTCGATGCGCCGATACTCCCCGCGCCGAATCGGGCTTGCCGGAAAGGGAGCTGGTTACGCATGGGTTGGTTTCAGTATACTTGGGTCGTTGTTGAGCAGGAGGGATCCGTAATGTGGCCGGGAATTGTCCATGCGGTCGCGATCACCGTGGGCGGCCTTGCTGCTTTACAGGAATCGGTCCCTACGGATTCGGAAACGGATGTCGCGTTCATCTCGCGCCTTGACGGTACGGAACAGCGTTATGTCCTTTGGATGCCATCAGGGGTCATGAAACCGGACGGCCTCGCGATTCTCGTTGCGCTTCATGGGCACGGCTCGGACCGGTGGCAGTTCATCCGGGACCCTCGCGACGAGTGCCGCGCCTTGCGTGACGTGGCGCGGAGACACGGGTCAGGGGATTGCTTCGTCGGGCTGGAAGCCCTCCTCGCAATGACAGTGGGGGTCTTTCTTGCGCGTCAGATAAGGCGCCAACAGGATGACTCACTACACTAAGATCCATACTCGATCTTGTATTCCTTTGTATCGAAATCGACCGTGACGCGCGTGCCGTCGGTGAACGTTGTCCGCTGTTTGCGGTGCGAGGCGTCAAGGAACTCGTGATTGACCATTTCCTGCGTTGCGCAACGTTTCGATAATGCGGCGGCCTCCTTCACTCGGGCGATCTGCGTCTCGTCAGCCCCGGGGCCCACATAGGGAAGCCCCGTGTTCAGCAGACAATGAAGTCTTCCCGCGTCGCCGGTCGGGATGCCCCATCCGCCGTCCTCGCCCATGTCCCAGGGCGTCAGGATCGAGTCATGATATACCAGATTGAATAGCGGAATGGGAATGCCCACGGGACCGCCTCCGCCAAGATTGGGCGCGGTGGGATATGGACCATGGTGGACGAGATCAACCCACGACACGAGGTAGTCCGTGGGCTCCTCGCTGCTCATGACGTAACCGCGTGCGCGAAGCAACCCGAAGCACTCCTGACGGTACCGGGCGCATTCGGAGCGCGTCATCGGATGCAACTTGTCGAAGCTTTCCTCGAGCGGCACCACCGAGAACACGTCCAGATATGCACCCTTGACCTTCACACCGTTGGCGGCGAACAGGTCGTGATTCCGCCGCACATACTCCGGCGCGAAACGCGCGCTAAGAATGCTTTGCGGACCACCGCACCACGTCGCTTCTTTCGGATGGCCGCCGTTCTTGAAGGTCAAGGCGAGGCTTTCATCATATGAGACGGCGTTGTAATAGAAATCGCGGTACTGATCGTGGGTGATGAACAAGTATCCCAACTCCTCGCACGTATCCGCGAATCGCCGCAGCCCCTCCCAGCCGCCCTGTTCCTCTCCGACGGGCAGCACGTCCGGATGCATGTTGTCGTAACCATAGAACCCCCATCCGTCGAGATGCACATAGGCGTCATCGATGCCCTTGCCCTTCAGTTGCCGCAATTGAGACGCGAGTTCATCGAACGTCGTCAGCGCGTGATTCGCTTCAACTTTTTCCTTGTTCTTAAGCAGCGACTCTTTGACGAAGTGATACAGCGCACCAAGATGTACGACCGGACGTCCGATGACCTCGTTCACGTTCGGCGTGCGCACACGTTTCTCGTCGAGCGACACGAAGCGTCCGGCTTCGCGAACGCAGCGCCGATACCGCTTCGCCATCGTGACGTATGTGGCCGCGTCGTCAAAGACGTATCGCACGGTGCGGAGGTAGCGCAGCTTGCCGAGGCTCGAGTACCAACGCGGTTGAATCGTCGTGGGGCCTCCCGGCGCATGGCGGTATGACGCGCCGGCGTCGTCGCTGGTTTCGAGGATGGTCTGCACGCCGTGGCCGTTGCGTATCTGGCCCCACCACGGCATGTACAGCGAGCGCGAATTGACAAGATCGCGGTTCTTGATCTCTTTCGGCCAATCACCCGGAACGAGCATGCCCTGCATGTGCGGGATCACCGAAAAGTCGTTGGCGGACTTGATGCCCTGGATCGGCTTGGGCCAGTTGATAGCCATGAGGTCCAAGGCGTCGCCCGGCGCGACGATCTCGAAGACGATCTCGCTGCCGATGATATTCACACATAGAACGACTTCAAAACCGGAAGCGTCCGGGAAATCAGCCAGGTCGATGCTCATGCCCACGCTGTAGCCGGTGTTGAACGCCGCAACGTTCTTTGATCGCGCCGACCACAGACAGAAGGACTTTCCTTCGATCTCGACATCTGAGTCGTCGAGCGGGGCCATCTCCCAAGTCTCTTGCGCCGTCTGAACCGTCATTACGCCGTCTTTTCCACTCAGCGATAGACGAAGCCGCGGGGTCCGCACCTGCCACGCATCGGCGAGTGCCTCGAATGTCCCTTCCGCACGCGCGGGCTTGTTGACCGAATTCGCCAGAAGCCACGACCGGACACCGTCCATCTTTTCGTATAGCGCGTTGAATTCCTCAACGGATTGAACGCCGGCATCGAGAAGTTTCTTAAGATCGGCAAGCTTCTCATCCTTCTCCGCTGCGCGATCCGCCGTCACCGTGATCGCGTGCAGCCGCTCCAAGTGCGTTTTCAGGACGGCAACTCTCGGGCCCAAGTCTTCACCCGCAGCCAACTGGGTCATCAATACGAGCAGTGTCAACATGTCTCCCTCCTTAACATGGTGTTAACTCACACGAACAATGTCCGACTCGGGATACTAACCCTCGTCACCAATGAGCGCACGCATCCGTTCAAGGCTCTTGCGGGCCGTGGCGTCGAGGTTTTCCAGCGTTCCGCCGCCGCGAAGCGGCGAACACATCTCGTAGGCCACGTAGCCGGAGAACCCGCCTTCCTTCAATCCACGGAAGAACCCAGCGAGGTCGATGAACCCATCGCCGAGCGGAACGGCGCGAACCATCGCCGGCAGCTCGCGATAGTTGATGATCCCGGGCATGTAGGCGTATCGCTCCAACCGCACATAATCCGCCAAGGTCGTCTGCACCATGTGCGGCGCCATCATCTTCGCGCAAGTGTACAGGTCCTCCCCGTGCAAGGCCACCGACCACGGGTCAAACATGGCTTTGCAGTTCGAATGCCCCACGTCGTGCAGAAACTCGATATACGCACCGGCTGAAACGCCCACGTCGTGATGGTTCTGAACGCCGAGGATCTGGCCATGTTCCGCGGCGGCGGACGCGCACTCGCGGATCGCCGTGACGCATCTCGTCCAATCGGCCTGACCGGCCTCCGGATCGGTTGTGTATCCCGTGAAGACGCGCACGATCTTGGCCCCGAGCGTCTTGCCCATCCGCGCGAGCGCGTCCACATACGCAACCTGCATCTCGACAAACGGGACCTCCGCCGCGGACTTGCCGGCCGTGAAATCCGTGTACCCGGCGATGGCGGCAATCTCGATCTTGTGCGCGCGTGCGGTCTCGGACAGCGTCGCGAGATCCTCCGTGTTAGTGTCTCGAACCGACAGATGAGGCCGCTTGCCCATCAACTCGACGGCACCGTAGCCGAGATCCGCCGTTTTGCGTACGAAGTCCAATAGATCAAGCTGCGCCTGTCCCCACAGGCCCGCATAGCTAACGGAGAACAGCGTCGGTATCATCATGGCTCTTCTCTCCAACAAGATCCTATGGTTCGCGCTCCAGCAGGTTGACTTCTTTCAGCGTTCGAGACTTGGCACGGCGCGCTGGGCGACGACTGCGAAGCGGGACCGATTCTCCATGTCATTTCTCAAACAGATCCCGGGATAGCCCCGATTGGCGGATGATTGAGCGCAATGTCCCAATGCATAATTCCGCGTGGTCCGGAACGGGAACAGTGGTCGTCCCATTCTGATCACGTTTCTGCATGATGATATGGCTCCCCTTGCGACGCACTTCCGCAAATCCGTTCTCCCCAAGAATGCGGCAGGCATCCGCGCCGGACATGGGGACAATTCTAGGCAATGGTGCATTCCATCGGAACGATGTAGCACTCGCCCCCTGTACGATGGCGAATCTCCTCTTCGCTTGCACACTCGAAGAAGAGCTCCACCGCCTCCTTGAGCATCGCACGGGCCTCTTCGACCGTGTCGCCCTGACTCGCTATGTCGAGTTGAGGACAGAGCGCCACGAATCTATCGCCTTCCCTCTCAATTAGCGCTGTAATCTGAATCGTTTTCATTGCAGAAATCCTAATGGCCTACTGGAATTATAACGCTTTGACGTGTAATCAGCAATAAGTAGCAGGCAGGCAAACGGCGGATATCCACTTTCAGCGATCTCGCGCTCTGGTCCGCTTGCAACCTTTCAGGGTTCGCGTTCCAAGAGATTTACTTCTCGCAATATCTTCGTGGCGGCGTCCAGACGCAGCGTCTTGATCTCGAACGGATTCAACGCGATCTGTTGCTCGAAGCCCAAGTGCGGGAGCGTGACGGTTGTGACACGCTTCGCACCCGTCGGCTCAAACAGGCGGATGATATAGTCCTCGGAATCTTCCGCCTTCTTGAAGGCGGCGAGTTGAACGGCGTCATCGCTGAGCACTATGCCGGGGTTCGGCGGCACGCCCGCGCCGGAAGGATAGAACGAAAGCGCGAATGGCCGCTCGTTCTGAACGAGCGCTTCGCGGTCGACGCGGTCGAGACGTTCTTTTCGCGGCCCGGCGTTCAACCAGAAACGAAACAGCCGCTCGCCCTGATCGATGCGCGGACTGTAACGATCCTGTCGCACCAGCGGACGATCGGAAATCGGAAGCGCGGCGTACGCGGGAGATCGGAGCAGGCTCAACCGCAATTCGCCCTCGGCGAAGTCGGACCCATAGGATCCTGCGTTGATGCAGGTAAGAGCCTTGTCCGCGCGCTCCGAAACGGCCGCTACCCATTTCTGCGCCGCGATTTCGCGCCCCGTGGCGGGGAACCACTGGACACCATAGGCGACTTGTCCGCAGTACGCGGCATCCTCAAACGCCGTCGGCACCGACAGTTTGAGGAACTTGCTCTTTTCGTCCCAATGAATCCTCAGTGCGACTTCCACTTCCGCGCCATGCCTCGGCAGTTTGTAGTGGACGATTGCGAACGAGTCGCCATAACGGAACAGCGCCTCGATGACGGTTCGGACGTCGCCGTCCTCGATGACTCGAACGGAATCCAGCGTCTTCTGGCTCACTCCCGAGAACCTCGTCCCCTCCGCGCGCGATATCAGCTTGAAAGCGCCGATTACGTTGCGGAAGCTTTGGTAACGCGACTCCCAAGGGTCCTCATTATCCGCGATCACGAGTAGGCGAAACGCATCGGGTTTCAAGTAGCTGAAGCCATCGACGACGAACTTGTCGATCAGGCCCGTCTTGGCATTGACGACGATCTCGATCATGTCCGTTGTGAAGGTGAAGGCTCCGTTCTTCTTCTTGAGTTTCGACTTCGGGCGCGCGGGGAGCACTTTGAGCGTGCAATCAAACCGGTTCATCTGAGAGGGCGCCAATTCCGCGACGAACACGGATCTCTTTCGCCAATCGAGATTGAGGTTGCCAAGTTCCTGTTCCGTCTGGCACGGGAGAGCGGCGCCGTTGTGATGAACAATGGGAATCGTGAACTGTTCGCCCCACTGGAAATCGGGCAACGAGAATTCGCATTCAACGACCGTGCGGACGGGAAACGGATGCGGGTTGTAGACAAGGACCGGGATCTCTCCTTCCCTAGGTTTCGGCTGGCCTGAAGCGAGCGCGAAAAACGTCCGCGCACGCACGCGCGAGAGGATCTCGAGCGCGTGGTCCATGAGGCGAAGTCCATTGTCCTCGACGGGTTGAATCGACGACCCGGGCAGTATGTCATGGAACTCGGCGACGAGAAGATCGCGTAGCGCCTCTCTTATGTCCTCGCGAGGATATTCGAGCAAACCCTGCATTGCCGCGACCGACGCCATTTTCTCGGTTTGATACAGCGTGTTTTCGAGCAGGCGGTGTTTCTGTTTAATGCGCACCTGCGACGTGTAGCAGCCCGGTCCCCAAGGATTGATGTCGTTCTCGTGGTGCGGCAGCGGCGTGCCGCTCGCGAGGAGTTCGCGGAAATACGCTTCGGGCGTGGAATGTAGGATCTCGAACTCCGTGCATTCTTTCTTCAACTCGGCGAGTAGCCGCAGATCGATACGGGACGGTCCGCCGCCGTGGTTTCCGACGCCCCAGAGAACGATCCCGACGGGTTTGCCTGGGTTCGCCTTGATCCAGTTCTCGACCTTTTCGCGCGCCTTACCCATTGGCGCGTTATAGAACGTTGACGCGCGGTGGCCGGTGATTTCGGAGCCGTCGAAGCCGACCCACGTGAAGTCATCCGATGGCAGGACGCAGTCATTCTGCATTGGCCTGCAAAACAGGTAGGAGTCATAGCCCGCCTTGCGCAGGATTTGGACAAGGCCTCGGTTGTGTCCGAAGGGATCGAAGTTGATGGCGGTGGTGGGTTCGACGCCGAACTTCTCGCGGAAGTAGCAGCGGCCGATCAGGATCTGGCGCACGAAGGATTCGCCGCTCGGCATATTGCAGTCCGGCTGCAAGTACCAGCCGCCCATGATGTGCCACTTCCCCTCCTTGACGAGCCGCTGGATCCGTTTGAACAGCGCGGGGTCATATTCCTCGACCCAGCGGTAGAGCGTCACCTCGTTGTGATTGAACACGAACCCGTCAAACTCTTCGCAGAAATCCGCGGCGCAACGGAAGGTGGAGATGGCCTCCGCGGCCCCCTCTTCCCACTCCCAAAGCCACACCGGATCAAGATGAGCGTTGCAGATCAAGTGCAGACGTTGCATTGCGCCTCCTTCGTATTGTGATTAACCCAGAGTGGCATCGAGGTATCAGTATATCCCGTTCGAGGACAAACTCACAAAGGGAGGACAAAGCAGCCTGAAGTTGCTGCGGCCTGAAGTTGCGGCCTGAAGTTGCTTGACACAGGTGTCTTCATGTGTTATACTCCCACGCTGTTTGATTGGGGGCTTTTTGTCTCCGAGTGCGAAAGCTTAGTCGGGAGAAGGTCATTGCCAACGATTAACCAATTGGTACGAAACTGCCGCCGCGCGCAGCAGTCGAAGACGAAGTCGCCGGCGCTTAAGCGGTGCCCACAGGCATCCGGCACCTGCACGCGCGTCTTTACGATGACGCCGAAGAAACCAAATTCCGCCCTGCGGAAGGTTGCGCGCGTGAGATTGAAAAACGGAATGGAAGTCACCGTATACATTCCCGGGGTCGGTCACAACCTGCAGGAGCATTCGCAGGTGATGATACGCGGCGGCCGCGTGAAGGACCTGCCGGGCGTCCGCTACCATATGCTCCGCGGTGTCCTGGACGCCACGGGCGATTGCGGCGGCACCGCCAGTCAGAAGGACGACGGTGGGCGCAAGGTCCATATGGGACGCTGGGTGAGCCGGTCGAAGTACGGCGTAAAGAGGCCTAAGTAGGGCGCGGGAGTAGCGGCGGACCGCCAGGAAAAGTCAGGAGTTATTAGGGAATATGCCACGAAGACGTGAAGTAGCAAAACGCGCCTCACTGCCGGACCCGAAGTTCCATAACATTCTGTTGACGAAGTTCATCAACACGGTAATGGTAGAGGGAAAGAAGAGTGTAGCCGAGCGGATCGTGTACGGCGCTTTGGACGTGATTAAGCAAAAACGGCCGAATGAAGATTCTTTGGCGCTTTTCACCACGGCCCTGGACAATGCGAAACCGATGTTGCAGGTGAAATCCCGCCGCGTCGGTGGCGCCACATACCAAGTTCCGGTGGAAATCCCCCCTGCTACGCGTACCGCTATCGCGTTTCGGTGGATTATCGAGTTTTCCCGCAAACGTGGCGAGAAGACAATGGCCGAGCGCTTGGCTGGCGAGCTTATGGACTGTTTCAGCAACCAGGGCTCGACCGTTAAGCGTAAGGAAGACACGCATAAGATGGCCGAAGCCAACAAGGCGTTCGCCCATTTCAGGTACTAGTGCATTTCTGGTAAGTGATTACCAGTGAAGGATTTGAGAGATAGCGCTGGCCCGCGAGCCGCGTGATGGAAAGTTGAATATTTGCAGAAGTGTCGGGCCCGGATTCGGGCGGAAATACGAGTGTACAAACGTGATCATAGGGACAACTAACAGGTTAGGCTGCTTAGCGGCGGGCGCCACGGGGCGTTCGCTGATGCTTGGCCTGTAAGCTGTTTGAGAGGTTACGTTTGTGGCACGACAGTATCCGCTAGAAAGTACCCGTAACATCGGGATCATGGCCCACATCGACGCCGGCAAGACCACCGTTACCGAACGTGTCTTGTTCTACTCCGGCCGGGTGCACCGCGTGGGCGAAGTCCATGACGGTACCGCGACCATGGATTACATGGTCCAGGAGCGAGAGCGCGGCATTACCATCACCTCAGCGGCAACCGCTTGTGAATGGAACGGTTATCGAATCAACATCATCGATACCCCGGGCCATGTGGATTTCACTGCGGAAGTCGAGCGCAGCCTTCGTGTCCTGGACGGCGCAGTCGCGGTATTTTGCGCCGTTGCGGGAGTCCAGCCCCAGTCGGAGGCCGTCTGGCGCCAAGCTGACCGGTATCACGTTCCACGGGTCGTTTTCGTCAACAAGATGGATCGTGTCGGTGCGGACTTTGCCCATGCCGTGAAGAGCATGCGTGAGCGCCTCGGCGCCGTGGTAGTTCCGGTGCAAATCCCTATCGGCTCGGAAGATAGCTTCCGTGGCGTGGTGGATCTTGTCCGGATGCATGCCGTCTACTGGGACAGCGATGACGTTGACAACCAGCAGACCATTGCCGAGATCCCCGAGGACATGCGGGCGGAGGTTGCGCTTGCGCGGCATGACATGCTTGAGGCGATCGCCGAAGTCGATGAGCGGGTCATGGAGAAGTACGTCCATGAAGAGGATGTGACCGAAGAGGAAATCGTGTCCGCCCTCCGTAAGGGAACTCTGGCGAACGCCTTGTATCCGGTGCTCTGCGGCTCCGCGCTGAAGAACAAGGGCACGCGGCTGATGCTCGATGGTGTTATCGCGTATCTGCCGTCTCCGAGCGAGCTTCCGCCGGTCAAGGGCACGGATCCGAACCATCATGACCGTGGAGTCGAGCGGAAGGCCTCCGACGACGAACCGTTCTGCGCGCTTGCGTTCAAGATTCTGACGGATCAGCACGTTGGCCGGCTCACCTTCGTCCGGGTTTACTCGGGTGTGGTGAAAGCGGGCTCGATGGTTCTGAACGCGCGGACGGGCCGAAAGGAACGTCTGGGCCGGTTGCTCGAGATGCACGCGGACGAACGCAAGGACCTGGAAGAGCTTCGTGCGGGCGATATCGGCGCGGTCATCGGACCGAAGAACACCACGACGGGTGATACGCTGAGCGATGCGAAGCATCCCATCGCCCTCGAAGCATTGAGCTTCCCGGATCCGGTGGTGCATATCGCCATTGAGCCGAGGACCAAGGCCGACCAGGACAAGTTGTCCGCCGCGTTGCAGCGGTTCTGCGAGGAGGACCCGACGTTCCACGTGAAGACGAACGATGAGACGGGCCAGACGATTATCGCGGGCATGGGTGAGCTTCACCTCGACATTATCGTCGACCGTATGCGTCGCGAGTTCAACGTCCAGGCGAACGTGGGCAAGCCCGTGGTGGCGTACCGCGAAACGATTCGCAAACGGTGTGAAGTTGAAATGAAATTCGTCCGGCAGACGGGCGGACACGGACAGTACGCGCATATCGTGCTGGCGTTGTCGCCCGGCGAAGTCGGTTCGCATTATACATTTGAAAACGAGTGCGTTGGCGGTTCCGTGCCGAAAGAGTTCGTGCCGTCCGTTGAACGCGGCGCGCGCGAGGCGCTCGAGAGCGGGATCTGCTCCGGGTATCCGACGGTGGACGTCCACGTCGACTTGCTCGATGGGTCGTTCCATGAAGTGGACTCCTCGGATCTCGCGTTCCAGACGGCCGCGTCGATGGCGGTGCGGGAGGGTGTCCCCAAGGGGCGTCCGGTTCTGCTCGAGCCGATGATGAAAGTCGAGGTCGTGTGCGCCGAGGAGTACATGGGCGACGTGATGGGCGATTTCACGCGGCGGCGAGCCCAGATCGAGGGCATCGAGCACGACGTCGGAAACGCGCGGAAGATACACGCGGTGGCCCCGCTGTCCGAGATGTTCGGCTACTCGAACGACCTGAGGTCGCGGACCCAGGGCCGGGCAGTGTACACGATGGTGTTCTCGCATTACGCGCACGTGCAGGCGGGAGTCGCCAATGAGATTATGGAGAATACCGGGAGCCTCTACCGGTTTAATGACTGAGCCTGGAAGGTTAAATGGCGCGCCGCCCGCGGCGCGACGGTGACGAAACACAGAGAACCGAGGAGACGAACATGGGAAAGGCTAAATTCGAGCGTACGAAGCCGCACGTGAACGTTGGAACGATTGGCCACGTGGATCATGGTAAGACGACGTTGACGAGCGCGATCACGATGGCGCTGGCGA
>CAZPMT010000061.1:0-30804 GCA_964587655.1 uncultured Nitrospiraceae bacterium
TCCACAAAGTCCACGCCGTCCACCATTTCGGGAAGCACCTTCAGTCTTGACTGCCGAATCTAGGATAATCGGAGCGATCATTGCGCTGCAATCGGAGGAAGGTATCCATTGACGGACGAGATCCCAACTCATCAGGACAACGGCGCGGCGGCCCCGCTAGAGGAGCCGAAGGCGGCGCCCGTTATCCGGTTTGATCGCGGTGTCGGCGCGGCGCAGGTATGGATGAGCGCTTTTCTGATCGTCGCCGTGGGGGTGATTGCCTACTCGAATATCCTGGGCATCCCGTTTCATGCGGAAGACCGGGAATTGATCGTTGATAATGCGCCCCTGCACTCGCTGACGACGTTTCCCGATGCGGTTAATCCCGATGATAATCCCCGCGTTCTCACGATGGTGTCGTACGCGCTGAATTGGAAAGTGGCGCCGGGTTCATCAGCCGCGTTTCACGTCGTGAATCTCCTGTTACATCTTGCGAACGGGGTATTGGTTTTTCTGGTGTGCCGCGCGTTGCTTGGGCCTTCCGTTTCGCCCGTGATACCCATGGTGGCCGGCATGCTGTTCGCCGTCCATCCCCTGAACACGGAGAGCGTCGATTATGTCGTTGGCCGCGCGGGCCTGCTGTCGGCGTTCTTCGCGCTGGTTTCAGTCCTGCTATTCCTCCGTGGCGCGCGCGCGGTTGCCTGGGAGGGCGAGGCGCCAGCCGAGCCGGGCGGAGCGGGTCTTGGATTGCCGCCCGTATTATGGACCGATATACGGGCGGCACTATCCGTTTTCGCGTACGTTCTTGCGTGGGGGGCTGACAGTTCCGTCATCATGTTGCCGGCGCTTATTCTCGCCGCGGATTGGGTCGTGAGTGGGCGGAGGCTCTTTAGGCGGCTTGGCGTTCATGCGGCTTTCTGGGGCGTCTTGTTCGCGTTGTTGGCGGTGCAGTATGCGGCCGGCGTTCGCGGGCCTGGGCTGTTGGGCAAGCAAGCGGCCTTCGCTTATCTCGTGTTGTTGGCCCTTGCGCCGTTGAACCTGAGCGTGATCCACGCAGCGCCGGTCTCCTCGGCCGCACTTGTGGCCGTTCCCTTCGCGATTGCGGTATTCGCGGCGCTTCTCCTGTTGATGCGTTCTCCCGCGGGCGTTGGACTGCTGTGGTTCTTAGTGGGATTGTGGTGCGCAGGCGGGAAAGATCCGGCTGAACGAAATGCATACCTTGGTTTGGCCGGCCTCGCGATGCTTGTCCCTTGGCTCATGACGGTGTTGAAACCTCCGTCGCTTCGCGCGGTGGGCGGGCTTGTCGCGGCGGGACTCGTGATCGCGGCGGGGACCGGGACCTACATGCGCAACTTGGTCTGGCGCGATGAACTGACATTGTGGGGCGATGCCGTGAAAAAAGCGCCGGACTCGCCGCTGGCGGCGCGGAATCTCGGCCGCGCCTTTCTTAACCTCCGAAAAAGTGCAAAAAGTGGGGACAGTAACCTATTTTCTGACGGATACTACCCGGTCGTACTGGGGATCTCTGGCTCAGAAAATGGGTTGCTGTCCCCACTTTTTGCACAGAATGCGGAGGAGAATCTCCGCCGAAGCCTCTCACTTGATCCGAGTAACGTTCAGGCGAGATCGGATCTTGCCATGGCGATCGTGCGGCAGGGCCGGACGGATGAGGCAATCCCGCTTTTCCTCGACGTATTGCGGAGCGATATTGAGAACCAGCAGGCAGCGTTGAACGTTGCGCTGCTGCTGAATGACAAGGCGAATGCGTCGGGAGATCAGGACCTGCTTGTGCGGTCCGTGGATTACTTCCGGCGTGCCGACGGTCTGAAGCCGCTAACGGATGAGCCGCTCGCGCGGTACGGCATGGCGCTCCTGGCGCTCGGCGAATGGGAGGAAGCGGAGGGCGCGCTGCAACGGGCCGTCGGGGGCGACAGCGAATCGCCTCTGGCGTCAGTGTTGAAAAACTCTCGCGAGACGCTGAAAGCGGTTCGCGGAATGGAGCAGCAGTCGCTGGCGCTGTTGGCCAAGGATCCGTCAGACATTTCGGGACTTAAGATGCGGGCGCAGATATACGCCTTGCGCGGGCAGGCGTTGCAGTCCGCGTACGTGCTTGAACGATTGTGGCGTGAGAATCGGCAGGACTTCGCGACGTGGGTACTCATGGGTTATGTGAAGGCCAACATGAAGGAGGCCGAGGAATTCATAAAGGACTACCCGCTGCCCGCAAAACCTGCGGAAGTGAAATCGGCCTGGACGGAGGTCGCGCGGGCCTGCGCGAGCCGCGGCCTGTGGGATGCGGCGAAGGCCTATCTGGAATCGCCAGGCGCGGGCGCGGAGGACCTCGGTCCCGCGCTTCTGGTCTTGGCTGACATCGCGCAGGAGGTGCGCCAGGGGCCTCGCGCGCAGGAGTACCTCGAGCAGGCGACCCGGGCCTATCCGAGCGATCCGCGGCCGTGGCTGCGGCTGTGCGACATGGCGGCGCCCGTCAACGCGAGCGCGGCCGCGCGCTATCTTTCGGAAGCGCAGGCGCGCGGCGCGGATGCTGCCGAGGCCGGTAAACGCAAAGAGAAGCTGGGCGGCGTTGCGGTCGAACCCGCCGAGCCCGGACGGACGATCATCCGCTGAATCGCCGCACACGCGGCGATCTAAAGGACAAACGTAAATGGAAAGCTGGACGGATCTCCCGGATATATGTTTGAAGTTCCTGTTGGCGATCGCGCTTGGCGGAGCGATAGGCTTGGAGCGGCAACTGAAGGGTCACGCGGCCGGCCTTCGCACGCACATCCTCGTGTGTCTGGGCTCGACGCTCTTCATGGTGGTGGGAGAAGAGATCGGGCTGGAGCTCTTCCGCGCGGGCGCAACGCAATGGCTGGACAAGGGACGCGTCATGGCGGGCATTGTCACGGGGATTGGGTTCCTGGGCGCGGGCGCCATCATCAATATCGGAAACATGCAGCGAGGCCTGACGACGGCCGCGATGATCTGGCTCGTTGCCGGCATAGGATCGGCTATCGGGGCCGGGTACATGATCATTGCCGCCTGCGCCACGGGTTTCGGGCTCGTAACCGTGATAGGGCTTGAGTTCATCGAGCGCCTTCTTCCCGTGTATGAGCGGCTGACCTTGACGGTTCGCATGCCGCGCGGCCAGGAAAACCTCGCCGAGATTGAGCAAGCAGTGCGGGGCAGAGGGTTCGCGGTCACCGCGTCGCGCGTTCGAATCGATGCCGATGACAAACACACCGATATGACGTTTGATTTGCGGGCGTCAGCGGGTCCGCAACTCGAGGAGCTGGTTGCGTTCCTGCAAGAGCGATTCCCCGCATCCCAGCGAATCACTTTCGAACGAAGCTGAAGGACATAGGCTGTAGGCTGTAGGGCTGTAGGCTGAAGGTAGTCTGTCTTCCTACAGCCTTCAGCCTACAGCCTACAGCCTTGTTCTTGCAATGTCCGTCAAGTTCCTTTTCTCGTGCTGTCCCAATCGTCGTCCATCATCTTGAGTATTTTGTCAATGTCGCGGTTTCCGGCAAGGATCTCTTGCATGGCTCGCGCCATGGTGATCGTGAAGGTGGGCGGGGGCATGTCGTCCAATGCGATGTGGAAGCCCAGAGTGGTTCCGTATTTGTTCAGCCCGGCTTTCATATTGTCGATGAGACGTTGCGCCGGCGGCCAGTCGCTCCGAGGCCCTTTCACGGGCACGTGGGCGGCTTCCGCGAACATACACTCGCCGTTCAGGAAAAGCTGGTAGACCTCTGGGTCATAAAAGGTTTCGAGGACGTTCATGGCTTTGTCGCGTTTCTCGCCCGCGGCGCTCGCCGTCATGGCCCAACCGGACTGCATTCCGGAGGTCTGGATGAAGCACGGCGGGCGGCCTGTCAAGGACGGAACGGGCCAATAGGCCATGTCGAATTCGACCTTGTTCGGTTCGATGTCGCCCGCCATCCAGCAACCCATCATCCATGTGGCGCCTTTCCCGCCGTAGAAATCGCGCTGTTCCTCGTTATATCCGTCGCTGCCCGCGCCTTTGTCGACAAAGTTATCGAGCAGATAGATCATCTTTTCCATGATTTGTTTCGCAAGCGGGTCCGTGGCAAAGAAGACCTCGCGGTTGTCACGGCGTTTTGACCAGGAGGGCGCGGCAGCGCTCTCCGGCGAGCTGATCCGGTCGCACATATCCGAGGCTATGGCATAGAACAGCGGCATCGAGGCGGACCACTCGCGGCCGCCGAACACGAGGGGCTTGTGGCCCTTCTCCTTGAGTTTGTGGAAAGCATCGAAGTACTCGTCCCACGTCTTAGGCGGCTCGATTATGCCGATATCGTCCCACATCTTCTTGTTGATGACGATTCCCTGAATCTGGAGCCCGCCTTGGGTTGTGTATCGTTTGCCTTTGTACGGGGTGGGCATCGGGATGCCGAATTTCTCGTAATAGGAGTCGGGCAGCGGAACAAGGTGTCCTCCGTCGGCCAGGAAGTTGGACATCTCCCACGTCATGACGACTTCGGGAAGATCGCCGGTGGCGATGCGCGACTTGTAGTACTCCGCTCCTTCCGTGTTTCCTAGATCGATCAATTCCATGATCCAGCCGGGATTGTTCTTCTCGAAGGTGGCCTTCCAGGCGTCAAAGTGCAGCCGGAACCCTTCGCGCCCGCCGATGTTTCGCGTTGCCCGGATCACCTCGGATGATTCCTGTCCGCCTCCGCAGCCGGAACCCGCGGATAGGGTCAGCAGCAAGAGTGCGCAACCAACTATCGTCTTCCTCATGGACACTTCCTCTCACAACAAGACAGGGAATACCGCCGGTGCAAGTCCCATAATAACATTTGCCGCGACGTGCTCCCAATAAGGTTGACGTGCTCGCGAACACGCGTTTGCGGCCCGCTGTTTTTGTGTCACTCGACTCGTGTGATATTCTTCCGATGACAGGCATGGAACAGGAAGGGATCGCGCGTGATCGAGTATCAATGTCCGCATTGTCAACGAGTGCTCAAGGTGCCGGAGAAGTTCATCGGGGTGGAAGGCGCCTGTAACTACTGCGGTGCGCGACTCACCATTCAGGCCGACGTGGTGGCTTCGCCGCCGGGTTCCGGGGAAGCGCTTCCCGGCGAGGCGCCCGCGCCCGAGTCGCATTCGGCGCACGCCCGACATGACCTGGAACGCCTTGCAAAGGAACTCGAGTCGGAACGAATCGCCCGGCTCGAAGCGGAAGCCGCTCGCGAGGTGGCGGAAGAACGCGTTCGCCATCTCGAACGGAAAGTGGCTGAGACTATCTCTCACGGATCCGAGAATGCACTGTTGCGCGCGGATCTCGATCGGGTGGAAGCGAAGTTGGCGCAAAGCGCGCGCGAGGTGCAGCGGCTTGCCGAGGAGTTGGAGGCGGCGCGCCTGACGCACGACGCCCGTCCGGAAGCGCCTTCGACTCTGGCGCACGTTGGACCGCGAGCGGCCGCGGGGCGTCCCATGTCGCGCGGAACAAGGCTTGTGTCCGTCTTGGCCATAGTCATTGTCGTGGCCTTGTTGCTTGCCGTGAGCCTCGGGCGCCCTTCGACGGAGTCTCTGAGAACCCGCATCATGCCGATACTCGATATGTTGCGCGGCAAGATTGCCTCCAAGGACAAACCTCCGATACCCGTGCTGCCGGGCGGGCTGGATGTTGCGGTGTCATATCCGGCGCCGAATGCTCAATCCGGGCATAAGGAGGCGCCGGCTTCCGACGTGACCGTGCTCTTGATACGTCAACGTCTCGATCTCGATCTCCTCGATGCCCGTTTGTTGCCGGCCACGTCGTTTGCGCCTCCTGAGGAATGGTTCGAGAGCAAGTCCGGCAAGGACGGCCACGTTTCATTCGTGGATTTGGAACCTGGCCGTTACCTGGTTCGCCGCGCTCCGGATATGCCGCGTGAGAATCGGCAGCCGCTCGAACCGAACGCCGCGAATTCGCCGGACATCGTCACGGTGTCGAGCAGAGAGACCGCCAAACACACTCTTCACGTTGAAGATACTGCGAGCCTGATTCATGGTGAAGTAGTGGATGCGCGTACTGCGAAACGTGTGGCGAAAGCGATTATCACGTTGACGGGCGATGCAACGGGCGGAGAAAAGGTGGCCGTGCCCGTGTCGAATGACGGCTCATTCACGGTGGATCCGAAGGGTATCGGCTACGGCTCCTTCAAGATCGAGTGTAGCGGACTACCCAAGGGCTACCTCTCGGCCACCGATTACACGGGCGTCCGGGAAGCCGGCGTAAGACTCGACTCAATCGTCATCCGGCTCAGCAGGAAGCCTCCGGCGCGCCGGTGAGGGATCACTTGCCCGCGAAATGCGCGGCTACCTTGACTATCGCCGCCGCGATATCGTCGATGTCCTTTTCGGTCATGCGCTCGTTGATCGGGCTGCGCCACGATGTCGCTTCGATCTGCTCGGCCACGGGGCACATTCCAGGCCCATACTTGACCTTGCGGCCATAGATGCCATCCCACGGGAAATGGCAATTCTCGAAGGCCCTGTGCTCGACCAGCACCGGATATTCATAGACCATCTTGCCAATGTATCCGCCGCCGACCGGCACGCCTTCCGCAGCCACCGCGGCAACGAAATCATCGCGCGAGACTTTCAGGCGTCTCGGGTCCATCCGGCCCATGTAGAACCAGTAGGAACTCTTGCATCCCGGCAACACTTTGTGCGGAGAGATCCCCGGCGCGCCTTTGATCTTCTCCGTTAGGCGGTCGCCCAGACGATTGCGCTGCGCCACGATGGCCGGCAGCTTCCGGAGCTGTGCGATGGCGACGGCGGCATGCAATTCACTGGGCCTGTAGTTCGGCGCAAGAAAAGGCGGACGCCGTCCCGATCCGTCGCGTGAGTAACCCTTATCGAGAAACAACTGCGCCCGGTCCGCCAGTTTGTCGTCGTTCGTGAGGACCATGCCCGCGTCGCCCGCGCTGATGTGCTTGAAATCGTTGAGCGAAAAGCACCCCATGTCGCCCATCGTGCCCGCGAGGCGGCCCTTGTAGTAGCAGAGGTAACTTTGCGCGCAATCCTCGATGACCTTGATGCGCCTCGCTTTTCCCAGGCGGAGGATTGGGTCCATGTCGGCGGCGTTGCCCGCGAGATGAACCACAATAACCGCCTTCGTCCTCTTCGTGATGCACTTCTCGATGGTCTTCGCGGTGATGGAGTACGTATGCGGATCGAGATCGGCGAAGATGGGCACGCCGCCCTGCGCGAGAATCGCGATGATCGTCCCCTGATCCGTCATGGGCGACGTAATGACTTCGTCCCCCGGCCCGACGCCCACGCTTGCCGTCGCCACGTGCAGCGCCGCCGTTCCGCTCGTGACCATGTGACAGTGACGCACGCCATAGATCGCCGCGAACTGCCGGCGGAACGTTTTGACCTTCTCTCCGAACCAGTAGAACAACGTCTGCTGGTCCAACGCCTCCTTCAGTTCCTTCAATTCCTGATCGTCGAACCGCGGGCCGCTCGTCACCATCGGTTCGGTACGGACCTTCTCACCGCCATGAATGGCCAATTTCGCTTTGCTTTCCATCTTTGCCTCCGCATCAGACTTCGTGTTTGCTCGCCAATTCATCCCTGGCCCGCGGGAGCGCAAGCAACAGGCGTGCTTCTTTATACGCGGGAAACGGTCTCCAAGACAAGCGTCTCCAATGTCCACGATTCATGCGGTTTCGTGGCCGCGGCGTCCTCGCCGCGTTTCGGCACACACACTTTCCGTTAAGCGGTCCTTGGCGAAAACGCGGCGAGGACGCCGCGGCCACAGAAACAATCGGTGCGAGCGATTACGCTGATTGAGCGTCTTCTGTGTAACGCAACCACTGCTCAAACATCAGCACGGCCCAGAGGTGATGACCGTAGTTCTCTCGCCCGGTCGTATGATCGGTGAGGAGTGACCGGACGACGCCGGGGTTGAGATACCGGCCGCATCGGGCATCCTCGCTGAGAACGAGTTCCTGGAAGAAGGCGCGCAGGTCCTCGCGGAACCATCGGTGGATCGGGATGGCAAATCCCTGTTTTCTCTGTCGCAACAGTTCCTTCGGCACAAGATCCCGCACGGCGTGTTTCGCGACGTACTTCGAGATTCCGCCCTTCATTTTGAGGCGGAAGGGCAATGTTGCCGCGAATTCGACGATGCGGTGATCCAGCAACGGGACGCGCGCCTCGAGTGAGTGCGCCATGCTCATGCGATCCACCTTCGTCAGGATATCGTCGGGCAGATACATCGCCGTATCCTGATGCAGCATCCATTCATCCACGGAGGCCGGTCCCGCCGCCGCGTGCTCTTCGAAACGATCCGTCGCGCATGACGCGATGCGTTCACTCCATTCGCGGCGGTAGAGCGCTGCACGTATATCCGGGCCTAAGCACGTTTCGCGCCGGCGGAAGCTCGCGTGCGGATCGAGCAACGAATCCCGGCTGAAGCGCCGCAGCTTTGCGAGCCGCGGAGAATCCGGCCCGCAATGCAGCGCGAAGTCCACAAGGCTCCGCAGCGGCTTTGGAATCCGCCGATATGAGGAAACCGCGCGGTTCATGTGGAGCCAGGTGTATCCCGCAAATAACTCATCTCCGCCGTCGCCGGAAAGCGCGACGGTCACGCGAGAGCGCGCGAGCCTCGACACGAGCCACGTCGGAACCGCCGACGAGTCCGCGAATGGTTCGCCGAAATGCCGAATGAGCCGTCCGGTAACATCGATCATGTCGGGACGGAGGATCTCCTCGCTGTGATCCGTCCCAAAGTGCAGCGCGGCGATCCGGGCATATTCGATCTCATTCGCCGCGGCGTCGTCAAATCCGATCGTGAAAGTCTTGACCGGCTGGCGGCCCATGCGGCTCATTATGCCGACGATGGTGCTCGAGTCGACGCCGCCGCTCAAGAAGGCGCCCAGAGGCACGTCGCTCACCCGCTGCATGCGCACCGCGTCGGTAAGAAGATCGAGGTAGCGTTCCGCGGCCGAGTCCAACGTCCAGGTGTTGTCGACCTTGAACGCAAGACACCAGTATTGCGCAAGTGAAATGCGGCCGTTCTCGAACACGAGTTTCTCGCCGGGGCGGAGCTTTTGCGCGTCCTCGAATATGCTGTCCGGCGCCGGAACGTACAGAAACGTGAAGTAGGCGTCCAGGGCGGATGGGCTGATCGCGCGACGAACAACGCCGGAGCGCATCAATGCATCTAGCTCCGACGCAAACGTAAGGTCCCCGTCGCGTGCACAATAGAAGAGCGGCTTTATGCCCAGGCGGTCCCGCGCAAGAAGCAGCCGGTTCCGTTTCACGTCGTACACCGCGATCGCGAACATGCCGTTCAACCGTTCCAGCATCTCATCGCCGCATTCTTCGTATGCGTGGACGATCACCTCGGTATCGCTCTGCGTACGAAATACGTGGCCGCGTGCGATCAGATCATCGCGGAGGGCCTGGAAGTTGTAGATCTCGCCGTTGAAGACGACGATGACTGTTCCGTCCTCATTGGTCATGGGTTGATGTCCGCCCGGCACATCCAGAATGCTCAGGCGGCGCATTGCGAGGGCCGCGTGACCGCCCTGCCACGCGCCTGCATCGTCAGGGCCGCGATGCGCCAGCGCGGCGTTCATGCGCTCGACCGCGGCGAGATCAACCCCGCGCGAACGATCTCCGCGAATGATGCCGCAGATTCCGCACACGATCTAGCGTCCTTTCTTTCCGGCGTTCGCAAGCAGTTCGGCATAGAGATGGCGGTAACTGTCCACCATTCTCTCGACGGTCAGTTCGGTGCGGACGAATTCTGCCGCGCATGCGGCCATCGCCGCGCTTTCATCAGGATGATCCAGCACCCACTCGATCGCAGCGGCAAACTCCTCGGGACTCCGCGACGACACCAGGCGCCCGGTGATTCCATCTCGCACGAGTTCGGTGATCCCTCCGACCGCCGCCGCCACAACGGGACGTCCCGCGGCCATGGACTCCATCACCGCGTTCGGGAATCCTTCCGCCTTCGAACACAGGACGGAGACGTCCATCAATGCATAAAGGTCCCGGATCTCCGCAAGGGCCGTCACGCGCGCGAAGCAAGACTCCATCCCGCGGGCCGCGATCGTGTGTTCGATCCTCTGCAACAGCGGCCCCCCTCCGACCATCAGGAAATGGACGTCGGCCCTTCGTTTCATCAAGACCTCCGCGGTCCGCACGAAAAGGGCGTGATCCTTGACCGGGCTGAAATTGGCCACAATGCCGACGATGTGACGGTGAAAAGGTATCCGGTAGCGCTGCTGCAAATGGTGACGGCCGGCCTTGCTTACGAACTCGTCCGCCCGGATCCCATTTGGAATAACCCTGACCAGTGAAGGATCCACTCTTTCGTGTGTCTTGACGTATTGCGCCACGGCGCCGCTGTTCGCAACGATGCAGTCCACGTACCGATTGGCCCAGCCCTGTATCAGCCGATGCCGCCGCTTCATCCACGCGGCAAGCTCGCGGCGGCTCGATACAACAACCGGGACCCGCGCGGCACGCGCGGCCAGGTTCGCGGCCAGGTCAAAGCCGGACATGAACGTGTGCACGACATCCGGCCGGCGCCTCCGGAAGACCGTCCGGAGCTTCCAAAACAGCGACGGGTCCCATGCCGTTCCCGTGCCGAGAACTTGAATCTGGGCTCCGGCACGGCGCGCATCGCCAGCAAGGACGCCGTCATGTCGCGTGCACACCACGACAAGCTCGTGATCGCCCGCCAGCCCGCGAAGGAGTTCCGTGAGCTGGCGTTCGGAGCCGCCCACGCTGAGCGACGGAATCACATAGCAGATACGGATCATATGAGCGATCTCAGAAGTTCCAGCAGACGCGGCGCGGCGTCACGCAGTGCGTATCGCCGCAGCACGGTTTCGCGGCCTGCCTGGCCGAGCCGGCGTCGCAGCGACGGGTCGCGAAGCCGGTCGAACGCCTCTCGCCAAGCCTCGGTCGAGTCCGCGAACAGGCCGTTTTCCTCGTGCCGCATGAACTCGAGCACGGCCCCGAAAGGAGAGGCCGCGCACGGAATTCCACACGCCATGTATTGTAGCGCTTTCAAGGCGCATTTGCCCTGCATCCAAACCGTCTGCGGCTGCGGCATGATGCCCACCGTGAACCGGTGCAACTCCGATACTTCGCTTTCATAGGACCACGTGCGGACCTCCGCCCCGCTAAACGGCGCCCGCCGCGCATCTGCTCCCACGAGGCATATCTCGGCGTCGCGGATGGCCGACAGCGCCTCTGCGGCGGGAGCAAGGCAGATCGTCGTACTCGGGTTCCCGATCCATCCGATGCGGAAAACATCTGGGTCCCGTGCAGCGGGAACAAAGCGGTCCGTGTCGACAACTGTCGGGAAGAGCACCGCGTTGCGGCACCCGGCGTCCCTTGCGGAAGACAGAAGCCAGGCATTGCCCGCCAGGACGAGGTCGGCCGCCGCCATCAGCCGCGTGACCTGGCCCCGATCCTCGAACCAATTCCACGGCGCGCTCAGCGGATGTGGCGGGGCGAGGTGGACCGCATCGTCGATATCATAAACAAGGCGTCGCGCCCGTTTCCGAAGCATTCCCAGAAGACCCGCGACGTACGCGCTCATGATGGCCTTCTGCACAAACACTATGTCGTAACGGGAAGCGCCGAGGATCTGTTGCAGCCGGCGGAAGGCCTCCCGCAGATGATACGCGTAAGGCGCGTGCGCGCGGTTCGGGCCCGTGAATCGATCGAGTTCCGATGCCGTGAGCGGGCAGGCCACCGTGCAGTCGACGCCATGTTCTCGCAGATAGGGCAGGTATTGCGTCACCCGGTAGCGCGGACTCGCCGCCACGTCAGGGTACAAGGTCAGGAAAAGCACGCGCATCGGCCTACGCCCCCGTTTCCAGTATCCGGCGAGCTTGCACGAACACCTGTTCCACGGTGATAGAGTCGAGGCAGGACGAGCGATTCAGCGGGCACGTCCCCGGTTGTTCGGGGCCGCCTTCCCGATTCCAGCAGCCGCGACAGTCTCTTTCCGCGAGCAACGGCGTCAGCCGCGGCTCATTTCGTATCAATATGTCCGGATCGGTCGGACCGAACAGGGCCAGCACGCGCGTTCCGGCCGCGAGAGCGAGATGCATCAAACCGGAATCGCAGCAGATCAACAGCCGGGCCGCCTTCAGGACACACGCGGCATCACGCACGGTGGTCTTGTTTACCAGATCATGTCCTACTCCGATTCGCTCATCGCCCGCCCCTACCTCCGCCACGTCGTAACCGAGGCCCAGCAATGCAGTGCAGAGCGAGCGCCACCTCTCGATCGGCCATTGTTTCGCCGGCCACGAAGCCCCCGTACAAACGGCGACAAAAGGCTTCTTGATATCCGCCGACAGCGGCGTACTCCAATCCGAGTAATACAATCGGGGACGCGCGCTCGGCGTGCGGACTCCGGCGCATCCGGCGTAATGATCAAGGCGGAAGACAAGTCGGGGACCGCTCCTCAAGCAAACATATCGATCCGGATCGCGCCGGACCTCATTCAGCACATCCACGAACGGGTTGCCTTCCAACAGTTCCGGGTAATTGCACAACACGGTAATCCGGCAGGGGGCGTATGTTTCGCGGAGGGCCTCATAGATAGGGATCGCCATCACCTCATCGCCAAGGCGCCACCGGATCTCGACGAGAATGTCACGGGAAGCGCCAACGGTTCGCTTGGCCAGCCGGCGCAACGGACGGTACAGTCGCAGCATGCGCCGCGCGGCAGGGCCGAACTGATCTTCGTACGTGGAAGCTTCCATCGCCATTACAATAGCATTTCCGCCTCATCTCACGGAAAGCGACCCTGAAGCAGCGAGCGTCCGATATCGGACCGCGAAATCCCGTGGTCTCTACGGAAGAAAGGCTCATCCGATTTTCGCGTACTTCGTTTCCACCCCGTCGTGCTCGTGCTCGTTATCGTAATCGCAATCGAAAGAAGAACAGTCACAATCACGAAGAGCATACCCGTATGCGGGACTTTTCATCGACGTGAGCGCCCGGCCTGGTTGCATTTTCCCAATCTCGTTTTTTCGATTACGATTACGAGCACGAGCACGAGCACGAGCACGAAAGAGGATGGTCATGGCGAGGGCGTGTAGAGGCGCAGCACGGCGCCCGCACGGCGGTATTCGTCGGCGCAGCGCATCTTTTCCTGTTGGTCGATCAGCGCCCACCAGTTGTCGGCGGCCTGCGGCAGGTCGAACGTGAAGGGGACCCACACGCGGCCGCGCGCGCGCCATGCCGGCATCTGGTCCGCAAGAAGGGACCCGCGCTCTTCCCAGGTATAATCGGTGATCGCGGGCTCGACGACCACGTCTTTTTCCTCGAACGCGAAGGCGCTGCGGCAAAACGCAAAGGAGTAGTTGACCGGATACGGGACGTACAGCATGTCGCCGGGCTGCCAGTGCGACCGGGCGTATTCGAGCAGTGGCTTGAGTTCGTGGTGTACGGAGGGACGGAGCGTGTTTCGGGCTGCGCGGGCCGCCGGGTGCGCCAACAGGAGCACGGCAAGCAGACCAGCGACGGCCTGAACGTGCCAGCGCGAGGTATCCGCGAGACGGCCTATGGCCACGCCGATCGGCAGGGCCACGAAGGGCGTCACATAGAGAATCGTGCGCGCGTAGAACGGGTATAATTCAAGCGAGGAGGCGGTCAGTGCAAATGCGAGGGGCGCGAGAAGGAATGCCAGCGCGCCGCGTTTCTCGTGCAGCAATACCAGACAACCCGCGAGCCATGCGAAGGCCCCAAGCATCGGCAATGTGAGGCCGCCGGGATTGTCGAAGGTCCGCAGGAAAACCAGCCACAGAGACTTCACGTTTCGCCAAGACTCCGGCGGCAGAGGTACAAATGCTCCGGCAAAGACATAGTAGTCGTTCATGACACTCATGGTCCGCGGGTCCGCCGCGACTCGCATGATGACGGCGAAGTACAGCGTCGCGAAGCTCACGCCCCACGCGATCCAGGCCACGGCGCAACGCCGCACGCCGCGGGCGTCCCTGCGGAGGACGCCATCGGCGAGTTGCACCAGTCCGATACCTGCCAGAGCGAACACGGACGGAAAAGAGAACCACGGCGCGCATGCGCCCGCGAGGGCCAGCAGCGCAACACGCGGCCACGAGATCGCCACCGCCGCGTCCTTCGCGGGCACGGCCAACCATAGGATCAAGAGCACCATGGCCACATCCAGGGCATAGGGCCGCACTTCGGCCGCGTAGTAGATGAGATGCGCATTGACGGCCATAAAGGCCAGGCCGGCAACCGCCGCTAGAACACCAACCAGACGGCGCGCCAGCGCGTAGAATAGTACGAGGGCCGCGAGGCCCGCGGCGATCGACGGCAGCCGCACGGCGTACTCGCACGGTCCAAGGATCGCAATGAGAACCTTTCCTGAGATCATGTAGCCCGGCGGCGCCATGCATTCCCCGAGCGGGCCGAACAACTTGGCCGTCGAATCCACCAGCATGTGGTGGGCCAGGACGGCCTCGTCCAGCCACAAGGCCCTGTTGTCAAAGTACTGGCTCAGCCGCGCCGCAAAGCCCGCGGCGATTAGCACCCATGCCGCCCATCGAAGCACACGAGGGGAAATGGTGGCGCGCCATGCAACTTGAAGCGCGTTCTGTCCATCGCTCATCGGTGCGGCCTCCCGGATAGCGATAGAGTACCGGCCAGCGCAGAAGGCCGTCAAGGGGCGGATCACGGAATTAACGATGCCCGACCGCAATTTGAAGTCGCCACCATGAGGGTCTAAGATCCCTTCGGGACACGAGGGACGACATGACGTACGAATACTCGGGTTTTCTCAAGACGGTGCTCGATGCACCCGATCCTTCTTTGCGTGACACGCTTCCCTGCGTCGAGTTCACGGCGGACGACATTGCCGATTGGCACCTGCGCGATGTGCCTTACGATCTTGAGTGGCAGCACATCCCTTCCAACTTCAAGCGCACGTCCGACGGCGTACGGCTCGAAGGCCGCTTCAACGATGTCTATCAGATCGATAATGTCGGCGTTGACGACCCAAGCTTCTGGGTCGCTTTGAGCACGCTGGGAACCGATGACGCTCGGTTTCCGGTCGACGCCGCCAAGTACCCGATTATTGAGATCACGTATCGATGCACTTCGCCGAACGCCCAGCCGGCGTGGCAGTGGCTCTATCCCGGCGGAGTCCATTTTGACGGACTCACGCCCACGCAAGAGTGGCGCACCATAGCCAGGCGCGTTTCACAAAATGGGTTTCCAAGGCAGGTGGATGCCGTTATTCTGCGCCTCTACTCCACTACGAGGGCCGTCGAGTCATTCGAGGTGAAGGCGGTCCGGTTCCGCGCCATGAGCGATGCGGAGACGAAAGCATGCGAAGCGTGCGAAACGCAGCTTGCGGATCGGCGGCCTCCGAGAAAGTATCGCGTCCTCGAGGATTTCCTTCCATTCGGCTGTTTCATGGACGCGGCTTCATCGAAGCGGATGAGTTCAATGCTCGGTGTCTCTCTTCAGGAATACTGGGCTCTGGCCTTCGAAGATATAGCCAAGCACCACCACAATTGCGTCGCCATCGAGAAGGTCGACCGGTTCTCCGCCGATGAATGGCGCGAAGTGCTGGCCTTGGCCGGCTCATATGGAATCAAGTTCTTCGTCATGCACGAATTCCCCTCCGACTCATCGCACATGCAGACGAAAGAGTTCCTCGATACCCACATCCGTCCCTACGCCGGCTCGCCCGACGTCCTTGCGTGGGCCCTGTATGACAATCCCCCGGAGCACGCGTTCCACGACGTGCTGAACTCGAGATCGCTTCTCGATAAGGCCGATTCGGAGCATCCCACGGGCCTGTTTCTGCGAACCCCCGGCGCATTGCCATTGTTTGCGCCCTACACGCCCATTATCGGCGTCGAGCACTTCCGATCCCACGTGCCGTGGGAGTTGGCCGAGATCGTCCAGACCCATCTGCCCCTGTGCGGCGGCCAGCAAATGTGGGTCGTGGCCCCCGGTTTCATCTACGCCACGGATACGCCCGAATGGCACACGTGTCCGGAGATGCGGATGATGCTGAACCATGCCCTTGCCAACGGCGCGCGCGGTTGTTTCACCTTCTCGTATCACAACGATCCCATTTGGATCCGCGGCAGTTGCCAGCGTTCGTTGACGGGGCCGTTCCTTACCTTCAGCGATCTGTGGTCCGAACTCGGACAACGGATCGAGCAATGCAGCGCCCTTGCGCCTGCGCTCCTCAATGCGCAACCCGCCCCCGGCGTTGTCCCATGGTTCCGCACGAAAAGCGTCGCTCATGCGAACGCGCAGTTGCCCGAAGGCGTCGAGCCGGCGCGCGTGACCCAGCTTTGCGGAGAAGACTATGACCTGTTCTGCCTGGTCAGCAACGACGTTCGCGAGGTGACGACGGTGTGGCTCGACCTCGATGCGGCTGGCATCCAGGGCAAGAAACTCTATGACGTGACGGATTACGTACGCACCCGGCACTGGACTCCGATGCATCCACAGCGGCATCTCGAGATGTTCCCGGGGCAGATGCACCTCATACTCGCGGCAAGACCCGGCGTGTGCGACGATTGGAGAGATCGGATTGCCGCCCGCATGGTCGCGGGCGACCGCCGCGTGATGGAATTCGACCTGGCCCTGATGCGTGCCCATGACATTTCAACCCGGGAGATCGATGATCTTCTCACCGACGTGAGCAAGGAGGGAGGCCCCAAGGACCTCGGCGCCATGCAGCGCGCCCGAGACGCCTTAGTCAACCTCTTGTATGATTCGCCCGCGATCCACCTGACACGCAGCAAGATCATCGAAGCCAGCGCCGCAGTCTGCGCCTGTGACGGAAGCCTCTGCCGGCTGCTCGGCCGAGGCAAGGTCGAGACCGCCCGGCAATGGGGATTCAAGGTCATCCCCCTCGCCCGTGAATTCACCAACCTGCGCCTTGAACTGCGCCGCGGACGCGGCGAAGCCATCCTCGATCAATGCGCGGGCCTCGCAAAGCGCGCCCATGAGCTCCTTTCCGAGATCCGCGCGCTTTCTTGAGACCTTGTGGGGAAGTGTGGCGCAGCCGCCGCATGCGGCCTTGGTTCTTTCGAGTGTTACCGAGCGTCCAGGGCCGCTACTGCATTGCAGACGTCGGCTACCATCGAGGCGGAGGGGGCGAGATACCGCGCGGCCCCCGCTTTAAGGGCCCGCTCGCTAAGGGACGGGTCGTCTCCGCCATAGAGCAGAACCGGCAATGCCTCAAACGTCGGATTGACCTTTAGCACCCGCACGACTTCGATGCCGGGAAGATCCACTAGTTCCTGGCTCACAACCAGCGCGCTGGGCATCGCGGCAAAGAGGCGGTGGAAACCTTCAACGGCGTTGGCCGTGGAAATGGCCTCGCAGCCCAACTGGCTCAGTCCACTGCAAAGGGCTTCGCGCGTCACGGCGTTGCCATCGAGGATCAACACGCCACGCCGCGCCTTATCCAGTTTGGTGCGGTCGGGCCGCAAACTCGACGCCACAAACGCCGCCACCTCGTTTTGCAGGTATTCCTGCCCCTCGCAGAACTCGCCGCCCAGAAGCCATCGCCGGTCGCCCACGTTCTGCGCCTTCCGCACGATGATTTCGGCGTCCTGAATTCGAACGCCGTTCGGCATGAGGAACGTCAGGGCGACCTTATTGCCGAAGTGCAGTTCCTGCGAGGCCTGGATGCCGCATCCTCCAAGGCTGATATCTTGAATCTCGCCGTCCCCTAACTTCTGCCCATCTCTTGAGAGCGTGCACGGCAGATTCGCTCTTACTCGATCGTGCTTGCGGAAGGATTTGACCTCCACGTCGTCGGGCCACGTGACCCGCACCCAGCCCGCCTCCCGCCGGCTGTTCCAGTCGACAATCTTGCTTACGAACGCGCAAGCCTTTCCGTCAAAGACAAATCGGACAATGCAGGTCTGGTCTTCGTGAACGGGTATGATCCGTTCGGCGCCTGCCTGAATGCGGTCAAGCATGATGTACTTCTGCGTTTCCCAGCCTCGGATGCGTGTGTTATACCGCGCACCCGGAGGATGAGTCTGCTGCGGCTGGATAACGACTGCTTCTCCCACCTTTAGATAGGCCTCGATATCCTCTTTTCCTTGCGCTTGAGCTTCCATGCCGGTGCACCCTTCGCGTTGAACCCGTTCAGGGATCTATTCTGCCACGCTCAAACACCCGCAGAGGTCTTCTCCTCGGACGGGTTTCCCATCATCTCAACAAACTTCTCGAACAGGTCACGGTCCAGCTCGTTCGCCATCTCCCCTTTCATGAGCCGCAGCGCATCGAACGACGGCAAGGCTTCCTTGTACGAGCGGCGCGTCGTAAGGGCGTCGAAGATGTCCGAGATCGTACTCATTCGCGCAAACATGGAGATCTCGTCGGCCGGGAGACTGTCCGGGTATCCTTTCCCCGTGAGCTTCTCGTGGTGGTGACGCGTCACATCGAGGATAATGCCGTCCTTGAGCCCGTGATCCCTCAGGAGATTGTAGCCGTGGACGGGGTGATACTTCATCTGTTCCCATTCCTGGGCGGACAGTTTTCCGGCACGATTCAATACGGCAGGCGGAATCAATCACTTCCCGATATCATGGAGCAACGCCCCGTTCGCAAGCTCCATCATCTGCGGACCTTCCAACCGCAAGCGTCGCGCGAAGGCGATACTGAACACGAACACGTTTACGCAGTGCGTGTACGTATAGTAGTCGACGGCAGTGACCTTCAGCAGGCTTTCCACGGCGGCCTCCTGCGTAAAGACGAAACTGACCGCGTTCTCCACAAGTGCCCGGCTCCGTTGTAGCACCTCCCCGGATCGCGGTTCCTGAAAAATGTCCTCCACGAGGCCCGCGGCAGAGTCATGCAAGACTTGACTGCGTTCGCCGATATCTAATCCTGGGTCGTTCAGGATCGCGTTCAGGTTCGACTCGACATAGTCCCGGCACGCGCCAGACTGTTCGGACGGAACGAATAGTTCTTCGACAGCGCTATCGCTTAGTCGCTCTCTGGTTTGCTCCGTGAAAGGCA
The DNA here is from genome assembly GCA_964587655.1 of uncultured Nitrospiraceae bacterium. Classification (GTDB taxonomy): domain Bacteria; phylum Hydrogenedentota; class Hydrogenedentia; order Hydrogenedentales; family SLHB01; genus CAZPMT01. The sequence continues at coordinate 19,003 of CAZPMT010000061.1, forward strand.
GGTTTCTCTCCCGGTAAAGCACCGGGGGCCTCAACGGGTTTGACTTAATGTACAGGTCGAAGTGGACAGTCGTGTCAACGCGAAGGCTTGCCACCCGAATCGGGAAGAAGGCTTCCTCGGCTGCCGCCTGCTTTTCCCCCTTTGCGCTAGTACCCACCACCATGATGTACCGCCCCTCTCACCTTGCCCTCCACGCCAAGATCCCTAAGATGCAGAATAGTGAACGTACTCCTACTGTAAAGCGGCTACCCCCGAGATGTCAAGGGAAATTGAAGGCCCACGGTTCGCATGTAAGAGCAAACTGAACACGTTTCAGCGCGCGCGATTCGTACGGTTCTGTGGCCGCGGCGTCCTCGCCGCGTTTCGGCGCGAACGCCTTCCGTCAAGCGGTTCTTGACGAAAACGCGGCGAGGACGCCGCGTCTACAGAACCAAGCGGCGGCCGAGCGCCGTTTCATATACGGCTATGATGTTCTCGATGGGAACATCATCCTGGAAGACGTGGGAAGGCGCGAGGATGAGACCGCCATCGCGCCCGACAACGTCAATCAGCTTCCTGGTGGATTCGCGGACTTCTTCCTCGGAAGCATTCGGCAGCAAGCCCTGCGTGTCGATCCCTCCGTTGAACGTGAGCCGGTCGCCGAAGTCGCGCTTGAGTCTCTCGGGATCCATGCCGGCGGCGAGGGCCTGAACAGGATTGAGCACGTCCACGCCGATCTCGATAAGGTCGGGGATGATGGGCCGAATTCCGCCGCAGGAGTGATACCGAATCGCAACGCCGTACTCCCTGCACATGCGGATGAATGCCGCCATGCGCGGCTTGAGGAAGCGCCGCCAGGTCTCCGGCGCCATCAGGATGCCCTCCTGGCCCCCGACGTCGTCGTTATACTCGGCCATGTCGATGAGGCCCCGGCCCGCCTCGAGCGTGCGCCGCATACGTTCAGTCAGGCAATGCTGAACGTGGTCCATAATGGCGTCGGCCATATCGGGATTGCAGGCGAGGTCCGTCATGAACTCTCCGAAACCGCGCAGGAACCAACTGATCTCGAAAATGCCGCGGCCGTGAGCCCACACCCAATGCGAGGCATTCGCGCGGGCCTGATCGGCGATCGTTGTGTAATCCCAGAGGTCGGCGGAAGGCCACGGGTATTCATCAAGCTCACACACCGATTCGACCTGCCTTAAGGGGCTCAGCGCGAGGTCCATGTAGAACCCGCAGGAGGTCTGATTCGGTTTGAACCCTACGCCCCATACGTCGCAGTAGATGCCGTCCGGTGTCACGCGGGTCGTCGGGTCCGAATAGCAGAGCGGTGCGGTCTCGCCCGTAAAGATGGGTCCGACACCACGCAGGTCCACGCCCAAGTGCTCCTCGATACTCTGACCGGGTCCTAGGCCGAGCCGTTGACGCAGCTTCTCGATGACTTCGGTTCGCGCGCAGAAATCGATCGGGACACGATCCGGTTGCCGATGATCGATGGCCGCTCTTACACGTTCTTTGGACGTCATGGCCGCGTCCCTCCTTCACATATTCTGCTTAAGACCGGATTCTATTGCGCTGTCGCGTTCCTCCGACCCGAGAGTATACAATAAGCGCCCGCGCGAACGAGGGAGAACGGACATGAGAAGAACAGCCGCGATATTCCTCACGGCCCTGGCCGCGTGCGCGACATGCGCCGCCGCAGCAGCCCCGAACGGCCTTGTCGTGTTGTTGACCGACTACGGCGCCGACTCCATCTACGTGGGGGCGATTAAGGGGGCGATCTACACCAAGTTCCCCGCGGCCCGCATTGACACGTTGACCAACTCGGTTCCGCCCTTCGACATTACGAGCGGCGCATACTTGCTTGCGGAAGGCTGCAAAGAGTTCCCGCCGGGCACGACGTTCTGCTGTGTCGTCGATCCCGGCGTCGGCGGGGAGCGCAAACGCATCGTGCTCGAGACGAAGCGCGGACAGTTCTTTGTTGCGCCCGACAATGGGCTGCTTTCGCTCGTGGCCAAACGTGACGGGATCGCCGGGCTGCGTGAGGCAGCGAACCAGGCCCTATGGCGTGAAGGCGCGGTTTCACACACGTTTCAAGGGCGCGACGTGTTCGGTCCTGTTGCGGCTGCCGTGGCGCGCGGCGTGCCTCTGCCCGAGGTGGGACCTGAATTCAAAGAGATGGTCTTTCTCCCCATCGAGGAAAGCCGCGTCGAGAACGGCGTCGCGCGCGGAACGGTCATCCGCGCGGACGACTACGGGAACATCGTGACGAATATCACGGGCGATGACATGGAACGAATCGGGCTAAAGACCGGCGATATGGCCGAAGTGACGATTGGCAAGGCCCGATTCGCCGCGCCGCGGAAGGTCACGTACAGTGACGTCCCGCAAGGCGACAGACTCGTCTTGATCCAGAGTTCAGGCTATGTGGAACTGGCTGTCAACATGGGAAACCTTGCCAAGGCGATTGGCGAAGGCGTTCATGCCGAAGTGACCGTAAGGAAGGCGCCGTAGAGCGGGCGAACGCGATACGAGGAGTCGTGCCGATTGAAGTCAACGGATGTGCGAAAGGCCCTCAGCCGGATCTATGACCTGATGTCCGCCCATTTTGGACCCACGCATTGGTGGCCGGGCGACACACCTTTCGAGATTGCAGCGGGCGCCGTACTCACGCAGAACACGGCATGGACGAACGTCGAGAAGGCCATCGCCAACCTCAAGAGAGAGAACCTGCTCTCGCCGCGCGCGATCCTCGAGTGTCCGAACGGGACACTCGAACGGGCGCTTGCGCCTTCCGGGTATTTTCGTGTGAAGACAAAGCGGCTTCGCAGTTTTTGCGCGCACCTTGTCGAACGATACGGCGGCAGCATGGCGCGCATGGCCAGGCAGCCTCTTGATACGCTGCGCCCGGAACTGCTGACGGTGCACGGCATCGGCGCGGAAACCGCCGACGATATCCTTCTCTATGCCTGCGAGAAGATCGTGTTCGTGGTTGATGCCTATACCCGGCGCATCTTCAGCCGGCACGGCCTTGTACCGGAGAAGATCGCCTACGAGGACTTGCGAGCGTTCTTTGAGGCCCACGTCGAACCGGACCTTCACCGCTATAAGGAATATCACGGATTGATCGTATGGACCGGAAAGGAATTCTGCCGACGGAACCCGAAATGCGGTCACTGTCCCCTGGAGCCGACCCTAAGGCGTCGCGCTACTGTGAAGAGCACGAGGAGCGCGAAGGAATCTAACTTGTCACAGTGATGGTTGCGGCTTTGCCGCGTTAGGAGGAGGTTGAACTCAAATGGAGCGTTTGGAACACGTACTTGGGTTGCTGGCGGATCAGGTATGGGGCCCCTGGCTTCTGGCGTTGCTCTGCGGAACGCATCTCTTTCTTACGTTCCGCCTCCGCTTCATCCAGCGCTACATCGGCAAGGCGATTCGCCTCTCTCTCCAACGCTCGCACGAAGGCGAGGGCGATATCAGCCAGTTCGGCGCGCTGACCACGGCATTGGCCGCGACCATCGGGACCGGCAACATCGTCGGCGTGGCGACGGCGGTTGCGTTGGGTGGGCCCGGCGCGGTGTTGTGGATGTGGCTGACGGGCGTCTTCGGGATCGCGACGAAATACGGCGAGGCGGTCCTTTCGGTGAAGTACCGGATCCGCACGGCGGACGGCCATATGGCGGGCGGGCCTATGTACGTGCTCGAACGCGGCCTCAAGCAGAAATGGCTCGCCGTGATCTTCGCTGCGCTGACCGCCGTCGCAGCATTCGGCATCGGCAACATGGTCCAGGCGAATTCCATCTCGACGATGCTGCAAGAAACCTTCTCAGTGTCCCCGTGGATCTCCGGGATTCTCATGTCCTTATTCACGGCCCTCGTCATCCTGGGCGGAATACGTTCCATCGCCCGTGTGTGCGAGGCCCTGGTTCCGTTCATGGCCATCACGTACGTCGCAGGATGCCTCATCATCCTGTGCATTAATGCCTCGACCGTACCTCACACGATTGCCTTGATCTGCACCAGCGCCTTCACGGGCCACGCGGCGGTCGGCGGGTTCGCGGGCGCCGGAATTACCCAGGCGATCCGGTGGGGCGTGGCCCGCGGCCTATTCTCCAACGAATCCGGACTCGGAAGCGCGCCGATCGTCGCCGCGGCCGCGCAGACCAAGAACCCCGTGCGTCAGGCGCTCGTATCCTCTACCGGGACGTTCTGGGACACCGTAGTCGTTTGCGCAATGACGGGCTTGGTGGTCGTGAACTCCTCGGAATGGATTAACGGGCTGAACGGCGCTCAACTCACAAGAGCCGCCTTCTCCGATATCCCGTATGTAGGTACGCTCGTGCTGACCCTTGGGTTGCTTACCTTCGTCTTCTCGACAATTCTCGGTTGGGCCTACTATGGCGAGAAGGCCATCGAGTACCTTCTCGGAACGCGGGCCGTGTTTCCTTATCGTCTGCTGTGGGTCGTGTGTGTTTTGATAGGGTCCGTGTCAACCCTCAAGGCCGTATGGTCCTTTGCGGACATTGCGAACGGACTGATGGCGGTTCCCAACTTGATCTCGTTGATCCTCCTCAGCGGGGTGATCGTCGCCGAAACGCGCGAGCATTTGTGGGACAAATCGGACGCGGATCCGGAATGATTTCGGGATCTTCCGGTTCTTGCGTACTTCCTTGGCGCTCGGATTTCCGCTCCGTGCTCGTGCTCCTGCTCGTAATCGTAATCGAAAAAACGAACAGTCACAATCCGCGGCAAGTCGCGGAGTCTTCAGAAGTGGAAACCCGGGGACATCTCATTAACTCGATTACGATTACGATTACGTGCACGAGCACGAGCACGACGGGGTGGAAACGAAGTATGTTAAGACCGGATGAGGCACAATTCGGACCTACGGCGCCGGTCTCCCCGGGTTACGCCTCCCCAACCACAAGATAGCGTGTAGGCACGGTCTTCAAAACTCAAAATATTGCGCTTTTCCCTTGTTTTTGGACGTTCGTTTTGATATAATCCAACAGTCCCCGAAAAGGCCGTCTCCCTGGGGTGGCATAAGCTGAGGTAAGTCTAATGAGCGAAAGACGTTACGATGCCGGGTCCATCCAGGTCCTGGAGGGTTTATCGGCGGTCCGCAAACGCCCGGCGATGTACATCGGCGACACGTCCACGCGAGGCCTTCATCATCTGGTCTTCGAGGTGGTCGACAACAGCATCGACGAGGCCATGAACGGCTACTGCTCGCGCATCGATGTGATCGTTCATCTCGACAACAGCGTGTCGGTCGTCGATGACGGCAGCGGCATCCCGGTGGACAACCATCCCAAGTATCGGAACAAGTCCGCACTCGAAGTTGTCATGACCGTCCTGCATTCCGGCGGTAAATTCGACGACGCTTCCTACAAGTTTTCGGGCGGATTGCACGGAGTCGGCGTCTCGTGCGTAAATGCGCTTTCCGAGTGGCTCGAGGCGGAGGTCAAGCGAGACGGCTTCGTGCATTTCATGACGTTCAAGCGGGGCGTTCCGGAAGGTCCGCTCGAGCAGCGTGGGAGGACGCGCTCCACGGGCACGCGGGTGACGTTCATGCCGGACCCGGAGATCTTCGAGGAGCGGGTCTATAACGCGGAACTCCTTCTCAACCGTTTGCGCGAGCTTGCGTTCCTGAACAAGGGCATCCGCTTCTCCTTCAAGGATGAACGGACCGACGACGAGCCGATTGTCTTGCTGTACAAGGGCGGTATCGTCGAATACGTCGCGTGGCTGAATCGCAACAAGGAGCCGCTTCACCGCAAGCCGATCTACCTCGAAGCGGAGAAAGACGATATCCAGTGCGAGGTCTCGATCCAATACACGACGGCGTACGCGGAAACGGTCGCAAGCTTCGCCAACAACATCAATACGCACGAGGGCGGCACGCATCTCAGCGGATTCCGCTCGGCCCTCACGAAGTGCGTGAATGATTATGCCAAGAAGAGCAATATGTTCAAGAAGGCCAACGCGGCGATCTCGGGCGACGATACGCGCGAGGGGCTGACGGCGATCATCTCGGTTCGTCTGCACAACCCCCAGTTTGAAGGCCAGACAAAGATGAAACTGGGCAACAGCGAGATCCAGGGCATCGTCAGTTCGCTGGTCTATGAGGGTCTGCAGAACTACTTCGAAGAAAATCCGACCGTCGCGAACCGCATCATCGGCAAGACGATCGATGCGGCCCGCGCACGCGAGGCCGCGCGAAAGGCTCGCGACCTGACGCGGCGGAAAGGCGCCCTCGATCCGTCGTCGCTTCCCGGCAAGCTGGCCGATTGCTCCGAAAAGGACCCGGCCTTCTGTGAACTGTTCATCGTCGAGGGCGACAGCGCCGGGGGCTCCGCCAAACAGGGCCGCGACCGCCGCTACCAGGCCATCCTGCCGCTCCGCGGGAAGATCCTGAACGTACAGAAGGCCCGGGATGACAGAATGTTGAATAACGAGGAAATCCGGTCGCTGATTACCGCGCTCGGGACGGGATTCGGTGAAGAAGATTTCAAGATCGAGAACCTGCGTTACGGCAAGGTCATCATCATGACGGATGCCGACGTCGACGGCTCGCACATTCGCATACTCCTGCTGACGTTTTTCGTCAATAAGATGCGGGAACTGATAAGTCGGGGAAATCTGTACATTGCGCAACCGCCGCTGTACCAGGTTCGCAAAGGGAAGAAGTCGCGGTATCTCAGCACCGAGGAAGAGATGGAGCGCTTCTTGTTCGAGAGCGTGTTGGACTCGGCGAGGATCACCGCGACCAACGGCCAGGAAAAGCGCGCCTCGGTGAATCTCAAGACGCTGATCCGGGCGGTAAACGCGGCCCACGACCGCGAGAGGATGTTTTCTCGACTGAAACGCGTGTACGGCGTTTCGCGCGGCGCCGTCGAGAAGGCGATGGAACTGCCGCGCGAGAAGAAGCTCGACCCACGCAGCATGTCGGTCTCGGAATTCCGCACCATCTTCGGCGAGGACGCGGAGCTAATCGACACGGAGGAGGTCCAGCAGCAACTGATCGGCGATGGCAACGGGAATGGAAACGGGCACAAACATATGGTGCGTCTTGAGCATCAAATCGACCTTGCCTTCTTCCGCAGCCACGAATTCTCGGCGTTGCTCGGGCACGCGGACCCGATCGGGGCGATGGGCGCGCCGCCGTACCGGCTCGAGAGCGAAGCAGGAGAAGTCCTCTTCGAGACGAATGATTTGCTTGAACTCCGCGAGCACTTGCTCGCTCTGGCGCGCAAGGGTCTCCAGATCCAGCGGTACAAAGGTCTCGGCGAAATGAACCCCGAGCAGTTGCAGGAAACCACGATGGATCCCGAAAAGCGGACGCTGCTGCAAGTCAGCGCGGAGGACGAAACAACCGCAAGCGAACTGTTCGATACGCTGATGGGCGACCTCGTCGAACCAAGGAAGCAGTTCATCGAAAAGCACGCGCCGGAAGCGAAGAATCTGGATATTTGAGGAAGAATACAGAAGTCAGGAGTCAGGAGTCAGGAGAGAAAAGCAGTGGCGCCTGCAAGGAGCTTCCGGGATCTTATTTTGTGGCAGAAGGCCCATGAATTCGTACTGCAAGTATACCGCCTTACTGGAGAGTTTCCCAGGGCTGAGGTCTACGGATTGACGTCGCAGTTCCGGCGTGCAGCCGTCTCGATTGCGGCAAATATTGCGGAAGGTTTCCGGAAGCGTGGTAAGGCTGACAAGGTGCGCATGCTGAATGTGGCCGAAGGTTCCTTAGAAGAGTGCAGGTATTACCTGATTCTGACGCAGGATTTGGGATACGGTAGCGGGTTGAGCTTGATGCCCCGGCTCGAGGAAATCAGCAAGCTGGCTAATGCATATGCCAAGGCCATCCTAGCTTCTGACTCCTGACTCCTGACTTCTGTCTCCTCAATTTTCAACATCAGAGAGGGAATTAATGGAAACTCGCAACGAACGCATCGCCCCGATGCCGATTGAGCAGGAAATGAAGACGTCCTTCATGGATTATTCCATGAGTGTGATCGTCAGTCGCGCGCTGCCCGACGTGCGCGACGGCCTGAAGCCTGTGCATCGCCGGATCCTCTATGTGATGCACGAGGCGGGGCTTCGCCATAATGTCGCGTTCCGGAAGTGCGCGACCATCGTCGGCGCCGCCCTCGGCAATTACCATCCGCACGGCGATTCGGCCGTGTATGACGCGCTGGTCCGCATGGCGCAGGAGTGGAACCTGCGATACATGCTGGTGAACGGCCAAGGGAACTTCGGTTCGATCGACGGCGACAGCGCGGCGGCCTACCGGTATACGGAAGCGCGAATGTCGGCGATCGCGGCCGAGATGCTGGCGGATATCGAGAAAGAAACCGTCGATACGCGCGATAATTTCGACGGCCGCCTCCAGGAACCGGTCGTCCTGCCATCGGCCATCCCGAACCTGCTCGTGAACGGTTCCTACGGCATCGCGGTCGGCATGGCCACGAGTTGTCCGCCGCACAACCTGTCCGAAGTGTGCGATGCCGTGGTTCACATGATTGACAATCCGGATGCGACCTCGGACAACCTGATGCGGTTTGTCAGAGGCCCTGATTTCCCGACGGGCGGCGTTATCTGCGGCACGGAGGGGCTTGCGGAGGCCTACCGGACCGGGCGGGGCCGAATTACGGTGCGCGCGCGTGCGTCCGTCGAGGCGAACCAGAAGACCGGCAAGGACTCGATCATCATTACCGAGATCCCCTATCAGGTAAACAAATCGCGTCTCATCGAGAGCATCGCTGCTCTGGTGCGAAGCAAGACCATCGAAGGGATCACGGACCTCCGCGACGAGTCGGACAAAGACGGGATGCGCATCGTGATCGAGGTGCGCAAGGGCGACGAGCCGCAAGTCATCCTCAACCAGCTTTTCAAGAACACGCAGTTGCAGGATACGGCGAGCATCATCATGCTTGCGTTGGTCAACAATGCGCCCAAGGTCCTGTCTTTGCAGGAACTGGTCGGGTATTACATCAAGCATCGCGCCGAGATCGTCGAGCGGCGCACCCGCTTTGACCTCCGGAAGGCCGAGGAGCGCGCGCATGTCCTCGAGGGGCTTCTCAAGGCCATCGACCACATCGACGAGGTCGTGGCCATCATCCGCAAATCTGAAAACACCGATGTGGCCAGGGAAAGCCTCATGAAGAGGTTTAAGTTCACGGAGACCCAGGCGCAGCATATCCTCAACATGCAGTTGCGGCGGCTGACGGGCCTCGAACGCGAAGAACTCGAAAAGGAATACGCCGACCTGCTGAAACAGATCGAGCGTTTGCGCCACATCCTCTCGAGCGAGAAGACGATCCTCGCCGAAGTGCGCAAGGAGATCCTCGCCGTCAAAGAGAAATATGGCGACGCGCGCCGCACCGAGATCCTCGGACAGATCTCCGAGTTCTCCGTCGAGGACCTCATCGCCGACGAGGACATGGTCGTCACGGTCTCGAACGCGGGCTACATCAAACGGCTGCCGGTCAGCACCTATAGGAAACAGCGCCGCGGCGGCAAGGGCATCGCCGGCATGGACACCAAAGAAGAGGACTTCGTGAAGGACCTCTTCGTGGCCACGTCCCACCAGTACATGCTCTTCTTCACCTCGAAAGGGCGCGTATACTGGCGCAAGGTCCACGAACTCCCGCGCGCAAGCCGCACCGCCCGCGGACGCGCGATCGTGAACCTCCTCAGCCTCGAAAGCGATGAGCGGGTTACCGCCTACCTCCCCGTGCGCGACCTGAAAGAGGAAGGCAAGATGGTTTTCATGGTGACCGTCCAGGGCATCGTCAAGAAGACCGCGCTCACGGCGTTCAGCAACCCGCGCACCGCCGGCATCATCGCAATCGACCTCGATAAGGGCGACGAACTTATCGACGTTCAGATCACCTCCGGCGAAGACAACATCCTCATCGCCACGCACAACGGCATGGCCATTCGCTTCCCGGAAAAGGACGTGCGTTCGATGGGCCGCGCCACGCACGGCGTCATCGGCATCCGCCTCGAAAAGGGGGACGCCGTCATCGGGGTTTCGCTCGCGGGCGACGAAATGACCGTCCTCAGCGTCACCGAGAACGGCTTCGGCAAACGCACCGAGGTCGGCGAGTACCGGCTCCAGCATCGCGGAGGCCAGGGGATCATCAACATCAAGACCACCCAGCGCAACGGCAGCGTCATCGGCATGCTCACCGTCGACGACCGCGACGAGATCGTGGTCGTCTCGACTGACGGCATCGTCATACGCACCTCCGTCAAAGGCATCCGCACCATCGGCCGCAACACACAAGGCGTCAAGATCATGGCGCCCACACCCGGCGCCAAAGTGAGCGCCGTAGCCCGCGCGTTCGCCGAAGCAAAAGAACAGGAAATGACCGAAGCCGTCGGCGCCGACGACACACCCTCCTCGGAACCCGAAGACCTGCCGGACGACACAGACTAGCCGGGTTTTGGGTATCGGGCTGGGGTTAAACGTTAGTGGTAAGGGTCTGCCCCGCGGGTCAACTGCTCACGCCACGGCCCATTCTTGCGACAACAGCGCGGCCTGTTCAAGCACGGTCTGGGTCGCCTGCTCCTGCTTGTCGGGCGGGTAGCCGTACTTGCGGAGGATGCGTTTCACGAGCACGCGAAGTTGCGCCCGCACGTTCTCGCGCATCGTCCAGTCGATGGTCACGTTCTTGCGCACAGTTTCGACAAGCTCACGGGCAATCGACCTCAACGTGTCCTCGCCGAGGACCTTTACCGCGCTGTCGTTGGCTTCGAGTGCGTCATAGAAGGCGACTTCGTCCTCAGTGAGGCCGAGTTTTTCGCCTCGCGCGCTGGCCTCGCGCATATCCTTCGCCAGTCCGATCAACTCCTCGATCACCTGGGCCGCTTCAATCGCCCGGTTCTGGTATCGCCGTAAGGAGTTCTCCAGCATCTCAAGGAAAGAGCGGGATTGGACGACGTTCTTCCGGCGCCGCACCCGTATCTCGCCCGCGAGCAGCTTGCGCAGGAGTTCCACCGCAAGATTGCGCTGCGGCATGCCGCGCACCTCGGCGAGGAATTCGTCGGACAGAATCGAGATGTCCGGCTTCTTGAGTCCCGCCGCCTCGAAGATGTCAACCACCCCGTCCGATGAAACCGCCCGCGACACAATCTGGCGCACGGCGAAGTCGAGTTCCTCCTCAGTTCTCGCCTCGCCCGGCGCGCGCTTGGCAAGACTGGCCCGCACGGCCTGGAAGAACGCAACGTCGTCGCGGACGCGCAACGCCTCGGCGTGCGGCACGGACAACGCAAACGCCTGCGACAACTCCTGCACGGCCACAAGCAGACGGTTCTTGCCGTCGTCCTGCGCGAGGATGTGCTCCTGCGCCAAGGGCAGCAGTTGTAATCGCTCCGGCGGCGCGCCTTCCGTCCACTTCGACCAATCGAAGCGATGGAACAGACCGCAGCAGACCTCGTGCTTCTCCAGCATCACCGCGACGGCCTCTTCCTGGTCGATGGCCGTCTTGCCGGTTCCGCCGTTCTCCGTGTAGGTGGCGAGCGCCTGCTTCAACTCTTGCGCGAGCCCGAGGTAGTCCACCACCAGCCCGCCGGGCTTGTCGCGGAACACGCGGTTCACGCGCGCAATCGCCTGCATCAGCCCGTGGCCGCGCATCGGTTTGTCCATGTACATCGTGTGCAGGCTGGGCGCGTCGAAGCCGGTCAGCCACATGTCGCGAACCAGCACGATCTGGAACGGGTCTTTGTCATCGCGGAAACGTTTCGCCAACTTTTCCCGGCGCGGTTTGTTGCGGATGTGCTGCTGCCAGTCGAGCGGGTCGGTAGCCGACCCCGTCA
>CAZPMT010000062.1:0-29747 GCA_964587655.1 uncultured Nitrospiraceae bacterium
AGGGCCGCTGAGTGAATGGGCGTATTGTGACGGCATTTCTTCACAACCTCTCAGACTTGAGCAGATCCACGGTCAGGTTCTTCTTCATGTACGCCTCGACCTCATTTCCTGCTTGACCCACCCGGCCGCAAACCAGCATCGCATAACGAAATTCACATCACGGGCATTATGACGCTCTACGGTGAGTGCGATCAATTGATCAGGATTTCATGCCTCGTCGTTTACCGTGCAGCCGCGTTCCGGCGCGGCAGAACAATCACACGTCTTTTCGGAACTCACACTTTCCGTTTTCCATTGATGAAAACGCTTCGTACAATGGCGTTTGCCTTTCCTTGTGCGTCGCGCTCGATGTCAAACAGCACAAGGTCCGCCTTTGCGCCGGCCTTCGGCGGCGCGAAGCGGCGCTTCAGTCCGAAGAACATCGCCGGAACGGTCGATGCCGAGGCGAATGCCTGTTCGAGGGAGAGGTCCGTCGTTTCGGCCGCGTTGATCACGCCTTGCAGGAGCATGAGGGAACTTCCGGCCAGGAGATCCGTGCCGCTCAGGCAGATGCGTCCCGATGAGAGCATTTCGACGTCGAGTCCGCCGAGTTTATACTTGCCGGGAGGCAGTCCCGCGATATGGACGCAGTCGGAAGTGAGGATGACGTTCTCCGGTCGCTTGGCGCGCACGAACGTTTTCAACACGGGGGCTGGAAGGTGTTGGAGGTCCGCGATGAGCCCGGCCGTCAAGCGATCATCGGCAAGCTGCGGCCACAGCGGGTTCAGATGGCGGTTGATAGTGGACGCCAATCCGTTTCCGAGATGCGTGGACAGGCGCGCGCCGGCGTCAACGGCCAGTGCAATCTGTTCGGCGTTGCCGTTGTGGTGTCCAAGCGCCACCTTCACGCCGCGCGCGGTGACGCCCTTGATGAAGCGGACGGCGCCGTCGAGCTCCGGCGCCATCGTGATATAGACGATGTTGCGGCGGGCGGCCTTGTACAGCCGGTCGAATTCCTTGAGATCGGGATTGTGGACATACTCGCGGGCGTGTGCGCCCCGGGGTCCGTCCTGCGGCGAGATGTACGGACCTTCGATGTGAATCCCGGGGACGGCCCGTGCGATGCCCGGGTCCTGCATCGCGTCCGCAATGACCCGGCAACCGTGTTCCATCGCGTCCGACGGCGCCGTGATGATCGTCGGAATCCAACAGGACACGCCACGGGAAGCAAGGACGTCCGTGATCTTGAAAACGTCCTCCGGCTTCAAGGACGGGCTTTGCAGATCGATCCCGCGCGCGCCGTTGACCTGTATGTCAAACAGCGTCGGCCCTAGGATTGAACGCTTCGTGCCGATGTCGGCTCGGGCGCGTCCGCTGGGTTCAATCGAAGCGATCACACCGTCCCGGATCACGATGTCCGAAGGTCTCTCGCGGCCAAACAGCCTTCCTCGCAGTCTGATTTCCATCTTGATTCCCGCCTTTGCGAATTCATGGGCAAGGGTTTGCAGCCCCTTGTCCACAAAGGATTGGACGGATTATAACCGAAACCGGCGCAATCGCAGTGAGTTCGTTACGACGTTGATCGAACTCGCGGCCATGGCGATCTCGGCGATGAGGGGATGGAGCAAGCCAAGGATCGCCAGCGGGACGGCGAGTAGGTTGTAGCCGAACGCCCAAAACAGGTTCTGCTTGATCTTGGCGAACGTTGCTTCCGAGAGGCGCATCGCGGTCACGAGACCCGTCAGGTCTCCGCGAACAAGGATGATGTCGGCGGCCTCGATGGCGATGTCGGTCCCCGCGCCAATCGCAATGCCGACGTCGGCCTGCGCGAGCGCCGCCGCGTCGTTGATCCCATCCCCGACCATCGCGACGATTCCATATTCGCGCTGGAGTTGCTTGACGGCCTCGGTCTTCTGATCTGGCAGTACGCTCGCCAGCACGCGGTCGATCCCCGTCTTTCGCGCAATCGCACCGGCCGCAGCGGCATTGTCGCCGGTGATCATGACCACCTCTTTTCCCAGAGCTTTGATCGCGCGGACGGCGGCCTCGGCGTCTGGTTTCACGGTGTCAGACACCGCCACGGCGCCAATGACGCGTCTGTTCGTTGCTACGAGCATGACCGTCTTGCCTTCGGACTCGAAATGATCGACGGACGCGCGCAGAGCCGACAGATCCACATTCATCTCGCGAAGATATGCCGGGTTCCCGATGTGGATGGTCTCGCCGCCGACGCGCGCGACCGCGCCTTTACCGGGAACGACCCGGAACTCCGTGGCATCGGCGAGCGTCATTCCCTTGCCGGCCGCATGAGCAGCGACGGCGGCGGCGATGGGATGTTCCGAGTGCTTCTCGACGGACGCCGCGAGTCGCAACACGCTGTCCACTGTTTGGCCTTCGACGGGGACGATATCCGTCACGACAGGTTTGCCGTGCGTCAATGTTCCGGTCTTATCGAGTGCAACGGCGCGGACTGAACGCATGATCTGGATGGCTTCGCCTTTGCGAAAGAGAATGCCCATCGTCGCGCCGACGCCCGTGCCGACGATGAGGGCCGTCGGTGTCGCGAGCCCCATCGCGCAAGGACATGCAATCACTAACACGGCCACCGCCGCGAATACGGCAAGTGACAAGTCGGACATTGTCTCGACGCGGACCCACGGAAGAAGCGGTTGCGCAACGGCGGCGATCCCGCGCATTACACCGGGCGCGGCGAGCCACAATAGAATGGTCAGCAACGCAACCGCAAGGATCGCTGGAACGAACACGACCGTGATGCGGTCGACAAATGCCTGGATCGGGATCTTGGAACTCTGCGCCTCTTGCACGAGCTTCACCATCTGCGCGAGGAAGGTATCCTGACCGACGCGCGTGACGCGGACGCGAAGCGCGCCCAGCGTGTTTACCGTGCCCCCCAGGACCGCGTCGCCATTCTTCTTGTCGACCGGCAGCGACTCGCCGGTGGCCATCGACTCGTCAATGGCGCTCTCGCCTTCAACAACGACGCCGTCGGTCGGGATCTTCTCGCCGGGACGCACCCTCATGATGTCGCCGGGCTTTACCTGCTCGATGGGGATTTCCATCTCGATGCCGTTCCGCTCGACGCGGGCCGTCTTCGCGCCGAGTTCGAGCAACCGGCGGATGGCCTGTGAAGCGCGGCCCCGCGCGCGCGCCTCGAGATAACGTCCCGTCAGATGAAACGCCATGATCATCGCCGCGATGCCGGCGTAACTCGCAATCGGAAAGCCCGCGATGGACAACGGGCCCGTGACAAACGCCGAGGTCGATCCGAGTGCGATGAGCGTGTCCATGTCGGGGCTGAGGTATATCGCCGATCGGATCGCCTTCGCGTACGTCGTCGCGCCTGCGATGGCCAGCACGGGAACCGCGAGCGCCGTTTCGATCAACAGCATATGAGGCGGCATCCAAAGGCCGGTCATATGCAGGAGCATCAACAGCGTCGTCGGCACGGTGAGCGCCCATGCAACTGCCAGGCGCCGGCCTGCGGCCCGGAGTTCCTCCTCCGGCTCGTCGCGTTGCGGACCTCGTTCCGCAGTCCTCTCTTGCGCGTCGTATCCGAGCCCGCGGATAAGATCAACGACACCTTGCGGCGTCTGCTTATCGGGTTCGAGGGCCACCGCGGCTTCCTCGGTCAGCAGGTTCACCGTGGCGGATACCACGCCGGGCAGGCGGCTCAAGGCCACCTCGATCCGGCGCACGCAACCGGCGCAGGTCATCCCGGAAACCTTGAATACGTATCGTGCCTGCTGTGTCTGACCGCCGTTCATGATCCACTCCTCTTTCAAGAAACACGCCGCCTGCGGCTCCGCATTCCGCATTCATCAGAAGATCGCGTAAAGCCATTATAAGGCCGGAGGCATGCGCTTTGCCCGCGTCTTATCGACCTTCCGTGGATGACATCGCCCCCTCCGATTCGATACCATAACCGGTGATAGCCCGCTCGACTGCGCACTTGTGACTGCTACCAGATCCTGGCTGTCCCTCTCCCTTGGCGCTGAGAGGAAGCGGCCTCGTATCAGAACGGCGGGATTGAATGCCCGCGGCAAGAATGATCTCTTGATGAGCCTGGCGAGTCTGAAAGACCTCCTTGAAAGAGGGTTTCGATTTTGGGCGGAGGACGACCGTCTTCGGTACTCCGGCCCTTCGGATACCGTTGCGCCGGATCTGTCGCAACAGATCGCCCGTCATGAGAAGACGCTGATCGATCTCATCGGCCCTGGCTGCGCGCTTGTGGCCGCGTCGCCCGCGCAACAACGCCTGCTGTTTTCCGAACAGCTTTCCCGAGGGCTCCCCGTTTACAACGTCACGGACGCGGCGTTCCGCGTGCGCGGCTCCCTGGATTCGGACCTTCTCCGTCGGGCGCTGTCAGATATCCACCGCCGCCACGAGGCGCTCCGGGCGTCGTTCATCGAAATCGACGGTCTCTGGGTTCAGCGCATTTTCAAGGACGTCGCGCTGGATTTTCGCGTGGTGGATCTCACGGACCTCGCGCCTGAGAATCGCGAAGATCGGAGCATGACGCTTGCCACGGAGGAACTGGCGAGGACGTTTGATCTAATGAAGGGATCCCTTTTCCGGGCCGTCCTGTACGTCCTCGGTCCCGACGATCATCTGCTCGTGTTCCCCGCGCACCTGGCCGTCTTCGACGGCGTCTCGCTGGGCGTGCTGCTCCATGAACTCGGTGCGCTGTACGGATCTTATCAGAGCGGAGATCCCCCGGCCCTTCAAGATGCGTCA
Organism: uncultured Nitrospiraceae bacterium; assembly: GCA_964587655.1. Lineage (GTDB taxonomy): Bacteria > Hydrogenedentota > Hydrogenedentia > Hydrogenedentales > SLHB01 > CAZPMT01. Next base: position 4,735 of record CAZPMT010000062.1, read on the forward strand.
TCCCAGTTTGACGAACGCTTCGTCAACGAACGCGGCCTCCCCACGGAGGAAGTGCATCAACGAGAGATCGCGTTCTGGAGAGAATGCCTCGCAGGCGAACTGCCATCGCTCGAACTGCCCGCCGATCGGGTGCGTCCGCCGGCGCCGTCACATCGCGGCGGCAAGCACTGCATCACGATCTCGCGTGCGCTGACGGACCGCCTTCGCGCGCTGGCCCAGGCGGAAAACACAAGCCTCTTTTCCACGATGCTGGCGGCGCTGGACGTGCTGGTCTTCAGATACACGGGGCACGAAGATCTGCTGATAGCCACGCTCACATCGGGGCGTGCCGGTGCGCGTGGTCAATCGGTCATGGGATTCTTCCAGAACACCGTGGCGTTGCGGAATCACGTGCCGGGCAACTTATCCCTCAAGGAATTCTTGCGCCGGATTCATCAGACCGCCTCGGATGCATTCGCGCATCAGGAGACGCCGTTTGACGCCGTGGTGCGCGCGGTGCATCCCACGCGCGACGCCGCGCGCGAGCCTGTCGTGCAGGTCATGCTCGTTCAAGACGAGCCGCCTATCGGTGACCTCGCGCGCGCGGGCCTTCGTTTCGAACCGCTGGTTATCGACACCGGAACGGCCATATTCGATCTGACATTTGTCGTGAGAGATCTCGGCGAGGTCTTACAGATCATAGCCGAGTATTCATCCGACTTGTTTGACGCGGGGCGCATTATCCGAATGCTCGGACACTTTGAAAACCTCCTCGCGGCGATCGTCGAAGATGCAACGCAACGGATTGACTTCGTACCGATTCTGTCCGCGGAGGAACGGCACAAGTTGCTCGTCGAGTGGAATGCGACCGAATTCGCCTGTCGCGATGACGTCTGCCTGCATGACCTGTTCGAAGCGCAGGTGGAACGCGATCCGGGCGCAACAGCGATTATCTTCGAAGGCGTTTCGCTCACGTATCGAGAGCTCAACGCGCGCGCCAATCAACTTGCGCATTACCTGCTTCGACTGGGCGTCGGCCCGGAGGTCCTTGCCGGGATCTGCGCGGAACGCTCGATTGAACTCATGGTGTCGGTGTACGGGGTCCTGAAAGCGGGCGGCGCCTACGTGCCGCTCGATCCCGCGCTTCCGCCGGACCGGCTTGCATTCATGCTGCGGGATTCCGGCGCGAAGATACTCATCACGCAGGAACGCACGGTCGGCCAACTCCCGGAATGTGAGGGAAAGGTCATCATCATCGACGCGGAATGGGATCGGATCTCGCTTGAACCCGACACGAATCCGCGGGTCCCAATGTCTCCGGACAACCTCGCGTACGTTATCTACACATCGGGTTCCACGGGAACGCCGAAAGGAGTTACGGTGCCGCACCGCGCCATCTGCAACCACGCGCAGTGGCATCAACAGGCGTTCCCGCTCGGCCCGGGCGACAGTGTCCTTCAGAAGAGCGCCTTCAACTTCGACACGTCCATGTTGGAGATTGTCTGTCCGCTGGTTGCGGGCGCGCGCCTCGTGATTGCCCGCCCGGGAGCTCACTACGACCCGTCCTATCTCGTTAAGGTAATCATCGAGCACCGTGTCACTACGGTCGATTTTCTCCCGGCCCAACTCGCGGTGCTGCTCGATGAACCTGGAATCGAGCATTGCGATTCCCTGCGCTGGGTGACTACGGGCGCCGACGTCGTGCCGCCGGAGCTTGTGCGACGATTCCATGATCGGTTGAACGCGGATCTTTACAACTGCTACGGACCCACGGAAACGACCGTTGAAGTCACGTACCGGCGCTGCGAGCGATCAATGGAGGACGGTCCGGTGCCTATCGGACGCCCGTGTCCGAACACGCGCGTCTATATCGTGGACCGGCACGTGCAGCCCGTTCCGATAGGCGTACCGGGCGAACTCATGATCGGCGGCGCGCAGGTGGCGCGCGGTTATCTCAATCGTCCGGAACTGACAACCGAGCGGTTCATTGCCGATCCTTTCAGTAACGACCCGGCTGCTCGCATCTATCGCACGGGGGACCTGGCGCGTTACCGATCCGACGGCAACATCGAGTTTCTCGGAAGGATCGACGATCAGGTTAAGGTGCGAGGGTTCCGCATTGAACTCGGCGAGGTCGAGGCCGCGGTCCGGCAGCATCCGAACGTCGCTGACGTGGCCGTGGTTGCCCCCGAGGAACGTCCCGGCGTACGCCGTCTGATCGCTTACGCCGTGTTGAAGGATGGTGACGCAACGACGGCGGAGGACCTCCGGCGCTTCCTTCAGCCGCGCCTGCCTGAATACATGCTTCCCGGGACGTTTGTCCTTCTCGATGAACTGCCCCTGCTTCCAAGCGGCAAGATCGATCGAAGGGCATTGACAGCCCGCCACGTTGCCGCCGTTGAACCGCGCGGGGAGTTGACCTTGCCCCGCACGCCGATTGAGGAACGACTCGCGAGTCTCTGGCGCGAACTGCTCGGTCTCGATCAAGTTAGCGTCCGCGACAATTTCTTCGAGGTCGGCGGGCATTCCCTGCTTGCAGCGCAACTCACCTCGCGCATACGCGGCGTGTTCGGCGTCGATCTGCCGCTCCGCGTTTTCTTCGAGGGGCCGACGATCGCGGCCCTGGCCGAGTGCGTCGCCTCGATGCGCCGGTCGGAATTGCCGCCCATCACACGGATCCCGCGCGACGAACCGATACCGTTATCGCTCGCGCAGAAACGACTGTGGTTCATCGATCAACTCATCCCGGGAAACACGGCCTACACGGTTTCGATCCCGATCCGCATGGCTGGGGATCTCGACGCGCGGGCACTCGAACACGCCCTCACCGAGATCGTCCGCCGGCACGAGCCGTTGCGCACGCGGTTCGTGCCGCGCGACGGCGAGCCAGTCCAAGAGATCCTTCCCGCGTCGCCGTTCTCTTTGAAGCGTTGCGACTTGAGCGCGATCGATCCACGGCATGAGGAGATCGAACTGCACAAGCGGATGATGGACGAGCGCCATCAGCCCTTCGATCTGTCATCTGGCCCACTCATCCGGGCGATTCTTTTCAGTATGGGCGGCGACCGGCACGTACTGCTCATCCTCTTGCATCACATTATCTCGGACGGCTGGTCCGTCGGCGTCTTGGTGGACGAACTCGCCGCCCTCTATCGCGCCTGCGACTCGGATCTGCCATCGCCAATCGAGGAACTGTCGATTCAGTACGCGGATTTCGCCGTGTGGCAGCGCGGCTGGCTTCGGGGGCAGGTGCTCGATGACCACGTGGCGTACTGGAAGGAGCGCCTCGCGGGCCTTGCGACCCTCGAGTTTCCGGCGGACCGTACGCGCCCCGCGCGGCAAAGTCTTCGCGGCGCGACGGAATGGGTGACGATCCCCTCGGAACTCACGAGGGCCTTGCATCAACTGAGCGTCAAGCACGGCGTCACGCTGTTTATGACGCTGCTGGCGGCCTTCAAGACGCTGCTGTACCGCTATTGCGGACAAGAGGACATCGTCGTCGGTTCCCCCATCGCGAATCGGAATTACCCCGGCCTCGAGCGCCTGATCGGTTTCTTCGTCAACACGCTGGTCATGCGCACCGATCTCGGCGGCGATCCGGCGTTCCTCGAAGTTCTGGATCGCGTGCGCGAGACCGCGTTGGGCGCGTACGAGCATCAGGATGCGCCGTTCGACAAGCTGGTCGAGGAGCTTCATCCGGAACGTGATCCGAGCCGCAATCCGATCTTCCAGATCGGATTTGCATTGCAGAATGTCCCGCTCAACGAGATCGATCTGCCCGGTCTTTCCCTGCAGTTCATGCGCGAGGAATCGCACACGACGCACGTGGACCTCGAAATGCTCATTACGGAAGAGCCGCAGGGACTGGTCTGCATGACGGCATACAGCACCGACCTCTTCGACGCTCCAACGATCCGCCGGTTCCTCGCGCACTGGCTTCGGCTGGTCGAGGAGGTCGCGGCGAACCCGAAGCGCGCCATTTCCGAAATCCCCTTCCTCTCGGAAGAGGAACTCCACCGGCTGATCGTCGAGTGGAACGCCACCGGCGCGCCTTATCCGCGGGAGGCATGCCTTCATCAGTTGATCGAACGCCAAGCCGAAGAAACGCCGGACGCTCCCGCGTTGATGTTCGACGATGCGACGATGACCTATCGCGAACTCGACGCGCGCGCCAATCAAATGGCGCATTATCTCCGCGAACTCGGCGTCGGACCGGACCGTCTGGCCGGCGTTTGCCTCGAACGATCACTCGATCTCGTTGTCGCGCTGTACGGCGTGTTGAAAGCCGGCGGCGCGTACGTTCCGCTGGATCCGTCGTATCCGCGCGAACGGTTGATGCTCATCATCGAGGATGCCGCGGCCCCGGTTGTGTTGACGCGGCAATGCTTCGCTGAAATGCTGTCGGGTTCCGCGGCGCGGCTCGTATTCGTCGATGCGGACCGCGAGGCGATCGAGCGCGCGCCGTCGACAAGACCGGCGAGCGGCGTGGACGCAGATCGCCTCGCGTACGTCATTCACACGTCGGGCTCGACGGGGCGTCCGAAAGGCGTCATGGTGTCCCACCGCGCCATCTGCAACCACATGTTCTGGATGCGGGACCTTTATCCGTGTACGCCGGAAGACCGCGTGCTCCAGTGGGTCTCGTTCAATTTCGACGCGTCCCTGTTGGACCTTTTTGCGCCGTTGACGATGGGCGCATGCGTGGTATTGGCCCGCCCGGAAGGTGGCAGCGATCCTCGGTATCTCATCGAGGCCATCGAGCGTTATCGGATCACGGGACTCAATTTCGTGCCGTCTCCCTTGCAGGCGTTCCTCGCGGAACCGGACTTCTCGCGCTGTACGTCGCTTCGATGGATCAACTGCGGCGGCGAAGCCCTCTCGACGGCGCTCGCCGCGCGTTTCGCGGACGCGCTGGGCGCGCAGGTGCGCAACATGTACGGGCCGACGGAGGCCGCGGTGACGGTGCTCACGCACGTCTACGACGGAAGAGAGGGATCGGCGTGGATCCCCATCGGCCGGCCCCCGCCAAACGTCAACGTATACGTTCTCGATCGGCGCCTTCAACCGGCGCCCATCGGCGTGGCCGGCGAACTATGCATTACCGGCGTACAGTTGGCCCGCGGCTACCTGAACCAGCCGGAATTGACGGACGCGAAATTCGTCAGGAATCCATTTTCCGACGATCCGGGTTCGAGACTGTACCGTACCGGGGACCTCGTGCGCTACCGGCCCGATGGCGAGATCGAGTTTGTCGGGCGCGTTGACGATCAGGTGAAAGTGCGCGGGTTCCGCATCGAACTTGGCGAGATCGAAACCGCGCTGAGAGAACACCCGAAGGTGCGGGACGCCGTAGTATCGGCCTTGGGCGGCGAGTTGGATCGCAAGAAGCTGGTTGCTTTCCTGGACGCGCCGGAGAGGCCGCACGGCAGCGAACTCCGCGCGTTCCTTCAACAGCGTTTGCCCGCATACATGGTTCCGAGCGCGTTCGTTTGCCTGGATGCGTTTCCGCTCACGCCGAACGGCAAAGTAGATCGGCGCGCGCTCGAAAAGCTGCAAATCACCTCCGAAGAGGAGTTTGTTGCGCCGAGGAATACCGTCGAGGAACGTCTCGCGGCGATCTGGCGAGAGCTGCTGGGCGTCGAGCGCATAGGCGCACACGACGACTTCTTCGCGCTCGGCGGGCACTCGCTGCTGGCCACGCAAATGATGTCGCGCGTGCGAACGGCATTCAACATGGAGCTTCCGCTGCGTCTGGCATTCGAGGCGCCGACGCTCGAGGGCCTCGCGGAGCGCATTGCATCGGGCAGGCACACGAAGACACCGGCGATTCGCCATGTTGAACGCGACGGCGTCCGGACATTCCAAGTTTCCTTTGCCCAGCAGCGACTGTGGATCATAGACCAACTCGTGCCGGGGAACGTCGCATACTCGATCCCGGTGGCGCTTCGCCTCAGAGGGAAACTCGACGTCGCCGCCGTCGAGAGGTCCTTGACGGAGATCCTCCGGCGGCACGAGGCGCTTCGGACGCGCTTCGTCATCGAGAACGGCGAGCCGCGGCAGGAGATCATGCCTCCCGCGCCGTGTTTCATGCGGTTGGTGGAACTCAGCGAGATCGATCCGCGACGCCAGGAAGCCGAACTGCAACGGGACATCGTCGACGATACGATGCGGCCGTTCGACCTCGCTACCGGGCCGCTCTTCCGCTCTGCACTCTTCACACTAGGCGCCGAGCACCACGTCCTGCTTCTCCTCGTGCATCACATCGTGTCGGACGGCTGGTCTTTCGGTATCCTGCTGGAGGAGTTGGCCGCGTTGTACACGGCTTACAGGTCAGGCCGGGAGTCTCCTCTTCCGGAATTGCCCGTGCAGTACGTGGACTTCGCCGCGTGGCAGCGGGAGTGGCTTCAGGGTGAGGCGCTTGAGGTCCAGCTTTTGTACTGGAGAGATCGCCTCTCGGATGCGCCGTTGCTCGACTTCCCAACGGACCATCCGAGACCGCCTGAACAGAGCCTGCGCGGCGCAAAGAGGACCGTCATCCTGCCCACGGCGTTGACGGAAAAACTCAAGCAGTTGAGTCTGGACCATGGCGCGACGCTTTTCATGACGCTCCTTGCGGCGTTCAAGGCCCTCTTGCAGCGGTACTGCGGGCAGGATGACATCATGATCGGCTCGCCCATCGCAAACCGGAATCATCCCGGCCTGGAAGGCACAATCGGCTTCTTCGTCAACACGCTGGCGCTGCGGACCGATTTGAGCGGCAACCCAACGTTCCTCGAACTTCTGGAACGGGTCCGCGCCACGGCCCTCGGGGCATACGAGCATCAGGACGTGCCGTTCGACAAACTAGTCGAGGAACTGCGGCCGCAGCGGGACCCGAGCCGGAACCCGATCGTGCAGATCGGGTTCGGATTGCAGAATGCGCCGTTCAAAGGGATCGTTATCCCGGGCCTCGCCGCCGGGTTCGTCGAAGATGAAGTGCGCACGACCCATTTTGATCTCGAGTTGCTGGTGACCGAGGACCCGGACGGGCTGGTGTGCGCGGCGGCCTACAGCACGGACCTGTTCGAAGACGACACGATACGGCGTTTCCTGATCCACTGGGGGCGCCTGATCGAGTCCGTCGTGGCCAATCCTTCGCAACGGCTGTCCGAGATATCGCTGCTTAGCCCGGAGGAGCGGCGGACCCTCCTTGTCGAATGGAACGCCACGTCGACGGACTTCCCGCGATTCGCCACGCTCGCGGCGTTGTTTGAAGGCCAGGTCGCGCGCGCTCTGGACGCCGAAGCGGTGGTATTTGGCTCCGAGCACGTGACCTACGATGAACTCAATGCGCGCGTGAACCGGCTCGCGCACTACCTTCGCGGCCTCGGCGTGGATCCCGGCGCTTTCGTCGGACTCTGCCTGCCCCGGAACGTGGACATGATCGTTGCCACACTCGCCGTCATCAAGGCCGGCGCCGCATACGTGCCGCTGGACGCCGATTATCCGAAGGCGCGGATCGCCTACCTGCTTCGGGATGCGAATGTGCCGGTCGTGATCACGCAATCTTCGCTGTCGGACCTGCTGCCGCGGAGAGAAACGGGAGGGGGAGGTCCCTGCCCAGCCGGGACTATCGCCGAAGGCCCCTCCTCGGCAAGACTCCTTTGCCTCGACGAAGAACGCGACGAGATCTCTCGCTGTAGTTCGGAGAACCTTCCCGCCGCGGGAAGCGCCGCCGATCTGGCCTACGTGATGTACACCTCAGGCTCGACCGGCGAGCCGAAGGGGGTGTCCATTCCACGACGGGCCATCGCGCGCCTCGTGCTCAACACCGACTACCTCCAACTGGGGCCCGGAGATCGTGTCGTTCAGGCTGCTAACATGGCCTTTGACGCGGCGACCTTCGAGATCTGGGGACCGCTGCTGACCGGCGGATGCGTCGTCATCATGCCGCGGGACGTTTCTCTTAACGCGCGCGACATGGCGGCGTTCCTTCGGACCGAGCGCGTCACGGCGATGTTCCTCACGACCGCGCTGTTCAATCAGGTCGCCCAGCAGACGCCGGACGCCTTCACCACGCTGCGGTGCGTGATGTTCGGCGGAGAGCAAGTTGACCCGCAGTGGGTGCGGACGGTCCTGCGCGAGGGTCCGCCGCAACGCCTGCTGCACGTGTACGGGCCTACCGAGACGACGACGTTCGCAACATGGCATTGGGTGAAAGAGGTCCCGGAAGACGCCAAGACCATTCCCATCGGGCGTCCGATCGCGAACACCACCCTCTATGTCCTCGACCGCGCCTTGCAGCCGGTTCCAGTCGGCGTTCCTGGCGAGCTCTACATCGGCGGCGATGGCCTCGCCCGAGATTATCTACACGCGCCGGAAATGACCGCGGCGCGGTTCGTCTCCGCGCCGTTTGCCGAAGCGCGCGGGGAGCGCCTGTACAAGACGGGAGACAGCGTGCGATATCTCGCGGACGGCTCAATCGAATTCCTGGGCCGCATTGATTTCCAAGTGAAGATGCGCGGATTCAGGATCGAACTTGGCGAGATCGAGACAACGTTGCGCGCGCACCCCGCAGTCCAGGATGCGCTCGTCGTGGTGCTGGACGAACCGCGCGTCGGCAAGCGGCTCGCTGCCTACCTGGCGGCGCCCGCAAAGCCTGACGCGGCGGAACTGCGGGCGTACCTTCAGGAGCGTCTTCCTGTGTACATGATCCCGCGCGCATTCGTATACCTCGACGCGTTTCCGCTCAACCCAAACGGAAAAGTGGACCGGCGGGCGCTGCCGAAGCCGGACTTGGCCGCGGATCAGGCCGCGCGCCACGTGTCCCCGCGAACCGAAACGGAAAGGGGCCTCGCCGCCATTTGGGAAAACCTGCTCAAGGTGGAGCGTGTCGGCATCGACGACAACTTCTTCAACCTCGGCGGGCATTCGCTCCTGGCCATGACGCTTATTCATCGCATCGAAACCGGCTTCGGCAAGCGCCTGCCGTTGGCGGCGTTGTTCCGGGCGCCGACGATTCGACAGCTTGCCGAGTTGATCGCCAATGAGGAGCCCGTGATGCAGGACGCCCTGCTCGTGCCTCTTCAGCGCGAAGGAGAGTATCCGCCGTTCTTCTGCGTACCGGGCATTCGCGGCGAGGTGTTCTCGCTGAAGGCATTCGCCGAGCTTCTAGGCCGCGACCAGCCGTTCTATGCAATCGAGTTGCCCGACCAGGATCATATTCCGAAATCCCTTGGAGAGTATGCGGAAGAGTTCGTCGAACACGTTCGGAGCATCCGGCCTCACGGGCCATACTACCTCGGCGGACTGTGTTTCGGCGGCGTGATCGCTTACGAAATGGCCCAGCAACTGACGGCCCGGGGAGAGGAGGTCGCGTTCCTGGGACTGTTCGAAGCCTACGCCTTTGACGGCCGCCCATTGTGGAAAACGAAGCTCGCATGGATGGCGCATAATCTCGCGCGAGGCCGCGTGTACGCCGCCGTCCGAGCGGGATTCATCGAGCTGCGGCAGGTGAGACAGTTGAGCTTCGAGAAACTCTTCCTGGCCCTTGCGCCGGCGGGTATGTTCGAGCGGCGGCGCCTGAAGTATGAGGGCCGGGCCGATCGCCGGCGGCGGGGCAGGATCTTCGTCAACTATACGCCAAGGCCGTATGCCGGAAAGGTATTCCTGTTCCGGGCCATCCAAGCCGACGATGATTTCTATCAGTTCGGCGAATCGGCGAACGGCTGGGCGCCCTTGTGTTCGCAGCCCGTCGAAATGTATGCGTATAACTGCGGGCACGGAAACTTCATGGAGGAACCCCACATCGACGGCTTGGCGCGGGACGTGAGGGGTTGTTTCGAGCGGCTTCATCGCGGCGGCGCGTCCGTGTAATGCCGACGCGCGATGTGATAACGTAGGCACGAAACCTTGTATAGGAGAAGGCCACGATGGAACCCATACGTATCGGGATTATCGGATGTGGGAAGATCGCCACGGTGGAGCACGTGCCGCGGTATCAGTCAATCAAGGGAGTTCGGATCGTCTCGCTGCTTGACGTGAAGAAAAGCCAGATCGAGGCCCTTCGCAAGGCGCGAGATCTCGATGCGAAAGGATACGTGGATCCCGAAGCGTTTTTCGCCTCCGGCATTGATGCGGTCTCGATCTGCACACCGAACAACTTGCACTGCCGGCAAACCATAGCCGCGCTCAAGGCGGGCCTGCATGTGCTGTGCGAGAAGCCGATGGCGGCTTCCGCCGCGGACGCGACACGCATGATCGAGACGGCCCGGAAAGCAGGCAGGATCCTGCAGATCAACCAAACCTTCCACTATATCCCGGCGTACATCAAGATCGCCGGCCTGGTTGCGCGCGGCGCCATCGGCCGGCCCATACACGTTCGTTGTATTCGCTCCGGGGGTACATCGCCGGACGAGGGCTGGTCTCCGGGCGCGCGCTGGTTCGTCTCGAAGGCCTCAAGCGGCGGGGTGATCCTCGACATCGGCGTCCACATGGCCGAGATGATGCAGTGGGTCGTCGGCGACGTCGCTGAGATCGCGGCCTGTGTCGACACGCGAAAGCCGGGCATCGACGTCCCCGACAACGCGAGCGCACTCATGCGGTTCAAGAGCGGCGCTACGGGCGTGCTCGAATTGAGTTGGACGACGCCCGTGGGCGCGGGTTGGCTCGAGATCTACGGAACGAAGGGGACGCTGCGCGTAGGTTTCTCCGCCGAACATCCCATCGAACTCATTCAACCCGGTCCGAAAGGAAAGCCGGATAGAGTTTCGCACCCGAGTCCGGCAGTCAACGTGAAGCACAGTCACCAGCGGTTCATCGACGCGATTCTGGGCAGGTCTCCTTCACCGACCCCGGGAGAAATCGGGCGAAGGGCCGTGGCATTGTGCGAAGCGATCGCGCGGGCCGGCAAGGCCGGCAAGTTCGTGGCCGTCAAACAGTTTTGAGCGGCGTGAACGGGAATCGTCGAAGCGACTTGGCGGCCGGAGCGTGCGCTGAGGAGGTGTGGTCATGACAGACAAGCACACGGTTGGAAAAAAGATGCGGCAATTGAGGGATTTCCTGTTCTTGCAGTAACGGACGAAGCGACGGAGCTTGCCGCCGTGTATCTCCAAGACATGACGCTTCCGGAACGGGCCAATGCGGATGCCCTTCATCTCGCTCTGGCAACTCTTAACGGCATGGACTATCTTTTGACCTGGAATTGCCGGCATATCGCGCGCGGATCGGTGAAACGCGCATTGCCTCTGATTAACGCGGCGCGCGGGTTTGGTTCTCCAACCATCTGCACGCCCGAGGAGTTGCTGTATGGCGACGAAGACCTGGATTGACCCAATTGTCGAAGAGGTCCGAAAAGCCCGCGACGAATTGGCGCGCGAGGCCGGGTATGACTTGCGGCGACTGGCGGCACGGCTCCAAGAGTCGCAGAAGCGGCACGGCGACAAGCTTGTCAAGCGTCCACCGCAGATACTAGATCGCTGAATCCGGGACAATCGCTGTCCCGCCAAAGACGATCCCGCTCGCGCCAATCGGCACGGTCCCAATCCTGAGCAAACTGACGAATGCTAATTCAATGTGCCGGGACTTGAGCGACGAAATGCCGCTTGACTACTTGGGGCGAAGGCGCACAATTACAGAAGAGGACTTGCCGCGATGAATGCGTGGGCATATGCTACCGGCTAAGCGCGCCGAGAGGGCGAAACTCAGGGAGGCGATCTATTCGAGTTCGTGCGAAAGAATGGTTAGCGCGTTTGGGCTTGACCGCCGCAAGCGTTGTCCTGGGGTACGTCTTGCTGGAAGTGTGCTTGCGAATGTGGTTTTTTCACAGTCCACTGTGGCCCAATGCGGCCTTGCCGCCGCTGTCCTTTTCCCCCGATCCTGTGCTCGGCTGGAGGACAACGCCCAACCAGGTCGCCGGCGTAGACCGGCTGGAGTTCCGTGGGATCATCCGGATTAACCCCAAGGGGCTGCGTGACGAGGAGCATTCATATGAACCGGCGCCGGGCGTGTTCCGCATTGTCCTCCTGGGCGACTCGTTCATGCAGGGCACAAGCGTGGATTATCAGGATTCCTTGCCTTTCCTGATCGAGCAGAGCCTGGCCGACAAGCGCGTGCAAGTAATCAACTGCGGAGTAGCAGGGTATTCGCTAGTCCAGGAGCTCCTCTTCTTGAAAACGGAGGGCGCGAAATACCACCCGGATCTCGTCCTGCTGGCAATGTACGCGGAGAACGACGTAGCCGACAGCACCCTGTGCACGGCGCGGCCGGAAGACGGCGAGACGAAGACGGTCCGGCCGTATGCTCGTCGCGAAGCAGATGGACGCCTCGTTTTCACTGAAGTCGACGTGGAGCGCCTTCAGAAAGAATTGGAGCGCGAGCACAAGACATACACGCCCTTTGAGCTTCTCTTGAGATCCATGAGACGGAGCATGACCAGTCGAGCGTGCAAACTGGCAATCGGCCTCTTCCGGCAGAAGTTGGAAGAGAAGAACTACAACCCTAACCTGTGGTTGGGTGTGCATGCGAAAGTGTTCGATCCGGCGCTCTGTCCGGAGGTCTCCTGGTCCAGCGAGGAATACAAGCGCCGGTGGGAAGAAGCCTGGCGCGTCACCGAACGAACATTGGAAGAAATCAAAGCCGTTGCTGAAAGCAGCGGGGCGTTGCTGGCCGTTTTCTCGGTCCCCTCCAAACTGCAAGTGGAACGCCGCTATCTCGACACTGTGAAGCGCAGGTTCCCGGGAATGGAGTTTGATCTTCTACAGGCGGAACGCCGGACTCAGGCCGTTTGTTCCTGCCTCGGTATCCCTTTTCTCGGACTGGTGCAGTCCTTTCGAGATGCCGCCGCGGACGGCCAGCACCTCTTCTACCAGATCGATGACGCGCATTGGAATGCCGCAGGCCACCGTTTGGCTGCACAAGAAACCGCTCAGTGGTTGCGGGATCAGGGATTGGTGCGTGACGCCTTACAGAATGGCCCGCCAAGCGCCGTATTCGATCCTGAGTGAAGTGACGAATGCGGATTCTATGTGCCGGGACTTGAGCACTCGACCCGAGGCTCAAGACTGGAGACCCGAAACCCGAAACGCCAGACCTGAAACCAGGACCTTTGACCCGCCATGCGCCGTCCACCAGCCATCGACTACAATCCACAACCCCGCGTCCGCCAACCGCTTATCTACAGCCTTCGGCCCACGGCCTCCAAGCCTAATAGCGGAACGCCGTGGGCTAATATATAGGGGGTATTGAGATCGCGCCCAGATCTCGATGTCCGAGGAATCCATTGACAGGGGCCGCGCCTATGCGGGCAGTAATATACTTGACCCATCAAGGCTGAGACAAGAATGCGTAGGCGGTTGCACTGTACAACAACTTGAGACAAGGCCCAGCGGCTACAGGATACCTTGACAACGGTCGAAAGATAAGCTATGATTTGTTTAGGCACATCTAAACATCATGTGGGTCACAATTGGAAATGGATTCGGATATCTGCGAGATCAAGTTCGATTCCCAGAGCCCAAGTCAAGATCGCGGCGTGCATTTCCTTGATTGTAGATCGATAAAGCGCGCGAACGGACTTCGTGAGTTTATGAAGTTGCCAGAAAAAGCGCAATTCTACTTCAGGACGAGTTTCGACTATTGGAATGATCACCTAATCAACCAAAGGCGTTTTCACGGATTCGATAGCAGTTATATGAAGGGTGTGTACAAGCAGTGTTTCGTATTCAAACATGTCGAACAGAAATGCCGATTGTACGGATTCTTGTCGCGGCCTGAATCTTTCGGCGATATTGAGTTATGTGTCTTGGTCTTGTTCTGCCAAAAGAAGGAAGATGCAACGGATGAAACCATGTTGAAAAGGATCAATGAGATACGTGTGCGAAAGGATGTAATTGAAGCGGTAAGAATGTTTCGTGCCGAACAGAGAGGATTGTGAATATGAGACATAAGCATTGGACGGAAGAAAGCACTGCCGCTTTTGCATATAGAATAGCTTCTGACTTTGTGGAGCAACTTGAACGGAAAAGGGAAAGCCTGAGTTGGTCCAAGAGGCGTTTGGCGCGCGAACTTGGAGTATCGCCCGGCAGAATATCACAGGTGATAAATGATCCTGGAAATCTGACTCTTGAGCTTATGGTGAAAGTCGCACGCGCGCTGCAAGTGAAAGTCTCCATACTGGCCTATGAAGATGGAGATAAAGAGAACTTTCGCGGTCCCATTAACGCGGATGTATTTCGTAGTTGCTGGGAGATTGCCGGAAAGCCAAATGGAAAGCGAGAGTTGGACCAAGTCCATATGGCGACCACCATCGATAAGATGTTTGAACAGTACGCGAGAATTGGCGATAAGCTGTTGCCAATGAACATTGCATCTGCTGCAACGCAACGAGAGTCCATAACAGGAGAATCAATCCATGGCGGAGCCGACACAGATTATCTTCACATATCGGGAACTGGCCGAAGTGCTAGCACGGCATGCGAAAGTAACGAGTGGACACTGGGGAATTTTCATTAAGTTCGCGTTGAGTGCTACCAATATCGGGCCAGATAAGAATAATCTGCAGCCAGCAGCAATTGTGCCGGTTGTCGAGATTGGGATTAGACAATTCGATGAGCCGTGTAATCTGACTGCGGATGCGGCTCAAATCAAGCCCATTAAGGCGGCCAAGGTCACTCCAAGAAGGGCAAAACGGGTTAAGGTTAGCCCGGGGGACAATGAGCCGACCTTGCGGGGCGCGCGAGGTCCCGCTTAAGTCTTTGGAATCCTCTGGTGCGTGGTCCAAGTCCCCGGCACTCCGTTGTCTGACTCACCTCAAGTATAGCGCGACAGATTCTCTCTGCCTCGGGCTTGCGGCTAGAATCGGGGAGCGACGAAATGCCGCTTGACCATTTGCGGCCGGAGGCGCACAATTGAGGCGGAGAAAGGCATCGACATGGATGCGCCGGTCCAATGCCAATTGTGTCCGAAGGTCTGCGTGATCCAATCCGGGCAGAGCGGTGAGTGCCGTATCCGCGTGAACATCGACGGGCGGTTAACGGCGGTCACGTATGGGCACCCGTGTTCCGTCCACGTGGACCCGATGGAAAAGAAGCCCATGTTCCATTTCCTGCCGGGGACGGACATCCTCTCCGTGGCGACTGTTGGCTGCAATCTCCACTGCAAGAATTGCCAGAACTGGGAGATCTCTCAGGAGAACCCGGAAAACGTCCCCGCCGATGAAGTCCCGCCGGAGATGCTCCCGAGTCTGGCGAAGCGGTACAACTGCAAGTCCGTCGCGTACACGTACACCGACCCGGTCGTGTACTACGAGTACGCTCTCGACGGTTGCATCAAGGCGCGCGAGGCCGGTATCAGGAACGTTCTCGTGACGGCGGCGTACATCAGCAAAGACCCGTGGAAGAAGCTGCTCGAATTCGTGGACGGCGCGAAGATCGATCTCAAATCCATGTCGGAGAGCTTCTACCGCGATATCTGCGACGCCACGCTTGGGCCGGTCCTCGATGCGACGGTCGCCGCGAAGTCCATGGGCGTCTGGATCGAGCCGACGAACCTCGTCATCCCGACGTTGAACGACACGGACGAGGATTTCCGCAAGATGGCGAAGTGGATCGTCGAGAACCTCGGCCGCGAGACGCCCCTGCATCTCTCGCGCTTCTTTCCGAACTATCAAATGAAGAACCTGCCGCCGACGCCCGCCGAGACGTTGGACCGCGCGCGTGAGATCGGTCGTGCGGAAGGCCTATACCACGTGTACATCGGCAACATCTCGCTGCCCGGCGCGGAGAACACCTATTGCCCGTCCTGCAAGAAGCTCTTGGTCGAGCGCAGGGGCTACGAGGT
Source organism: uncultured Nitrospiraceae bacterium (assembly GCA_964587655.1). Classification (GTDB taxonomy): domain Bacteria; phylum Hydrogenedentota; class Hydrogenedentia; order Hydrogenedentales; family SLHB01; genus CAZPMT01. The sequence continues at coordinate 20,530 of CAZPMT010000062.1, forward strand.
GCTGCAAAACAACATCGCCACCAAGAAATGTCCGGCGTGCAACACGGAGATCCCCGGCGTATGGCAATGAAACGGCGCGAATTCCTGAAGGCGGCGTTAACCGTCGCGATTGGTGCGCCATGCCTCTGGGTGATGGAGCGTGTAGCTCCTGCGCGTTACACTGAGGCCTTGCGCGCCCGGTTCTATCCAGGTGCGATCAAGAAGACGCCCCCTGATCACATTTCGCGAACCGCGAGATGGGCAGGATGACACGTAGTTCGTAGTACACCCGTTAGGGTGAGAACTGGCGGGCGAAACCTCCAGGCTGAAGCCTGTACTACAAACAGGTCAGGAGATCACGAAAATGGAACGACGATTCTCTGAAGACAAGTGGGCGTGGCAGCGTTTCGTGGGGGCTGCTTTTCTCGTGGTCATCAGCTTTTTTGTCATTCTTGTTGTCCTACTTGGAGCGTTCACCACCGATAACCTGCTGAGACACCTGGAAGGTCAAGCCGATCCACATCCAGATGCTGCTGTGCATGCGGAGGCTGAAGCGAACGTTTTCCAGTCGCCGCTGGCGGGGCGTTGGTATGACGCCGACAAGGACAAGCTCACGGCGGAGATCGATGGCTATCTGGCCAAGGTGGATGCGCCGCCGGTCGATAATGTGCACGCGCTGATCGTTCCGCACGCGGGATACCAGTATTCCGGCCAGGTCGCCGCTTACACGTACAAGCAGGTGGCGGGCAAAAAGTTCACGCGCGTGATCGTGATGGGCCCGTCGCACCGTCTTCCCATGGAAAATGTCGCGAGCGTGACCGACATGACCGACTATGTCACACCCCTTGGCAATACGCCCGTCGATACGGACTTCGTCGAGGCACTCAAGAAGCATCCGGAGTTCAAGACGATTCGCGGCGCGGATGAGTCGGAGCATAGTGTGCAGATCCAGCTTCCGCTGCTTCAGCGCGTCTTGGGCGAGTTCAAGTTCGTGCCCATCGTCGCGGGACAACTCGATATCGAGACCACGCGCCGGATGGCGCAGATCCTCGCCGGTCTTATGGACCCGGACACGCTCTTCGTCGCGAGCAGCGACTTCACGCACTATGGCGCGAATTACGGTTACGTGCCGTTCAAGGACGACGTGCTTGCGAACCTCGAGAAGCTGGACATGGGCTCGTGGGGTTTCATTGAGAAGAAGGACCTCGACGGTTTCGCGAAGTACATCCACCAAACCGGGACGACCATCTGCGGCAAGTATCCTATCGGCGTGCTGCTCGCCATGCTGCCTGCGGAGATGGCGCCGCATCGCACCAAGTACGACACGTCAGGCCGCATCACGGGTGACACGACGAATTCGGTCAGCTACTTCGCCATCGCGTTTTCAGGCGCGTGGAAACAAGGGCAACCCGTCGAGCCGAAGGCGGCGCAAACGGCCATTCTGACGGATGAGGACAAGGCGCAGTTGTTGAAGCTCGCTCGCTCGACGCTCGAAGGATACGTGACGACCGGACGCGCGCCCACGCCCGAGGAACTCGGCATCACAATCACGCCAGGGATGAGGGAGACAATGGGCGCGTTTGTGACGCTTACGGAACGCGGCGAACTCCGCGGCTGCATCGGCGAGATCTTCCCGCAGCGCGCGCTGTATAAGGCCGTGAGCGACCACGCGGTCGATTCCGGCGTTAACGACCGGCGCTTCCCGCAGGTGACGGCGCAGGAGCTTCCGTCGCTCCACTACGAGATCTCCGCGCTGACGCAACCATACCCCGTCAATTCATACAACGACATCGTACTCGGCAAGCACGGCATCGTCCTCGATAAGAACGGCCGGTCCGCGGTCTTCCTGCCGCAGGTCCCAGGCGAGCAGGGCTGGGACCTTACAACCACGCTGAGTCACCTGAGCACAAAGGCCGGTCTTTCTCCCGACGCATGGAAAGAAGGCGCGAAGTTTACCGTCTTCGAGGCCATAGTGTTCGGAGAGAAAGAGAAGTAGAGAAATCGTGCTCGTGCTCGTGCTCGTGCTCGTAATCGTAATCGTAATCGATTCTCCTGCGCTTTCCCGTATTCTTTTCCTTCGGAACAAGCGCGCCTTCAGTCAAGAAAACGACACTGCTTCGGCCTTGCCTTACAGGGCGGCAACAAGTAGACAACGATCTCGATTACGATTACGATTACGAGCACGAGCACGAGCACGACGCACGGACGCCGCGGGATACGAACGCACATGCCATCCGCAAAGAGAAGGTCGCGCCTGGTTGTGGCCGGAATGCTGGGGTTCTACGCCCTGGTTGCTCAGACGCTGCTCTTTCGGGATTTCCTGACGGTCTTCGAAGGCAACGAGCTCGGCATCAGCGCCTTCTTCACATCGTGGCTGCTGTGGGTGGCGGTGGGCGCCTTGCTGGGCCGCGCGGAAGTGCGCGCGATGGCGTCCGTCACGCGCCGGTTCCCGCTTCTTGCCCTGCTGTACATCCCCGCGTTCCTTCTCCAGCGCTATCTCGTGCTTCACGCGCGGGGACTTGTCGGCGTCGAAGCCTACGAAATGTTTCCGTTCATGCCGATGTTCGGCATGGCGTTCGTCGCCAACGCGCCCGTTAGTCTCCTCACGGGACTTCTCTTCACTCTGGCGTGCCGCTGGACATCGGAGATAACCGATCTGCCCGTATCGCGCGTCTATATCGCCGAGACGCTCGGAAGCTGTCTGGGGGGGGTATTCGTCACGCTCGAACTGAGCACTCGCGTGCCGCACGAGGGTGTTTTCGCGGTGGCTTCATGTTATCTGCTGCTGCTCAACGCGGGCTCCGTGGTCGACGAATCCCGGAAGATTCCACGCGTCATCCGAAACATCTCTCTGGCCGTGCTCGCAATGCTGGCTATTGCGAGTCTGTTTCTGTCCGGTTCCACCGTGATGATGCGGTGGACGCAGGAGGCGGACCGCGCCGCGTGGAGCCGGTTGCTGCCGCAGGATTCATACAGGGGAACCTTCGCCACCGCGCGCGGGCGCTACCTCTACGGGGAACGCGCGGGGCAGTTCATTGTCATGTCCGGCGCGAGCGTGTGCGACACGCTGCCGCCGGATGAGCACGCCGCGGAGGTCGTCGCGCTGCACCTTGCCCAGAAGCCGGATGCGCGACGCGTGCTCGTATTCGGCGGCAACACGCTTGGCCTTTGCGTCGAGTTCAAGAAGTTGCCGAAAGTTGCCCAAGTGACGTGGATGCATCCCGACCACGAGTATCCCACCGGCCTTTGGCATCTCATGAACGATCAGACGGGATACCTGCAATCCCTGATGTTTCGGGATACCCCCAAGCAAGATATCCGCACATGGGCGCGGGAGACCGGCGAGCGATATGACCTTATCGTTCTCAATCTCCCCGATGTGACGACGCTGGCGCTCAACCGCTACTGCACGGAAGAGTTCTTTGCGCTCCTGAAACGCGTCCTCGCAGAGAACGGCGTGGTTTCGGCACGGATCTCCGGGGGCGCAAACTATCTCGGCGGCGAGTTGGCGTATCTGGGAAGCTCCATGCTTCACACGCTCGAGTCCGCGTTCAAACACGTCGTCATCAAGCCCGGCGACGAGACGTGGTTCCTGGCCTCGGACGGCGACGGACTCGCACAGGCGCCCGCGGTCCTTCGCGATCGCTTCGCTGCCATTCAAGGAGCGTCCGGCATATATCCGCCCGAGGGGATCCTCGGTTTGTATCCGCCTGACCGCGCGGATTTTCAACTCAAGGCATATCGAAACATCATTGCCGAAACCGATCCGGCCCTTCTTCGCAATACTGACCGCGAACCCAAGGCCCTTTCCTACGGCCTGTTCCTGGCGATCAAGCAAGCCGAGTGGCGTCTGCTGGCGGCGGCCCTGCCCAGCCTGTTTCGAGCCGGCGCGTGGGTCTTCCTGGTTCCGGTGATCCTCTACGGCCTTCTGCGATGTGTCTATCTGCTCAAGATGCCTCGGCGCCTCGCGTCCGACGGCGTGTTCGACACCCAGTTCCTGGTTTTCTCGACGGGCCTTGCCAGCATGGCCCTCAGCATCGTCCTGATGTTTCTCTACCAGGCCCGATTCGGCTCGCTGGTCATGGACATCGGTCTCGTGGTGGCGATCTTTATGCTGGGATCCTCCGTTGGCGGCTTTGCATCAAACCGTTTCTATGCCAGGGAAGCATCCCCCGATGCGCCTGTGCCAAGCGGGTCAAGCCGGGCGAGAGTTGCTCTTGGCGCGATCCTCACGTGTCACGCCGGTCTCCTAATCCTTGTGGCGTTCCTTCCGGATATCGCGTCGCGCGCGCTTTGGTTTCTTCTAATCGGACTCGCTGGCTTTTTCACCGGCGTGTATTTCCCCATCGCGGCATTTCAGATGAAGGCCGCTTCGCGTTCCGTCGCCCAGACCGGGTCGAGCCTCGAGACATTGGACCATCTTGGCGGCGCGCTCGGCGCGCTGGTGACCGGTCTGCTGATGCTGCCCATCCTCGGCGGGGCGACGACGCTCTGGATACTGGCGGCGCTTATCGCCGTCAACCTGGCGCCGACGCATATGCCCGCGCGGCGCGTCGAAGCGCCGGGACTTCTTGACAGGATCGCGCGCCCCCTCGGATACACCGCGTTCGGCATCGCCGCATATCTTCTCATTGTCTCGCAGGTCGTCGCACTGCAACGCGCCGCCGATGAGGGGAAAATCTTGCTGGAAGCGGCGCGAGACATGGCCGCGGGCGCGGACGTCCGCGAGGAACAGGCCGGCCTTCCCGACGGCGCCCTGTACTCCTATTTGACCGTGGCCGACACGCCCGACCGCCCCGGCGGCTACGTTTTCAGCACCGCACGGTGGGCGTCCCGCATTCCCGGCTACGGCGGCCCCATTTCCCTCGCCGTCTACGCGGATCGCGAAGGCGTTCTTCGCGACTACCGCGTCCTGCGCTCGAATGAGACGCCCGCATACATGGCGTTGGTCGACGCGCGGCGGCAGCGCCTCATCGGGCGGCGCGTCTTCGATCCGGACCCGTTCAGCGGCGTCGAACTCGTTACGGGCGCGACGATCTCCTGGAACGCGATCACCGAAATCTTCGAGACGGCCGGCCGCGGTTTCGCCGCCGAGGTCCTCGGAAAAGGATCGCTCGAACCCGAGGCCGCGCCGGTGCGGTTCGACTGGACCGATCCGCGACTGCGCGACTTCGCGTGCCTCGCCGGCCTTGCCGCTCTGGCCCTCGTGATGCGTTACCGGCCCAACGTCTGGGTTCGTCGCGCGTTTCTGTTGATTGTGCTCGTCGTAACGGGCTGGCTGCTGAATCTTCAATACTCGATGCAGCACGTGATGTCGCTGCTGAGTCTGAACTTCGGGACCGTGGGACTGAACGCCCCCTTCTTGCTCGTCTTGATTTTCCCCGTCATCGTCGCTCTGTTTGGCAACGTCTACTGCGGCTACCTCTGTCCTTTCGGAGCGCTGCAAGAACTTGCGGGCGACCTGAATACGCGAAACAGATCAGGCGGATTGGACAAACGCACCTGGCAATACGGACGGACGGTCAAGTACGGTCTACTGTTTCTCCTCGTCGTGGTTTACGCGCTCACGCGCGACTTCGGCACGTTGCGCGCCGACCCCCTTATCACGCTGTTCGGCATAGGCCGGGACCGCTTCATCGTCGCGGTGGCCGCGGTGTGCGTGGGCCTGTCCGTGTTCTTCCCGCGGTTCTGGTGCCGCGGCCTCTGTCCGGCGGGCGCATTCCTGTCGCTGTTCAACGGTATATCGCTGTTGCGCCGTTTCATGCCTGTGCGATATCCGAACCGATGCGACCTAGGCGTCCGCGCCGTGGAGGACCTCGATTGCATCTGCTGCGACCGTTGCCGGCTCCGGGCCGTTCCCGCCGAACCCGAACCACTTCGCAAAAAATCCGCGGAGACGATCTTCCTTAGCGCCGCAGCCATTCTGGCGCTCGTCCTGGCGGCTCACACGGTTTCGGCGGCAAGGACATATCTACGTTCCGTGGCGAGTGCAACCGCGGGCGTTCCAGGCGCCGCCGGAAAGTCCAGAAACCTCGATTTGGACCGCATTCGGCAGCTCATCCGGCAGCGGCAACTCTCCGATCACGAGGCCCAGTTCTCTGCGCCGGCGCCTTCGGCGCCAACTCAGGAAACCACAAAACCCAATCCTTAGCGAGACCGTTGTCCCTTTCTCGGCAAGAGGACAACAGCAGCGGACAACAGTAGCAATCCGTCCCCGGCAGCGTTCCCGAAAGACATGCCCGATGACGAGCGGCCGAACGTCGCGCCGAAGCATCCGCCGTTGTTCTCTCCCTCACCTTCGCCTTCGCCCTCCGCTTCTCCTTCCCCCTCAATATCGCCGCCGAAAGCCGTCCAAGCGGCATCGATGAAATCATCCGAATCAGTCGCGTACACCGCCGTCAGATGCGCGTTTGCAGCGTCGTTAGGATGCGAGTCGCCCGTCGAGCCGCCATAGTCGCCGCGAAGGCGGTTCGGATGCGTGAGACGGTTGTCCGCGTACGCCAGTTCGTTGAAGAGATCGAACACGGCGACATTGTGCAGGCCGGGATGGGCCGCGTTGTACGAGGACAGCCATTCGCCCTTCAGCCAGTCATTGAACAAACGTGCCCGGTGCGCAGCCGCGTCGTCGGTCGACGTGTAGTTCAGCGGCGGCGACGTTACCGGGACAAACAACGCGTCCGGGTTCTCGGCGAAGATATCTTCCAGAGGTTTGTAGACGCGGCCGTCGTGGTTGTACGTGTTTCCCGAGCCCTGCGGGTGTCTGTAAATGGCTTTGAAATTCGCGAGCGTGAAGTCACCGCTGAACGGATCGCCCGGTTCCACGCCGTCATCCCAGATGTTGCTGTTCGGAAAACAACTCTTGAACATGATGATTCGATTGACGCCGGACTCGCAATCAAACGCCTTCACATTGTCAAGATAGTCGTTGAACCACAGAATCCAGTGTTCCATGTCCGTACTGTCGCCGGGAACGGAGCCCGGCGAGCCGGGACGCCCCGAGTCCGGGTCAATCACAGTGCCGTAAGTGATGTCATTCCGCTCATCGATGTAGCTTTTCGCCACCAGCGCATCATCCAGGCTATGGCTCAGCCAGTTCGACCCAACCGAGTGATGAATAAACACAAGGTTGTCCGCGCTACCCAACCCCGTCAGCCCGCAAATGCACAGGAACGCCGCCACCCAAACCTTCTTCAATTGTGCCATCCTCTAACCCTCCTCATTCAGCATGACACGAAGCGCATCGGATGCAGAGTGCGATCAAAACGGATTGCACCGGATGCCAGGGCCACCGTCATCAGTATCGGCGCGAGAAACGCTGTTGCCGCGAAAGGAGGTGCGGACGACATCGTGTTTGGCGCGGCAATTGGGCGCGCTGGGCGCGTCCTCGCAGCTAGACAGCCAAGCCGACGCCCTCGAGAATGACTTGGTGAAGGGTCTCGCGTCCGCCGAAATGTGCGGTTGCGTCGAGTACCTCGATCGCCGCCAGATTCCCGTCGGCATCATAATCCACGGCGATGCCCTCGCCCAAGTGCTTGGTCGTGACGGTAGTGTCGCGGAAAATAATGCTCAGCGCATCGACCTCGGGATCGTAAGAGATCTTCATGTCGAAGCTCCTTATTCTGCCTCAGTAGTAGTAAGTATAAACCGTAACGACCAGTATTTCCAGGGGATCATCTACAAAAATCGGGCGTACCTGCTTGGTTGAGTACAGCTTGCGGTTCCAATACTGGTTGAAAGGGAATTCCTTCGAGCATTCCAGGCGATTCATGCCCTGTTCGGCCGGTTTCCACGGCATGGTTGCGATCGTTTCTTCAACTTCAGCCACAGTAAACCCTCGCTTCACAACGTACGACAGCGCATGAGTTGAGAGTCGAACCGGTCTCATTTGGCTCCTTCCTCCACGATGGCGATCTCGTCGTCCGTCGGGGCGATTTGGCGCTCAAGGACGCCTCGCTCACGCTCGGACTTCGCCACCGCCAACTGCTTGTGCAGCACAGGAATCAATCATATCATCAGATCGTTCAGATCCGTGAACAACCGTGTTACGTATCTCGCGTCGAGATTCTCACGACGCGCCTTGTCCATCCAGTATTTCTCGGTTACTACTACGTCACAGTACGGGATAGCCATTGATAACTGCGCCACATCAGCGACATCGTTCGGGGCCATGGACCTATCCGACTGCCGCCGATGCTGAACGACCAACGCTGTCTCAACGTCCAAAGGGGGAACGTTGGCTATCAGGCCGACAGTATCTTCAAAGGCCAGTTCGAGGAGATCCTCCTTTCCCTTGCCTATCCTCGATGCAGCCGCAAGGTATCTATCCTGAAAGTCCAGGAACAGCCTTGCCATATATGACCGGCGTTCTATGTCCAACTGATCCTTTGGTGCGTCTTTCAATGCACTGTTCACCCGATTACATGCATCCTGGTTCAGTCGCGACAGCCCGGCATGAAGATTTCGCCTCGTGTCCTCCGGCATGTCTAGCCAGAAGTGCATCCACGCTTGCGGTGTTTCCAGAAAATCGCGCCAAGCGGTTCCGTCGCCCTGAGACGGCGGCTCGGGCCAGAGGCCAAAAACGGCGCTGTGCCCAAACACCCGGGGCTCGCTCGTCGCATGATCACACTTGAATGTCTTGTACACGCAGTTGCTGATTAGCTGGTCCATGACTCTCGGTGATGAAGCGATAGCCCAGCACCTCGAAAGTGATACCACAAACTCCCATACGTCACGGCGCTTCTCGGGCTGCCCATATCTGTTGAGTTCCAGGCAATGAGTTAAGCTGACAGGAAGCACGAGTTCGCCTTTCTCTACCGATTGACGCAAGTACGCGAGAACTCCAGCGAACCGCTCCCCGTTCTTGCTCCCATAGTGCGCCCTTGCCAGATCGATCCATTTATTTGTGTCGAGGTAAATCTTCCTCACTTGGCGACTCCCTCGACGATGGCAACCTTGTCCTTGCCTTGATCGAACGACTTGTTCACGTCCACCCTCCGTGCCGGCCCACCACGACACGGTCGCCGTATTCGGCTTCCTTCCGACGCAGGTATTCGCAAAGATTGCCAACGTCGTTGCCAAATTGCGCGGAGATTTCGGCACGAATTGCGCGAACTTCGTCGACAATGGCGTCCGGCATTGGCGGTATCTCAGGCGGTTTCATTGTTTTCTTCCCAGAGCAGTTCCAGAGTGACGATGCAACATGACCTGTCTGTTTCCCGGGTCTGTCACGCTATAGCCTT
>CAZPMT010000063.1:0-5635 GCA_964587655.1 uncultured Nitrospiraceae bacterium
TATCTTCGCGGGCCAGATGCTGCTGGAACATTTGGGCGAATCCGAAGCGGCGGCATGCGTCGAGAAGGCGTGCATCGCGTTCCTGGAATCGCGCGTCCTTACGGGCATGTCGGTGAAGGAGATCAAAGAGTCCGGCATGTCGACGACGAAGATTGGCGACGCGGTTGCGGAGTTGACGGCGAAGGTCTGACGGCCAGCGGGCTTCGGCGTGCGATGAGTCGCGCGTCGAGGTCCGAGGTTTCATATGGATCAGTCACACAGGGTTTCCGCATGGGTGAGCCTCATGGCGGCGGCATGCGGCTGGGCGCTGGCCCCCATCTTCATCCGCTACATGAGCACGGTCTACGATCCCCACACGCAGAATCTCCTCCGCTACGTCAGCGCGGCGCTGCCCTTGCTCGCGATCAGTCTCATTTGGTTTCGCGAGGATCTCGCCGCGGCGTTTCGCGGGTACAAGGGAATGCTCGGCATTTCGGCGCTCAACGTCTTGCAGCAGCACGTCTGGACGCTGGGCTGCGCAGGATCGACGGCGACCACGGCGCAACTCGTGTCGAAGCTGAGCATCGTATTCGTCATCCTGTTCAGTTTCTTTCTGTTTCACGAGGAACGGAGCGTCATAAGGAGCCCGTTCTATGCGGTGGGGACGTTTCTGAGCTTCCTTGGCGCAGCCGCGGTGATCAGCGACAATCCTTCCACGATGCTGCCGTCACTCGACTTTCCCACGCTGATGCTTCTGGCGACGGCCTTGCTCTGGGCCGTCTACACGGTTTGGGCGAAACACTTGGTGATGAACGTCCACCCCATTCCGATGTTCACGGTCCTATCGGTGTACACGACGATCGGCTTCGCCGTGCTTTCCCCCTTGACTGGCGACACGTACAGGCTGGTGACCGCCGGATGGTATCCCGCGGCGGCAGGCGTCGTGTCGGGACTCATCCCCATCGCGCTGGCGCACCCCGCGTTTCACTACGCGCAGAAAAACCTCGGCTCCGCGCTGTGCACGAGTGTCGCGCTTTTCAACCCCCTCGTCACCTACGCCATCGCGCTTTGGATCTTCCCCGACGAGCATATGGTCCTGACGCAGTGGCTCGGAGCCGCGCTGTTGCTGCTCGGGACGCTTCTCGTGGTCTACGCCGGCAGACGCAACCTTGCCAACGGGCGAAACGGCGACCGTGCGCTGCACACTCCGGCCACCACAGGGTAGGAGATCGCAGCATTGGACTCCGCGCAACTCCCGCGCTGTCGGATCAACTAGAAGGCGAAATGCCGATACATCAATCCCAGACAGTCGCTCATGATGAAATCGAAGACCTTCCAGCAGATGCGGACGCTGACTAGGAGCCGATAGAGCCACGTCGTCGGAAAGATTCGCACTCCGAGGATGCGCGTTTCGCGGGGTTTGGAGATGGTCACACCATCTCGCGTGAAGTTTACTATCCACTGATGCGCCCCCGTATGGCAGATCACGTTTTCACGAAACGCGCTTGGGCACTCAACATAACCGTGCCGGGCAATGCGGCGGATTTCGCGGAAGCCTTGAGCGGGATCTGAGACGTGTTCGAGCACGTTGGAGCAATGCACGTAATCAAATGCGGCGTCAGAAAACGGCAGGTGTTCAACATCGACCCGGCAGAATGCCGCCTTACGATTCAACCGTTCAGCCGGGTTATTGCGCAGGTCATAATCGGCATAGAATGGGGACGACTCCCGAAACACAAACTCAGGGAAAGGGTAAAGGCCGCACCCGATATCGATTACGCGGCGTGGTGAGAAATCGGCTGGAAGGTGGCGGATTTTCCTTTTCTCGCGCGTCCTTCTTACGCGACGGAAGGCGGCCTCCACAAGACTCATTCAGTCACCTCTCTGACAGTTCGTCAAATCCCCGCCGGGCGGGGGTGTCTTTCCTGGACCGCGCATCAGAGCTTCCTGCAGGACGAGGAGTCCGCCAAGCAGCGACGTCAGGATCCGCAAGGCGAAGATGATGAGTGCGAAGGTAAGGCCCACGGAGTCGGCGACCCCATAGTACCGCAGCATGTAGACCATGGAGGCCTCGCGAGGACCCAGTCCGGCGAGCGATATCGGTAGCAATTGCACGAGTTCCACCACGGAATTCAGCCAGATCAGGGTGAGAAAGCCGATTTCAGTTCCAAGGGAGCGGCTGATGAACCAGAACGAGACGGTGACGATGAGCTTGAATGCCAGGCTGGTAAGCCAGATGACGGACGCCTCTTTGAAGGTCAGTCCACTCAAGGTCCCGAAGGCGTTGAAGAGGCTGCCGAGGCGGCGCGTGACGCCTTGTGGGAGTCTTTGATACAGCGGGTTTCCCTCGACCCACGACAAGATCGCGCGGAAGTATTTCGAATGGAGCATGCCGGTGGCGACCGTCATGCCGGCGAGCAGCGCCCATGCCAGAGACAAGAGTGCCCTTGATTCGAAGGGCCATTCGACCATTACGGCGGCCAAGCCCATCCCAAAGAGGAGTATGACTTGTGTAAGCCGGACATAAGCCATGCTCGCGAACGTCTGCGCGCGCAGGCCGTCGATGCGCGAGATCAGATACCATTTGATTCCCGCTGAGGTCAGCTCGCCCGGCAGGAAGAAGCCGTAGAACAGCGTACGAAGCGTTATCGAGAACATCCGCGACGTGCCGTATCGCACCCCGTGCATCCGCATCGCGTGGACCATCTGGTACGCCGTTATGTAGCGGGCGAGAAGATTGTTAGCGAACGCGAGGGCGAGATAGCCGATGCTCACGCGGCCTGCTGCTTGAAGCACGTCACCCAGGTCTATCTGGAGAGACAGGTAGATGATTGCGGCGAGCGTTATCGCCAGGCGGAACCAGAAACCGGCTGTAAATCGTTTCTTCACCGGGGCTCCCGTGGCACGTTCAACAGCGCCGCCGCCATGTCGGCGTTGCGCCGCGCTTCACCGCGAAGGCGCCCGGCGTGCTCGCGGAAGGCCGCTCGTTGGTTTTCGTAATCATTGAGGTACAGATCGATCATGTCGCGGAGCGCCGGGAACTCGAGCCGCTGCAACGGACAGTTGTGATGTGTCTCCTCGATCCGCTCCATGAAACCCGCCACTTTCGGCGCGTAGCTGACCGCGATTATGGGTGTGTCCACGGCCGCCGCAAGGATCAGCGAATGGAGCCGGACGCCGAGCACGAGCTTGCAGCGCGACAGGATTCCCGCGACCTCGCGTGGCCGGTATTGTGTCTCGATAAAGCGGATGCGTTCGCGGCGCTTCACGCGTTGCGCGATCTCGCGCTGCACGTCAGCGTCGCTGTCCGGCGGGTCCGTGTTCATCGGAAGAAAGAAGACCGCGCCCCGGTCGCTTAGATAATCGGCGGCCTCGGCCAGAACGGTCCGTTGCCGCTCGATCAGATCATCCTGGAATTTCTCGTAATGATGAACGCGATACGGGTCCGTGTTCGAGAAGAAATGCGGGCATATGGCATAGAGCGGTTCGGATCCCGCCAATCCTTCGCTCTTCAAGATCGCATCGATGCGCTCGTTTGAGCAGGGCGAAAGGGTAATCGCGGGATCCGCGGTGCAATGCACCTCATTCCGTATGCCGAGCGATTCGAACTGGGTCTTCGTTAACGGTTCCCGTACGCTAATGAGATCGGCCATATTGAGAATGCGCCGCGTGAACCATTTCGCACTGGCCAGTTCGAGCTTCTGCGCGCTGGCGCCGTACACGGCCAGCTTTCCCCTCGTAAGCTTGGCGATTGTGCTGAGCACCCAGAAAAAGCACATGTGTTTGAAGTCGTCGTAGAAGGGTGTGCCGCCACCGATGAACAGGGCGTCCGACCGAGCCACGGCCGCCAGCGTCTTGAAAAGATGCTTGGACTGGCTGACGGCTTCGATACCGTACTCGTTCCGCACGAAATCGTCGTTGGCGCAGATGACCTCGAGTGTCAAGTCCGGCACACGCTCCTTGAGCAGGTCGTGAATGCAGATCAGGATGGCCTGATCGCCCGCGTTGCGGCTGCTGTACCAGCCGCCGGTGATGTTCACGCGCGGCATGATTTCATGTCCCTTTCCGCATTGAACTGGCCGGTCCGTTCGCCTTCATGATTGGGCCATCACGCGCGCGTAGACCTCTTCATGGCGATCGATGGCCGTTTCCGTGGCGTTTGTCTTGAGAACGTACTCATACGCGGCGCGTCCCTTTTCCCGCCACGCGTCGTCTTTGAGGAGGGCGCGCAATCCGGCCTCAAATTCGTTGTCGCGCGCCCAGTACCCGAACTTCGACGCGTAGTTGTCGGGATCGACGTGAGAGAGAATCGCGCACTGATGTGCGGCCGCTTCCTGGAACGACGCGGGCAGTCCCTCGCGGCTCGCTGTGTTAATGAGGATCCACGTCTGCTCAAGGATCTCGCTGAAACGCGGGTCCTTGTATTGGTCCACGAAACCCACTATGTCCACGTTGGGCAGTTTGCCGTACCGCTCGTTGAGACGGGCGTCATAGGCGGCATCGCGCGACTTGCCCAGCATGACAAATCTGACCTCCGGAAACTTCGGCGCCAATTGCAGGAACATTTCGGGGCGCTTGCGGCGATCCCATCGCGCCAGGAACAGCACCGTGGGCCGCTCGGCCTTTTGCATGTCTGTGGTTGGCGTCTCGATGGGATTGGGCAGGTGCTCCGGATCCTTTTGCAGGCGGTACATAGCGCGGACCTTTGGGATTATGAATAGGGTCTGACAGCCGACGTAATGCGCGCGGCGCACGGCCCAAGTGATCAGGGGGTTCCTCTCGAAACCCACAATAAGCGGAAACATTAGCTTGCGTTTCAGCGGGTAGTGGCTGAACTCGACCATCCAGTCGAACGCATTCCGCGGATCGATGCACGTGACCACGTGTTTCCGATCTGGCATGACCTTGCGGGCGACGTAAGTCCCCCAATTCGGTTCCATCGTGTGATATATGCCGGCGTTCATCTCCCGCATGAGACGCATTACCGGCCGCAGCCGTTTCGGATCATAGCTGTAGACGTTGATGCCGTCGACTTCAGCGTGATCGGGCTGATCCGTCTTGCGTGGAATGACAGCGCTAACCTCGTATCCCCTGCGAACGAGGCCCACGGCTACGTTGCGGGCCATGGTGCCGAAGCCGCCGTACCGGCCGAAAGCAAAAAACTCGCCTGCGACGAAGCAGACGCTTGGTTTGCTCATCGCTTACTCTCCCCGGCCGCCTCGGCCAACAACGCAGCGTAGCGCTCGGCGAGTTTCCCGCAATCAAAGCACTCCTCAACTCGCCGGCGCGCCGCGCGCCCCAGCTCGGCAACGCGGTCCGGGTTGGCTAGCAGATCCCGGAGGACCTCCGTCAAAGCTGACACATCATGCGGCGGCACAAGGAGGCCGCAGTCGCCAGCGGTTTCGCGGCAGCCGGAACCGTTGGAGGTCACGATCGCCATGCCGGCCGCCATAGCTTCGAGCAGCGAAACCGGCGCGTTCTCGCGCTCCGAAGGCAACGCAAGGATCGAGCAGGTCTCATAGAGGTTCTTGAGTTGCCCGCTGGCGCTATCCAGCCAGCCGTGGAACGCGACCTTCTGTTTCATCGTTCCTGCTATGCGTTCCATGTCGGCCCGCATGGGTCCGTCGCCGGCCACGTGCACCTCAATTTCGACTCG
>CAZPMT010000063.1:5645-29680 GCA_964587655.1 uncultured Nitrospiraceae bacterium
GGGCCGGCCGTCGTGGTCCACCCAGCGGCCGTCGTCGCCGGGGAAGGCGAGGGTCCGCGCGTGGCCTCCGGTGGCGAGCAGCAGCCGATCGTAGGGGAGGGCGGTGCCGTCATCGAGGACGACGCGGCGGCGGGCGCGATCAAGGGCGGCGGCGCGGCGGCCGGTCAGCAGCTCGATCCTCAGCTCGTCATAGGTGGCGGGCGGGAACAGGCGCGTGCTTTCAGGCGGCGCCTCGCCGAGGAGCACGCCCTTGGATAGGGGCGGCCGCTCATAAGGACGGCGGTCCGGCGGTTTGGGTTCGCGGGCGAGAACCGCTGATACTCGATGCCGTTGGCGATCACGTCCACCACGTATGGCCCGCACGTGGTGCGCAGATGTTCCGCCAAGAAATGCGACGGCGACACGATCCGGGCCGCGCCGCTCAGCACACGGCGCAGAAGGGGCCGCGTGAACCGGTGTGCGAGCACGAACCGCGCGGTATTGTGTCCTGGCAGGTCGGAACCGTGCACGGTGACAATGTAGGGGATGCCGGTGGCGCGGTGAACCATCCACGCCAGCAGGCCCGTCGGCAAGGCGAAATGGCAGTGAATCACATCCGGCTGCATCTTGCGGCAGAGGCGGATGGCGGGATACAGCGCCGAGGCGACGTAGGTCATCATCTCGGGCGTCTCGCAGGTTTCCATTTTCCTGCGGACGCACCATACCCTGTGCAATCGCACGCCGTTGCGGACTTCGCCCTTGGGCTGGCCCCGGTAGCGCATTGTGACCACCTCGACGGAATGCCCGAAGGCCACGTACATCTTCGCCAGGTTTTCCGCGACCGGGCCCCCGCCGCCACCCAGTGGCGGCCACTCATAATTCAATATCAGGATCCGCATGGCTTTCAATCGCCGCCCAGCTTCTCTCGCACGGTGTATACGGGTTTGTGCTGGCTTTCGTAGTACGTGCGGACGCTGATCTCTCCGAGCAACCCCATGCCTATCAACTGGAGGCCGCCCAGCGTGAAGAAAATGCAGACGAACATCCATCCGTTGCGGTTGACGCTCTGGTTGTACAGGATCTTCTCGGTCGCGGTAACCAATCCGGACAGGAATCCCGCGCCCATCAACACGAAGCCCCACCGGCCGAAGATCTGCATCGGCTTGGTCGAGTACGAGAGCAGGAACTTGACCGTCATCAGGTCGAGGACGACGCGCAGCGTGCGCCCGATGCCGTACTTTGACCGGCCAAACTTTCGCGCGCGATGGTTGACCGGAATCTCGGTCACACGGGCGCCCGCCCAACTCGCCAGCGCGGGCAGGAACCGGTGTTGTTCTCCATAGAGATTCATGTGCTTGACCACGTCGCAGTGGTAGGCCTTGAGCGTGCATCCGTAATCGTGCAAGCGGACGCCCGTGATCATCGATATAAGACCGTTGGCGAGTATCGAGGGAATGCGGCGCGAGATGAACTTGTCCTGCCGCTTCGCGCGCCAGCCGCTTACAACGTCATAACCATCGTCGATCTTCTCGATAAGGCGGGGGATGTCTTGCGGGTCATTCTGTAAGTCCGCGTCCATGGGGATGATGATGTCGCCCTGGGCGGCGTCAAAGCCCGCCGCCAGAGCCGCGGTCTGCCCGAAGTTCCGCCGAAGACGAATCCCCTTGACGTGCGCGGGGTCTTCCTCATGCAAGGCGCGCATGACCTCGAACGAGCCGTCGCTGCTGCCGTCGTCCACGAAAACGATCTCGTAGGAAAACCGATCCAGACTTCCCATGGCGTCGGAGATCTCCCGATGCAACGCGCGGAGGGAATCCTCCTCGTTGAATACGGGAATTACGATGGAAAGAATATGGCCTTCGTGCACGGCCATAATGCCTCCTGTCTTAGTGCGTGATTGACGTGGATACTCTAGCGATGCGGCGGGGCGAAACACAAGCGGACCGGTGTAAGAGTAATTGATAGGCCCTGCCGTCTGCTTTATCATACAACTCGGCGGAAGGCAACGGAGGCGGCGCACATGGAAAAGATCGGCGGAACAGATGCCTCCCCTCATGAGTGTTGTCTTCGGGCGAGCCTCCCGGACGCCGCCAAACCACCCGGTGGCGCGATTCATGAATCAAGACTCGATCCCACTGTTGGCCGATGGAAACGCTTTGTCATGTGGGCTTGTGTAATCGCCTTGGGCGCTGCCGCATATTACGTTCGCGTGTGGTGCAACCGGCCCGACGCCGTCACCGTGTTCACCGGAGATCTCCTTTCGAGTTACCTGCCCAATGTCCAGTTCAGCATGGACATGCTCCGGGCCGGCAGGCTGCCGCTGTGGAATCCATATGAGTTTGCCGGCATGCCGATGTTCGCCTCGCTCGAATATGCGCCGCTTTACCCGACGACGTGGCTTGCCCTGTTAATGCCGCCGGACGCGGCACACCTGCTCACCGCCCTGCTGCATCAGTTCTTGCTCGGAACAGGCGTCTATCTCTATGCACGGCACTCGTTGAAGCTGCCGAGGGATGCATCGCTCGTCGGCGTGTTTGCACTCTGCCTCGCAGGGAGCACTCTCCGCCTAATGGGATCTACTGCCGATGAGTTTCGCTCGTTCTCTTGGCTTCCGCTGATCCTGTTGTTGACCGACCGCGTCTTTGCGAAGCCGTGTCCCTCCCGCGCCGCCGCGCTCGCAGCCGCGGCGGCCATGCAGTTTCTCGGCGGGGAAGCAGAGATCGCCGTGCGGACTTTCCTTGTGCTCGCGCCTTATGCCGCGCTGCGCCTTGGACAGACCTGTCGGCGCGGCGGACTCCAACATGGCGGCAGGGCCGCCGCGGCCCTTGCGTTCGCGGGCGCCGCCGCGCTCGGCCTGGCCGCCGTGCAACTGCTGCCGACCGCCGAGCTTGCCCGGCAGGGCGCGCGAAATATCGAAGGGCTGAGCTTCAAGCAGGCCTTTCAGGGAGGTCTCGGAGATGCCGCCGCCTTGTTCCGGTATATGACGTGCGATACAACGCAACCCACCGCGAAGGTCTACATCGGCGCTCTCACCTTGTTCCTTGCCCTCTATGCATGGCGGCGTCCCAAAATGGAGACCGCATACTTCACTCTGCTTGCCCTCTGCACCTTCGACCTGATGCGCGGGGAATCGTCCTTCGTAGCGCATGTTTACTACCACCTTCCCACCGGCGCGTGGTTCCGCGCGCCGGCCCGCTTCGCGCCGTATCTCGCCACCGCCGTCGCCGTGCTTGCCGCCTGCGGCTTTCACCACCTCCATACCGATCTTGCTTCGACAAGAACGCGGGACTACTGGGGAAGTATTGCCTTTCTTGCCGCCGGTGTTTTCGCGGCGCTTTGGTGGGATACTCATGCCACGTCCGCCGAATCGTCGGTCTTTATCCTCTCGCTGTTTGCACTCGCCGTTGCGGCAACGCTGCACCGGGTACGCGCGGCGAAGAATGCCGCCTGCGGAATGCTAACCGTGGCCGCCCTTGCTGGCATTGCGTTCATCCCATGCGCCGTTATGAACCTCCAACAATTCGTCATTCCACGAAACCCCGACTACATCTGCCTGCCGAAGACTGCGCGCGCGTTCCTCGCGGGGCGCCTGCAACCGGGCGAGCGCATATACGCCGATTTTGCCACGCTCGATTCCCAACGCGTGCCTAAGCTGGGTTTGCTCCTGCGCCAGCCTTGCATCAACGGCTTCTCACCCTTTATGCCGCGCGCTTATTGGGAGTTCTTGCGCACCTACCGTTCCGAACGCATCGAGGCCAAGGGACTAGCCGCCGCCGATACCGGCCATGCACCCGTCGGCATCTGGGGCGGGCTTGCCCTCTCGAACGGCGCCCAGGAAGCCTTCAACCTGCTCGGCGTGCGCTACCTGATCATAGGGCTTGGCTCCGAATTGCTCTATCCCCACATGGACACCGGACAGATCCCTGCGCTGCCTGAAGGACTTCGCACGGTGTATCAGGAGGGACCGTTCGCGATCATTGAAAATACCCAAGCATTCCCCCGCGCCTTCGTCATCCCCGACGCAGGGCAAAAGGCCGCGCCTCGTTCTCCGCTGGACCTGCTGAGGCTGGGCTCAGAGGGGCGCGTTGCGGCCAGGCTCCTGGCGGACGAGCCCGGCTATACGGCTATCGAGACGCCGCCCGGCCAAGCCGGATGGCTGGTGCTTACGGACCAGAGTTTCCCGGGATGGCGCGCTACGGTGGACGGCAGGCGCCAACCGATCGAGAGTGTAGCGGGACTGTTCCGATGCGTACGCGTCGGCGGCGCGGACCACGTGGTCGAGTTCCGGTACGCCCCTCGTACCGTTTTGCTCGGCGCAGGCGCTACCGCGCTTACCGCATTGCTGCTCATCGGCCTCAGTGTGATGCCACTTTACAGGACACACTCGTTGGAATCATAGTATGAGGCGGTGTAGATTGTTCGCAGTCTTCCAGGAAAGGCCGGGAGCATGCGCAAGGACGGTATCTACGACTGTAAGGGACGCCTGCGGCGCCATATAAGGACGGCGCCGAGGGCAACGCTGATCAGGGCGGCGATGAACAGTCCGGTAACGCTCGCGGTGGGCAGACTGTCAGCCGGGAACACCTCTATCAGCGCTCGGGGCGACTCGTCGTAAACACCCGTGCTTTCGTCTCTCACGCGGCAGGAATACCAGCCGGCGTCTTCGGCGGTCACGGCGGGAATCGAGTACTCCGGCTCTGTCCCTCCAGGAAGCTCGATACCGTCCTTCATCCACTGATAGACGAGAGGGCCGGCTGCGCCACTCACCGTCACGCGCAGATTGAGCGGCTCATCCTCTTCAATCCATCGGCTCCGGGGCCATTCGAGAAAGACAAGGTTCCCAGTCGCGCTCGTGGTGAACGACCAAATGGGTCCGGATATCTGCCCGTAGTAGTTCTTCGCCCGCACTTGCCAGTAATACGTCGTTGCGGGACTGAGCGGCCCCGGGCCGCAGATGGGCGTACGGGCATCCCTGCGCACGGCCAGCATGGCGCCCGGGTTCGTTCCAATGTATACGTCGTACATCGTCGGGTAGGCTCCGCCGCCTATCAGAGATACAGCGTCCAGGTCGAACTGAGCCAGACCTGTGTGAGTTTCGGGAACATATTCACGGAAACTGATCCGCACGGGCTGCTCAAGAATGTCGGGTACCGCCGCGAGCAGGTCGGCCGAATGAGAAACGTACCCGGTATCCCCGGCGGTCCCAGGATTGAGGGTCGTCGAGGAAAGCGTTGCAAGCGGCGCACCGCCACCGGCAGGCTGCACCGTCACTTCGTGCTCACGAGGCTGCGACGCGCCTCCCGACGCGAGATCCCACTGGAAGCGTTCAAGCCAACTCAGAGAGACCGATAGGAAACCCGTGTTAAGTTGCACCTCCTGGAACAACTCATAGGACGCGCCGGCACTGCCGTCAAAGCTGTTTTGGGCGAAATAACTCCCCTCGGCCGGCACACCATTAGCGAAGCTTCCAGTCCAGCCGCTGCTCACCGTCCATTGCGCGGGTTCGGACCCTGGACCCGGCACACGCGTCCAGCCCGTGAAGTCGCCTAACTCAAACCCGCCGTTGACAAGCTGGTTATCGCCAACGGGGCTTCCTTGCCAACGCATCGTTGTACAAGCGGGCACGTTCGTTGCCCCATTCGCGGGCACGGGATTCGACGGTGCGCTTGGCGAGAATGCCGCCGTCACCGACTTGTTGGCCGTCATCGTGATACGAACCGGGTTGGCGGTCACGTCTGGGACGCCTTGAACGTCCCCTATCCAACGCGAGAACTGAAAACCCGCCTCCGAAGATGCAGTGAGTTCCACAACGGAGCCTTCGACATACCATGGCCGGTTCGGTGTGCAGGAAACGCTGCCCGCGTCCTCCGGGGCTACCGCAAAGGCCAAGGTGTAGGTGTGCCAAAACACAGCCGTCACGGCCTTGTCCGCATCCATTGCCACCGTCGTGACCATGGAGTACGGATCCGCGACCTCACCTTCCCACATTCCGAACACGAACCCCGTGGCAGGCATCGCTATCAGCGTCACCACGGCACCGGCTGGAAACGGCACCGGAACCCCCGGCGTCATCGGCGTCCCATCGGCCGTCACGGTACCGCCGTCGATCGGCTCAATGCTCGCGGTCAGGGACCAAGGGATCCCGTAGGCCGCGGTGGGAAGCGTCACAAGAACGCACAGGAACGCAATAGAAATGCGGGCCGTACCGCCTGCCCGTGTGAGGAACCCCAACAACGAAGGGACCCACCCTTTCATGATTCTGCCTCCTGGATCGACGAAAGCGTGGCCGCCACTCCCAGTTTATTGACAAGATAACCGTTGCCCCACGGTGTTTCCGCCCAAGCATTCGGGCTGGACAACTCGAATGCCCGTGAGGCTACTCAGACCCTAATTGTCACAGAAAGGATACCAGCGGGAGTGCCAAACTGTCAAGTTCTGACGGATATGGGGTAATGTTCATGAGGCAGATCATCGTGGTAGACTATACGGCAGTACTCTTGGATAGCCGGGATCGTCGGGAGGGAGCGCCCCATGTTTGAGGAAGGCATCGGAAGGCGGGAGTTTCTGACCGGTGTGTCGGCATGCGCGGTGGGTCTGGCCGCGGGAAACGAGGAAAGAATGGAACGGTTTCGGGAGGGTCGCGGCATGATGAAGAGATTGTCAACGTTCTGTTGCGACGTTTCGCCGCCGCTTGGGACGCCGATCTATTCGAGCTACAAGCCGCTCGAGGTGATCGAGCATCCGCTGTTGGCGAAGGGGGTCGTGCTGGATGACGGCAGGCGCCGGTACGTGCTGTGTTCCTTGGACTGGTGTGAATTGCGGAACTCGTCGTACGCGCTGTTTCGACGAAAGATTGCCGAGGCGGCCGATACGGATATCGCGAACGTAGCGGTCCAGACCGTTCATCAGCACACGGCCCCCATGGCCGACACGGACGCCGTGAGACTGTTGGAGTCGACGGGCAGCCCGCCGCCGCTGACGCCGTCGTCGTATATCGACGACTGCGCCGAGCGCGTGGCCAAGGCCGCCAAGCGCGCCATGGCGGAACTCGCGCCGTTCGATCACGTTGGTACCGGCCAGGCGAAGGTTGACCGGGTGGCGTCAAACCGGCGCGTCCCGATCGGCGACGGCAAGGTGGGCTTTCGCGCAAGCTCGTGCAAGGATGCGAAGCTGCGCGACATGCCGGAAGGCACGATTGATCCGATGGTGAGGACTATCAGCTTCGCGAGCGGTGAACGTCCGCTGGTCCGGCTGCACTATTACGCGACGCATCCGCAGAGCTTCTATGGCGACCCGCGCGCCAGCTACGATTTTCCAGGCATGGCCCGCGAGAAACTTCAGGAGGAGGAAGGCGTTCTTCAGATTTACTTCACGGGTTGCGCGGGCGACATCGCGGCGGGGAAGTACAACGACGGGTCGCCGGGCGCGCGCGACGAGCTTTTTCAGCGTTTGCACGCCGGGATGGCGGCCTCGGCTTCTTCGACAACCTACGTGCGTGCGGAAAGGTTTGAATGGCGCAGACTGGGACTCGAACTTACGCCGCGCGAGGACGGCGCTTTCGGCGAAGCGCAGAGCCGCGCCCGCATGCAAGACGAGAAAGGCGCGGTGCTCGCAAGGCATGACGGCGCCACGGTCCTTGCGTTCCAGGCGCGGCGCCACGCGCCGCTCGAGTTGAGCGCGCTTCAGATCGGCGGCGTTCGCATCCTCCACTTGCCCGGAGAGATGATGATCGACTACCAGCTCTTTGCGCAGCAGTTGCGTCCGAATGATTTTGTGGCGGTTGCCGCCTATGGGGACTGCGGACCCGGATACGTCTGCCTGGAACGATCCTTCGGCGAGGGGGGTTATGAACCCACGGCTTCGTTGGTCGAGCCGGGTTCGGAAGGGCCGATGCGCGAGGCCATACGCCTGCTGCTCGATGTGAGTTGAGTACCCGCCTTCGCCGCAAGTTCACGCGGGAATGCGTTTCTTCGATTACGATTACGCGCACTAAGGTGGCTGTCGATCCAGTGCGTGAATTGTTAGGTGGTGACCGAAATGCTACACTACAAATGAGCGTGAGGTCGTGACGCGCGCGGGTGTGGAATCATTTATCACGGACCTCAAGGGATGTGAGACGGGGTTGAGTTGTCATGGCGGACGTGCCGGGTAACAGCACTCAAGAGGAAAACGCGGCAACGCACGGCGAAGCCCCGTCCGTGGGTGGGGGCATGCTGTTGGATCAGGCGGCGTTGGATGCGCTGTTTGATGCCGCGCGCAAGGAGGAAGCCGAGGGAACATCGCCCGCGCCGGACGCTGCCCCCGAAAAGGTTGAGACGCTTGACGAGGGGGATATCGATTCGCTGCTGAAAGACTATGATATTGACCGTCCGCTTGTGGATCGCGACATAGACGGCGTCTTGGGGGACGCGAAGTCGCCGGAGGCGGCCGCCGAGGAGAGCGTGTCGGCGAGCGCTGCGGGCGTGCTTTCACAGGATATGATCGATGCGCCGACGCCCAGTCCCGAGCCCAAGGAATCCTCAGCGGGCGTGCTCAGCCAGGGTGATCTCGATGCGCTCTTGGCGCAAGCTCAGGCCGAGTCTGATGAAAAACGTGTGGCGCGGCAAAATGCGATAGAGCATGTTCTCGAGGGTCCCGCTCGCCCGGTTCTTGAGGAGCCGGCTCGTGCGGTTCCCGAGGAGCCGGCCGCGGTCGTTCCGGTTAGCCGCGAACGCGCGCCTGGCATCATAGCGCGCTACGTCGCCGCGAATGTGCTCAAGACATTCGCGAGCCTGTCGATAGGTGTCGTGGCTTCTCTTGGAACGTACAATTATCTATACACTCATCCGCAACAGGAGGCGGGATTCCCGGTAGCGACGGTTCCCGCGCCGGGCGCGCTGCAAACGGTTCCCCTTGAAGCGCCTCCTGAAGGACAAGACGCCGCTGGAAAGACCGCCGCCACGCCGGGCGTCGAGACGCAGCCAGACGCGCCCGCTTTGCCCACTCCGGAGGGGGCGCGTACGGAGTACGATGAGATTGCGTCTACGTATCCCGTGGTGCTGGAAAACCGGAAAGCCGGTGAGATGCGTGTTCTCCGGCAGCGGATCGATGACTTCATCAACGCGTCTCCATCGCATCCTAAAGCGGTGGATGTGCTGCAATGGAAGGCGCACCTCTACGAGTTGGAGCACAAGCCCTACGCGGCTCGCGAGGTGTACCGGAAAATACTGACTGCGTACAGCGACTCCGCCGACCTCGATTCGGCACTCTTGGGCGCGGCGGAGGCGGCGAACGAAGTGGGCCATCCGCAGGAAGCCATTCGCTGCGTGGAGCGGCTTCTGGCGGACTTCCCGGAATCAAAGCATCTCGCGGAGGCGCAAGTGGCGCTGGCGGACGCCTATCTCGCCACGGGAAAGACCGGGGATGCAGGCGCACTGTATGAGCGGGTAGCGGGCGGCGAGCCGGGCTCGCCCGGACAAGCGGACGCACTCGTGGGGTTGGCGCGCGTCGCCATGGAACACGCGCGGTACGATGAAGCCGTCAAACTACTCGAAACGCGTCTGGCGCTGGCGGCGCAGAGCGAGGGTGTTGACAAGGTCAATCTGCTGCTTGCGAAGGCGTACCGCGGCGCGGGACGTTTGGCGGAGGCACGGGAAACGCTGAATGGCATGTTGACGAGCTTCCCGGAATCCGATGTATTGCCTTCGACGCTCGTGGAGTTGAGCCGTGTGCTTGAAGACATGGGGTCTCGCGAGGAGGCCCTGCAGGTGGCCCGTCAAGCAACGGAGCAGTATCCAAAGGATGCGCAGGTGCTGCGAAACGAGGGGTCCATTCTGGCGTTGAACGGCAAGTATCGCGAGGCCGCGGACCTGCTGATGTCGGCGGCGCGTGCGGGCCTTAGTGACCCGCAGGTGCTGCTCGAAGCGGCACGGAACTATCGCGACGGGGAAGCGTTTGCGGAGTCGCGCAAGACCTACGAGCGCATGGTGACGCGTTTCCCGAGATCGTCGCAAGCGTTTATCGGCAGGCTGGAATGGACGGAGGCGCTATATCGCGACGGGATGCAGAAGGAAGGCATCCGGCGCCTCGAGGAACTCGCGGCGTCCGTTCAGGCCGGACCTCAGAGACTCCCCGTTCTGATTTCATTGGCGAAGATGTATCAGGAACTGGGTCTGCAAGAGCGCGCGGCGGAACTGGCTAAGGAGATCGCGACGGTTTCGACGGAGCCGGAGGTGCTGGCGCAGGCGGCGGCGGTGTTGATTGACGGCGGGGCGCGCGATGAGGGAGTTGCGCTTGCAGCCCGTGCCGATCTGTCAAAGCTGAGCGACAAGAGCGCCTATGGGCTGCTGGCGAAACAAGGGGGCGCGCTGATTTCTTCCGATCCGCGAAAGGCGGCGACGCTGCTCGAACACGCTTACGAAAACTACGCCGCGGAGCGGACGCCGGATCTGACCGTCCGGCTCGCGCAAGCGCACCTGGCGGCGAACGACGCGCCACGAGCGGAAGCGTTGCTGTCGCGTCTTGAGGAGGAGGCGCGTCTGAACCCTGTTGACGCGCCGCAGTTGCGAACGGTGGCCGTGGCGGTAGGCGATTACCTGTACGACAAGAAGGAATTCGCGCGGGCGGCGGAATCGTACCGGCGTTCGCTACTGGGCGATGACGGGAAGAGTCCGGAGTACGCGTGGGCGAAGTATCAAGTCGCGAACGTGCTTCTTCAGACGGGGGACTTCGCGGGCAGCGCGCAACTCTACCTTCAGGTTTCAAAGGCAAACTCCCCCTGGTCGCGGGAGGCCGCCGTAAAGGCTGAGTATGCCCGCGCGGAGCAGCGATTGCGCGAGCAGCCGGCCACGGCGAAGCCGAGCTCAAGCACGAGCGCCGGACCGGGCGTTGCGAGTTCTTAGTTTGGCTGGTTTGTTGTACAGGCTCTAGTGCGGTGATTCACAATTGAGACCACTTATCTTTGGCTTCGGCGGTCATTGCGAGGAGGGCTTCCAGCCCGACGAAGCAATCCCCCCGGGTTGTCTCCACAGGTCAGGGGATTGCTTCGTCGGGCTGGAAGCCCTCCTCGCAATGACAGTGGTGGTCTTTCTTGCGCGTCAAATAAGTTGCCAACAGGATGACTCACTGCACTAGCCTGTGGCGCATGGAGTGACACGATAATCACCGCTTTTCGTGGGAGTGTGTTTTAGCGTGACAGGACTCTTGAGGATGCTTCTTCACGGAATTCCGCAGGCGGGGCCGGCGGAACGGGTCCGGGATTTCCTCACGCGCCAAAATGCATGGTTCGAAACAATTCTGGCGGAACTGAAGCGGATTCAATCGGGTGAGGACGACGCGGAACTGCTCCCATTGATCGAGAGTCATTCTGTCCTCGTGGAAGAACGCAGCCGGTATGAACGCGAGTTTGCGGAAGTGGCTGCGGAATGGCGAAAGGTCTCTGAGGACGTTCCGGGAAAGACGCGAGCGGAGATACGCGCGCTGGCGCGACGCGGCGAGGCGTTGATCGAAGAGATTCAGACGGAGTACGAGCGGGCCATAGGGACCTTGGACGGCCAGGCAAAAAGCGTGAAGGGCGTGCTCGAGGCCCTGAGCAAGGGACGTAAGTCGCTTAGGCGATACGCGCCAGGGCAATCCGGGGATGCACTGTTCATAGACAGGAAAGCATAGCGCCGGCCTCTATGACAAACTTTCGCGGCCGACTGGCGCTTGGAAGCCGCATGCTCTAGAATCATTGGACCGCGCGGCGTTGAGGCCCTCAATCTGCCGCGGCAAGTTTACGGTTTGTAAAATCTGCGGACGGGTATCGATGGCGGATCAGGTCGATGATGTCAAGGCTTTGACGGAAGCTTTCGAGGTGTTCACGCGTTCCACGCACACACTCGAGGAGGCATATCGTCTTCTCGAGGAGCGTGCGCGGGAACTGGGTGTGGAACTTGCGGCGAAGAACCGGGAGCTTGCGCTGACCAATGACTACCTGAACAACATCCTGGAGAGCATGTCGGACGGGGTGATCACGCTGGACACGAACGGCATCATCACGAAGTTCAACCGGAGCGCCTCGGTCATTCTCGAGTACACGGAACACGAGGCGGTTGGCCAATCGTTCTTTGAGCTGTTCGGCCGCGAGTTCATCGCGCCCGAGGGCGTGATAAGCGCCACACTGCGCACAAAGAGCGGCAGCCAATCCTTCTTTGATCTGCTCGACCGTGAGTTCGCGACGCAGGATGGCGCAATGGGGACGAAACTGTGCGCGAAGAGCGGCCGCGAGGTATCGGTGAGCGAGCGCGACGCCCCGATATCTGACCGGCAGGGGACGTGTATCGGACACGTCAAGGTGTTTCAGGATCTGACCGAAATCGAGGCGTTGCGTGAACAAGTGCGCCAGGTGGATCGTCTGGCGGCCATCGGCCAGATGGCGGCGAGTGTCGCGCATGAGATCCGGAACCCGCTCGGGGGCATCCGTGGCTTTGCGGCGTTGCTGGCGCGTGACATTCCGCCGGAGGATCCACGCTCGCGTCTTGTTGAAAAGATCCTCGTGGGCACGCGGAACCTGAACAGGGTTGTGGACGAGTTGCTGGCATACACGGGGCCGATAGACCTGCGGCTTCGTCCGGCGAATTGCGCGGAGCTCATCGACGCGGCCATTTCGTATCTCGAAATCGGCAGCCGCCCGATCACTATTGCCAACACGACGCCGCATCATCTGAAGATCCAGGCGGATCCTGACAAGATCCGGCAGGTGTTCCTGAACATCCTGCTGAATGCAGTGCAGAGCATCGATGCGGACGGGGATATCCGCATCTCCGCGACAGTGGAGGGTCCGATGATCTCCGTGGCGGTCCGTGACACGGGTTGCGGGATACCGTCGGAGAAACTCAAGCAGGTGTTCTCCCCTTTCTTCACGACGAAGGAGAAAGGCACGGGACTGGGATTGGCCATCGCGGCGAAGATCGTTGAAGGCCACGGCGGGTCGTTGCGAGCTGAAAGTGAACTGGGCGCTGGAACGACGATCGTCGTGTCGTTGCCGAAAGCGGAGTAGACATGCGGCAAGCCAGGGTATTGGTAATCGATGATGAAGAGTTGATGAGGGAGTACGTCGAGGAAGCCCTCATCCGCGCCGGACACGAGGTGACGGCGGTCTCCGGAGGCCGGGAAGGGCTAGACCTCCTGCATGAGAAGGGGTTCGACGTCGTCGTCACGGACTTGAAGATGACGCCAATGGACGGTCTCGAGGTGGTGCGCCGGGTCCGCGAAGAGCAGATCGATACGCGCTGCATCGTGATGACGGCGTACGGGACGATCGAGACGGCGGTAGCCGCCCTGAAGAACGGCGCGGAAGACTATATTCTGAAACCTTTCACGCCGGACGTGCTGGAACTGGCCGTTTCGCGCGCCATCGAGCGGGAGCGCCTCACGGAAGAGAACCGCTACCTGCGATCGCAGTTGAACGTCGCATATGACTTCAAAGCGATGGTCGGCGAGAGCCCCGCGATGCGCCACGTGCATGAACAAATCGAGAAGGTGGCGAGCAGCCGGGCCACGGTCCTGATCCGGGGTGAAAGCGGAACCGGCAAGGAACTGGTCGCCCACGCGATCCACTACTCCGGCCCGCGCCGGGACAATCCGTTCATCAAAGTGAACTGCGCGGCGCTTTCCGCGGGACTGCTCGAGAGCGAGTTGTTTGGTCACGAGAAAGGGTCGTTCACGGGAGCGCATGAGCGGAAAGTAGGCCGTTTTGAACTGGCGGACACGGGAACGCTACTGCTGGATGAGGTGAGCGAGATCAACCTCGAGCTTCAACCGAAAATCCTGCGGGCTCTCCAGGAACGCGAGTTCGAGCGGGTCGGCGGCACGCACCCGATCCAGGTCGACACGCGCATAGTCGCGACCTCAAACAGGATCCTCGAACAGGCCGTGGAGCAAGGGAAGCTGCGAGAGGACTTGTTTTTTAGACTGAACGTGATCCAGATATATCTGCCGCCGCTTCGCGACAGGAAGGAAGACTTGCGCGCGCTGATGGACCATTTCCTGCAGCGGTATGCGAAAGAGAATGGGCGCAACATCAAGGGCTTCAGTCCGCAGGCGCGAACGCTGTTCATGGAGTACGACTGGCCGGGGAACGTGCGCGAATTGCAGAACGCCGTCGAACGGGCCGTGGTGCTGAGTTCGGAGGAAGTCCTTGAACCTGGACATTTCCTGTTGCGCGGAGCGCGTCAGAAGCGGGAAGAGGAGCATGCCCTTAGGGCCGGGACGACGGTCTTGGATATGGAACGGCAACTCATTATGAAGACGCTCGAGCACTGCAATCAGAACCGGACGCAGGCGGCTAAACTGCTCGGAATCAGCGTTCGGACGCTGCGAAACAAGCTCAAGGAGTATGGCGAGGGCTAGAGGATCGTCGCATTCCGCGGCGGGACAAATCCCACCGTGAAGGAGACGGCAAACCGGAGAACATAGCGGCCATGAGAAAGAGAGAGACGTTGAGTAAGCTGAGTGTTAGCTGTTGGATGACGCTGCTGATGGGGATGTTGGGTCTTCTCTACTCAGCGGAGGGCTACGCCGGCGCGGATGAGCTTGCCTCGGCGATTGTCAACGCCGGGGGAGTCTCGCATGGGTTGTGTTGCGTGGTTGGCGGTGCAGGCACGGAACTCCCTGTCGCTTTGGCGGAAGCGAGCGGCCTTCTTGTGCACGTGATCGACGCTGACGCACCGGCGGTGCAAGCGGGCAGGGACGCAGCGGCAAGAAAAGGACTGGGCATCAAGCGTCTCCTGATCGAACGGATGAATGCGGGTCCTCTCCCCCACTCCGGCAACACGCTGGATCTGGTGCTAGTCCCGGAAACGTCAAAAGAGATTCTGTCGGGACTGTCGGCTCAGGAAGTGTTGCGAGCGCTGAGGCCAAAGGGAAAAGCGATCCTGCGCGTTCGGGAAGAACGCGGCGTATCGCGCGAAACGCTGGAGGACTGGGCAAAGAAGGCTTCGTTCAAATTGGCACGTTTGGATAAGGCCCTGGATGGGTGGTTCGTTCTCGCAAAGCCGGCGCTTTCCGGCGCGGACAATTGGAGCCATTGGGAACATGCGCCGGACAACAACCCGGTGTCGACGGACACGGCGATCAAGGCGCCATACATGACGCAGTGGATGGCCGAGCCGTATTACATCGCGATGCCCGCGATCACAACGGCCGCGGGCGGGCGGACCTTCGTGGCGATGGGGCACATCGCCCATCACGAGCGTGAAGAGGCTTGGTTGAACACGTTGCTGGCGCGGAACGGGTACAACGGCGCGGAGCTTTGGCGGAAACGGCTGCCGGACGGATATCTCGTTCACCGTTCGGCGTTCATCGCAACGGACGACGTCTTTTACATGATCGATCCGGGCGGTCAAGGGTGTCTGCTCATCAACCCTGAAACTGGAGACGAAATCGGACGTGTGCGCGCGCCGGAGGTGCGGGGTGAATGGAAATGGATGGCCCTTGCTGGAGATACGTTGTTCGGCCTTGCGGGCGAGAAGGCCGACCCTTCGGAAACGACGGTGGTCCGCAGCAAATACCCCGCATGGAGTTGGGACGAACTCAGCAAGGGTTACTACGAAGAACCGCGTATCCCGTGGGGATTCGGCGAGACGGTCTTTGCGTACGACCTGAAAGCCGGGAAGCTGTTGTGGAGCTATCGGGATGCCTCAGAGGTCGATTCACGGGCGATGGCGATCGGTGAAGGCCGTGTCTTCTTTTACTCGCCTGATGCGCACTTGGGGTGTCTGGATGCGAAGACGGGCGCCCTGGCGTGGGTGAATGACGACGCACAAACTCGGCGACTCATTAATGAAGAAGGGCGGGGACTGACTTCGACGCCCGGTTTCCAGACGGCCTGCTATTGCGTGTATACGCCGAAGGCGTTGTTCTTCGAGGCGCAGACGCAGATGAACCTGGTGGCGGTATCCAAGGATGATGGCCGTTTGCTGTGGCATCGAAAGAAAACGACGAGCAATCCCAATGTCATCTATCTCGACGGGAACGTTCTTGCGGGTCTGGGGCCGGATGGAAACACGCTGGTGATGAGCCCTGAAACGGGCGGCGTCATCGAGGATCTGGGCTTCAAGAAGCGGTCGTGCGCGCGCTTGACCGCGACGCCGGATTCGCTGTTCTGTCGCGGCGATCCGGAAGGGGTGACGCGGTATGACCGGGCGACGAAGACGATACTGTTTGACGGCTCGATGCGTCCGGCGTGCAACGACGGCGTGATTGGCGCGAACGGTCTTCTCTACATCGGTCCGTGGTTGTGCGACTGCAATCTCTCGCTCATAGGCACGGTCGCGCTCTGCTCCGCCGGCGCGCCCGTATCGCCGGCGCCCGCCGCCGAGCGACTCGAGGTGTGCGGCAATGACTCGGGGACCGCAGCACCGTTCGACGGTTCGGAGGATGACTGGAGCGCGTATCGCGGCGGCAGCACGCACACTGGCGGGACGCGCGTCGCGGTTACGAGTCCGTTGCAGCCGCTGTGGGTGTGGCAGGCTCCGGCTCAGTTTACGCCCACGGCGCCGACGACGGGCGGAGGGCTCGTGTTTTTCGCGGGTGACGACGGCGTGGTCCGCGCGCTCGATGCTGCGGGCGGTGCGGTGCGGTGGACGTTTCAGACGGGGGGACCCGTTCTCGAGCCGCCGACAATCTGGGAAGGACGCGCATACGTTGGATCTGGCGACGGCTTTGTGTATGCGTTGGAGGCCGCGACGGGACGCTTGTTATGGCGGTTCCGCGCGGCGCCGGTCGAGCGCCGCATTCCCGCGTATGGCGCATTGTGCTCGACGTGGCCCGTCAACAGCGGCGTCGTCGTGAAGGACGGCGTCGCGTACTGCGCGGCGGGGATTATCGACTACGACGGTACTTACCTGTCCGCGTTGGACGCGCGGACCGGCGCACTGAAATGGGAGAACGACTCGTCTGGGCATCTCAGCGAGAAATTGCGCAAGGGCGTTTCCGCGCAGGGAAACCTGACGTTTCTCGGTGACGCGATCTACATGGCGGGCGGGAACATCATATCGCCCGCGCGATATCTTCTTAAGGATGGGCGGTACGACGGCCCCGCGCCGCGTGACGGGTCGCCGGAATCAAACCGCGGCGAAGAGATCGGCGTGCTGGCGGACGAGTTTTTCGTGCTCGGCGGGCGGCTCCGTTACTCGGCCATCGAGAACGTGGTGAATCCGGGGGTGTTTTGGATTGCACGGGAACCCAAGGGCGCCACGCTGGAACTGTCCTTTGGACACAGCGTGCCGACGTGGGATGATACGCTGATGGTCGCCGCACATGACCGCGAGAGTCCCCCGCAGGCGTATGAGACAAAGGCCATACTTGATCGATTGCGCAAGAAAGATGGGCGCAAGTTGCGATTGCCGGAGTCGATATGGAAGGCGAAGGCGCTTGAGAAGAGTCAAACGGTGACGTTGGCGTTGACGCGCGATTCCGTGATAGCGGTGTGCAGAACGCCCCGCGAACGCAGTCTTCGTCCGGTGTGGCGGCTTGTCTTGCTGAACCGCGACACGGGCACGCCTTTGTGCGAGCAGACGCTGCCATCGGCGGCACGGTCCAATGCCGTTGCGATTGATCGGGACAGCCGAGTCCTAGTTTCGCTCGCGGACGGCGGTCTGTGTTGCTATGGCGACAGCGCGGCGTTCCAGAAGTATCTTGCAAGCCTGGTCACGCAAGCGTCGAGCGAAACAGATCGGCAGCAGGCCGTGGCGCGCATCACGGGCACGCTGCAGTCCGTGCGCGATCCCGCGGGCCGCGAGTCCCTGATAAGCGCAGTGCAAAGCGCGGGCATCGATCTGTTCGCGGAAGCGAAACAAGCCGCGGCGGTGACGGCGTGGCGATTGCTCGGTCCCGTGCCGTGGGACAGGGATAAGAACACGCTCGATAAGACTTTCGTTAAGGAACCCCGTGTGAAGTTGGACCGGCGCTGTAAGATCGGAGGCGAGAAGTTGTCGTGGGAGCGTTACCCGACGGTGGACGCGAACGGTATGGTTGATCTCGCGGCGTATTACGGCGACTGTCAGGGCGTGGCCGTTTACGGATATGCCGAGGTGAAGGCGCCTCATGAGGGCGATGCGTTGCTCCAAGTCGGTAGCAACGATGGTTTCAAGTGCTGGTGCAACGGCAAAGAAGCGGGCCGGTTTGACGGCGGGCGGCGTTATGAGCCGGATCAGGACAAGCTGAAGGTACATCTTGATGAAGGCGTGAACAAGATTCTCATTAAGGTGAGCCAGGAGGGTGGCGCATGGGCCTTCGGCATCCGCGTCACGGATTCCGACGGCAAGCCCCTCACCGTCGAGACGGCGACACCATAGAGGTTAGTAGTGAAGTCATTTTGGATCTTGGATTTTGGATTTTGGATTGAGAGCCCACGGTGGCGGCCGCTGTGGGTGCTAACGGCGATCTTCCTTGCGTCGTTTGTTGCATTTTCCGCTAGTGCTTGTAACAGCGGGAGCGTGCGCGATGCGGGGTTCCTGGCGAAACGGGACGTGCACCGTCTTTGCGTGTTCACGAACGCCTCGGACGCCGAGGGTGAAGCGATCTTCGGGCGGCTGCGTTCGTGGCTCGATGGCGACGGTAAGTATCTGAATGTTGTTCTCAATCGCGTGGACGGAAATGACGGCTCGGTGCGCTGGGAGGATTACGGCATTCCTTCAAAGCCGCCGAGCGTGCCGGTGGTCGCCCTGGTTGGATTGATGCCGACGAGCCCGCGGCGGGCCTTCGTGATCGGCCATTGGGAGCCCACGTTGAGCGACTCGGATCTGGCGGCGCTGCTCACTTCGCCCGCGCGGGAAGCGCTGAAGCGGGCCATTACCGACGTGTGGGCGGTGGTCCTGTATTCTCCGGGCGCGAACGCGAATGAAAAAAAGGAGCCGCTGTTGAAATCCGTCTCGGAGAAGTGGGCAACCGATCATCCGCCGGGGATTTCAATCGTGTCGTTCGACAGGAATGACCCGCGCGAGCGGCTTCTCTGTTTGTTCGCGGGTTTGGAACCGTCGGGACCTGACTGGGCCGGGGTAGTGTTCGGGCGCGGGAAACTCATGGCGCCGCCGATGGAAGGCGGTGACATCACCGAGAACAACCTGAATCAGTTGTTGAATAGTCTCACCGTGCCGTGCACGTGTCTCCAACAATCGATGACCTTGGGTCTGGATCTGCCAATGACCTGGGAGCCGGAGTTCGATGCCAAGGCGGCCGGCGCGGTCCAGTCGCTCGGCTACATGGAGACCGTTGTGGACGCGGGAGAGCCGACAGCGCGGGCGGACCCATTAGCGCCGCTCATGGCCGAGATCCCGCGAGAAGATCGGCATGTCCTCGCCTCCGTTCTGTTGCCGTTGGCATGCGCGTCGGGAATCGCCGTCGCGGCGGTCGCGTGGATTGTCTGGCGGAACCGGCGGCGGCGCGCTGTGTCTCTGGAGGAATGATGCGGGACCGTATGACCTTGTCGCGGCTGATCCGGCGGGAAATGCAGAGATCGAAGGTGAACACGCTGCTGTGTCTCATCGTTGTGACGCTCGCGTCCGGACTGTTCGTTGCGATGACGGACATCAGTCTTGCCTCTATCGACTCGACGCGCGTGATGATGAAGGATATGGGGTTCAACCTGCTCGTGCTGCCGAGGGGCGTCGATCCGGCCCGATACCAGGCGCTCGATTTCCAGGACATCGACATGCCGGAGGAGTACGTAAAGAAACTGTCCGAGAATACGGTGATCCTTGCGCAGCATTTTGTAGGCAAGTATCAGAAGACGGTTGAACTCGATGGCCGGAAGATCGTCCTGACGGGCGTGTTGGGCGAGATCGCGCGGACGGGCACGGAAAAGAAACCGATGCCTACCGCGTACACCGTTCCGAAGGGGCAGGTGTTTCTCGGCGCCGCCGCGGCGCGCGCGATGAACAAGAAGGCGGGCGACAAGGTGACTCTGTTGGGACGCTCCTTTGACGTGGGACGCGTGCTCGACGAGATCGGCGCCATGCCCGAAGACATACGCGTGTATGCACACCTGCATGACGTACAGGAATTGCTGGGGCGCCCGGGCCGGGTGAACGCGATCGACGCGCTCGCGTGTCAGTGTCCGGCGTCGGCCAAGGATATCATCGCGCTCATCAGTAAGAGCATCCACGACGTGCTGCCGGACGTCGAAGTGCAGCCCTATCAATCAATCCTCCTTGCGCGGCATCAACAGCGCGTGCTGATGGAGAGGCTTCAACTTGCGGCGCTGGCGATCGTGATCCTTGGATCGGCGGCGGCGGTGTGCGGACTGACGTACCAGAACGTCACGAACCGGCGGCACGAGATAGGTGTGTTGCGTGCGTTGGGCGTGGCAGATCGTAAGATATACGGCGTGTTCCTCGGAAAGATCCTTGTCTATGGCGTGGTGGGTTCGCTACTTGGGACCGGCCTTGGGCGTATGGCGTCAGGCTGGCTGAGTGTGGCGCAAAGCCCCGCCGTTGCGCCATTAAACGTACTTACTTGTGTGGTAATTATTACGCCGATTGCGTGTATTGCGTTCGGCCTTCCGCCGATTGTCAGCCGTTTGATGCAGGAGCAGATCGAGGTCTTGGGAGAAGGAACATCGTGATTCGCCTCGATAACGTCACCAAGCACTTCCGGAAAGGCCGCGAGATCGTTCGGGCGCTGGACGGCTTGACCATCGATCTGCCGCAAGGTGCGCTGGCGCTGTTGCACGGACCTTCCGGCAGCGGGAAGACCACGGCCATAAACATAGTGGCGGGACTGACGCTTCCGACTTCGGGTTCGGTAACGGTTGCAGGACGCCAACTCGATTCGCTTTCGCCGCGGGCGCGCGCCGCGTTGCGCGCGCGCGACATTGCCGTCGTGTTTCAGATGTTTCATCTCGTCCCTTACCTCACCGCGTTTGAGAACGTCCTTCTCCCGACGCTCGCTTCGGTGGGACGGGATGCGCAGGCGCGTGCGAGAGAACTTCTCGATGAGTTGGGCCTGAGCGATCGCAGCGGGCACTATCCTTCGGAGTTGTCGGCGGGCGAACGTCAACGTTGCGCTCTCGCGCGGGCGCTCTTGAACCGCCCGAAGATCATCGTCGCGGACGAACCGACCGGGAACCTGGACGAAGACAGCGCGCACATCGTTCTCGATATGCTTGAACGGACCCGGCGCGAAGGGGCGACGATCCTGCTCGTAAGCCATCAGCCCGTCGAGCGCATCCGTCCGGATATCGAGTTTCGCCTCAATGCGGGAAGATTAGTTTGAACTCGCCAACGTTACGTCTTCCCGGATCACTTCGATGCCGTTGATCACTGGCATTTCCGCGGGCGCGGGTTTCTCTGCCTTCGGCGCGAACTCGATGAGCAGGTTCTTATCGACTCTGATCCCTTTAACCTCCTCGACGCGGGCAATGTTGGCACCGCCCGCCGCTGCGAATATGTCGTAGTCCTTCAGCACGGGTTTGCCTTGCAGTTTGACCGTGAAGACGCGGCGGTTGGGTTCCGTGTTTTCGGTCTCGACGAAATAGAGCCGGACGGTGTACGAGGCCGGGGCGTCGCCTTCCCCGAGGAGAGGCACGTCGCAGCTTGTCATCCCTTTGCAGCCGGATGAGAAGACCCAAGGCTTGCCGGTTCCCTTGACGCCCATTCCCTGGAAATTGCGACAGAAGAAGTCCGGCTTGTCGATGAACTGCTCCTGTAGCGCGAACTTGACGCCGTAGTCGTGCCAGTCCGTGCTTGGCGGATGCGGATAGCTGAACCAGAGAACGCCGTCATCGTCGCGCCAGTCGCCCTGCGCACCGAGGTTAATTGCCATGCGGCGCACCGGGGTGAGGCTTCCTTTCTGTACGCAGGTGGCCCACGTGCGCTGTTCGGACTTGGGCTGGAGCACGACTGTCGAGCGGATAGGATACGAACACGTGCAGCCGGCGCTTGCCTCGGGGAACAGCACAAGGCCGTTGGCCGGAACAACGTTGATCCAACAGCCGGGACGGATGCCGCCGAAGGGCTGCATCCCCTGATCTTTCAACAGATCGTAATACCAAAGGAAGTAGCCGCGAAGGAAAAACATGTTGGGGCAAGCGCTGGTGGCGCTGCAGCAGTGTCCGGGGCGAACGTACTCCCATGTTGAATCCTGGCCGGTGAGCGGGTGCGACCGGGTCTTGACGGCGCCGGTCCGAAGGTCGCACGCGCGCGGCTCGATGAGAATCGTGTCTCCGACAATAACGGGCCGGCGCAGGTAGTTCAGGGGCCGCGACCAGAGATCGGTGCCGTCTTTGCCTGAAACGGCCGTGATGCGGCGCCACGCGAGCTTGCCGTCGCGGAATAGGCGGCGGTCGTGGTTGCTGAAGCAACCGAAGAAGCACAAGACGCCGTTCTTGTAAGCGAGACCCATGCGGTCGCCTCCGCATCCTGTGACATCGATGATGCGCTCCCACCGTTTCTGGCCGGTCATTTCATCGAGCGCGACAACGCGGCGGATGTCCGCGTCCTTCGGATCGTAGGTTATGTCTTCTTTTTCCCACACTCCTTTTTGGATAAGGCCGGCGCGCTCGTTCATTGCGGCCTGCTTCTGTTCCTCAGTGACGTCGCAACCGGCAAGGAAAACGGCTCCTTCGCCTATGGCAATCGCCGGGTGTGCGATGTCTTTGCCTTCGTACTTCCAGCGAAGGGACCCTGTCTCGGCGTCAAGTGCAAAGAGTGAGTCGCTGGCCATGATACGCTGCGTGACGGCTCCCACGGGGCTTTCGACGCTTCCCCAGTGCGGCCAATTGGCCATGTTGCGCCACATGAATCCACCTTGCTGGGCTGCCCAAAAGGCGCGAGCGTCCGGCTTCGGGTATTCCTTCGTAAACTCATCAAGCCTGTTATCGAGACGAGCTGAGGAGTCACGTTTGTCGAGCGCGGCGTCGATGTCATGCCATTCGCCGTCTTCGCCCGCGATGTCGTCCCACAACGCGGCGTAGTCCTCCTTCAACGGCGCCGCGACCGAGCCGAACAGGGTGTTTCCGTCGCAAGCGAGGTATCCCCAACGGGCGGGTTTGCCGCCATGCGGCGGCAAGTCGTATGTGCGCAACGTCTCGCCCGTGGCGGGGTCCAAACGCAAGCATTTGTCATGAGCGGCAACGTACAGCGCGTCTTTTTCCAGGGCGAGGTTGCCCATATCCGAGTCGACCCGGACGCGGAGCGCGCCGGGGACGTCTTTCTTCCACAGGAAAGTCCCGTTGTAAGCGTCGTAGGCCATGATGACGTTCTCGCCTTGCACAAACATGCGACCGTCCATGGCAACGGGGGCCGCTGGACGCGAGTGGCGTTCGACCATTAGCTCGGGACCGGGGCGTCCATACCACAATACGCCCAACGGGCCTTTCACGCGTTCATCATCGGAGCAGGCGGTGTTGCCCAGGTCCGCGTATTCGTGCGTCCACTTGCCCTGGCCCGGGAGGGCGCCGCGGGTTACTCTCACCCAACGTCCGTTATCGGAGATGACCTCCGCGGCAAAGTCGCCAAGAGATTCACACTGCTTGCGCACGGCGTCCAGGGAAGGAGGCTGCTCTTGATTGGAGGCTTCCGTGGGAAAGCCGAGACACAGAACGCCGCCGTGAGGCTTCAGCATGCGGAGAAGATCTTCAGGATACTCAAACGGGCCTTCGCCCAGCATGGATTCGGACACGATCAGATTGGCGAAGTAGTTAGGATAGGGCATCTCAGGGGCGCCGATGCAATCAACGACAACCCGTGTCCCGTACACGCCCGCGGCGTCGAGCATGCGCCGGACGTTCTCCGATCTTTCGGGATTGTCGTCAACGGCGACGATATTCAGGTCGGTGCGCTTCGCAAGCTCATACGCCAGGCGTCCGGTCCTGTTGCCGGTGACGAGACAGAATCCCTTCTTCACCGGGGCCAGCGCGAGGATCCGATCGGCGGCTTTCGCGCAAAGGGCGGCGTTGGCGTCTTCAGGAAACGCAGTCGGATTGGGCTGCTGATTGACTTCCTGTGCGGGTTTCCCCTGTCCTTTAGCAAAGGCGTAGATCCTGCCCGTGTCGGTGCTGACGAAAAGGCGTCCGTTCGCGATGGCGAGACCGCAGG
>CAZPMT010000064.1:0-29263 GCA_964587655.1 uncultured Nitrospiraceae bacterium
CACAGACAAGGGGTTACGAAAATTCAGAAGGGCCTATATTGAAGACTCAGGTTTATGCCATCCACAACGAAAAGCCGACGAGTCCGTACGGCGAACTAGGAAAACAGCGTCCCAAACTCGACATTCAGATTGAGCGCTGCGGCCTGCGGCCCAAAGCGTATTACACCTTTGAGGCAAAGCGCCTGCGCGACGATGAACATTCGAGTGTACGTGACACGTTGCGGCACTACCTCGGCGACGACGGTATCCTCCGATTCGTAAGTTGTCGTTATGTGCCGGAGAGCCTGGAAGCCGTTATGCTCGGGTGCATTCAAGCGCATGACGCGGAATTTTGGTTCACTCAAGTCAGCAATGCATTTGACTCTGACGAGGCAAGCGACGAGCCGCTGTTTGCCTTGATCGAGGGCCTGCGACGGATAAACGTCATTTCAGACTTCCCCGACGAACGCGTTAGTGTTCACGCAAGGGCATCTGGAGTCGAGATTCGAATATTCCATCTATACATCGATTGCAGGGTATGAAGGCAGCCACCTATTTCTCTGACCCTATCGCGCTTTCCTTGTCCTCCCCACGGGATTCCGCTTGATATACCGCAGGGACTGGACAACCCCAATATGCCCTCACATCCCCGTCCCTGGCTACAAAACAAATGCCTTAGCCTTGAATTCAGATAGCCACGCCATTGGGGTACACCTCCAGACGCGAAAATCAGCGTTTCACTCTCGTCATGATATCATCCATAGGCTTCAGGCTCTCTGCCCGCCAGCATAGGGAGTCCTACGAACTTCGCCTTCCTCAACGAGTTCTGCCTTCAGGGCGTTAGCTGTCGACGCCCTCCTGTCTCTTCAAGAAGCATATAGCTTCAACGATGTCGGCTAGAGGATCCGGGCCGCATTCGCGTTCGATCGTCAGGTAGCCGTTGAAGCCGATCTCGCGCAACGCGGCGAGGTACTTCGGGAAATCAACGTTGCCTTTGCCCAAGGCGACTTCCTCTTCCTTTCCCTTCAACCCGTCCTTGGCGTGAGTGTGAACGATGAAACCCTTCAGCGCGTAAACGTCGTGCAGGTGGTCGAAACCGGACATGCACAGATTCGCGGGATCGAAATTGACCTTGGCGCCGTCGCTGTTCGCGGCGAGGAGGAACGCCGCAAGCGAGTCGCCGGACTCGGGGCCGGTCTCGGTGGCGAAACAGCAATCCCGCGCGGCGGCGTACTCGGCCACTTCGCGGACCGCGGCGACGAGGTCTTGATAGGCGCGGGAAGAGGCGTCTTCGGGAACAACGCCGATGTGCGTGGTGAGTATGGGCGTCTGCAAGTCGACACAGAGATCGAACATCTCCTTCGTGTGGGCGATGCGTTCGTCGACCGTCGCGGGATCCGCGAAACCGCCGATGTCGCCGCACAAAGCCGACCGCTTGAGCCCGAGCGACGCCATGTAGTTGAGCAAGTCCTGTCGTCCGCTCTGCGACAGGCTTCGCGGGTCGAGCTCATTGTTCGCGACCCAGAGTTGGACGCCGTGCGCGCCGATTTCTTTTGCCTTCCGCAAGGCAGCCCGCAGTTCCATGGGCAACGAGGCGGTGATGATCCCGACTTTCATTTTCTCCCTCCGCGTGTTGTTGAACGACTG
This sequence comes from uncultured Nitrospiraceae bacterium, assembly GCA_964587655.1. Classification (GTDB taxonomy): domain Bacteria; phylum Hydrogenedentota; class Hydrogenedentia; order Hydrogenedentales; family SLHB01; genus CAZPMT01. The sequence goes on from CAZPMT010000064.1 coordinate 1,627, forward strand.
CTTTCGCAACGTGCGGGAGCGTTCAGTCCCGTTCGCCCTCTTGACGCTCTTTCCGCCGGGCCTCGATGAGCGCCTTTCGGAAAGACTCGTCCTCCCACGTCTGACGGAACAGTTCGCGCCGGCTGATCGTGTACTGCAAGTGAATATACCGGATGTCCAGCAGCACGATGTACAGTGTTATTGCGACGAGGGCGAGAAAGACCGCCCAGTACGAAAGGAACAGCGTCATGGAATCGGTTAGGAAACGGTGTTCCGACCCGTACCACACCATCAGCGCGGCGCCGATCGTCGTCATTGCGCCGGCAACGCGCCACCGGGATTGCGTAATGAGGCCCGTTTCCGGACTACCACCGGTCAGGGACCCAGACGCGCTCTTCGTAGGTCTCTCCTGAGGGGCTTCGGACAATTCGATTCTCGTAGTGACCGGTTACGGTTCTGCCGGCCTGCGGGGGAGGCGCCTGGACGACAACGGACCGCTGGCGGGATTTTTCGACCTGGTCGCCGACAATCGCGCCCGTCAACGCGCCGGCCGCGGCGCCGATAAGGGCTCCGCTGCCGCCTTGACCGTGGACTTGATTGCCGATAATGGCGCCGGCGCCGGCGCCGAGTGCACCGCCCATGAGGGCGCCCTGCTGTACGGGGGTCGTCGCGCAGCCCGTTATCATCGCCGCCAACAATACGGCTAACACTGTCATCGATAAGATGTTACGTTTCATCATTGAACCTCCGGGTCCGGGCTCCCGTTTACGAGGGCTCGTCTCGTTACAAAGAGATTCTACCATACGGTTGAACCCTTGTCACAGTTCATCCACGAATAACGACGAGAAGACCGCCCATATATTCAGATTCCCCTGCGCCTACAAGAGAAGTCACAGCCGTGGGGCAAACTGTCAGTCTGCCCGCGACCATCCTTTGCATCGTACCGAGACGCAGCGGTATGCTGTGCGCCATGCCATTGCCTGCGCTGCGAAATCTGGAGATCATGCCCATCGAACAGGATGGGCAGACCCTCCTCTGCCTACAGGATCCCGAAGGTGTCGTCAGAGACCCGGCGGTTCTTTCCCCGATCTCGTATTTCGTCGCCTCGCAATTGAACGGGATGAACGAGGTGACGGATATCCAGTATGCGTTTGCTCAACACGTGCCCGGCGCATTGCTGATGTCCGAGGACATAATGAAGGTTGTGGCCTTCCTTGACCAGTATGGATTTCTCAACACGGAAGAGTACGTCGCGCGGCGCAAGCGCATATTGGATTGCTTTGCAGCGTCGGAGGTCCGCCCCGCTTACATGGCCGGGAAGTCTTATCCCGATAACGCGGAAGGGCTGCGCGGATTTCTGGAGGATCTCTTCGCGAAGTGCGGCGAGGCGTCCAGCGGCGCGGTGGGGACGACGAAGGCGCGGTTGCGTGGTCTTGTGGCGCCGCACATTGACTTCCAGCGGGGCGGCCGGGCATACGTACAGGGCTACCGGCGGTTGCAGGAACAGGATGCCCCCCGCACGGTGTTCATCTTCGGGGTGGCGCATGCGGGAGGGTTCGTCCCGTTCATCCTGACGCGGAAACATTTCGAGACGCCCTTGGGCGTGATCGAGACGGATACGGACATCGTTGATCGTCTAGCGGGCGCGTGCCGATGGGATCCGTTCGAGCACGAGATCCTTCACCGTACGGAACACTCGATCGAATTCCAGGCCGTCATGATCGCCCACCTGTATGGCGCCTCGGCTCGGATTGTTCCGGTATTGTGCGGGGCGATGGGGACAGAGGACGGGGCAAAACACCCAGATGAGATCGAGGAGATAGCGGCGTTCCTGGCGCGGTGCCGCGAGATCGCTTCGGACGGCGGCGAAAACGTCGCCGTAATCGCCGGGGCGGACCTCTCGCACGTGGGACGCCGATTTGGAGATCCCTTTGATATAACCGACGGAATCATCAGCCGCGTCGAGCAGAGAGATCGGGAAGACCTTGCCTTCGTTACGGCGGGCGATGCCGGCGGCTTCTACCGGTCAGTAATGAAAGATGGAAACGCGCGACGCGTGTGCGGACTGGGTTGCATCTACGCCGCACTCAAGACGCTTGAGGGCAACGTGCGGCACGGGGAGATCCTGCGATATGATTACGCGCCGGATCCCGCGGGAGGGATCGTCTCATTCGCGGGGATCGCGCTGACGTGAAGGTCGTCCGGAGGAGTGTATCGTGAGTGCGGATCAGCAGCCGAAACGCAACAGGCGTTGGTTGAAGGGATGCGCCTTGGGCTGCGGCGGGTTCCTGGTCATTGCAGTCATTCTCATAGCCGCGGCGTTCCTCTTCTTTCGTGGATCTTTCGCCGACCGTTTCGCCGCCAATTACGAACGGGCGAAACAGGAAGGGAAGCTGTCGGACGAGGAGCAGGACGTCTTCTACGACTTGATGGTCTCGATTCAGCGTCCCGAGACCGGCATTAGCGCAAGCGCCTATGCATGCATCCTGCTCGACCGCTGCCTGAATGCGCCCGACGGCGCCTCGCGCGAGAAGGCGGTGGCGGCGGCCACTGACATGCGGGAGTTGCTGGCTGCCAATGCGTCGCCGGGCATTCGAGAGGTGATGGGCGTAATGGAGAAGTACCCGGAACTTAGCGTGCGGAACTGGAAGGCCAAGCGGCCTCCCGCAGCGGCTCCGCAGCCCTGATATTGCGGTTGGAGGAGGAGAATCCAATGCAGAACAAATGGCTATGGGGATGTGGAATCGGGTGTGGCGTAATCATTGTTCTTGTCGGGCTCGTTGGCGTCGGACTTGCGGGCTATGGCCTCAAGTACAAGGATAAAGCGATATCGGCTCTCAATGATGAAGTCAGTTCTCGTTTCGAACAACTCAAGAAGGAAGGCAAGGTAAGGCCAGAACTCCAGGAGCCGATCTCCGAGACGCTTACCTTGCTCCGGCGTCCGGAAACGCCCTTCGTCGTGGGCATGGCAATTCTTGGCTTGCTCACCCAGGTCGTTGAGGCCACTGCGACTGCAAACGAGCCCGTCGATCCTGAGAAGGTGCTCGCGGTGGTTACGGATTTTCGGGACCTGCTGAAGGCAAACCCCTCACCGACCACGGACGAGTTAACAGCCGTGTATGACAAGCATAAGGACCTTATGGATTCCCTGCACAAGTCGCACTCCAAAGTCGAAGTGAGGATCACAAAATGAACCGTGATAGTCCCGATCTGGCAATAAACGGCGGCGCACCCGTCACTATGGAATTCTTCCCAAGCACGTGGCTTGGACCCGCGGCCATAGGCGAAGAGGAAGTCGAGGCGGTGGCGAACGTTGTGCGAAGCGGGCGCATCTTCCGCTTTCTGGATCACGAGAACTCGCATTGTACGCGCCTCGAAAAGCTGTTCAGCGGCATGACGGGGTGCGACCATGCCTTGGCCGTCGGCGGAGGCACGGCCGCGCTCATCTGCGGGCTCGTCGGCATCGGCGTCGGCGACGGCGATGAAGTAATCGTGCCCGGTTACACGTACATCGCGTCCGCGTCGGCGATCCTCATCTGCGGGGCCGTGCCGGTGATCGCCGAGATCGACAAATCGATGACGATGGACCCAAACGACATCGCCTCGAAAATCACGCCCCGGACGAAGGCGATCATGCCGGTCCACATGCGCGGGATCCCGTGCGACATGGATCGCATCATGGCCGTCGCGCGTGAACATAACCTGCTCGTGATCGAGGACTGCGCACAGGCGTGTGGCGGCAGCTACAAGGGCCGCAGGCTCGGATCCATCGGCGACGCGGGCTGCTTCAGCCTTCAACAGTTCAAGGTGATCACCGCGGGCGAAGGCGGCATGGTGGTCACGCGGAAACGCGAGGTGTTCGAGCGGGCTGCCATCCGCCACGATTCAGCCATGTGCTTCTGGAACCCGGCGGACGCGACCGTCGGCCCATTCGCCGGCGAGAATTTCCGTCTGAACGAGATGGAAGGCGCGCTCGGCTGCGTTCAGTTCGGCCGCATGGAAGGCATCCTCGCGCGCACGCGCGAACTGTACAAGCGAATCCACGAGGCCATCGCTGACTTGCCGGGCATCCGCCCGCACCGTTCGCCGGATCCCGAAGGCGACTGCGGTATCGCCGTGGCCATGCTGCTCGAAAGCGGCGAACGCGCCAAGTGGTTCGCCAAGGCCCTCCGCGCCGAGGGCATCCCCGCCGGCAGCACATACGATCAAGGCATCCCGGACCGACACATCTACTGCTACTGGGAATACGTCATGGAGAAGCGATCCGGCGACCCGAACGGCCGCCCCTGGACCTCTCCCCTCCACGACCCAACGCGCACCTACCGCCCCGACATGTGCCCGAGGACGCTCGACATCCTCGGCCGCAGCGTCTGCATCCCGCTCTCGCAAACCTACGAGGACCGCCACGCGGAATACATAATCCAGGCACTGCATAAAGTGGCCAAGCAAGCACCGGTTTGACAACTGACAACGCGTTGATCCGCGCGTGAACCGCATAACGTTGGACACTTGGACCTATGGACGCGAATGATCTGTTGAAACACTACGCCAGTTTCTACGGCCCCGAAGCGGGACCCTGGAATCTGTCTCCGAAAAATCTCTTCGTCGAGTACAAGACTCGATCTTTTGCGAGCGCCATTCTGGAGCAGCACTTCTCAGATTCCACACGGCTCAAGGTCTGCAACGTGGGGATCGGGCAGGGAGACTGGGACATCTTCCTCTCCTACAAGATCGGATCGAGAGGCGAACTCACGAGTGTGGACATCTCCGCGGAGACCTGCGAGATACTGCGCGCCCGCCTTTCGATTGAAGAGAATCCCAATGTGATCCATATCCTGAACGAGGACATCAACCGGACCTCATTATCCCCGAATACATTCGATCTGGTGACGATCATCGGTTCTACGGTCGATGAGGCCGGACAGGAGTATCGAACATTGGACAGTTGCCTCAAGCTCGTAAGATCCGGTGGAATACTGATGTACTCGGATTTCAGCAGGAATCGGACCTTGAATGATTTCCATCGGTATGCCTCATCCAGACCGGTCCGGCTGCTTAACTGCGAGGATGTGTGCGACCACTCGTTGCCATTCTACATCGTGTCGCTTGTGAATGAGTCCGCTGCCGATACATGCGGAGGCTTCGTCCGCGCGCCCCACACGAGGTAGTTCCCGTTCTTGACGGATTAGTTGGGCGGCGCCTCGCTGCGCGGCGGCGCGACTTTGCCCGTACGTTCCATCACGTATTCAGGCAGCGTGCGGTTCGCTTCGAATATCTTGTAGCCGCGCGTCTCGAGGTGTTTGATGTAGTCCTCGACCGTCATGCACGGGGGCCGCGTGAGAGTGACCTTCCCGTCCTTGGTCTCGATCTTCGGCGTGCACACGATCGCGCAGTACCGCACCGACGAGTAGACGTCCTCGATGCGCTGTTTGACGGCGTCGCTTTTCGCCGACGCGAAGGCCTGCCTGAAGATCTCCTCGGCCTGGGCGACTGTGTCCGCGTCGATCCATTGGCCCTTTTCGAGGCAGTGCATCACGGCGCCTTTCGCTTGCACGGTCCGCGTCATCAGGTCGATGTACGCGCGGATGTACGGCGCGGCATCCTCATAGTAGATCTCGATGAACTCGTTCATGAGCGGCCGGACGTCGGTATCGGGTTTCCACAGCAGGCGCGACAGAAGGTAACACCGCAGCGTGCCGAGGTCGTCCGCCAGTCCACTGCCGCCGCAGAGGAACATGCCCTTGACGTTGTGCTGGGCATAGAAGGCGTAGTTCGCGCTGAGCACGTGGAAGTTCGGATAGGGGATCTGGGAGAAATAGCAGTTCGCCGGGTAGTCCCACATGTAGAGACTCTTGGCGATCTTCGACCAACCCGTCAGGTCGTCCGCGAATGCTTTGTTCACGGCGCTCGACGGGTCCGTGATCGCGCGCGAGTAGTCGCACTCGATCGAGCAAAGGCTGATGATGACATTGTCGCGCGGGGCGAGAGTCCTTGGGGGCTTGCGCGACCACTGATAGGCGAGGGTTTCGATGTAATTGTTGGGAAACTCGGCCCGGACCAGATCGGCGACGCGGTTGATGCCGGTCAGCATCGCGCCCATGGGCGAGCCTTCACGTTCGTTGATCTCACGGCACGCGGCGCACGTGCAGTACGCGTCCCAGTCCATCTGCGAGACGCTCCAGATCCGTTTGTCGGGCGCGGCCTTCATGCGCGGCTTCAACTCCTCGGCGATGGCTTCCGCGACCTTGGGATTGCTGAAGCACAACTGGGAGCGGAGGTCGCCGTGCTTGGCCATGTTGTCCGGCACGGAGAGGTCGATGCCGAGCGGCGCGACTCGCTTGCCGTTGATCTCGCTGTAGAAATCAGGGTGTTCGGCGAAATACTTGTCGGGCGGCATCAAGGTGAAGGAGGTGTGCACGAACAAACCGAAGTCCGGTTGCGAGCACCAGCGCATATGGCGGGCGTAGGCCGTCCGCTGATCTTCCGGGACGCTCTGCATTCCGTATGTTTCATACGTCAACTGGCGCCGTTGGATCGGCGACACGTAACGCACGTTGATCTCCGGGATGTACTCCGGTTGCGCCTTGGGCGCATGCGTAACGTCCGGCGTCAGGAACCGCACGCCAAGGTAATCCTCGACAAACTGGTATACCCCGTACAACGTGCCGAGGTCTTTTTCGCCGGCGATCAGCAGGTGGCCCGGTCCGCGCTTCTTCGGACGAAGCGTCCGGATGCAGAAACCGTCCGGACCAAGGCCGTCGAGTTTCAGTTGGCTGAGCAATTCATCCGGAACGCCATTGCGGCCAATCCACACGTTCAAGCCGATATTCTTGAGTGGCTTCTTCGTCATCAGTGCGCCGCGGCCCGTGACGCGCTTCCAGTAATCGGCGAACTCGGCCACGGCGGCTTTTTCCATATCGGAAGCCTTCTCGTTGATCAGGATGACGACGCCCGCGTAGTCCTCTTGCTTCAAGAACGGGCTCTGGGCAAAGGCCGCGTGGCTCAACCCGGCAATAAGCACGGCCAAGGAGACCCACGCCAGATGCAACGATAGGCGCCTGTTCATAATCACGCGCTCCCGCAAGAGAATTCAGTGGACTCGACGGACGCCCACTATGTCTCAAGAAAGACTGGCCCTGCAAGTCCGTTCCACTCCCCGCAAAGGAACAGGGACCCACATCAGTCTTGATCTCGGCCGGGGTCGGAAAGTTCCATGGAGCCCGGGACATGCCGGCAAAGGACCTCGGATCGCGGAACGAACTTATGATATCCTGAACCCGCTATGGACGAACTTGTTGTGACATGTCAGTGCGGCGGATCTTTTACGGTGCGCCGTGGATCCGCGGGCCAGGACGTCGAGTGTACGAAGTGCGGGAAGCCCGTGCGCGTTACGGAGGCAAACTCGAGAGAGATGACCCAGGCCGAACGCGACGTGCGCCTGTTCCTTGACGAAGAGGAAAAACAACCTCCTTCTCCGGTATCGCAGCCCCAGCCTCCTGCCAGTGTCGCCACTCGCGGCGACGCCGTAGCTCCTTCCCAAGGCAGCGGCGCGAAATCACCGCGGCTAACGCCCTCTGGCGCGGCCGCCGCGGAGGCATCCCGATTCCTGCAAGAGGGCGGACCGGGCGGGGCGAAAGTTCCGCGATGCGGTCGGTGCAATCGGCCCTTCCGTGGGCCCTGGGACCAAGTCGATACGGACGAAGGGACCTTGTGCCACATTTGCGCAAACAAGATCGACAATCTCATGCCGGGCGCCACGCCTTCACGTCCGCAGACCGGAGAACAGGGTGAAATCATGAAAGAGATTGCGCGCCAGCAGAACTGGTCGTTACCGGGAATGGAGCCTCCTCCTGAAGCCGTCGCAGACGACGCGGGACGGCGTCGTCGTCAATTGGCGATTCTCGGCGGCGCCGCGGTCCTCATGCTTACCTTACTTCTTCTCCTGATCTATTGATTCTACGACCTGAGCTTGTTTCACTTAATAGTGCTCGGCGTTTTCGGGTACCTGGCGGAGGTGTGCACCGCGGCCCTTGGCCAACTGATCTTCGGAATCATGGGCATGTTCGCCAGGTAGCGGGCATGCGCCGCCTTTCGGCACATGATATAATCGTGCACGAAAGCTCGGCGTTGGAAGGAATTGGGGAGGGAGTCCGGGAAATGGCCTTGCATCTCGTCTGTATATCAGGCGCGAAAAAAGGAGAGAGCTGGAGGGTAGGTGATGACCCCTTGCTTCTCGGGCGCGGCACTGAGTGCCAAGTCTGTCTTTCGGACGCTACCATATCGCGTCGGCACTGCCGGCTTTTCCAGGAGGGAAGTGAGACCCGGTTCGAGGATCTTGGCAGTCGCAATCCCGCGCTCGTGAACGGCGCGCCATCTCGGAGTGCGTTGCTCAACGTCGGCGACGAGATCGCGGTTGGATGCGAGTTGTTTGTGGTGGCCGGCATCGGACTGGAGGACTCGCCCTCGACAGGGAGAGGCCTTAAGTCCACGGGCTCCTGGACGGCCGGCGAACCCATCGTTATCGAAGGGGACCCTGCTGGGGCAATCAAGGCCCGGCCTCGCACCATCCAGGATTTTGTGACGCTTCACAATGTCACACGCGAGTTCGGCCAGTGCGAGACCGTCGCTGATCTCGTTGCCACAACCGCACGGCAACTGCGCGAGCGGTTCAACCCTTTGGCCTTGTGGATCGCACGCGTGCATGGCGAAGACGACCTCTCTTTTTTTTCGGCGGGGGCCGACGCCGATCCGGGAGCCGACGCGCCACTCGAAATCATCCGCCGAGTCCTTCGTGAGAAGAAAGGCGTACTGGCGCCAAAAAACATTCGTAGTGAGGGACAGAGCATTCGCGTTTCAACGCTTGCGGCACCGGTGTCGCTCCTCGACGGGCCTACGGGAGTCTTGGTGGTTCAGACGCGGACTCCTCACGGGATATATTCAGAGTCCGACTTGCAGTTTCTCTCACTTATTGCCGAGGCTCTGGCGCCATTCATTCATTCCGTCGAACACATCGAGCAACTCACGCGTGACAATGAGCGTCTGCGGGTTCGGGCCGGCGAATCCCTGGCCCTGGTGGGAGACAGCCGCGCCATGAGTCACGTCCGCGCCCGGGTTCGGGAAGCGGCAAAATCCGATCTCAACGTGCTTGTCAGCGGTGAGACGGGGACGGGAAAGGAACTGGCCGCACGCCTGATCCATGCCCAGTCGAACCGGGCTTCCGGCCCCTTGGTTATTGTCAATTGCGCCGCCATCCCCCGCGAACTGTTCGAGGGAGAGATGTTCGGCCACGAGAAGGGCGCGTACACAGGCGCGGACGAAGTTTCCGCCGGTCTCGTGGCTCGCGCCCACGGCGGCACGCTCTTCCTCGATGAGGTCGGTGACCTGAGCCTCGACAACCAGGCCCGCATTCTCCGCGTAGTCGAGTACGGTGCGTTTCGGCGAGTGGGCGCTTCCGCCGAGACACACGTGAACGTACGCGTCGTGGCCGCCACTAACAAGGACATCAAAGCCGCTATAACCGCTGGCGAATTCCGAGCCGACTTGTACCACAGGCTGAACGGGTTCGAGATTCATATCCCGCCCCTCCGCGAAAGGCGCTCGGATATCCCCGTCTTGGCCGGCCATTTCTTCGAGATCGGCAAGCCCGAGGCCAAACGCACGCTGACGGGAATCGCATCAGACGCCCTCGAGCATCTCCGCTCACGCCTTTGGCCCGGTAACGTCCGCGAACTCCGGAACTGCATACTGCGCGCCATTGCCGTTGCCAGGCAAGACGAGATCAGACTTCAGGATGTACTCGAACAAGCCCAAACGGGTTCCGACAATCCCCAGGAACTGTCCCTGAGTCTAGTCGAGGCCGAGAAACGATACATCGCCTCCGTTCTCCGGAAGTGCAACGGAAACGCCCGCAAAGCCGCCAAGATCCTCCAAATCAGCCGCAGCACCTTATACCGCAAGATCAACGAACACCAGATCGGGTAGGCGGCACTCTCGCACGCGTCCCAATTCGCAACGCCTGCGTTCACGCTGGCACCTTTCGCAAGAACCTTCCTGTTGGCACAGCCTTCCCGGAGTTGCGACAACGCTTGTCCCAGAAATGCAACTCCGCTACATCTCTCCTTGAGCCTGCGAAGCCCATTCTCAACGGTCCATGTCGGCAACTCCTTTGTTGACAATGGCTTATATGCCATTGCGCTATCCTTGGCGCGCCAATTGCTCTCAATATTCTCGAGATTAGGGAAAGTTTCGCCGAAACGTACGGGAAGTGGGCTAATGGCGGGAGCAAGCGGCGAGTCGCAGAAGGCTGATGATGACTGGAATGGCGATTCAGAGCCTAAGTCACTGCAAGACATGAAGAAAGCGCACATAGAAAAGGTCATTGACTTGGCGGAAGGCGACATCGAGAAGGCGGCTGAACTCCTGATGATTTCGGTTCCTGATCTGCGCCGATGGATGACGAAACTTGGAATCCAATGATGCTGCCAAGTCGCGGAACTGAGACAGAACATGAGACAGGGGCAATGTGGACAAAGGTACAAGTCTCCGGTGAGGGAGACGGCTTGGACGGGCGTGACGCCAATTGCCATCACGCCCGCCCTTTACCGATCGCCTGATGATCCCACCACAGGCGGGCAAGCCTGACCGGGTTATCCCTCGGCCCGCTTCTCGACACTTCGGAAGGCGCCTGTTGGTGCAGAGGGTTCCTCGCCGTGGTTGCGCGCGAGGCGAATACCCGCTAACATCGTGCTCCGGTTGCATCAATGCGCCCGTCTGGTCCAGGATAGGCGCCATGCCCCGATCTAAACAGAAAGCCGCGCCCGCACCGCACACCGTCTCCCAGGCGATCACGGAAAAACTCATGCGGCGCATCGTCAACAACCATTATGAGGTAGGCGCGAAGTTGCCTACCGAACGCGATCTTGCCGTCGAGTTCGGCGTCACCCGTCACGTCGTGCGGGAGGCGCTGAAACGCCTTGAAGCGGTCCGCCTCGTTAACATCCGGCAAGGCTCGGGCATTTACGTCGAGAACCTTCCACTGACGGGGGGCGTCGAGTTGTTCGACGTGATGCTGACGAACGACGACGGCTCGATCAATCTGCCGCTCCTGAACGACATCCTGGAATTCCGCGGCCACATATTCCGCATGGGCGTTCGGCTTGCCGCCGTGCGCCGAACTCCGGAGGAACTCCTGGGCATCCGGAAAGTGCTTCATGAACGGCGTGCCTGCGCGCAGGACCCTGCTCGTCTCGAAGAGATAAACCTCCGCATGTTCCGCCTCATCGTGCAGGCCACTCACAACCGGGTCTATGAACTCATCTTCAACACCATGGGCCGGATCTCGGTCAGACTCGGGGCGCTCGTCGATTTGCCGCTCATGGGATTCGAGCGTACGCAGAGCATGATCGAGCGCATAATCGACGCATTCGATCATAAGGATGAAGACATGGCCGACCTGCTCGTGTCGCGCTACCTGAACAGCCTCAAAGAAACGCTGCTCGGCGCGCCGGGCGCGAGGTCCGACCCCACCGTCTCACGGTAGATTTCCAAACAGGCGGAAGCGTGTCGAGATCAGGGCCACTTGGCCGTACTGCACGCCCATGTGCTTGGCGATGACCTCACACTTCGCGCGCAAAATGAGGAACACGTCGCCGGGAAACGAATCCACGGTCTCGTAGTTGCCCTGGCCTTTGCCGATGATCATATCGGCGCGCTTCAGCCGCTCCAAGAAAGATGCAGGCACGAGATTCAACGGTGAACCGACATAGGCGCCGCCGTTATCGATGACTTCGCAGACGGCCGTCAGTCCCACCTGTTCCGCGTCTTCCATCAGGACGTCGTTGATGATGGGTCCCGCCTTGACGACGGCGGTCACGCTGGCATACCCCAGTAACTCCTCGATCAGGATTTTGTCGAACACGATTTCGCCCGCGTTATCGAGGAGAAACACGATGTCCTTCGCTTTGGCCAGGGATTCGCGAAACGCTTCGGTGTGATCGACGGCGAAGCGCTCGCTCATTACCTGCTCGATCGCGGCGTGAACGTCGATCTCCGAAGAATGCCGCACACCGAGATCGATGACGTTTCCAGCCGCCGCCAGGTGAAGCGCGGTCACGAGCGGGTCCTCGCTGTTTCGGACGCGGTGGCGCAACTCGGGTTCGAGCCGCAGCGCAAACTCATTCTGGGCCTTGCGGAGTCCTTTGTATGCGTCGACGTTTCCCGACAGCGCGGAAGCCAGCTCATAGGCAATCAACGACAACTCCGCGGGCGATTTCTCGATGTCCAGATCGGGAATGCGCCTGACCGTCTCGTTCAGGATCTTGCGCTGCAACTCCGGGTCGTCGGTGACAATTCGGGCCGCGCGCAGCGCCTGCGCCGCGATGCATTCGAGGCAATCCAATGTGGCCTTCAATCAGATAGCCCCTTCTCAGAGCTTGCAAGAAAACACCTGCACCCTGCGTCATTCCCGCGAAAGCGGGAATCCAGAACACACACGACGCCACGCAACCTCCGCACGCGCTCGGAACCCTTGCGCTCGCGACTGGATTCCCGCTTTCGCGGGAATGACGCAGGGTGCAGGACTAGTTGAGAAAACGGGCGCATTGTGATGGCGTTTTCCTCACAAGCTGTCAGTTGCGCGGGATCTTCTTCGGCGCGCCCGCCCATTCCGCGGGGCCGTACAGACCGGCCAGGGTCGCATCGATAGGACGGAACCCAAGCGCAACGGCCGGGGACTCGGGCTTCAGACGGAAATCGTAATGCTCCGCATCCACAAACATCGGGTCTGCGATGATCGAACGAAGATCCTGTCCTTTTGCCTTCCAGTCTTCAAACGATACGCCGCCGTAGAACTCGATCTTCGGGTTCGAGGTGTCCCAGTAGCAATTGTCGTAGAAACGGAAGTTGCCATTCTTCCAGGTGCTGCCGAAGAGCCGCCCGTTGTTGAAGAAGACGATGTTGCGCTCGAAAAAGAACGAGATGTGCTCCTCTTCCCGGCTCCGGATGACCTGCCCTTCCTTCGCGAACGCGAAGATGTTGTTGATGACGCGGTTTTCCTTTCCGTAATGCTGATGGAAACCGCCTGTCTTGCAGTTGTAAACGACATTGTTCTCGATCAGTAGATCGGTGCTGCCTTCATCGGGATAGATGCCCCATCCGCCGTAGAGGAACGACGAGATGTCGTGGATCAGGTTGTTGCGCAGGATGGCGCCGGGCGCGATCCCGAGCGTGTAGATGCCGCCCATGTCGCTGAGCTGCCCCTTGTCGATGTGGTGAATGTGATTGAACTCGATGATGTTGTGGTTCGCGGAACTGGGCGCATATCCCCACGACCAGCCTACGGAAACGCCCGAGTATTCGATGTCCGAGATCTCGTTGTGAGAAATCGTATTGTACGAACTCCTGCCGATCCACACGCCTACGCCGGATCGAAAGATCCTGCCACCGTCATGGATCCAATTGTTGTCCACCCAGTTGCGCGAAGCGGCTTCGTTCTCGCTCGGTGCATCGCCGCCCTCGCCGATGCGCACTCCGCCCGCTCCGATGTCGTGGATGTGGTTTAGCTGGATTCGGTTATCCTTGCAGCCCGCCCGGAACCAGACGCCGTAGGTCCCGACGTGCGCTATCTCACAGGATTTCAGCGTGCAGTAGCGTGCGCCCGTGGCTTGGACGGCGCCGCCAATCGAGAAAGCCGCTTGAGGGTCGCTGTGCCCCTGCGGTTCGATTGTAAAGTCCGTGTGCTGGAACCTAAGACCTTCGATGGCGACGTGCTCGACGAACTTTCCTTCCCCGGGCTTGCCTTCGATCACGACGAGTTGCCCGGCGACGGGAGCTATGACCTCGGCCGTCTCCATGTTCTCGCCTTCGATGGGCCAGTAGTAGACCACGCCCGTCTTCCGATTGAGATACCACTCGCCCGGCTGATCGAGGGCTTCAAAGACGTTCTCGACGTAGTATCGCTGATTCGGTTCCCATTGCATGAAGGGCCACACGGCCTTGCCAGTGAAAGTGACAATGCGGTTTGCCTCATCTAGCGAAGCGATTCGATGCGCCGAGGTCTCCCACGAATGAAACACTACCACTACGGCGTCTTCGATATTCGGCCAAGGCTTGATGTCGCCCGGCGCATACTGAAACGCAATCGCGCTATCGACGTCTTTGCCCGTGCCCGGGTCCTTGGTGGGCGCGGCCTTTCCGGCGGCCTTGAGCAATCCCTCGTTCGGCGTGCGGGCCACGATGCGCCGGTTCCCGTTGACCCACAGCGCGCTGAAGTTCCACACGCCGGACTTGGCCTCGGGGATCTCAGCGGTCCAGAGATTGCCCTCTTTCTTCCAGCCAGCGACGCGGCGTCCACCGGTGATGATCGGATTCTCGTCCTGATTTCCGGCATACACGATCGGTGTCTTCCATGTCCCCGAGTCTTCCGGTGTGAGCACCAGGGGTTCCGCTTGGAAGTAGCTTCCTTTCCTCACTTGGACCTGTACGGGTCCGGGAAGATTCCCGTCAACTCTCATCTTGCGGATGGCGTCGCGCGCCTCGGTGAGCGATGCAAGCGGTCCGTCGGTCTTGTCCCCATTCGGATCCGCCAAACGGCCTGACCACGCGTCGTTGCCGTTCGTAGCGACGTACAGTGTTGCGGATTGTGCCTGCGCGCCGCCTTGGGCACAGAGAAGCGCACACACGATTGCCGCCAAAAAGATCTCAGTCTTGCGCCACATTGAGTCTACCCTCCTTTGCCATATCCGATGATGCCGACGCTTGCATTACCCCGACACTGTATCTGGTCTCTTATACAATTCCTTGCACGCCGCGGTGTACTGCCTAGCCCTGCTAGAAAACGCAAGCGCCACAACTGGAATGCCAAGCAGAAATGACGGCCAGCATTCCCGGATGATATCCCATCCAAGTTGCGGCAGAATACCCGGAATGTCAGCAGTTGAAACTGTGATGTGGCCCTGCATTTTCAAAGTCAGAAGGACGCCAAGTACTATTGCCGGGATAAACAGCATCTGGAACAAGGCGAGCCACCTTGCGACCCAAGACCCGGTAAGCATAAGAAATGCCACGAGGAGGGGGAAAAGCCGGTAAGACTCCTCCGAAATCAGACTCCTAAAACACTCTCGCAAAGGTTCTCCTGCAACGTGCGCTTCGGCAACAAAGCGGGCAGTTTCTACCACTGCCCACAGCACAGCGAGCGCGGCTGAAGCAACAACCTCCCGGGGTATAGGGACAGGCGCGTTGTCCCCGCTCCGTCTGTTCAAAAGGAAGAACGCTCTATTCATCGGAATACCTCCTTGTTCTCTCCTGCTCCGCGAATTAACACGATGCCAATTCGCCGTGCAACGGCGAAGGTTCACACGGTGAAGCGACGCGCGCCTGCTACTGCATTTGTTCGAGACCCGCGGGAACGCTTCGCACGACCGAAGTCTTGTAGCCGGTAAACGTCTCAGCAACGCGCATAGCCTGGCTCTTGCTCTTGCAGACGCCGAACAGGGTCGAGCCGCTGCCGCTCATTGCGGCGGCGATGCATCCCGCATCGAGCAGACGATCTTTGGCCTCGCCGAGTTGAGGATGGCCCGCAAAGACGGGTTCTTCCATTCGGTTGAATACGACGTTCGCGAACTCGCCGCGCGCGAGGGAGCGGATCGCGTTGCGGAATTGCGGCGTTCGCCCGGCGAAGGCCCTCTCGTTCGAGTAGCGCAGGCGCGGACTGTTGTACACGCGGCTCGCGCTGATGGCAATCGCCGGATGCAGCAGCACAAACCATGTATCGGGCAACGGGGACAACGGGATCATTTCTTCGCCTCGCCGCGTTGCGGCCACGGTGCCTCCGACGAGGCAGTAGGGGACGTCCGATCCCAATTCGAGAGCGAGCGTGCGCAGTTCAGCATGCGTGAGTCGAAGGTCCCACAGCGAGTTCAGCGCCACGAGCGTCGCCGCGGCGTTGCCAGAGCCGCCGGCAAGGCCCGCCGCAATAGGAATGCGTTTGTTGAGGTCGATCCGCGCACCTTGTGAACAGCCCGTGCGTTCCTGAAGCAAGACCGCCGCGCGGTGCACGAGGTTGGATTCCGTCGAGTCGAGCTCGGGCGTCGAGCACACTAGCGCAATGCCCGACGACGCCTCCGTGAAATGCAGTTCGTCCGAAAGGCTCACCGTCTGAAAGATCGTCTCGATATCGTGGTAGCCGTCACGGCGCCTTCCCAACACATCGAGATAGAGGTTTATCTTCGCATGGGAGCGATATGCAATGGCCGTGGGCAACGCGATGTCCTCTCAGTAGTTCTTCGACCGCAGAATGGAAATCACAAGGGAAAGACCCAACACTCCGGCAATGACGTATCCTATCAAGCCCAACTGATTCAAGCCGCTCGTGGACCGCATGAGCAGACTCGAACCGATAATGAGCGATCCGGTTATGACGCCGAAGGCAATTCGGTTGCTCGCGCGATCCGTGACGGACGCAAGACGGTCGAGCCCCTCGTGGTTGATCTGGGCTTTGAAACGGCCCGTGCGCAACATGTTCACAAGTTGCTGTATCTCGACGGGAAGCTCACGGCTGAGTTTGAGCAATGCGGCGAGACCCGCGCGAGCCTCGACCATCAACCGCACCGGCGAGTAACGCCTCGCGACAAGCTGTTCCACGTATGGCCGGATGATCGGCGCCATATCCATCTTCGGATCGAGCAGGTGGCCCACCGATTCGATGGTGGCGAGGGCCTTGAGCAGCAATGAAAACCGCGGCGCCAATTGCAGATGGTTGCGGCGCAGGATCTCGATCGTGCGTTCGAGGCCTTTCCCAACGTTGCCGCCGCCCACGATGGCCGGGCCTTCAAAAGCGATGAAGTCCGCTACCTCGTGCTCGAGCGTCTTACGGTCTTCGGGTTCCGGTGAAGTAGTGAGCGTCAGCAGCGCATCCACGCACGCCACGGTGTCTTCATGAAATATGGCGTACAGCAGGTCCGCCATTGCCGCCGCGTCAGTCCGTTCGAGGTGGCCCACCATGCCGTAATCGAGAAAGGCGATCTGATTGTCCCGCGTGATGAAGATGTTGCCCGGATGCGGGTCCGCGTGGAACAGTTGATGATCGAACACCTGTCGGCACACCATCCGGCAGCCGATCCCGGCCACCTCGTGCGGCGCGCAGTTCCGTCCGGCGTACTCCTCGATGGCGTCGAGGCGCACACCGTCCACCCAGTCCATCGTGAGCACCCGCGCGCCGGAAAGGTCCCAGTGCACGCGCGGCACGAAGACCTCGGCGACCCCTTCGAAGTTCCGCCCGAACCGCTCGATGACGCGGCCTTCGATCTTGAAATCCATTTCCCGTTGGATCGACCGCCCGAACTCCGCGACAATCCCAACGGGATCCATCCACGCCGATTCCTCGACGTGCGCCGCCACCCATTCCGCTATTCGCGCCATTAGATTTAGGTCCGACTCGATGATCTTGCCGATGCCGGGCCGCTGGATCTTCACGGCGACCGGATCCCCAGTCAACAGACGCGCCCGGTACACCTGGCTCAGCGAAGCGGACGCCACGGGTTCGCGATCTAATTCGGCAAACAGGCCACAGGCGCCTTCCCCGAGTTCCTCGATGATGATCGGCTCCATTTCATCGAAGGGCGCCGCCGCGACGCGGTCCTGAAGCTGGACGAGTTCTTGGCAAAGCGCGACGCCGATGAGGTCCGGGCGCGTGCTCAAAATCTGACCGAACTTGATGAAGGTCGGGCCTAGTTCCGTGAGCGCGGCCCGCAGCCGCTGCCCCAACGTTTCCGGGGCGCCGCCGGGCTCGTCGATCAGGCGCATCCCCCGCAGCAATTTGGCGGGGATCCCCTCGTGCAGGCCCGCGCGCCGCACGAGATCCGCGAACCCGTGCCGCACCAGCACCTGCACCACCTCAGCGAGGCGCACCGCGTTCCCCACACGCTTTCCCAAAGTCAACATGCTATGCCCATACACCGGTGGAAGCGGCATCCGCGCCGCTTTACCTCAAGAACGCGACGGGGACGTCGCGTCTACGTGGAAGCGGCGTCCGCGCCGCTCTACCTCAAGAACGCGACGGGGACGTCGCGTCTACGTGGAAGCGGCGTCCGCGCCGCTCTACCTCAAGAACGCGACGGGGACGTCGCGTCTACGTGGAAGCGGCGTCCGCGCCGCTCTACCTCAAGAACGCGACGGGGACGTCGCGTCTACGTGGAAGCGGCGTCCGCGCCGCTTTTTTTCAATTGTCGCGGCGTCACTTCTTGCTGAACTTGAACTCAAACTTGGTCGGAACGCCGGGAGCCACACTGAACTGGATGACGCCCGCGACGCCTTTCTTGGAAACGGGCTGGTCGCTTACCCGTCCCGATTCGAGCGTCCAGCCATCGGGAACCTCCACATAGGCTGTTGCGCGATCCGCGTTGCTTCCGGCGAACGCGCCGCTCAGGATCCCCTTCTGCTCGTCCCAGGCCAGGGATTTCGTGTCGTCCAGCAGTAGGTCGATGCCCGTCGAGGCGCCCATGAGAACGGGATGCGCCGGCTTGGGCGTGATCCCGTAGACGGTCAGCGCGTTATCCGGCGTCACGGGCCCCTTGGCCGCATCCACAAGCTGCCCATCTGACGCGCGCCATACCTGCACGTCGCCTTGATCGCCGAGGCTCAGGTCTTCCAGCCTCCATGGCCGCGCCCCGGGAAACGCCAGCAGCGAATATCCGGCATCCTGAAACCTCGATCTCCAGAGCTTAGGCGCCGTCATCGACGCATCCACCGGGCAGAAGCCGGTCACGTTACGGGAGAGAAGCCGGGCAATCTCCGAACCGGCCTGTCCCTTGGGAGTCCCCACCAACTCGATGGGGGCGCACGTGATCGCCATCGCCGTCAGAAGGTTGGCGTCAAGCGACTGAACGCTCCCGACGTCGAACCGCACCGGTCCCGCAGTCATGCCGAAGTACGCCATCCGGTTTTCCGAAGCAGCGGCCTCGAGCCAGGCATCCACGTCCGCCTTGAGGGTACACGCGGAAGAAGCCAGGACGGGCAGGCCGCCCGCGGCTTCCGCCATGACCGATACGGCGGCGGCATCGGCCTGGGCGCGCGTCTCGTTGAATTGCTTGAGGACCTCATTCGGGATATTCGACGGAACAACGACGAAGAATTTATAGCCCCATCCGACGACCTTCTTCATGCGCTCGACGGCCTGCTTCCTCGCCTCCGGGACGGAAAGCTTCAGCCATGTGGTCCCGTCCGACGACTTGGCCGTCCAATCGGCGCCGCCTCCGGACGTCATCAGCGGATCGATGGAGATCCCGGGGATCGATCCGGCCGCCTCGAGTTGCTTCGCCAGCTTTCCCATGTCCTTCGGGTATTGCGGCGCACTTCCTTCGAGAGAGCCGGGCCGCCCCTCCCAGTTTCCGGGAACCAGGACCTCCTTTACCAGGCCCTTCCAGGCATTGGCGGCGCTGAGCACGTCTTCCTGGGAAGCTCCTTTTTCCGCCGTGACCCAGCCGCGAGGGACCTGCTTGCTGCTCGTGTGCGGCAGGAGGCTCATACTCCACGCATAGTTCTCGTCTATGCTCGTCGGCGTCGGAACCGTCAGGGTGCACCAGACCGCGTCGGATTCGATCTTCTGTCCCGGATCGATGCGAATGGGCGGGTCGTAGACGCATACGGCGTCGCCCAGCCAATTACCGCCGCCGGACGCCAGGTCCACACTCGATATCGCAGCGCCTTGAGGCAGGATGCCGAAGGAAAAAGCAAGGCCCTGACCACGGTCCTCGAGAATGCTCAACATCGACGGGGCGTCTTTCTTGAACACGGGACAGCCGCCGCGCCACTGCAACCGTCGCGCGGAACTCTGGGTATCGGGACTGAGGTGCGCGATCCCGCCCGGCCCAAACGACGCAACGGTGATCTTCGCGATCTCGATGGGTTTCTCGGAGTTGTTGCCGATGCCGGCGTGGATGAGGAAGAAGGGGCGCTCGCTGAACATGCTCACGCTGTGACGGACGAGCAGGCCGTCCTTTGGCGGGAACAGGCTCACGTACGCGGTCCCGGAGCCGATCTCATTGGTGAACTTCTCGCGTTCGCTTGCGGCCTTGCCCAAACCCGTGGCGTCGAGAGTGGAACCGTCTGCAAAGGTGATCTGGAACTTGGCGTTGTCGACAACGACTTCCTTGTTTTCAAGTTCGAGGCTCCATTCGGCGGTCTCGACGGCGTACCGCATGAGCGTCTTGCCCTGCTGGAACCTGAAATGGTCGCGGAGCGTCCAAGGCAGCATGGCGGCCGGGGCCGCTTCGGGTTCTTTCGGCGCGGCTTTTGCGGCCTTCGGCGCCGGCTTCGGCTTTGCCTTCTCTTTCGCCAAAGCGGAGCCCGACATTATCACCCCGGCGCATCCAAGGACCGCCAAGGTTATTGCGGCAAACGATCTAAGACCTCTCGGATTCATCATGTTTCTCCAACGCAAGACATGCCGATACGGGTTCAGAACTGAATTATACAGGATGACGCGGCAGCGCGCCATTGCGGAAACGGACCGCGTTCCCTACCGGCGATCAAAGAAGCGGCTGAACGGCCAAGGGCGTCGTGCGGGTTTCACTCCCTTGAATGAAGGTCACGCTTAATGTACCTCCTTCTTCAGCCGCAAGTTTCCCGGCGACTTCGGCATAGGGGGCGTCCTTCAGGTCCGCGCCGTTGACTTCGATCAGGCGCGTGCCGGAACGGATGTTGGCCTTCGCCGCCAGGGAATCCTTCGCTACCCAAACGCTCCAATAGCCCTCGGCAAACCGCGCGGGAGTCAGTCCACAACTCGCGACCGGTCCGCACACGACGGGCATCGCCCCCTTGTGTTCCAGCAGCAGCAGGTTCGCCTCGAAGTCGAAGGTCGTCCGGAAGTACTTCAGGAATCCCAGGCCGATCCGCAGCGACTCTTCGGAAGGCAGTATGCTGCAAAGGGGGCGCTGGATTTCCGCGCTGCCCACACGCAGGCTCTTGAGCCGGATCTGCATCTTCTCCGAGAGGCTGGCCGCCTGATCCGGACCGCCTTCGGGCATTGGCTCGACCGCGAGGCGCGGCGTCGCGTCGGATAACAATCCGAGATCCCGAAGCGCCTGTTCCGGCATTGCCATCACGCTGCCGAGGGTCGTGTCCACGAGAAAAGATCGAACGTGTTTGCCGTCGATCAGCCCGCTCACGACGGGCTGGCCGCGCTCATCGAGGCGCAGACGCACGGATCGGGTGTCGGAGTCGCTCGGCGCGTCGCCGTTCAGGGATCGAACCGAGATCGTGTTGGCGGCGAAATCGATGAGCACCCGCTTTCCGAGTTCGCGTCCGCTGAAGATTCCCCCGATCTCGATGCCAAGCGTTGCTTTGAAAGGAGCGAGGTCCATGATGAGCGCACGACCGGGCTTCGAGGCGGCATCGCCAAGGCGGAATTCCTGGACCTCGATCACGGACTCGGCGTTTTGGGTTCCGGCCGGGTTCGGACCTTGGGCCGGCTCAGTCGAGGCCGCGTCCTGCTTCAGTGCCGCCGCAATCTCGCGAGATACGACCGGGTGTTCGATTCCCAGATCGAGGATAAAGGAATAAGGCCCTTCGCCGTTGACGAGCATCGGCGCTATCACTTTGTCGCGAATGACCGAGAGCGCTACAGCGCTGCTTGGCGGCCCCGCCACAGGGTACGGTTCCACTCCGTCCTGCGCATACGCAAGGAACGCCGTGACGATAAGACAAGTGAAACCGAATGGACCGAGAAAGCACATATGAAATTCTCGCACGCCCTCCCCGCGAATGGCAAGCTCGCTGACCGGAATGCCCGGCCGTTCGCTCCGTGGCCGCGGCGTCCTCGCCGCGTTTTCGTCAAGAACCGCTTGACGCAAGGTGTTTGAACAGAAACGCGGCGAGGACGCCGCGGCCACGGAGCGAATCGCGGGCCTTTGCCAAGGGGTGGCTTGGCGGGTGCTGTCCTCGCCGCGTTGCCGGGCTATTTGTTGCGGCTATTTGCCCGGCTTTCGAGCCATGCGCATTGTTCGGCCAAACGTTGTATCCATTGAATGGCCGTATAACCGGCCATCTCGCCCCCGAGCTGCGTGACCTGATACGAAACCGTCGTGACGTGCTTGATGCCGACCGCGTAGTAAAGCGCTTCTTCTTCGAGGTATGACAGGGATCGAAAGAGCTGATAGTTGTCCAAGAGAATGTTTGTGCGCGCGGTCAGCCGCTCCGGGTTATTGGACGTCCGGATGCACAGGTTCGACATGGCGTATGCAAGGTCTTCGAGAAAACAGCCGACTCCTGCGAACTCGAGATCTATGACCGCGACCAGTTTCCCGAGGTTGAAGAGCAGGTTTCCGCCGTGGTAATCGCCGTGGATCAGGCCCGTCTCGAAATTGTTGCGCGCTTCCCAATCCAGCTTCTTGCCGGCTTCGTGCAGGAACAGTGCGATCCGGTCGCAGCACTCGGACACGGCGGCCGGGTCCCCCTGGGTCTTTGCCATCTCGAACAGCTTGATGAAGGGATCGCGCGGCACCTCGCTGAACCGCCACATTCGGGCGTCGCGCGGAGGGCGCGGGAAGTCGCGGCACACCTGATGGAAGCGCCCCAGCGCCCGCGCGGCGATGGTGAGCGTGTCCGCCGTAACCTGCATTGGCCCGCCTTCGACGAACTCTTGAATCTCGAGCGCCCAGGTTTCCAGTTCGACGATGCCCTTGCCGTCCTTCGCACGCTGGATGCGGGCCACCGGGACGCCATGTGACAGAAGATGGTCGGAAAGGCGGTGCTGGAACCGGAGGGCATCGAGCTCGACAGGGTCCCGCTTGTAGGTCTTGATAAGGAACCGGCCCGCCGAAGTCCGCACAGTCAGCTTGCGGTGGCGGCGTTGGTGGGCGTCCACGAGTTGTTCCGGCATTTCGACCGCGCCCAGGTCGTAGTGCTCGCGGATGACCGCGGCCAGCACATGAAGTCCGCCCAGCGTCTTCGTCACGGGATTGCGATCGCCTTTTCCGATTCCAGGTTCTTCAGCAAGTCTTCTTTCTTAAACCACGTCGGCTTCAACCGCCGATATGCGTAAAGCTTTTCCGACTGATCGACGTAATGCGGCGAGTTGGGGTCTGCGCTCTGGCCCCATGCCACGAGGCTGTAAGATTCGATGCCGTCTTTGTGCAAGAACGAGATCATCATCGTCCCCGACCCGTTAAAGCCAACGTATCTTCCGGAACCCTCGGGCGTCTCCCGCGTCGCAACGTCGAGCACGGTCTCGGTGAAATTCTTCTTGTCCTTTCCCCCGCCGAAATCGCCGCTCTCGAGCGGGAAATAGCGGCCACCGCGCCCGATGAGCGTTATGTCGCCCCATTTTACATAAAGCGAGCCGTATTTCTTCTTCATCTCGGCCAGGGTGTCTCTCAGCAAGTCGAGCATCTTGAGTTGATGCTCGATGGTCAGCGGATTACCGTTCGCTATCGAGACAATGTCGATGGCGTTTTCGCATTTCAGACGCCAGAACTTGACGATGGTCGCGACGGTGCTGTCCTTCATAAAGCGGCCGTCCCAACCGAGGATACCGTTGACGGCCTTCGCCAATTCCGGGTCGCTCATCTTGTTTGCGCCGACGGCGTCCACGGCGGCCTTGAGCGCGTCTTGCCAGGGCTTCGTGAGAATGTCGTAGTTGTCCAGCATGTAGGAGATGGCTTCATCTCTCGTGATGGAAGTATCCGCGTCGAGGAGTTCCAGGAGCCTCTTGCCGCGCGGGCTGTTGGTGTCCCAGAGCACGTTGTAGATGTACTTCTTGTACTTGTCAGGCGTCATCGGCGAATCGCGCATCATGACGGCCGGGCTGACGTTGCAGTTCTGGAAGTAACCCTGAGGCGGATTCTTCACCTGCACAAGGTCGCGGATATCGTGGATCCCGAGCCACCGCGTCGCCTCCGTGCCGCCGGGGACCGGCACGGACCAGTCATAGCCGTCGGGACGGATGGGAGTGCGGCCGAGCCGGACATATTGAATGTTCCCCTCACGGTCCGCGAAGAGGAGGTTCTGTTCCATCAACTGGTTCATCCCCAGCGCTTCATAGAATTCGTCGCAGTTGCGCGCGTGTATCATCTTGTAGATCTGTTCGAACAGGCCCGCCTGGTCGTAATACGGAGTGGCGCCGCAGTATGCGATGCCCTTCTTCGCGTCGGGAAGATCCACGAGAGGTCCGTAGATCGAGTACAGCGCCGGCTTGACCTGAGGCGGTTGTCCCTTGACATTAACCGTGATGGCCTTGGCCTCAAACGTATGCCACGACCCGTTGTACTCATACTGCGAGAAGTTCTTCGGATTGAGCTTGACCATGTAAACGTCCGAGGTGTCCGGTCCGCCCGTGGTGCAGGCCCACGAGACGTACGCGCTGTGGCCCAGCGCGGGCGCGGGGGAACCCGTGAGGAAGTACCCGCAGATGTCCTCGGAGTTTGTGTGGATTTGCGCCTCGTAGAAGACCGCCATGCCTTCCCAGGTCAAGTGCGGATCGGTCATCAGGATCGGGCAGCCTTCCGCCGAACGCGAAGGCGCCACCGCAAACGCATTCGAGCCGAATGCAGGCGCCTCGTTCCTCTTATCCACCTCGTCCTTCAGCACGCCAAGCGGCCACTGGAGGATCATCGCGCGCCCGATCGCCGCGCACTGCCACCCGCGCAACTCCAGGGCGCAATCGGGCTTCTTCTCCGGGTGCTCCGCTAGGTACGCCTCGACGCCCCGCATGAAATTGTCGCCTATGACCCGAGTCTCCTCCGGGACGGTCTTCCAGTACTCCTCACAGAACTCGGCGTTCTTGAAGACCCGGAGGATGTAGTCCTGTTCGGCGTATTCCTCGCCAAAGGCTTCGGCCATCGTTCCGACCGCTGTTCTCACGTTCCTGTAGATGTCTTCGATGCGGTCCTCGGCCTGCGCATACCCCAGCGCATACGCCGCGTCGCCCCAGGTATCAGCGTAGATGTGCGGTACGCCCCATGTGTCTCTGTACAACGTGGCCTTCTTGGGTTCAGCGTGTGCGAAAGAGGCCAATATGGCGAGAACTAGAGTGCACACAACGCCGGTCCGGGCATACTTCATTCGATCTCTCCTCCCATGCTGCGATGTCCCGGCCATTCTCTCACATGAGAACTCGGGCTGCAAGGCGGCAACGTCGCCAAACGACACATTGATAGTCTTCGATCGGTCCGATCGGTCCGATCTGTCAGATCCGTCCGATCCGCCCCACAAACCGCCTCACGAATTTGGCACCGGTCCCGCGTTCGCCGCCTCGACCGCGGGACGCCAGTACGCCACCGACTCCTTGAGGTCCGGCACGACGCTGTAGTCGAAGGGCCAACGTTCGCGATGCGAGATCTCGAGTAGCAGCGTGCATTGCTCCATTCCCGCTTCATGCATCGTCCGAAGGATCTCCGAGGGGACGATCTTGCCCCTCTCGTTATGCCGCGCGGTGAAAGGATAGTGCCCCCCCTTGTCGCGCAGGCTCTGCTTGATGTGGATGCACGGGCTGACCTTCGCGAAGGCGCGTATCCATGCATGCGGATCGGTGTCGCAAGGGTCCGCCGACTCCAGGTCGCCGTGGTCGACGTCGAGACACAACAACATGGGGACCGCGAAACCTTCGGTGCATCGGGTCATGATTTCGCGCGTGGCGGGGATGGTCTCGGCGATCTCGCGCGGGATCGACATCGGTTCGAAGATCAGATACTTCATCCCCATGTCCGCCGCATAACGCGAGAGTTCGCGCCACCCTTGAACGCCGCTCTCGATCCGGCGCGCCCGCAACACCGGGTCGGCGTTCTCGTGAACGCTGAGAATCCCGAAGTGACCGCCCGCGCCTTCGGCGCCGAGTTCCCGCGCGAGTCTGAGGAAACGCTTGAACCACTCCAGCCAGACCCGGCGCACCTCTTCATTCGGATGCAGCAGATGGTTCACTCGAGTAAACGCGGAGGTGAACGCCGTCTGCACGCGCACACCTTTCTTCTTGCACAGGTCCCGGATACGGGCGGTCTCGCGCGCGACCAATTCCTCCGGAAGAAAGGGATTCAGCAGATCGGCCGTGAACTGGACGGTATCCAAACCAAGCTCGTCCGCCACAACGCCTATCCAGTCCTCCGGCTCAGGAAAACGATTGGTCGCAAAACCAGTATTGATGCCGAGCGTCACCTTCATACACCCAGGACCTCCTTACGCGAGTGATTTTCTAACACACTTGCGCCTCACCGTCAACAAACGTATACACTCTTGTCAACATCACGGCCTCTTGCCAAGTCAGGGCAAGCCGGAGTATGCGATTCGGCGCCTGACTGAAACCATGTCGCACGCACGATGGTGAAAGGCCAAGACGGGTAATGATAACTCGCGCTCCCCACGTCACGTTTGAACGTTCAGGACTGTGCCTGATAGACTGCAAGACGCAGTTCAGCCTGCATAAGCGGGAGGAGGCCATTCGTGTTGACGCGGCTTCGCGTGCAAGGGTTCAAGAGCCTGTTGGATGCGGAGGTCCTATTCGGGCCTTTCACTTGTTTCATCGGCCCGAACGCAGCGGGCAAGTCTAACATCTTTGACGCGATACGCTTTCTGAGCCTCTTGGCGGAAAACCCAATCATGGGCGCCGTCGCTCAGCTTCGCGAGTCGAGCGGCAGATCGCCCGATCCGAGACGCCTCTTCACTCTTTTTGGGAACTATGTTGCTCCCACGATTCGACTTGAGGCGGACATGATCGTCGAACCTCAGGTCGAGGATGATTTCGGGGTACTGGCCGAAGCAACGAAATGCGTGCTGCGTTACAGAGTCGGCTTTCAAATGGACGAAAACGAATCGCCGCCGCGGCTGCGACTCCTTGAGGAGTCTCTGGAGCCAATCCTCAGGGAAGAGGCCATGGAGGTAGAGTTCTTCAAGACTTCAGACTATTTTGCGGATATGTATCTGCGCGGCAAAAGGACGAAGCCATATATATCGGTCCAGGAGGAATCCGGGGAGATTGGACTGCACCAGGATAAGCGACATGGCCGCCTTATGAAGGTTCCGGCGAAGCGCGCCCTTCGTACGGCCCTAAGCGGCGTTAACACGAGTGAATACCCGACCGTCTTCGCCGCAAGGAAAGAATTGCTTTCGTGGCGGACGTTCATGCTCGAACCATCTGCCATGCGTGCACCGTCGTCATATCGAGATCCGGATCAGATTAACGCGCGCGGCGCCAACCTGCCCGCCGCGGTTAGGCGCCTTCAGAAACAGGAAAAGCATCGAGGGCAAGTGTTTGCTGAACTTGCGAATCGGTTGGCTGAACTCGTTGACGATGTCCGTGACATTCGTGTCCTGGATGACCCGAAGACCGAAACACTAACGTTGGAAGCCAAGGATTCGGGGGGCGTCTATCATCCTGCGCATTCGCTGTCCGATGGTACGTTGCGTTTCCTTGCCCTCTCAGTACTATCAGTAGACCCCTTGGCGCGCGGCCTCATATGTCTCGAAGAACCCGAGAATGGAATACACCCTGCCAGGGCCCCCGCCATGGTTAAGCTCTTGCGCGATATTGCCGTCGATCCCTCGGAACCACTCGGAGAAGACAATCCGGTTCGCCAAGTGGCAATCAACACCCACTCCCCTGATGTGGTTCATGCGTGCGAACCTAGCCCGGATTTCTCACCACTTGTAACAAATCGGGCCGTCAGATGTAGTATAA
>CAZPMT010000065.1:0-28683 GCA_964587655.1 uncultured Nitrospiraceae bacterium
CCTGAACAACTCGACCATAGTCTCGTTACACACCCGCACATCATAGCCGCAATGGCCCGTCGAGAGCCCATCCGGGTTCCAAGACACGTAAAACGCCGTGATGGGGCGCGCCACGTTGTCTCTCGTCGTGATAATCGCAAAGACTTCCTCTCCGGGAAGCTCGGCGGTCGAATGCGGTTGGATCTGACGCGTGAATAGAACGTAGGCCTCTTGGTCCGGGACGATCGCTTCGGCCCATTGCATCACGCCGGCCGCGTCAACCTTGGCCGGCGCCAAGTGGGTCTTCCCGGACCTCACCGCGACCTGTTCTCCAGGCTGCAATTCACTTCGAGTCACGTCGTTTTCGAGCTGTATCTTGCCCGTCTTCAACGTAACGAGCGCCTTCTCGCTGTCGACCGCGATCTCGAACTCGGTCCCCAGCACCGTGATAGTGCTGAAGGGCGTATTCACGACGAACGGACGCGCGTCCTTCGCAACATTAAAGCTTACCCGGCCGGTATCAATGCTAAATCCCCGATCGTCGAACACGCGGACCCGCGAATTCTCATCCACTTTCAACTGCGTCGGCCCTCGCAACGAAAGCATCAGCCGCGCGCCCGGCCCGGTTTCGTAACGCGAACCACAGGATATCAGGCTCTTGACCGCTGACCCAGCCGCACCACCGCTATAGCTCGCCGCGCTCGTGACCGTTCCCTTACTATGAGTGATTATTCCGACAACTCCTGCCCCAGTCTCCGGCGCTTTCGGCCATGCAAAGTAGATGGGAATCGCCAGGCAGAGCAGAATCAGCGCGGCCACCGCCGGCACAAGCGTCGCCCACCAAGCACGACGGCCGGACGGGGTCTTCGCCCGCCAATTCACGCCCTCCACGTCGATTCGAAGCGGTTCCATCTCCGGCAAGTGCTCCATTACCCTTTGCCCCAACTCCCGCCCGAGGCGGTACGGTTCAAAGGTCTCAAAGAGCATTGCCGAGGTCCGCTGCTGGCGGCGCAACATGGAGGCGCAGGCGGCGCATTCGGCCAAGTGCTGGTCGATAATAACGCCTTCCGCGAGCCCAAGCTCGCCGTCGATCTTGGCCTGAAGCATCGACTCTATTTGCTTACAGGTCGCCAACGTATCTCTCCTTCTTCCTCGTCAACATCAGCCAATAAATCCCTCAACTGACGTCCCGCCCGCTGAAGTATTCCCCGGATTTCATCCCGGGTCTCACCCGTAAAGACGGTTATTTCGTCATAACTCAACTCTTGAAGGTACCGCAATATCACCGGTAGCCGATACCGTTCCGGCAAAGAATCAACTGCCCGCTGGACGCGCTCGAATCGCTCGTCCCGTTCCAGGTTTCCTCTTGGTCCCTCTCGGGCGTCCTCGATGCTCATCGGTCTGCGATGTGGCAGCGGCGTTTCCGTCAGGAGGCGCCGCTGGTGCCGGCGAAGCCAGTTGCTGGCCGTCCGACACGTGATCCCCTTGAGCCACGGGCCGAACTTCTCGGCCTCCTTCAGCGAGGGAAGGCTTCGGTAGGCCGCCATAAAGGCTTCCTGGGCAACATCTTCCGCAGCCCCGTACCTGCCCGCGTAGTAAAAGGCCGTCGAGTAGACCGCCCCTTGATACCGCCGGATCAGGTCTCCGTAAGCTTCGGTGTCGCCTTCGAGGCACCGGAAAACCAACTGCGCATCGTCCTGCATACGCGCTCCTTCCCCAAATCAAGGTCTGGTTTCCGTGCATGGATTCAACTTTCTATGTATTAAGTGGCCATGCGGCGGGCCGCAGGCTCAAAGTGCTCCAATATGGAACTTGGGCGACCGCCCTAACGTTCGGGAACGTAGTAGTCGAGCAGCAGTCCTTTCCCCCTCGCAACGAAGCTCGCCACGCTCCCTGGCACAAGCAACGCCTGTCCAGGACCCACAAGTGTCTCCTCGTCGCCCATGGAAAACCTCAAGGCGCCAGCGGTGACCAAGACGATGTGGAAAGTCTCCCCCGCCACCGTCCGTTCCCAGGCGTCGCACACGCGGACCAACTCGGCGGCGAAATGCGGGCAACTCGCTAAGAGCGCGCGGGTCGAAACGCCGTCCGCAAGTGTGGAAGCGGCGTCCTCGCCGCTTTCCAAACGCGACGGGGACGTCGCGTCTACAGCACGCCAAGGCGGCGGCACGACGCCCTCGTGGGAGGAACCGAAGTGGATGGCGTGGGCCGCCTTCTCGATGTGCAGCAGGCGGGGTTTGCCTGAAGCGTCGGAGCGCCGCCAGTCATAGAGACGGTACGTGATGTCGCTGTTCTGCTGGATCTCGGCGAGAACGACGCCCGCGCCGATGGCATGGACCGTCCCGGCGGGAACGAACACCGACGTCCCTTCCGTCGCCTCGAAACGTTTCATGAGGCGCTCGATCGAACCGTCGTCGACCGCCTTCATTAAGACGTCGGGCGTAACTTCAGGCCGCAGGCCGCAGATCAGTTCACTGCCCGTGTCCGCCTGGAGGACGTGCCACATTTCCGTCTTGCCCGCGTCGGGCTCGCCGAGTTCCGCAGCACAGGCATCGTCGGGATGCACCTGGACGGACAGGACTTCTTTGGCATCGAGTATCTTGAGGAGCAACGGGAAACGCCCGTGAACGGTCACGCGTGGCCTTGCCCCCAGGAGGCCGGCGGGATTCTCTTCGAGAAGGATCCGCAGGGTCTTCCCTTGATGCGCACCCTCGGCGACCACGCCCTCGTGTTGCGGGTGGTCCGCTATCAGCCAGGCTTCCCCGATAGGCGTGTCGCGCGGGATACGCTTGCCGTACAGCGTCCGTAGTTTTTCGCCGCCCCAGATCCGCTCGAAGTAGGCCTCTTCGAACCGCAGCAGTCCTATCGCGTTCCCGGCCACGTCGTTCCCTCACGCTTTGCACGCCGTCAACCGATAGTAGACCACACCATCCCGGTCCTCGGCAACCGCCTGGCCGCGCTCCTCGATAAGCTCGATATGTCCCACGGCCACGCTCAATCCCAGGTTGAGCATTCTCAGGTCGAGCTTAGGGAACAGCCGCTTCATGACCTCATAAGGCGTCAGGACCCGCCCTTCGAGCATCGATAGCACCTGGGCGGTGCGCCGCTCTTGCCGTTCAAACAGATTATCG
This sequence comes from uncultured Nitrospiraceae bacterium, assembly GCA_964587655.1. Taxonomy (GTDB): domain Bacteria; phylum Hydrogenedentota; class Hydrogenedentia; order Hydrogenedentales; family SLHB01; genus CAZPMT01. The sequence goes on from CAZPMT010000065.1 coordinate 3,111, forward strand.
ATGACCCGGTGATGGTTTACGAAGGGTTCCCCGTGCCCAGGGTAGCAGACCTCGATATCGAGAGCGTAGGTCCGCCTCAACGACTGCTGGTACTCAATGAGGCTCTTGCGGCGGTCTTGCCCTGGCCGGGGCTTTCGGAGGAGCGGATTCGGACTGACGTTCCGCAGCACGTGATCGCCGGTGAACGCGACACGCCGGTGCGGGTCGTAGTAGAGGACGTCGGCCGCCGAATGCCCGGGTACATAACAGGCGATGAACCCCGCAACGTTCTCGCAATCCGACACCGCGTATTGGATGTCGACCTGGCTGGCGAGGGCCCTGAAACCCGAACGCTCCGCGAGCACCCGCCGAATGCTCTCCTCCGGCACACCGAAACGATGCATGATTCCGTTGAGAAACTCGAGGTTTTCGTCCACACCTTCCTGGTAGGCGCGATACTGCTCGACAACATACGGATGGGCGTACACCTCCGCCCCGGATTCCGCCACGATCTCCGCAAGAAGACCGATGTGGTCCAAGTGCCCGTGCGTCAGCAGCACCCGCCCGATGTCGCTCAACCTCAACCCGTTTTCCTGCAACTGCGCCGTCAGCCGCTCGTACGCGTCAGGCACTTTCGCGCCGGCGTCAACGAGCAAAGGGACATCGTCCTTCACAAGGAACACGTTCGCCGGGCCCACTGGAAAAAGCGTGGGCAGCGGAATCCGGACGATTTCCGAATGGGGGTTCAGCGTCACAGCAGCGGCGATCCCGGGCCCGTATCGGGCGCGTGCAGGAAGTTCGCGTACGCCGCGATCATCCATTCCCCGAAGAAGAGATACAACAGTCCCGCCAGCGCGAGGTAGGGACCGAACGGCAGATAGTGGCCCCCTTGCGGCGCCCCTTCGGTCTGCGGCCCCGTCCGTTTCTGGATCACGAGGAGCGTCACGCCGATTACGCTGCCGATCAACGACGCGATCATGATGATAATGAAGATGCTCTTCCACCCAAGGAACGCCCCAAGCATGGCCAGCAGCTTAACGTCTCCAAAGCCCATGCCGCGCTTCTTGGCCACGAGCACGGTCAGCTTGTCGAGGCCGTACAAGATCCCGCCGCCGAGCACCACCCCGATCATGGCGTCGAAGACGTCGTGAACAATGAAACCCGTCGCGGGAACAAACATCCCCACCAACCCGCACGCGACCCCGATCGGAATCCCGGGCAGCGTTACCTCGTTCGGGATCGTCCAGTCCGCGAGATCCACGAACGTGACAAGTATCAAACCCGCGACAAGCGCCATGTACACCGGCGTCGCCGCCACCATGCCGAACCGCCAGTACACGCAGACAAACAGCGCCCCCGTGATGGCCTCCACTAAGGGATACTGCCAACTGATCGTCTCGCCGCAATACCGGCATTTCGCCCCGAGCGCGAGCCAACTCACGATCGGCACATTGTCGTACCAGGCGATGCCGTTCCCGCACTTTGGACACTTCGACCTCGGACGAACCACCGACTCATTCCGCGGCAGACGGTAGATGCACACGTTCAGGAAACTCCCGACCATGCACCCCACCACCAAAGACAATATCAGAAGAAACGTATTAAGCGCTTCGAGGTTTGCTTCCACGCGTATCCCTGCTCCGCTTCACTTTCCCGTCGACACAATTCTCAACCTGCCATATCGGAAAGCAGATGGTTTCTTACCGCGTGCACGAAGTGCACGGCCTTGTGATAAAGAACCTCCGCCCTCTCACGCGGCATCGGCTTCACCGTCCGATAATCCGATTCCTGTCGGAATTCGAAAACATTGTGAAGGTCAGCCGACATCTCTTTCGCAAAGACGCCTTTGAGCACGAACTCCGTGTCAAATAGGCTTATGACTCCCGTGTGCTTGCGCGGGGCTCGGCCAACACTCTGCAGCGCGGCCAGCGTCGCATAGAACATCGCGTAGTATGCGCGATTGACGACACTGTTCATTGTACCATTCCCGTCCAGGAGGCATTTAGCATCGGCCAAGACGCCTTCAGCCTGGTCCAGGCGCAGTCTGACCAGTTCCACTACGTCTTCCCTGCTCACACTGGAATCCCTTCGGCCATAACGGATTGAACGAACAAAGAAGAACGCTCAGGGCCGTTCTCCCATTCGTACCGGCTGAACACCACCGGCGCCACGACAACCCCGTGTTCGAATCCGGCCTCCCAGGCGCAACGACTTATGTAATCGCGCAGTTCCCAATCCCATTCTGTGTCCAAAACCACAACAACATCCATGTCGGATTCCGGATCGGCGTCTCCACGGGCACGAGACCCGAAGAGAATAAGCCTGGATACGGGCACACGCCTCTGCAAGAGGCTTCTGAATCTTTCCAGTATGTCACTCTCAAGTTCTTGCATATTCAGGGAACCGCCACGCAACCGTCAGGAAACCTGCTGCGCCTTCCGGAACAGTACCAGAAAGTAAGTATACACGTGGCCCCCCACACAGGCAAAACGGGCAATCGGACAGATCGGACCGATCAGTGCCCTAAGCGCCGCTGACCATGAGTTGCGATGCCAGCACGGACGGCGCGCCGTAAGCGCCGAAGAAACGCAGGTCGTTGCCCGCCGCGCGGATTCCCTTCAGCAGGTCCTTGAGATTCCCGGCCACGGTTACGCCGCGAAACGGGCGGCCGAGGCGGCCTTGTTCGATCTCGAGGCCGGAGACGCCGAAACTGAAATCGCCTGAGATCGGGTCGGCGGTATGCACGCCCAACGCGCCAGTCACGAAAAGTCCCGTACCCGCCATGGCGAAGAGATCCTCGGGCGAGTGCTTGCCGGCCTTCATGAAACAGTTCGAGGCGCTGACTTCCGGCACGCTGCGAAACCCGCCGCCGCGTCCGGCGTTTGCGGTCGTGCTTCGTCCCATCTTGTGCGCCGTATAACTATTCTGCAAGAACCCGCGCAGCCGTCCTTGGTCGATCAGCGCCGTGGCCTGTGCGGAAACGCCCTCCGCGTCAAACGGCATGCGGTTCAATCCCTCATCGAGGTCGTTCTGATCGACAACCGTGACGTGCTCGGACGCGATGGCCTCATCGAGACTCCCTGCAAACAGCGATTTCCCTTTCAGAACATTGTTGGCCATGAGCGCCGGTCCGAGCACGCCCAGAAACTGCATCGTGACGAAATTCTCCAACACAACCGGCCTCGCGCCCGTGACGCAGGGCGTCCCTCCGAGACCGCGCACCGTGCGTTCCGCGCAACGCCGGACAACCCATTCCCGCCGCAGACCTGAAAACTTGCGCGCGGAATCGAACTCCCAGCCCATCTCCGGTTCGCCGCCCTTCTCGGCTGCCGCCGCCACCACGGCGCACGAGCACTGCGCGTTCCGAAACCTGCGGAAGAGTCCGCGCGAGTTCGCCATCAGGTACTCCCACCGTGTGTCGGAGTATTCGGCCCGATCCACATGCGTAATCCGCGCGTCCGCCGCAAGGGTTTCCTCTTCGAGCCGCCGGCAAAGCTCCACCTTCTCCCCCACCGCAATCGAACCAAAATCCTGTTCCGCCCAATCGTCGTCCGATACGTCAACCGCGCCGGGCAATACGTTGTGCTCATCCGGCTCGGTGACGAGAGCGTTCTCACACGCCGCCTTTACCGCGCGGTCGAGGCCCTCTTGAGAGGTCGTGTAGGCAAATCCCATTCGCCGGTCGGAAGTGAACACACGCACACCAACACCGATGGACTCGGATAGCGCAAGGGTTTCCACTTTGCCTTTGGCGACCGCGATCTCGAGACCCGTGTTCCCCGTGAGGACAATCTCCGCGTCGGTCGCGCCCTGTTCGAGCGCAGAATCCATCGCATTCTCGATACTCGCCCGTTCAAGAGACACGAACGTTACCTCCCCCGTCCCTTGCATGCGTCGGCCAACGACTTGACAAACGCGCCCACTTTAGCGGGCATTTCGTCCGTATCGCCCAGTTCGCCCACCATACGAACGATCGCGCTTCCCACGATCACGCCATCGGCATAACCCGAGACCTGCGCGGCCTGGTCGGGCGTCGAGATGCCGAACCCGACGGCTACCGGCGTCGATGTGCACGCCTTGATTTGGTCCACCATCGATTTCACGGAAGCCGCGATATCGGCGCGCTCGCCGGTCACGCCAGTACGCGAAACGTAGTACACGAAACCGCTGCAGCTCTCGGCAATGAGCTTCACCCGATACGGCGTGCTTGTCGGCGCGATGAGGAACACCGTTGCGATGCCCTTCGCGTCGAGCAGCCGTTTGTATTCCCCTGCCTCTTCGGGCGGCAGATCCACGCAGAGGATCCCATCCACGCCCGCATCCGCCGCGTCCGCGGCCAGGGCTTCGAGTCCGTACGCCAGGACCGGATTGAAGTACGTGAAGAGGACCAATGGTATCTGCGTGGTCGAACGCAGCCGTTTTACTAGCGACACGATGTCGTGCAGAGAGACGTTGTGCTTCAGCGCGCGTTGCGCGGCCTCCTGATTGACGACCCCGTCCGCGACGGGATCAGAGAAAGGCACGCCAAACTCGATGACGTCCGACCCGGCTTTCTCCAGTTCGACGACAAGCTGGGCAGTCCGTTCGAGCGTAGGATCGCCCGCCGTGATATACGGGATGAAAGCGGTCTCGCCTCGCGCCGCCAACTCCTTAAAACGCTTCTCAATTCGGTTCATTCCATTTCCTCAAGGTGTAAGAGTAGGGAGAGGCTGGAAGGCCAGGGATTCATGCGGGAACCGCGAACAGGTCGTCCAGTTCGGGAATGACCTCTCCGTGATCGAGACGGTCTGCAATGACGCGTAGCGCCAGAGCTTCCGCTCTGGCTATTGCCTCTTGCCGGGTCGCGCCGTAGACCATAACACCAGGAAGATCCGGGACCTCCGCGATCCACCGTCCGTCGTCTTCTCTTTCGATTTCGACCTTCATGGAATTCACCTCCGACATCAGACAGTATCCGTCCGTCGGGCATTATTGTCAAGAGATCGATCCGTTCCACGATTGCGTGCAAGAGCAGATCAAACGTTTCTTAGCATTCGCGAGGTTTCGTGGCCGCGGCGTCCTCGCCGCGTTTCGGCGCACATACTTCTCATCAAGCGGTTCTTGCCGAAGACGCGGCGAGGACGCCGCGGCCACGAAACCAACCGGCGCGAATTCTTTACGGGATGATCCAGTGACCTAAAACTTCTCGTCCGGCATGATGAAGCGCGCTGCCTGTTGAACGTCCTTGTCGCCGCGGCCGGACATGTTTATGATGACAATGTGATCGCGCGGCATATCCGGCACGACTTTCACGGCATGCGCGACCGCGTGTGAACTCTCGAGCGCGGGTATGATCCCTTCGAGGCGGCTGATCCGCTGGAACGCATCGAGCGCCTCCTCATCCGTCGCGAAGGTATACTCGATCCGGCCCGTGTCGTGCAGGAATGCGTGCTCCGGTCCGACGCTGGCGTAGTCGAGACCTGCTGAAACGCTGTGCGTGCCGAGGATCTGACCGTTATCGTCCTGCAACACGAAACTGTAGGCTCCTTGCAGCATCCCTTCACGGCCCCCGGCGAAACGCGCCGCGTGCATGCCTGTCGTGATGCCGAGGCCGCCGGCCTCGACGCCGATCATCCGGATGTTCTTCTCGTGCAGGAAGTCGAAAAACAGGCCTATGGAATTGCTCCCGCCGCCCACGCACGCAATCATGACGTCGGGTAGTCTGCCTTCCATTTCGAGAATCTGCACGCGCGTCTCCTTGCCGATGATGCTCTGGAAATCGCGGCAGATCAGCGGGAACGGGTGCGGCCCGTGCACCGTCCCCAGCACGTAATGCGTGTGGCCGACGTTCGTCACCCAATCGCGCAGCGCTTCGTTGATGGCGTCCTTCAGCGTCCGGCTGCCGGAGGCCACGGGGACAACCCGCGACCCGAGAAGCCGCATCCGGAACACGTTCAGTTTCTGCCGCTCGATATCCTCGGTACCCATGTAGACATCGCACTCGAGTCCGAGCAGCGCCGCCGCCGTGGCCGTGGCGACGCCGTGCTGGCCCGCGCCCGTCTCGGCGATGACGCGCCGCTTCCCCATTCGTTTGGCGAGCAGCACCTGGCCAAGCGCGTTGTTGATCTTGTGCGCGCCCGTATGGGCGAGGTCCTCGCGTTTGAGATAGATCTTCGCGCCGCCGAGTTGCTCCGTCAAACGCCGTGCGAAGTAGAGCGGCGTCGGGCGCCCGACGTAATGGATCTGGTAATCCCGAAGCACCCGCTGGAACTCGGGGTCCGTTTTCGCCTCCGCGTATGCCTTTTCCAGCTCACCGAGCGCCGACATCAGCGTTTCCGGCACAAACTTGCCGCCATACGGGCCGTAACGCCCGCGGGCGTCAGGATACGGGTAGCTGCTTTGCGTTTTGGATGAAACGGCGTATTCGCTCATGATCTTTCTTTCCCGGCGCGCTCTCGACGCCGCCTGAAGTGTCCACCGCGTATGGGCGCACCTGCGCGACTGCCTCCGCCACGTTCTCCGGCGTCAGTCCGCCGGCCAGTATAATCGGCCGCCCCAATCCAACGGCCCGGCGCGCAACCTCCCAATCGCACGTGGCGCCCGTGCCGCCGTGCGCCCCCGGAACGCACGCGTCAAGAAGGAAGACCTTGGCCGGATATTCGAGCATGTCCTCGGGCCGGAAATCGGGCCCCGCATGGAACACCTTAATGGCGCGCCGCGCCACGAATTGACAGTCAACCACGCTTTCCTCGCCGCACAACTGGACGTAGTTCATGAAATGCAGGTACTGCATAAGATGATCGATGGGCTCGTTCACGCAAACGGCCACCTTTTGGATGAAGGGCGGCAGCGCGTGACAGATGCTCCGCGCCTCTTCCGGCGCGATGTACCGGTTCCGGGCCTTGGCCTCCGGCGCGAAAACAAAGCCGAGGGCATCGGCGCCCGCCTCGCAGGCCGCCAGCGCATCATCAAGGTTCGTTATGCCGCAGATCTTAACCTTCATCACCGCCGAGCAACTCCCGAATCTTTGCTTGAATATCCTTACTCGTCACAAGCGCCTCGCCGACAAGGATCGCATCGACGCCGCTGTCTTCAAGCGTGCGCACGTCGTCACGCGTGTGAATCCCGCTCTCGCTCACAAGGACGTTGCCTCCCGGCACATGCTTCCTCAATTCGACCGTCGCTTTCAAGCTCACCTCGAACGTGTCGAGGTTTCGGTTATTTATGCCGATTATGTGCGCTCCCGCGACCAGAGCTAGATCGATCTCTTCGGCGGTATGCGTCTCGACGAGCGCGTCCAGCCCAAGCGTCTTCGCAAGCGAGAGGTAGTCCTTCAACTGTTGATCGGAAAGTATGCGCACAATCAGTAGGATCGCGTCCGCATGCCCCGCCCGCGCCTCAAAGATCTGATACTCATCGATGATGAAATCCTTGCGGAGGCACGGCAGCTTCGTGTTCGTGTGCACCGTGCCCAGATCGTCCAGGGACCCCTGGAAAAAACGTCGATCCGTGAGCACCGATATGGCCCGCGCGCCGGACGCTTCATAGAGCGTGGCCAAATCCGCGGGATCGGCGTTCTCGATGAGCGTGCCCTTGGACGGCGACGCCCGCTTGAACTCCGCGATGAGGCCGATCCCCTCTTCGCGCAACGCACGGCGGAAATCGCGCGGCGGGGCCATGCCCTCGATGCGTTCGAGAAGCTGAGCCCGCGGCACGGCTTCCTTCGCCCGTGCCACTTCCTCCTTCTTATGGACGCAAATCTCGTCAAGAATCATGGGATGCTCGCACCAGACCCTCCAGCGCGGCCAAAGCCGCGCCTGAATCAACAGACTTCGCTGCCAAAGTTATTCCCGATGCCCAATCCGGAGCGGCCTGTCCCGCGATCAGCGCGGGCGCCGCATTAAGGAGTACGATGTCCCGATGCGGCCCCTTCTTCCCGCTGAGAACATCGCGGAGAATCGCCGCGTTCGCTTCGGGATCGCCGCCCTGCAACTGCTCGGCCCCGGCTTCCGCCAGACCGAACTCCTTGGGCGAAACCTCGTAAGTCTTGACCGCTCCGCCCCGGGCCTCAGCCACGACCGAGGGACCGGCCAGCGTCAGTTCGTCAAGACCGTCCGAACCCGCCACGACAAAAGCGTGCCGGGATCCCAGTTGCGCCAGGACCGCCGCCAGCGGCTTCACCAGACTCGCATCGAACACGCCCACCACCTGGCCGCAGGCAGACGCGGGATTCGTGAGCGGACCGAGGATGTTGAAGACCGTGCGAATCCGCAGTTCCGTCCGCACGGGGCCCACGTACCTCATGGCAGTGTGCAGTTTACGCGCAAAGAGGAACCCGATGCCGATCTCGTCAATGCATCGGCCCACCTTTTCCGGAGAAGCATCGATGTTAACGCCCAGGGCCTCGAGAACGTCGGCGCTGCCGCACTTGCTCGTGGCGCTCCGATTGCCGTGTTTCGCCACCGCCACCCCCGCGCCGGCAACCACGAAGGCCGCCGTCGTCGAGATATTGAACGTCCCGGAGCGATCGCCGCCCGTCCCGCACGTGTCCACGAGTGGCCGCCGCGAAGTGGGCACGCGCGTCGCCATCGCCCGCATCGTTTCCGCGAAGCCGGTGATCTCCTCCACCGTCTCGCCTTTCATGTGCAGCGCGACAAGAAAACCCGCGATCTGAGACGGCGTCGCCTCGCCCGACATGAGCGTCCGCATGGCTTCAGCCGCCTGCTCCCGCGTCAGGTCCTGGCGGCGGACGATCATCGCGACGAATTCCTGTATCATCATGCATCTCCCGGCGGCGCAATCGCGCTAAAAGACTTCAACCTAGATCCGGCAGTCAAAATTGAAGGTGCTTCCCGAAATAGTGGACGGCGTGGACTTTGTGGACGCCAACTAAAGATCGCTTGCAAGGTTGCGTCCACTTTGTCCACTACTTGGACAAACCCAACTGGCTCCAATTGCCGAATCTGGACTCAAGAAAACCCCTGCATGGCAGGTGGCACTCTAACAACCGCGATCAATCCAAGTCAAGGACACCTTCAGGTTACTGCAACTCGCTCCGGAAGACAAGCCGTCGCCGGTTAGGAGGGAAGCCAGGACGAGGTTCTCGTCCTCTTCCTTCCAGCCAAAGATACCAAGTTGGTTAAGAATCATCGTGTTGTCCTCCATTGGTTTGCAGAATCCTGAACCATGCAGACTTCCATTCCGTTTTTCCATAGGTGCGACGGAAGAAGGGGGAGCCTAAGACGACGCTGTGATATACTGGACTCTAGAAAGGCGGCGAACCCATGCCGTCAGCGAGCAGGCTGGAGCCCTATCTTCACGGTCGCAGAAATGTGCGACCGCTCCTCCTGGAGTGCCATGGGCGAGGAGAGATGTGGCCAGCGCGCTGAAAAGAGAGGCGCGACAGGCCCTGTGGAAGGAGCAAGAATGACTAAGCCAATCGTGCCGCCCGGCCCGAGCGAAGGCGATAGCCTCGGCGCAGAAGCTCTGGCGCAAGCATCCCACAGCAGACGTGCTCGAAAGTTAGCGAACGCGAGTTTGATCCTGGCCATTCTCTCGTGTTCTCTGCTTTGGGCTGCCGTATTGAGTTCTCAGGACCTATGGGCTCAATGGCGCCCGCCTTTCGTGTGGCGGCTTATTCCCCTTTCTTATCTTCCGTTTTATTGCATGAAGATTTTCGCGCTATTCATGGGGCTTGCGGCCATTGTTACCGGACACATTGCCATCACCAAGGGCAGGCGTGATCCCGGAACCGGCGGCATGACGTGGCGCCCCCTGTTCGCGGCCTTGGTCGGCTACCTCACGGTCGCGCTGATTCTTCTATGGCGGCCGTCTTTCGTGGGGCGGCTTATTCCCCCTAGTTTTCTTCTATTCTTCGGAGTTGCCGCGCAATTCATTGCGCTTGCGGCTTTTGTTTTCGTACATATTGCCATCACCAGGGTCAGGCGTGTTCCCGGAACCGGCGGCGTGACGTGGCGCCCCCTGTTCGGAGCCATGGTCGGCTATATCAACGTCGCGGTGATTTCTCTTCTAGTTCTTTCTTTCGTTGGCAAGGGCCGCCATAACTTGGATATGGCCGTCTGCGGGAACAATCTTAAGCGGGTGCACTACGCGTTGCGGGAATATGTGAACGAGAGTCGGGGACAGTTTTATCCCCCTTTGTCCTCGCAACCCGGCGTGCTCATGTTCTCGGCCGAGGCGATTCCTCAGAAGGATGACATCGGCCCGCGCCTCACGTGTCCAACCATTCGCTATGCAAAGCAGCCGACAACAGGACCCGCCAGCCCCTTCGATGATCAGAGCTATTTCTACCTCGGGTACGCCGTACGCGACGAGGACGATGTCGAGGTATTTGCGCAGGCGTACCGCAAGCAGATCGCAGAAGGCGGAACTTTTGACGGAGACCTGGTAGTGGAAAACGGCGAAGGAACGCGGGTCCTTCACAGGCTGTCCGAAGGCGTGGGCGAGCTTCTGCGCGCGGAGGGCGCTGTTCCAACCAACGAGATCTCTGCTGCTACTATTAGCAAGATCCCCGTTCTTATCGAACGCGACCTGGGCCATATTAATGCTGATAATGTTGAAGGTCCGAACCGCATCCGTGGCGCCTGGGTCCTCTACTTAAGCGGCGACGTTCGGTTCGTTGAAAGCGGCACATGGCCCATAACCGAGAAAACCCAGCGCATTCTAGCGGAACTCGCCGAGTAACCGCCGTGGTCGAGTTTCTCAACATTCGGATAACCCGGCACGTCTTCAAACATAGCCTTTGAAGCATCATAGGCCAGGAGCTTCAGGGCGCTTATCGCGCCGGGGTCGAGTGTGCTATACTTTACTTCGAGTCCATGAAATCGAGGTCACCCCCATGGCGGTATCCATCCACGAACCGGACAGGGCCATTGAGCCGGTCCGCTTTCCCTTGCTCTCGCTCGTCAACCATCCGAACGACCTGAAATCCCTGTCCCTGGAAGACTTGGAAGATCTGGCCAAGGAAGTCCGGCAACGCATTATCGAGACGGTCTATGCGAACGGCGGACATCTCGCCTCGCCGCTGGGCGTGGTCGACTTGACGCTGGCTTTGTACCACACGTTTGACCTAGAAAAGGATCTCGTCTTGTGGGACGTTGGCCACCAGAGCTACGCACATAAACTATTCACGGGCCGCCGCGACGTGTTTCATACTCTCCGCCAGAAGGACGGCATAGCAGGTTACCCGCGCATGGCGGAGAGTCCTTACGACGCCTTCGGAACGGGACACAGTTCGACCTCCATTTCGGCGGCCCTGGGGATGGCCATCGCCCGGGACTACCGCGGCGAAAACCACCACGTCGTCGCCGTCATCGGCGACGGGGCCATGACAGGGGGAATGGCCCTCGAGGCCCTCAGCCACGCCGGACACCACGGCACGGACCTGCTCGTTATCCTCAATGACAACGAGATGTCGATCGCCCGAAACGTCGGCGCGTTATCGGCCTATTTCTCGCGGCTCATCACGGCTCGTCCGTACAAACGCGCGAAGGAAGACGTGACCAGTTTCGTCAAGCGGATGCTCGGGCGCCGCCTGAGCATCACCGCGCATCGTCTTGAGAAGTCCGTGAAGGGATTTATCACCGCGGGCGGCCTGTTCCAGGAACTCGGCTTCAACTACGTCGGGCCCGTGGACGGCCACGACCTCCCCGCGCTGGTGGCATTCTTCTCGAACCTGAGGGAAATGCACGGCCCAATACTCTTCCACTGTTTCACGCAGAAGGGCAAGGGATGCCCGGAAGCGGAGAACGATCCCGCGAAGTATCACGGCGTCAAGCCGCCCCGGCCCCAGAGTGTCGAGACGGAAGGAGAAGCGCGTCCCCCGGAAAGGATCTCGACGATGCCTCACGCGGAAACGTTCACGGACGTTTTCGCGGAAGCCCTCATCGAGAGGGCGTCCGAAGATGAGCGCATTGTGGCCATCACGGCGGCCATGCCAACCGGGACCGGCTTGAGCAAGTTCCAGCAGCGATTCCCGGAACGTTTTCACGACGTGGGCATCTGTGAGCAACACGCCGTTACCTTTGCAGCAGGGCTGGCCGCGCGCGGGATGCGCCCGGTCTGCGCCATATACTCGACTTTCCTCCAGCGCGGTTACGACCAGCTCATCCACGACGTCTGCCTGCAAAACCTGCCCGTCGTGTTCGCGATCGACCGCGCCGGTCTAGTCGGCGAGGACGGCCCCACCCACGCGGGCGCATTCGACCTCTCGTTCTTGCGCGCCATCCCTAACCTTGCGGTGCTCGCGCCACGCGACGACCTCGACCTCAAGGCCATGCTGCACTGGGCGCTCGAACAGCCCGGCCCCGTCGCGATACGTTACCCGCGCGACGCCGCCCCGACCATCGGCGCAAGGACCCGGCGCAACATCGCCAAAGGCGAGATCCTGCGAAAGGGATCCGACGCCACGTTCCTCGCATTGGGGGCGTGCGTATGGGCCTCGCTCCGCGCCGCGGAGATACTCGAAGAATACGGCCTATCGGTGGGTGTGGCTGACGCGCGCTGGGTGAAACCGCTCGACGCCGCCTTGCTGAAACGGTTAGCCTCGACGCCCATTGTCACCGTCGAAGAAAACGCTCTCCTCGGCGGATTCGGCTCCGCCGTCCTCGAACACTTCGAGCAGACTGGCCGCCTCTCGACAGTATCCATCCGCCGCATCGGCCTGAACGACACCTTCTGCGACCACGCCGCGCGCCTCGAGCAACTCGCGGAATGCGGACTCGAACCCGAAGGCATCGCCGAGACCGCCCGCGAATTCCTCGCGCAGCAGGCGCCCCAATCCGTCAAGTAGTCCCAACAAGCTTTCACGAACCAAGCGTGGCCCCCGATTCAATCCGGAGGCCACAAAATGTCTTGACACTCAGCGAACATCATTACGGACTCGCGCTTACTTCATCTCCGCCTTCTCCGGTTTTTCTGCCGGCTTCTCCGCCGCCTTCTCTACCGGCTTCTCTTTCGGGACGACCTTGTCGAAGTTCGGCTCGGTTCCTTCGGTTCCCTCGGTCATGAGCCAGGCGCCTGCATCGACGATGCTGCTCCGGAAGATAGGGTTCTGCCAAACTTCGTCGCGATGGCCGATAGCGTCGAAATACACCTTGCCCTTCCCAAACGCGCTCACCCATATGATCGGGTAGTTCGGGATATCGTAGCTCTTTTCCTTCGCTCGGATGGCGGCGCCGGGATCCAGCAGCGCGAGCACGCGTATCAAATCCTTGTTGAAATTGTTGAACATGTACCACTCTTCGAGAAGCTCAGAATCCTGCGGGATGCTGGCCATCGCCGGATGAGCCGGATCGACGACCTTGATCGTGCCCTCAAACTGAGGGCCATGACCCGTGAATTCACCGCCCACCATCTTCAGGTACGGCGTCACCTCGCCGCCCGCCGGTGTATGCATCGTGTCCGACGCCGAGTGGAACCCCATGAAGCGGCCGCCGTTCTTGACCCACTCGATAAGGTCGGAAACACCCTTCTCCGTCACCGGCGGCGCACCGTCCTTACTGGGGGACTTAGTGAGATCGCCCTGCGTGTAAAAGATCACCAGATCAAAGTTCTTCAGATTTTCGGCCGTGATCTTCGTCCCGTCCTTGGTGCTCGTAAAGGGGGCCTGTTCTTGTGCCGCCAACTCGCCGAGCGCCTTCTCGGCAACACTCGGGTTGCCGCCCTTCTGCAACACCGCGCTATGTTCGAATCCCTCGGATCGGCTGAAGAACAGGATGCGCGGAGGCGAGGCGTCCTGCGCGAAGCAGATCGGGGCGACAATGAGAGTGACCAGCGTCACAACAAGCAATACTGCGACAGGGGTGTGCATGAACGTTCCTCCTCAGGGTTGTGTTCAAAATGATACATCCCGCGACTCCGCGGCGGATGAGCAATGGCATAAGATAGTCCACGGCCAAAGCCAGATCAAGTAGCTTCCGGGCGTCAGACGCGTCGCACTCGCGCGGAGCAGATTTCCCGCGCCGAGTTAACAGGCCGGATCAGGAAGTATCAGATAGCGCCTACCCTGTCGTTAGTTCCGCCCAGATGTCCTACGAGGTCTACCCGTACTAGCCGGGGGGCGACAGGGGTATTTTCCCTGATGCATCTTGGGGTTCCGTTGACGTATAATGTATTCTTCTTATGAGCTCGCGCAAGGGATTGCGGGCTTCTTTGGATGCTCCATCGGAAACTCGAATCGCGCGCGCAAGGCTTCCGCGCGAGTAGTGGAAGTGTGTGTTTCTTGGAAATTCACAGATTCATCCCGCGCGCAAGGCTTTCGCGCGCGACTGTAACAGCCATTGGGGCGATAGTCTTCGCCCTGGTGGCATCGATCTTGATGCTACCGGTGTGTTTCGCGCTGGAAGACGAGGACTGTTACTTCTGCCACGGGGACAAGGGGTTCTCCAAGACAAAACCCGATGGAACAGTCGTGCCGCTGTACGTTGACCGCGACGTCGTTTCCAACTCGTTGCATGGGCCTCTGGGATGCACGTTCTGCCACAGCGATATCAAGGAGCTCCCTCACCCCGAAGGACTGAAACCGGTCAATTGCGCGGGATGCCACCAGGCCGAGGCGGAGATCTACGCGGGAAGCCTGCACGGAAAGAAGCTCGCCGCGGGCGATCCCCTTGCTCCCACCTGTGGCGACTGCCACGGGAAGCACGATCTCAAAAAGCCGAGCGACCCGGCATCGTCCACGAACCCGATCCACGTGCCGGCAACCTGTGGGACCTGTCACGCGGATAACGCCCCAGTCGCACGAACGCGCAACATCGAGCAACACGAGATCATCCAACATTACTCAGAGAGTATCCACGGCGTAGGTCTCTTGAAAAAAGGCCTGACGGTGACCGCGGTGTGCACGAGTTGCCATACCGCGCATCATGTGTTGCCGCATACCGACCCGCAATCGTCAATAAACCGCGACAACGTCGTGACAACGTGCCGGAAGTGCCACGCCCTCATCGAGCAGGTGCACCGAAAGGTTATCAACGGCGAATTGTGGGAGAAGGAACCGGAGAAAGTTCCGATCTGCATCGACTGTCATCAGCCTCACGAGGCCCGCAAGGTTTACTACGACGAGGGCGTGAGCGACAGGGACTGCATGGCCTGCCACGCGAAGCCGGCGCAAGCGGCCTCGCGCGAGATCCCGGCTGTGGATACGGCGGAACTGACGGGGTCCGCGCACGCGCAAAATCGGTGCTCGCAGTGCCATACCGGCGCGAATGCGTCGCTGACACGGCCATGCGAGACGGTGATCCCCAAGGTGGACTGTTCGATTTGCCACGCGGATCAGGTCGAGCAGCACAAGCGCGGCATTCACGGGCAGCTCCTGGCCCAGAACGACCCGGGCGCCCCTGTGTGCCTCGATTGCCACAGCAGCCATGGGACTCAGTCAAAGATCAACCCGGCGTCCCCGACCTTTCCCAAGAACGTGCCCGACCTATGCGGACGGTGCCACAGGGAAGGAGAGAAGGCGGCCAAGCGCCTGCACAGCAGTCAGACTCAGATCGTGCAGAACTACTCGATGAGCATCCACGGTAAGGGCTTGCTCGAAAGCGGCCTCGTCGTGACCGCCACGTGCACCAGTTGTCACACGGCGCACGAACCGCTGCCGAGCAGCGACCCGGCCTCGAGCGTGAACCCAGCCAACGTACCCGCCACGTGCTGCCGCTGTCACGAGGGGGTCGAGAAAACGTTCGAGCAAAGCATACACTCGCCGCTTGTCTCGAAGACGGACAAGCCGCTCCCGGTCTGCAGCACGTGTCACACGGCCCACAAGATCTCGCGGACCGACGTGGACAAATTCAAGCAAGACATCCTGGACACGTGCGGGCAGTGCCATCGCGACGTCACGGATACGTATTTCGACACGTATCACGGGAAGGTCTCAAAACTGGGGGCGGCGGCGACCGCCAAGTGCTATGACTGCCACGGGGCGCATGACGTTCTGCCCGTAACCGATCCGCGTTCTCACATCAGCCGCGACAACATCGTTGCGACGTGCGGGAAATGCCATGAGGGATCCCATCGCCGGTTTGCGGGTTATCTCACCCATGCCACGCACCACGACCCGGTGAAGTATCCCGGCCTGTTCTTTGCCTTCTGGGGAATGACCGCCTTGTTGGTGGGCACGTTCGCCTTCTTCGGGTTGCACACGCTCGCGTGGCTGCCGCGGTCCTTTAAGGAGATGGGACACAAGCGCGCGTCCGCCGCGGTCCCGGGCGACCGGCGGATGTTTCAGCGATTCGATCCCATCATTCGCCAGTTGCACTTCGCTCTGATCCTCAGCTTCTTCGGCCTTGCGATCACGGGGATGACGCTCAAGTTCTCGTACATGCCATGGGCGTTGCGCCTGTCCAAGATGTTAGGCGGCTTCCACGCGATGGGCGTCATTCACCGCACGTGCGCGGTGATCATGGTGATCGTGTTCGCCATACATCTGGCCGTCATCGTGCAGCGGAAACGCAAATCGCGCGCAAGCTGGATCAAGACGATCTTCAGCCCCAACTCGCTGCTGCCAAACTTGAACGACGTGCGTGAGTTCTTCCAGACGATCAAGTGGTTCCTCCGCATCGGGCCCCGTCCGCGATACGGCCAGTGGACGTACTGGGAGAAGTTCGACTACTTCGCTGTGTTCTGGGGCGTCGCCATTATCGGTACAACGGGGATCATCCTTTGGTTCCCCGAGTTGTGCACCTATATTATGCCCGGCTGGTTCATCAACCTCGCGACGATCATTCACAGCGACGAGGCGCTGCTGGCCGTGGGGTTCATTTTCACGATCCACTTCTTCAACACGCATTTCCGCCCGGAGAAGTTCCCAATGGACATGGCGATGTTCACGGGCCGGGTGCCGGTCGATGAACTGGCGCGCGAACGTCCCCGGCTTTACGAGGAATTGGTCGCGACCGGGGAACTGGAAAAGCATTTGATACCCGAGGCCCCGAAAGAGTTCCGGTTCTGGTCAGCGGTCTTCGGGACGCTGGCCCTTACAGCCGGATTCAGCCTGGTGTTTTTCATTCTGTGGTCGATGATCTTCAGGTATCGTTGATCGATTTGTTCGAAAGCCCTGGAAGGTGAGGTGCGATGGAACGGGAAAGTGGAAGGATGCGAGGCAACGCCGCGATGATTTGCGCGGCAGTTCGTCAAACCACGACAAACTGTGTCATATTCATCTTGGTGTGTGCGGGATCGGCGGCGGTCCTTGCACAGGAAAACGCGGAGTGCATGAAGTGTCACAGCGATCCCCATCTAAGCAAGACTCGGACAGACGGGAGCATCCTGCATCTGTATATTGACGAGTCTATCTTCAAAGGATCCGTCCATGGTTCAGAGCTGTGCACTTCATGCCATGCCGACATCCAGTCCCTGCCTCATCCGAAGGAACTGAAACACGTCGACTGCGGCGCCTGTCACGCCGAAGCGGAGGTCTACGATAAGAGCCTCCACGGCCTCTCGTTGCAGCGTGGCGACAAGGGCGCGGCTTCGTGCGACGACTGCCACGGCAAGCACGACATCCGGAAGACGGCGGACCCGCTTTCATCGGTATATCCGCGGAATCTGCCGGCCACGTGCGGCAAGTGCCACTCGGATAAGGCTTTGGTGAAGAGCCACATGATCTCCGTGATGAACCCCTCCGACAGCTACCTAAAGAGCGTGCATTCGCAGACCATTATGAATGGCGACCTGAGGGCCGCGACCTGCACGAAGTGTCACGGGACCCACGACTTGCTCTCGTCGGACGATCCGGCTTCAAAGGTGTACCACAAGAACATCCCCAACACATGCGGGACCTGCCATCCGGGTCCTAAAGCGGATTACGAACAAGGCATCCATGGAAGAGCCATGCAGCACGGAATCAAAGACGCGCCGACCTGCATCGACTGTCACGGCGAACACGACATCGAGGCGCCGGCGCAGGAAGGGTCGTCGGTCAGCAAGCGGGCGCAGGTGACCGCCACATGCACCCGATGCCACGACGACGAACGGATTATGTATCGTTACGGGATCGTCGCGGGCCGCCAGGCAAGCTACATGGACAGCTATCACGGCCTGGCGGGCGCGGCGGGTTCGGAAGTGGTCGCCACCTGCGCCAGTTGCCACGAGGCGCACAAGATACTGCCGCCGTCCGATCCGAAGTCCGCGGTCAATATCAAGAATCTGCCTGCGACCTGCGGGAAGTGCCACAAAGAGGCGGGACCGAATTTCGCGGTTGGCGCGGTCCATATCATGCCCACGGATCCGGGGCAGAAGGCGCTCGGCATCGTCCGGCTGATCTACATTCTGATGATCACCGTCGTCGTCGGCGGACTCATCGCACACAACACCCTGCTCATGGTCCGGCACGCCGCAACGAAGTTCAAGCAGGAACTCGGAGGCGAGGGAACGTATCGCCGCTTCACGACCGCGATGACCATCGGCCACCTGGTGTTGACGGTGTCGTTCATTGCGCTCGCCCTCAGCGGGTTCGCGCTGCGGTATCCCGAGACATGGTGGGCCCAACTGCTGTTCCATGGCGAGCAGGGGCTGGCGGCGCGCGGGTTCGTACATCGGGTCTCGGCGCTCGCCTTGGTCGCGGTCTCGCTGGTGAACGCGTACTTCCTGGTGTTCACCAGATCGGGCCGGAAGGAACTGTACGCCCTGACGATGAGCTTCAGGGACATACGGGACGTATTCTGGAACATGGGCTACGTGGCCGGCGTTTTCAAGCAAGGCCCCAAGTTCGATCGGTACAGCTACATCGAGAAGTTCGAGTATTGGGGCATGTGGTGGGGCACCCTCTTGATGATCGTCACGGGCTTCTCGATGTGGTTCGTCAATCTTTTTCTCAAGTTCCTGCCCAAGATCGCGCTCGACGTTGTGGCCTTGATCCACTTCTATGAGGCGTGGCTGGCCGTTCTCACAATCATCGTCTGGCACCTCTACTACATGATATTCGACCCGCACACGTATCCGATGAACTGGTCATGGATCACCGGCCACATCACCCTCGAAGACATGAAGGAACGCCATCCAATCGAATACGAACGTGAGGTGCTCCACACCGACCCGAGCGGCGCAGGCAAGAAGGCGAATCGTTAGTCCCGCGACCGCTTGATCGAGAGACAAGGGGTTGCAACCCCTTGTCTTACGGGCTGGTCACGCCCCCGGG
Source organism: uncultured Nitrospiraceae bacterium (assembly GCA_964587655.1). Classification (GTDB taxonomy): domain Bacteria; phylum Hydrogenedentota; class Hydrogenedentia; order Hydrogenedentales; family SLHB01; genus CAZPMT01. The sequence continues at coordinate 22,225 of CAZPMT010000065.1, forward strand.
CGTGATAACGCAGGCCGTCGGTCATTTTCCCCCTTTGAAGGGGGAACTGACGCGATGGCGGTTCACCGGGCCAAACGGGGGCATCAGACCACTTCCTTCACGACAAGCTGGATACCCTCAATGACCGGCACGGAAAGCCGCCGTGAGATACGAAGGAATATCCGCTCCTCAAGGACTTCCTCCAACTCCGCCCTGCACGCTTCCAGTGTCCGGGCATTCGAGTAAACCCCCTGAAAACCCGGCACTGTCCCAAGAAACCCGCCATCGTCTTCGATAATCTCGTAGTGGGCTTTAGTCGTCGCCGTTTGGATGTACTGTCTTAACATCGTGCCCTTCCCTGATCATAGACATCGAAGAAACGCTCGACACGTAGATTGTGGCACAGCGCCCTACTATCCAGAAACACCGCCCACAACCCCGCAAGAAGTGTTTGCCATGCTCAAGTATTCCACTGGTTTCAGAGGACCTCATAAATAGAGACCTGACCCCGTTCGTTCCATTCGCATTCGCCGCTACTTACTCTCTGGAAGGACAACTTCGCTGACCGTGGTCGTGGGATAAAAGGTCACTAGGCCTAGTCGGGTAATGGTCACTTCCTGGATATTCGCCAGGACGTTTAGGTCGTCTCGTATTGCGTCTTTCATTTCTCTGGGGATCTTGAACAGCGTCAGGTGCGGCCACCATTTGCCGGGTAGGTCGATTTCACGTTGGGATTCATATGGATAGGCAAGCTGTTTATGCGCGTGCGCGTGAAACTGGATGAGTTCCTGTGTCGTGTCCGGAAACAGGAAGTAGGAAACGCTATCGGGCTGGTTCTCCCGCTCCTTGGCGCCCAAGCGGGTGGACACAGTGACGGATGGCACGTCCGTCAGCCTGTCGGCAAACACGGACTGCGCCTCTTCAAGTTCCTCCCGGGTGACCAGCCAAGAGGCCAACGTGATGTGTGGATGGCCGCTGTAACCGGGGCAGAAGGTGTCGCCCAAGCGTTTGGCAACATTCCTGCACGTGTCGTCAATAAGATTCTGCCGCTTCATGTCCAGAAAGCAGTGTATGGCAAGGACTTTTTTCTCGGTTTTCCGCGCGTCCACGCTCATTCCGCATCCCCTAACGGCGCTTGGCGCCGCTGTTGCCAACTCGAACATGCACATGGGGTCAGGTCTCTAATTATCAGGTTCATCACTCCGCCTTATGCACGTTACCATCCAATCACGCAAAATCGCAAGGGCCCCCACCGGCAATTACGGGAGGGCGCTAATCCGGTAGGATCCGATAGTAGACGAAGTGGACTGCCCATTGAATGTAGTAGCGGAACGCGGGCCATGTGGCGTACAGGAAAATGAACAGCGCGCCGATGCCCACCCAACTGCCTAAGAGCTTGCCAAAGACTCTGGTCAATAACCGGACCATCTGTTTGCCGAGAGAAAAGAGCCCGCGGGCACCCTGGCTGACGGCCCAACCGAGGTCGCTCTGAGTCACTATCCCGTGACTGCGGCTTGCGAGGCCGTCGGGCGCATACTCGACGCACAATAAGGTGTTGCCGACTTTGATCTTTCCGCCGGAGCGCACGATCTTCGAACGAAACATTCCCGCTCGCTTGCCGTTGACGTACACGGCCCAGTCGTCGTTTCGCCGGATGCGGTACCCGTCGGAGACTGAGGACACCAGCACATGGAAGTCGCGCACGGCGTCATCGAGCCGGATGTTGACCGCGCATGAGGCGTCATGCCCGATGTGGAACGGCGCGCGGACGATTGGGAACTCCGTGCCGTCCTCGGGTCCGTTGATCACTACGAAGCAATCGGGGTAGTCGGGATTTCTCATGAATTCTGGGGCTGACTCTCTTCGCGGTGCGAGGCTTTTTGAAATACAAGTTTCTCGTTTTCCATCAGGACCTCGATTGTGTCGCCGGGCCTGAATTGCTCTTTGAGTATCATGTCGCTGACGGGGGTGATGACGAGCCGGTCGACGGTGCGCCGCAGTTCGCGCGCGCCGAAGTCGGTGCTGTAACCTTGCTGGGCAAGGTACTCGTAAGCACCTTGGAAGACGTGCACCCCAATCCTCTTTTCCTTCAGCCGGTCCGCCAACTCACGGATGCAGAGACTCAGGATGCTGCGGATATCCTCCAACAGAAGCGGGTAGAACGGCACGATGTCATCGACCCGGTTTATGAACTCCGGACGGAAGTGCCTGCGCATCTCATCCATGATACGCTTGCGGCTCTCTTGGGTCTCGGTCCGCGAAACATGCGACGCGCCCACATTCGAAGTCATGATTATGATGCAGTTGCGGAAACTCACCTCACGGCCCCGCGAATCCTTCAGCCGCCCTTCGTCGAAGATAGGCAGGAAGATGTCGAAGATCCGCCGGTGGGCCTTCTCGATCTCGTCAAAGAGCAGTATCGAAAACGGCGCATTGCGGACGGCCGCGGTCAGCCGCCCCTCTTCATCGCTCCCGGCGTATCCGGGCGGCGCGCCAAGCAGGCGCGACACGGAATGCTCTTCGACGAACTCGGACATGTCAAACGTAATCAGGTGATTGGCCGAACCGAAGATCTCGTCCGCCAACGCCTTTGCAAGCTGGGTCTTGCCGACCCCCGTGGGTCCGAGGAAGAGCAGCACGGCGTCGGGCCGATTCGGATCCGTCAGGCCAGTCTTGGCCTTCTTCACGGCGGCGACGGTCCGCGCTACGGCCTCGTCCTGTCCGATGATCCTTTTCTTTAGCTCGCTTTCAAGGTTCGAGAGGAATAAGCGTTCCTCGGCGGTCATCTCCTCGATCGGGATCGCGGTGATCTGACTGATGACCTTCCGAATGTCGTGCGGCGTCACCTTGTCGACGGGCCCGCCCTCGACCGCGTGTCCCTTGCGTCGCGACCGGTTCCGGGCCGCGATGGTTTTCAAGCGGTACCGGGCGCAGGCCTGATCGAGCACGTCGATAGCCTTGTCCGGGAGGTGGCGGTTCGGCATGTAACGTTGCGTCAGCGTCACCGCGGCCTCGATCGCCCTCCTGCCGACGTGGACGCCGTGGTGGCGTTCAAGCGACGGGACGAGTTTCTCGAGGACTTCGAGCGTCGCGACCTCCGTAAGCGGTTCAACTCGTACCATCTGGAACCGGCGCTCGATTGCGGGGTCTTTCTCGACGAACTTCCGGTACTCCTGCAAGGTCGTCGCGCCGATGCAGCGAATCTCGCCGCGCGCCAGGGCGGGCTTGAGCAGGTTGGCCACGTCGACCGTATCCCCGGCCGTTGCGCCGGCGCCCATGATGAGGTGGACCTCGTCAATGAACAGGATGATGTCTTTGGACCGCTTGATTTCGTCGAGCAGGCCGAGAAGCTTCTCCTCGAAGGCGCCCCGGAATTGCGTCCCGGCCAGCAAGGCGCCGATACTCAACTCGAGTATCCTATATCCCGTGAGGATGCCGCCGAGTCCCCCGCGCGCTCCCGCCAGGGCCAATCCCTCGACGATCTGGGTCTTGCCGACCCCCGCCTCTCCCACCAGCATGACGTTGTTCTTGTTCTTCCGAGCCAGGATCTGAAGGATCTGGAACATTTCGTGATCGCGGCCGACGGCCCGATCAAGTTTTCCCTGCTTGGCCGCGTCGGTAAGATCACGTGTGAGGGAGGCCAGCGCGGTCGTCGGCCCATGTTCGGCAGGCTGTGGGGAAGTCGCCTTTTCCTGGGGTTCATCCTGGGACACACTGAGCGGCGCAGTGCCTCCGGTCAATTCCTGCCGCAACAAGGCAATCATCTCTCCACGCCCAAGGTTCAACCGATCCAGAGCCCTGCTGGGGGCCGTGTGGGCATCCGCGAGCAATGCCAGCATCAGGTGCCCCGCCGTCGCGCTCGCATGTCCCTGCCGTTCCGCCAGTTTCGTGGCGGACGCAAGCGTCTCCCCGCACCTCGGCGTGTAGAAAATCTCGCCTCGCGCGGCGGGCGATCTGCCCACCCATGCCTCTCGGACGAGTTCTCGCGAGACGGTGTGCAAGACGCCCATGTAGCGATCCATGAAGGCTTTGGGCAGCAACGCGGAAGCATCCAGAAGGGCCTCGAAAAGATGCTCGACCCCCACATAGAACTGCATCCGCCGGACACTGATGGTTACGGCGGAATCCAGGAGTTTGTCCACCTCAGGAGAGACATTAACCTGCACGCGTTGTCTCCGCACACTCTTGGCAGATCACAATCCACCGGCACGACGTGTGCCAGGGACAGTCAACGCATTATCAAGAAAGGCCGGCGGCTTTGCAAATGCAGGCAAGGCATACTTTCACACTTCCCCCGGCGGCATGACTTCAACCGCGCACGCCTCGACACGGGATCGTACTCAGGAGCTAGGCCTCTTTGGGCCCCTTTTCCCCTTCGTACCACCGGCGCCATTGCGCCGCGTAACGGCGGATCCAGTCTAAGGCTGCTTCCGAACCCAAATCGTGTTGCGCCTTTTCGGACTCGATCCACTTGTGCCGCAGTATCTCTTCACGCTGCTTGGCAAGCATCTCGGCTTGGCGCTCCTCGCGCTGTCGCTGAGTACACTTGGCCGTACAGTCCGATGCCGACTCCTCGAAACCGTCATCGCAGCCCCTTTCTGCCGAGATGCCGACTCTGGCCTCGCCTTGCTCCGTTGTGCTGTTCTCTTGGCTCATCTTACCACCCGTGGATCCTCTCCTACAGGACCCTTAGATCCTGTTTTCCGCATAAGAATTATACCCTACAAAGCCCCGACTCCGACGTCATATTACAACAACCTCGGGATGGAATGCAAGGACTTTTATTGACATATTCTGCATTGTTAGCATCTATGTCCGTTTGCCAACGCAGGGCGGGTCGTGAGGGAAGGGATCGTCCCCGAAGGGAGAGCATCCCCAAGACTCGCTTAACAATGTCTGAACTGGTGACGCCCGTTCCCGTCCATTTCGTCCATAGAGTCCACCTCGTCCATCGTTCGGACGATTTCTCCCGGTTTCAACGGCCGCCATTGATCCGAGCGCGGGCTTTGGTGTACCTTAGCGCTTGCAACTCACACGCAGTTCCGCGCGTGGGCTTATTTTCAGGGAGTCACCACATGGGACATGTCGCGAACAACGAACGGACGTACCGGCTCTTGCAGCAACGGCTGGACCGCACGGTCACCGGGGCGCCTGACTCTCCAACGCTGATCAAGATCCTCAAGATCCTGTTCCGTCCGGATGAGGCGGAACTGGCGCGGCATCTCCCTGGCAAGCCCACCTCAATCGAGGACCTATCGAAGAAACTCGACATTCCTCAGGCGGAATTGCAGGAGAAGTTAACGGCGATGGCCGAGCGCGGCGTCCTCTTGGACATCCAGCACCATGGAAAGCAGTACTTCCTTCTCCCGCCGATAGTAGTTGGATTCTTCGAGTTCACCTTCATGCGGACGCGCGACGACGTTCCGTTAGCGGAGCTTGCGCGCCTCTTTGAGCAGTACATGCACACCGAGGGCAAGTTCGTGCACTCGATCTTCAGCGGGCAGACGCAGGTTGGACGCTCTCTCGTGCGCGAGGAGGCGTTGCCCGAGGACCATACGGAGATACTGGATTGGGAACGCTCCAGTCATCTCGTCAAGTCGGCTTCGACGGTCGGAGTCGGCCTTTGTCCGTGCCGGCACATGGCGAGTCATCTCGGGAAGGCCTGCGACGCGCCGTTGCGCGCGTGCCTGTCGCTGAACTACGCCGCCGAGGCCGTCATCCGAAGCGGGACCGCGGAGCGGATCACCACTGATGAAGGCATGCGGATTCTCGAGCAGTGCAAAGAGGCGGGACTTGCCCAGACCGGCGACAACGTGCAGCGCCAGGTAACCTACCTCTGCAACTGTTGCGGGTGTTGCTGCGGCATGATGGAAGCAGTGCGGACTTTCAACATCCGCAACGCCATCATGACCTCCAACTGGATCATGGACCTGAACCTGGAGAAGTGCCGCGGGTGCGGGAAGTGCGTCCAGGCGTGCCCGGTCCGCGCTATCACACTCGATGACGCCCAGCCGCCTCGAAAGAAGCAGGCGGCGTTGGATACATCGTTGTGCCTGGGCTGCGGCGTGTGTTATTCCTCGTGCAAATCCGGCGCGATACGGATGAAGACCCGGCCGCAACGCACACTAACGCCGGAGACGATCTTTGACCGCACCGTCCAAATGGCCATCGAGCGCGGGAAGCTGGCCGAGATCATCTTTGAGAATCCGGAGAAACTTCACCATCGCGCACTCGGGCGCATCCTGAGCATTCTCGAGAAGTCGCCCCCGTTCAAGGCGGCCATGGCGGTCAAGCCTTTGCGCTCGGCATTTCTCAACAAGATGCTGCGCCAGGCAAAGAGCGACAAGGAAACGCAGCGCGTCGTTAGCAAATAAGCACGCGCGCGAGGCCAGGGGCGGCAGTATGAGGCGATCCAGTTCGCTTGATCTGAGAGGTTGTGAAGAAATGCCGTCACAATACGCCCATTCACTCAGCGGCCCT
>CAZPMT010000066.1:0-28548 GCA_964587655.1 uncultured Nitrospiraceae bacterium
ATTGATCGAGACTAAAGAGTTCCACGACATGTTCGTGAGCGGCGTGCCGCTCGGACGCCACGCACAACCCAACGAGATGGTCGGCGCCGCCATCTACCTTGCCTCGGACGCATCCAGCTACACAACCGGCGCCGTCCTCGCGTGCGACGGCGGCTATCTCATCTAACCCGTCGCTGTGTGTGCAAGCGCAGCCTCGCGTGTCCGTATGTCCAAGATCATCTTGCGTCGTGCGGCGCTCGTTCCGTATTCTTCCCGGACGATCATGCAGCGGAGGGTTTCGTGATGTTGTTTCAATGCTTTGTCTTCTTGGGGTTGGTGTTGTTGCTGAGCCACGTGCGCGCGCGGTCCGCGTTTGCTTCCGAGGAGGCAAGGGGTTGCAACCCCTTGTCCGCGGTTTCCGCAAACGACTGGGAGAATCCTCAGTTGCTGCACCGGAACCGGGAGCCGGAGCACGCGACGCTCGTGCCTTTCCCGGATGCCGAGTCGGCACGGACGAAATCCCGCGATGCTTCCCCGCTCGTCATGAGTCTGAACGGCGCGTGGCGGTTCAACTGCGTGATGCGCCCTGATGATGCACCGGCGGATTTCTACAAGAGCGGCTATGACGTTTCGCAGTGGGACGAGATCCCCGTGCCAAGCAACTGGCAAATGCTCGGCTACGATCAGACCTTCTACATGAACGTCGCCAACATGTGCGCGCCCGCGGAGCCGCCGCTCACGAACCACGAGTACAATCCGGTCGGCTCGTACCGGAGCACGTTCAGCCTCCCGGAGGCGTGGCGCGCCCGTATTGCGGACCGACATACGGGCGGAAAGCAGATCTTCCTGCATTTCGCGGGGGTTCAGTCGGCGTTCTATGTCTGGGTGAACGGCCACGAAGCCGGATACAGCCAGGGCAGCATGATGCCTTCCGAGTTCAACATCACTCGATTCCTCGTCGATGGCGAAAATACGATTTCCGTGCGCGTCTACCGCTGGTGCGACGGCAGCTACATCGAGGATCAGGACATGTGGCGCCTGAGCGGCATTCACCGGGACGTATGTCTCTTCGCGACTGCCCCGCTGCACATGCGCGATTTCCGCGTGCGGACCGATCTGGACGACGACTATCGCGACGCGATGCTCGACGTTGCCGTTGCGTTGAAAAACTACGCCGCGGGGCCGCTCGAAGGCCGGATTCAGGCCACGCTGTTTGACGCCGCTGGCGAGGCGACGATTTCGGAGTTGAAATCGGATCGCGTCGAAGTCGCGGCCAATTCCGAAGAAGTCATCCGATTGCGCGCGCCCGTATCGAATCCGCGCAAGTGGTCCGCGGAGGATCCGCATCTCTACACGCTGGTCTTGAGCCTGACGGACGGCGGCGGGAACGTCCTCGAAGCCGAAAGTTGCAGGGTCGGTTTCAGAAAGGTCGAGTTGAAGGACGACCGGTTGCACGTCAACGGCGTCCCGATCCTGATCAAGGGCGTGAACCGCCACGAGTTTGACCCGGACCACGGCAAGGCCGTCTCGGTCGAGAGCATGATCCGGGACATCGTGCTGATGAAGCGATTCAACATCAACGCGGTCCGCACGTCGCACTACACGAATGACCCGCGCTGGCTCGATCTGTGCGACGAGTACGGCCTCTATCTCTTCGACGAGGCCGACCTCGAGTCCCACCGGTATTGGGATCGCTTCACGAAAGACCCGGTATGGCGCGAGGCCTTCGTAGATCGCGCGCGGCGGATGGTCGAGCGCGACAAAAACCATCCGAGCGTGATTGTGTGGTCGCTCGGGAACGAGTCCGGCCACGGCGCGAACCATGACGCCATGTCGGAATGGATCCGCCAACGCGATCCGACGCGTCTCATCCATTACCACCCGGCCGAGGATGCGCCGTGCGTGGACATGATTGCGCCGATGTACCCCAGCGTGGCCGGCCTGATCAAGACCGCGCAGAAACCCGATGATCACCGCCCCGTCATCATGTGCGAGTACGCGCACTCGATGGGCAACAGCACCGGGAACCTCATGGAGTACTGGGAAGCGGTTGCGGCCAACAAGCGCCTGCAGGGCAGGTTTATCTGGGACTGGGCCGACCAGAGTTTCCGGCGGAAGACCATCACAACGACTCCCGATGCAGCCGTCCCGGATCGCTATGCGGTGGTCGTGGGCAAGATCGCGGAAGGACGCAACGGGAAAGGACTTTCGGACGGGTACGCGGCCGTCATGCCGGCGGAGGAGCTTGACGTCACGGGCGACAGGCTGACCCTCGAAGCATGGGTGCGTCCGGCGCCGAGTCAATACGCGAACCCGTTCATCACCAAGAGCGACATGCAATACTTCTTGCGTCAGAACGAAGACAAGGCCATCGAGTTCGGCATCTTCGACCATGGTTACGTTATCGCGCGCGCCGAGATGCCGCCGGACTGGTTCGAGGCGTGGCACCACGTGGCCGGCGTGTACAACGGGAAGAAAGTCTCGCTCTTCATCGACGGCAAGCTTGCGGCGGCCGTCAAGCACGGGGGAACCATCGACCACGCCTCCTATGCCGCGTTTGTGGGACGCGACCCGCACGTGCGTGCCACATTGAGAGGCGCGATCAACTCGGCCCGCATCTATGCGCGCGCCCTCTCGCGGAAAGAGATACGGGAAAACGCGGGATCTCCTGAAGCGCCTCGAGTGTTCAAGGGCGCGGTGCTTGCCCTGGACTTCAATGCGTTCGAGGAACGTCCCTTCGAGTGGTTTGCCTACGGCGGCGACTTCGGCGAGATGCCCACGGACGGCATATTTTGCTGCAACGGTCTCGTCGCGTCGAACCGCACGCCCCACCCCGCGCTGTGGGAGTACAAGAAAATCCTCGAACCCGTGAACGTCACCCTCGACGACCCGGCAAAAGGTTTGATCATCATCGAAAACAGAAACTGCTTTGTTCCACTGAGTCACTTGGCTGGGACGTGGGAACTTCGGGCCGACGATAGGATCATCGAGCAAGGTCCACTGCCCGAGCTCGATCTTGCGCCCAGGTCGAAGACCTCCGTGACCGTCCCATTCAAACGCTTCGATCCCGAACCCGGAGTTGCGTACTGGTTGACGGTGCACTTTGCCCTCGCCGCCGACACGCTGTGGGCGCCCAAGGGCCACGTCGTCGCCTGGGAGCAATTCATGCTCCCGTTTCAGAAGCCCGCCGAACCGCTCTCTCTCGATGCGATGCCCGAACTGAGCATGTCCACGACACGCGACGGCATTGTCGTGAAAGGCAAGCGGTTCCGCATTGCCTTCGACAAGAAACCGGGCGCAATACGGTCCTGGAAATACGGGCGGACGGAACTGATCGAGCGCGGGCCGGTCCTCAATCTGTGGCGCGCGCCGACGGACAACGACACGCTCTCTGGCGCCGCAGGGGAATGGCGCACGTCGGGCGTCCATGCGCTGCAACGGGAACCGGCGCGGTTTGAAGCAACCCAGGTGAACTCGCGCGAAGTACAGGTCATAATCGGCATCCTCGTGCGGGCGATCAAGGGCCCCGCATGCTTCGAAGCCACCTACACCTATTCGATCTACGGGTCTGGCGATGTGTTGCTCGAAACGAGCTTCAAGCCCATGAAGGGATTGACGACCGTTCCGCGCATCGGACTGCAAATGCGCGTGCCGGGCGCCTTCGACCGAATGCGATGGTACGGGCGGGGACCGCAAGAAACCTATCCGGATCGGAAGCTGGGCGCATCCATCGGCGTGTACGACGAGCGAATCCGCCCGGAAAATATGCCATACGTAATGCCGCAGGAGTATGGCAACAAGACCGGCGTCCGCTGGGCCGCCCTGGCCAATGCGGAAGGCAGAGGCCTGCTCGTTATGGCCCCGTCCCCCTTCCAGGTCAGCGCGCATCCCTTCAGCACACGCAAGCTCGAGGAGGCGCAACACACGTTCACGCTGCAACCCGATCCCTACATAACGCTCAACTGCGATTTCGAGGTCTGCGGCCTCGGCAACGGCAGTTGCGGTCCCGGCACGCTGCCGGAATACCAGTTACAGCCCAAGGAGGCGTCGTACGTGCTTCGCCTTCGTCCGTTGTCCGAGGACTTGCCGGCAATGGACCTGTACAGACAGGCGTTGCCGGAAATGAAATAGCGGGCGCGGGATAAAGGCCGCGCGACGACAAGCCGGGCGTCTGAAGCCGTGTTGGAGCCGCGTTTTTCTGCTCCAACTCATTGACAGATTTTCGCGTTGGTTGATATAATCAATACGATTCCTGAAATGAGGTCGTATCCAGATTATGATGGGCATGGAACATCGCATCGTTCAGACGCAGACGCAGCGCCTGATGCTTACCCAAAAGATGCAGCAGGCGATTCAGATCCTGCAGCTCTCGTGTATGGAGCTCGAGCAATATGTCCAGCAAGAACTCGAGACGAACCCCGTCCTCGAACAGGCTCAGGAGAAACCGCCCCTGAATCTGGAGCCTCCCGCCACCGCTCCCGCGGCCGAGAAGGATGAGTTTGAAGAGAGCTTCGACCTCGACGCCTACGCCAGCAATTGGGAGTACAACCCACGCCATCGCGAAGGGCAGGATCTCAGCCGCAATCCGGAAGCCGACGGACGCCGGCAGTATTACCAGGACTCCATTACCCGTGAGGAATCGCTGGCTTCGCGCCTCCTCACGCAGTTGCGTCTCGCTACAACGGACGAGAAGATCTACACGATCGGCGAAGCGATTATCGGCGATATCGACGAGCGCGGCTTTTTCACGGGTTCGTTGGAGGAGGTCGCCGCGCATTTCGGGTTCCCCGTCGAGGAGGTGGAGCGCGTCCTTTACCTCATCCAGCGTTTCGAGCCGACGGGCGTGGGCGCACGCGACGTGGTCGAGTGCCTCTTGTTGCAGATCGACCTCGAGTTTCCCGATGAAGAGCAGCTCCGCACTCTTATCGAGAATCACCTCCTCGATCTCGAGCGCCGCCAGATCCCCAAGATCGCCAAGACGATGAACATTACGCCCGAGCGAGTCGAAGATCTCAAGAACATGATAGCGACGCTCAACCCGTGGCCCGGCTACGAATACGCCTCGACGCCGCCGCAATACGTCATCCCCGACGTCATTGTCGAGAAGATCGACGATAAACACGTCGTCTATCTCAGCGACGAGCGCGTGCCCGAACTGCGGATCAGCTCGCATTACCGGGATCTGGTCCGGAACGGCAAGATGGAACGCAAGGACAAGCAATACCTGCGCGAGAAGGTCGAATCGGCGAAGTGGCTCATCCGCAATATCGAGCAACGACAACAGACCATTCTCCGCATCGCCACCGCCATAGTTGAAGTCCAGGGGGAGTTCCTCGACAGAGGCGTCGAGTTCATCAAGCCCCTAACCCTCCAGGAGATCGCCGACAAGGTCGGCGTCCACGAGGCCACCGTCAGCCGCACCACCCGCGGCAAGTACATGCAAACCCCGCAAGGCCTTTTCGAACTGAAATACTTCTTCTCCCCCGGCCTGCGTCACGACTCAGGAGAGGCGCAGTCCTCAAAGAGCGTGCAGTCTCTCATCAAGAAGACCGTCGACGAGGAAGACAAGAGCAAACCGCTCAGCGATCAGAAAATCGCCGACCTCCTCAAGAAGCAGGGCCTCACCATTGCCCGCCGCACCGTCACGAAATACCGCGAAGCACTCGGTATCCTTTCCACCTCACTCCGCAAGGCCTACGATTGAGAAGGTTGAAGGCTGAAGGCTGTAGGCTGTAGGCTGTAGCCTAAAGGAGTATCCCTCATGCGGGCGGTTGTCTTCGACGGCGAGGTTAAGGTCACGGAGATCCCCATGCCGCGCCCCGCCGACGGCGAGGCGCTGGTGCGTGTCCTCACCGCGGGCGTCTGCAAGACCGACCTCGAGCTCACCAAGGGCTACATGAGTTTCCAAGGTGTTCCGGGACACGAGTTCGTGGGAATGGTCGAGCAGTGCTCGAACCCGCACTTGCAGGGCAAGCGCGTGGTGGGCGAGATTAACTGCGTCTGTCACCGTTGCCGGTTCTGCCGTCTCGAGATGCCGCATCACTGCCTGAACCGGACCGTGCTCGGCGTTCAGAACCGGCAGGGGGCCTTCGCGGAATTCGTGACGCTGCCCGAAGAGAACCTCCACCTCGTGCCCAACTCGATTCGCGACGACGTGGCCGTCTTCACGGAACCGCTGGCCGCCGCGTTCCGAATTCCTGAACAGGTAACGGTAAACGCCGATGACAGCGTCGTCGTTCTCGGCGACGGAAAACTCGGACAACTCTGCGCGCAGGTGCTCTGGCTCTACTCGAAGCGGTTGGTGTGCGTCGGGAAACATCCGTGGAAGCTCGATCTGCTGAACAATCTGCACATCAACACGGTCCGGCAGGACGACCCCGTCGAACGCGGCGCCGACATCGTCGTCGAGGCCACGGGCTCCTACGAGGGCCTCATGCGCGCACTCGAACTCGCGCGCCCGGAAGGAACGATCATACTGAAGACGACCTCGGCCCACCCGACCGCGCTCGAGTTGTCCGCACCGGTCATCAATGAGATCAAGATCATCGGTTCGCGATGCGGACCCTTCCGCCCGGCGCTCGAGGCCCTGGCCATGGGCAACGTGGAAGTGCGCCCGATGATCTCGGAAACCTACGAACTGCGCGACGCGCCGCTTGCGCTTCAGCGGGCCGCTTCGCCGGAAGTCATGAAGGTGCTGCTGCACATTTGAGCCGCGCGGCCCGATGCGCCGGCAAGGAAAGGAATCGACAATGAAGGTTGGAATGCTGACCGCTCCGTTCGGAGGAGAGAAGTTCGAAGTGGTGATGGATTTCGCGGAGCAAACTTCGATACCGTGCCTCGAAGTCGTCGCCCATCCGGGCAGCAAACACATCGATCCGGCGAGGCTGACCTCGGCCCAAGCCGGGAAAATCAAGGAGGCGCTGGCCGAACGCAGCCTCGAGATCAGCAGTCTCGCGTACTACGCCAACACGTGCGACCCGAAAAACTTCAAGGCCGTACAAGAGCACGCGAAAAAGATGATCGATGCGGCCGTCATGCTTGGCGTGCCCACCGTGTGCATGATAGCTGGCATGCCGATCGAAGGGATGTCGAAGATCGAGACTATCCGCAAGGTGTTGCCTAAGGTGTGGAGACCCATTCTGTCGCATGCGGCGAGGAAGAAAGTCCGCGTCGCCGTCGAGAACTACTTCGCAACCTGCCTGCAGGGCATCGACACCTTCGAGTGCCTGTTCGAGACCATCACGGACGATCATTTCGGACTCAACTACGACCCCTCGCACCTCTATCACCAGGAATGCGATCATCTGCTGCCCGTATCCATGTTCGGAAAGAGGATCTTCCACACGCACGCGAAGGATACGCTCGTGGACCGCGCGTTGCGCGCGCGCGTCGGCATTTATGCCGGCGGCTGGTGGCGATACGTCATCCCCGGATTCGGCAACATCAACTGGGGCGAATACGTCAGCCACCTCCGCATGAACGGCTACGACGGCGTCCTCAGTCTCGAGCACGAAGATGGTTCCCAGCCCCGCGAAGAAGGCTTCATGCGGGGCGCGTGGTACCTCGAACAGTTCTGTTAACAATCCGCCGCGCGAAGGCTGCCGGGCGGCAAATTGGATCGTACACACGCGATGTCAAAGCGAAAACGGGAAAAGGAACAGAGTGCGGCCCAGCTCGCGCGGAAGCCTTCCGCGAGCGTGGCCCCGCCGCGGCGGACCGTCAGCCCGTATCTCAGCTATCTCATCGGCTTCGGCGTCGTGATTCTCACCGCAGCCGCGGTCGGGGGTATCGCCTTCATGAAATCTCAGCAGACACCCCAGGCTCCGCCCGCTGAACCCGCGTCCAAACCCGCACCTGCGCCGACGCCCGCGCCCACACCGGCTCACGATAGCACGCCATTGCGCGACTTCAAAGTCGTCAATGCCCATGAGCATTTGATGGCGCGGAAGTTCCTGGACAAGTATCTCAGCGCGGCGCAGGAAACCGGTGTGGTGAAGACGCTGTTCGTCGCCAGTTCCGATTACACGCTTAAAGGTTCCAAGTTCGATCAAACCACGGGAAACGACGAGAACACGGAGACGATCCTCGCCGCGGCACGCGAGTTTCCCGACAAGATCGTCCCGTACTGCACCATCCACCCCGGCGACCCGGAGAAGCTCGACAAGATGAGGAAATACGTCGCTGAAGGCGCAAAGGGACTGAAGCTGTATACCGGTCACGGGAACTTCTATGATCGGCCTCTCGACGCGCCGGATATGCTTCCCGTCTACGCCTATTGCGAAGAGACGCGGCTTCCCATCTGCTGGCACGTCAACATCGTCAAGTACGCCGCGGAGTTCGAGCGCGTCATGGTGAAGTTCCCGAAGCTCATCGTGATCGTGCCGCACTTCGGCGTAACATTCTTCCGTCCGCGCGAGGCCCCGTTCCAGGAATTCCAGCGATTGATGGACGCGTATCCCTATCTCTACACCGACACAAGCTTTGGCACACGCAACATCCTAATCGACGGACTCGAAGCCGTCAGCCGGGACCCACAGCCCTTCCGCGATTTTATAGCGAAGTACAGCGACCGTGTGTTGTTCGGCACGGACATGGTCATTACAGGAAACAAAGAGAAGAGCGACAAGTGGATTGCGGACGTCATCCGCGCCTGCCGCGAAGTCCTCGAGAGGGATTCTTACTCCTTCTACATGGGCGCGAAAGGCTCGCCCTACGCCTCAAAAAGCGCCCAGAATGAGAAAGGCGTCTTTCGCGGACTGGCGCTCGACGACGCCACCCTGCGCAAGATCTACGAGACCAACTTCGATCATCTGACGGCCCTCTCCCAACCCCCGCCCAAAAGCTGATCTACCGCATCAGCCCCGCGCCCGCCATGCTGGATACAGCACCCCGCAGTACAGCAAAGCCAGGACACACGCACCTACGGCCATCCCCTGACGCAACGCCTCGCCGCCGCTTCCGACCTGGAACAGCAAACTGTCGGAAGGGCTCAGGGGGTCGTACAGGACCATGAGAGGACGGCCCTTGACACAGAGATCCTCCAGCTTGTCCGGAGGCAGCGCATTCGGACTATTGTCCTCCGGCCAGAAGCCAGTCCAGGAACTTGTATAGGCGTTCGCGCCCACCGAGTACTCATACGTCAGCGAGACCTTTTTCCGCGTGTCCGTGGCATTGTAGTGGACCAACTTGACGTTGCCTTCCACGACGCGGCCATCGGTCTGCGCGTGGGCCGGTTGTCCGCTTCCCTGCCACCAAAGCGTGACGGCCAATGCCGCGAACCCCAAGAGCGCCAGCGCCAGGAATTCCGGCAACCCCACCTTCCCGAGTTGCCTGTTCTGATGCAGGGCCATACCCGATCCTCCCCTCCACCTCTTCATTCTACCCCGCAGGAGCGCCTTCCCTCAATAGCCTATCGCAACTGGCTACGGAACTCGACGGCTGCATCAATCGCCTTTCCCCGGTCCTTCACCGCCGTCACGCCGCCCGCCAGCCGCTCCTTCTGGAAAACCACGTCGAACCCGCCCCCCATATCGCACACCAAGAACGCCTTGCCTTTCACCGTCAAGCTCTCGCTTCCCTTCCCGTACTTCGCCGCGTATTCGGCGTACCGCGCCACCGTGGCCTTCGCCGATTCAGCGGAATCCTGACGGGACAGAAACGCATTCACAACGGCGTCGCCCTTGCGATACTGCGCCGTGTACGTGTTTCGCATGAACTCGAGTCCCAGCGCGTCCACCTGGAAATACCGCACACTGTCCGGCACCCGGTCCTTCTCCGGCAACGCCGCCAACCCCCATACAGGTTCACCCGAATCCCGAAGCATGTCAACCGCTTTCCGCGCGAGGTCCATCGCGGGCCGTTCCAGTTCTTCCCCCGCCGGCAACGCGATCACCTGCACGTAATACTGTCCCTTCCAGGCGTACACATTCGCCCCGGAACGATATGCGGCCCGCCCGAGACCTGCCGGCGCCTCGCCCCCCGACCGTTCCCCTGAAAACACACCGAACGCATTCGTCGGCGTCCCCATATCGTAGATGGACACGTCGATTGACCGCCGCGTGTCGCCCATGTTCTCGAAATCGGCGAACGTCAGACTGACAACGTTGTACGCCAGAAAAAACTCCGCCCGCCCGTCGATCTGCTCGTAAAGATTCTCCGGCGTAAACTGCAAGACCTTCTCATACAGCCGCCACCCCTCCGGCGCCAGCCCCGCCACACGCCCGCGCAGGTCCTCCGCCGTAACGACAGTAGAAGACGGCGCATTGCTCGTGACGATCGTCGCACACGACCCCATTGCCGCACCCAGCACGATCCATCCGACGCAACAAACGAACGCCTTCATCGTCTCTCCTTCTCAGATCGTTCCGGCAAGAATCTCATACCCCAGAATACCGTCATTCCCGCGAAGGCGGGAATCCAGAACGCACGCGCCGCCCCGCAACCTCCTAGCGCGGAACTCTTCCGCGTCCATTACGTCCACTCAGTCCACTACGTCCACGTATCGCACGCAAGAGATCCCGCGGCCTCAGTGGATTCCGCAGCCTCACTCTACTACACTGGCTGCGGCGCGACCAAACGCGACTCACATCTTGGGAGTGTATGAACATGGACAAGACGACATCTCATGATTCAATGGACCGGCGCGAGTTCATCAAACTTTCAGCGGCCGCGATGTGCGCACCGGCGCTTCTCGCGGCGGCAGAGACGGAGACGAAGGAGCCAGCCAAAGCCGATCAGGCCGTGCATCGCAACGAGCGGCCTTCAATGACCTACCGCAAACTCGGCCGGACAAACATCACGTCCAGCCGACTCGTCTTCGGGTGCGGAGCGGCGCTCGCGGGCGGGAAGGCCGTGCGCGTGCTCGACCGCGCATTCGAAGCCGGCATCAACCACTACGACGTCGGCTCCAACATCTACTACAAGGGAAGCGAGCGCAGCCTCGCGCCGTTCCTCAAAGCCCACCGCGACGAGATCTGGGTAGTCTCCAAAGCCCCCGTCAACGTCAAGACCAAGCCCGGCGAACCCATAACGGTCGAGCAGGCCAAAGAAGCCGCGGCAGGGTGGACCCAACTCATGGACGCCAGCCTCGCCGACCTCGAGACAAACCACATCGCCGCGTACTACCTCATGGGCGTCAGCAACCCCGCCGTTGTCCGGTGCGAAGAGGTCTACAAGGCATTTCAAAAGGCAAAGACCGACGGCAAGATCGACTACTTCGGCCTCAGCACGCACAAGAACGCGCAAGCCGTTATCGAAGCCGCAATCGAAACCGGCTGGTACGACGTCGCCATGATCGGCGTCACCCCCGGCGGCTGGTACGACTGGGACAAGAAGGACCTCGCCGAAGGCACGCCGCCCCTAACGGAACTACAAGCCGTGCTCACAAAGGCCCGCGCCGCCGGCATCGGACTAGTCGGCATGAAAGCCGCCCGACACCTCGCGCCCAAGCAGACCGCCCTCGGACGCGGCGACACCGCCGCATTCGACAAATACTACGACGACAAATTCAAAGCGTCGCCCCTCAACGCATTCCAGCGTTCCTACGCATACGTCCTCGAACACGGCCTCGACGTAGTCAACGCCGACATGCAGAACTTCCACCACCTCGAAGAAAACATCATCGCCGCCGCCACCTCCCAAACCTACTTCTAACGAGACATAGCGCCACGCTCCGGCAGCACGACGCTACGGCAAGGCAAGGCTACGAACGACTGCATTCTGACTCCTGTCTTCTGTCTACGCCCTCTGCCAGTCGGTCGGCCCAAGAAAAAGATACCCGAGACACGGAAAGGACGTAAATAGGTGGCGGTCCCCTATTTATCCCTATCGCTGCGTGTCCTTCTTAGCCAGACATGACGCAACTCGATATCAGGCGCACTCGTGCCGGTTTCAACATAGGAGAAGCTGCGCGAGTGTCGGGTTATGGCTGTCGGGATCGCATTTGGGGGATTGGATAGCCCGCAAGACTTGGGCTCACCGATGGGTAGCATGCGTTCTTTGCACTTCGGGAGAGCAATGGAGAGTGTTTCCACTGGTTCATCGTCACCTGCTGTGTAGCCAATCATCATCGCTTCCTGCATAGCCCAGGCATAACGGCCATCGACAAAACGCTGGATGCCAAGCAAGCAGTAGCAATCGACAGGCTTGTGTTTGCTGTCCACGGGCTTGCACTCGATGAAGATGCCATACTGCGACGGACGCGTATTTGCTGGCATGCCCACAAGCTTGACGATCATGTCGGGCTTCTTTTTCAATTCGCGCCCACTATAGTCCCTCACTTCTTCGGCTGAGGTGACACACTCCACCAACTGGTCATCGAAGCCATCAACCAGTTCTCGGTTCCGTACGCGGTCCTCCAGCGTCTCTCGAAGATGGTGGTTAATTGTCTCTTCCCCTTCGGTGAGCATGTCAAAACCGACAGGTGGATCTTCGGTCAGGATTTGCCAGGCAACGCGGATTGCTTCTTCTACGACAAGAAGCAGGGCGATAGAAAGATGTGGATGCGGCAACTCAAATCTAGGCGGCTTGGAAAAGAGGTTCAAAGGCATTGATGTCATCGCTCAAAGACCGCCATGTGACGCAGAAGAATCTCTCCGGCACAAAGCCTGGCACGGGACGGCGTCCAATACCGGTACTGATTGAGCACGGCCATTGCGAGGCCATGCTTCACCTCATGCACGATCAGGCTGGCGCCGGATTCTGTGGCCAACGATAGAATGTCATCGCGAAAGATAGCTTCGTCAAAGCGTACGGGCTTGTCTTTAGTGCCAACGAGGACGATGGAATATGGATCTCTCCCATCAGCATGAGCGAAGGGCTGCCGCAAGTCCACTTGTGCTTCGCGCTTGAGTTTGCGCAAGAAGGGCCTGAGCGAGGATTCGAGACGCGCCGCGAATCTCCTACATTCGTCGAGAGTGGGCCGTTGGCACGCTCGCTTGCGAATCTCATTGTAAGGCAAAGCTGTTTCAAGGGTGTCGCGAATGACCTCGACATCGTGTTTGTTCAGTCCATAGAGTCCGGCGAAGAATTCGTCTATTTCATCGAAGATCGTGTCATTTTCAGTAACGGTGGTATCTGCGGCTACAAGCCGGTTGGATAGACGCCAAATTGTCTCGCGCTCTTCTGGGCTAAGGGTATCAAGTGGAATGAAAGGACAGGTGTCGAGGTCGGTCTTGTAGAACTCTCGCCGTTCCACACCCATCTTTGGGCTTGTCATGAGAACGCGGTGCATCCAAATATAGCTATGCACGAAAAGCTGGAGATATCGAACCAGTTCCTCGCCATTCGGATTGCCGTTGCCAGAATAACCGTCAAAACTCTCATTAAAGGCGACATCGTCAAGGCTGAGAAGCGCCCATCCCTCATCGCGCCTCAGTCCGGGAAATCCCTTGACGAGAGCAAGAGGCGAGCGATAGACTGCAAGTTCTCTGGGTCTGAACATTGTGGTGAGATTGGAGGGAAACGGGTTGAGGCGATTGGTGTCGACAACGAATCGAAATAGCCCGGGCGATTCAAGATTCATTAAGTTTTTCAGAAAAGCTGCGTCTTTCTGATCCGCCTGCGTCGGCTTGATTTGGTAGCCATTACTCGAAACCAAGCCCAAATCCTTTTCCCAGTAATCCTTTAAGCTCCGCCACTTTGCCATCTTCGCTTTTCTAACAACATCCACATCCAATGATGTACCAATTGCCAAAGCCTTCCAAAGCCAAGGTTCGTCAACAGCGGACTGGATGCTTACCAATTCCACCGATTTCGAATCAATTCGCACTTCGCCCTTGTGGTTCAGGCTCACGTCGCAATGCGGAGTAACCCAGCGCAGGTGGTGATTCGGTCTTGGAATGCTGTTCTGGGCGAAAAGCAACAGAAACGGTTGGCTCATCTTTGGCCAGACGGGAGTGTCCGTAAGATTGGAGCAGTTTAGAATTCCATTGACCGCGAGAGATTGGAACAAGGTCTCTCTTGCACGTCGGGGAATCTCCTCCTGCTTGAAAAGAAGCCGTCCTGGCAGGACCATGCCGATGCGACCTTCAGGTCGACACCACTCCACAGAACGCCAGACAAATGGCAAGTCTGGCACATTGTCCGGATTTTGATAGTGTTCGGCGAGGCTCGACAATCCGCGGTGGATTATCACTTCGCGGCTGACTTTTGTGAACTCAGCAGCCAACGCCTTGTACGTCGCTTTCCGAGCGGTTAGTTCCTGATTTTCCGAAACGGAGGCTACAGATTCCGTTGCTCTCCTTCGCTTTGCCTTTAGACTCGTCCATGGCGGATTGCACAACACTAAGTCGTACTTGCCGTTATGCTCCTTGCCCACATGACTGCCGAGACTGCCGATGACCGGGCCATCCTCCGGGTCGTGAGGTACGGGGCGACGATAATTGAAGAGGACGCGGCCGCGAAGATTCTTGAATCCCAATTTACTGGGCGGAGCCGGATCCGGGTCGAGTTCGATTGCGGTGAGGTAGAGGCTCAGAGCGGTTAAGCGCAAAGCCGATTCGCTGACCTCGAAACCAGCAAGCTGATTTTCCAAAATGCTTCTGATGGCAGCCGTGTCCGGCCTCTGTTTGACCGCCTTCCAGCGCGCTTGATACAGGCGGCGAAATGCGAGCACGAGAAACACGCCTGCACCACAAGCAGGATCGAGCACACGCGCAGATGCCGCATTCGGCAAGTCCGCGAAGGCTTCTTCAACAAGGTAATCCGCAATGCGCCGTGGGGTGTAGTGGACGCTCGTGGCTTTGGCATCGGGGCTCCACCTCCAACTGAACTTCTCATACACCTGACTCAGCAGGCCCACAGGCACGTGTGCGAAGTCAAACTTTGCCCATTGGAATTTCTGTTGGTAGTTTGCACCCCCTGCCTGTACACCATCATCCAGGATAGCTGAGAGATGCCTGAACACTTCCTCGCCGGTCACCCTGTCTAAGTCATCAAAGAAAACGCGATCCCCATGCCTTGTGAGTGGAAGAAAATCGCCGTTGAATGTTCGATCAAGCCAAGCGCTAGTTGAGGCTGCGCTACCAGGCGTCCGAAAACACTCTCTTAGACTGGCAGCTTCAGGTGCGACGCTACGCAAGAATTTCGGTTTCACAACTTTCCGGTCGCAGAGAAAACGGAAAAACAACGCGCGACCGATCAACGAGAGCACATCGTCTTTATCAACCCGGTGACGCTCAACCAATTCACTGGCGATGTATTCTAATCGATCGAACATCTCATCAAAGACATAGTCGGGACTGCTCGGCTCTCCTTCACCATCATATTCTCCCAGGGACAACCGCGAGAAGAAGGTGAGCGCCTCACCCGTGCCTTTTCGATACCGTTTCGCGTCGGGAGGTACGTCATCCAGGCTAATAGGCCTCACGGAAAGATGGCCGGGCTCCAGAATCCCAAGGTAGGCTCGTTCTCCCCGGCTACCGAGTGTTCGCCAGAGTTGGCACAATGATTCCTGTTCAGAACGTGTGTGAACGCTGCTCAGGTTGGCCTTACTCACTACGTAGAGCAGCGGGCGGCCTTGGCTTTCAGCGACAGCCTCTGGGAGGACGACGGCCTCACTGCTCTTTTGGGCGTCGGTTCGGAGTAGATCTAGATAATCGATCAACTGAGGATTTGTGGCATCTTCCAATATCGTCGGCTTCTGCACGCCGTAGGCGCGCAGGTCGTCAACAAGGGAAGTGGATGGCATTGTCGAAGCGCTCCCCAACATGGACGGCCCAGGCGAAGAACCGGGCCGTTCCTTCCTGTTCATGCTCCCTATCTAATCTTGCCGCAGTGCCGGTTCCAGGTCTCCTCGCCATGAGGACACCCTTCTCCCGCCTCTGTTATGCAGAATTAAGCGGCTCTTGTCAATGTCTATCGCAAGGCATTCCGCTCAATCATTTCTGTCTTTGGGACACTTTCTTCGGTGGATTGCGATCAGCGGCGAGTTTCGATTCTTCCATGGTCTCTATTCCATAGTCTGGAAAGAGTCGATGGTTGCAACAGTTTGTCGGGGTTTGACAAACTGTTGGGCGACGGTCTGTGCCGCTTGGATTGTCCAGGGTTGAACGCGCACGGAGTGTTTGCTTCGTGTTTAAGCAGGCATTACAATGTGTGCGTGCTTGGGCGCGCGCGTAGGGTTTCCGCGCGAGGGCTGAACCATAGAGATGTTGAGTTTGGGAGAACGTGTCATGGCGAACAAAGTGCGTGTGGGAATGATCGGATGCGGACAGATCGCGAAGCAGTTGCATGTCCCGGATTACGCGTATTGTCCTGAAGCGGAGATCGTGGCGTTCTGCGATCTCATTCCGGCGAAGGCGAGGGCGTTGGCGGAACGGTATGCGCCGGGCGCGAAGATCTATACGGATTACACGCGGCTGCTTAGTGAAGCGAAGCCCGATGCAGTGACCGTGGCGCTGCCGAATTATCTGCATGCGCCCGTCGCGATAGCGGCCCTGAAGGCGGGCTGTCACGTTAACGTCGAGAAGCCGATGGCGTGCAGTTCGGCCGAGGCGCAACGCATGATCGACACGGCCAGGAAGTGCAAGCGGCTGCTCAACGTGAACCAGAGCCAGCGCCGGTTCCCGCCGCATGTCAAGGCGAAGGAGATCATCGACAGCGGCATCTTGGGCAAGATCCTGCACGTGACGGCCATGTTCGGTCATTCCGGGCCCGAGAATTGGAGTCCAACCGGCAAGTGGTTCTTCCGGAAGAAGGAGGCGCGGTTCGGCGCTATGGCCGACCTCGGCGTGCACAAGGCCGATCTTGTGCGCTACCTGACGGGGAAGGAAGTCGCGGAAGTTTGCGCGTTCTTCGAGCGTTTAGAGAAGAAGAACACGGACGTCGAGGACAATTTCGTGTCGTGTCTCAAGTTTACGGATGGCACGGTCGGAACGCTGTGCGCGTCATGGACCGTGAAGGGCATGGACGCAAACTATCTCATGCTCCATTGCACGAACGGGACGTTGCGGGTATGCGAGTTGCCGGACAAGCCGCTCGTGGCCAACCTGGTCAACCCGGAATGCGAGATCATTTTCCCGGCGCCGTCGGCCCCGACGAATTATGACGATTCCTGGGGTCTGGACGTGAGCGGGGCTTTTGTGCGGGCGATCTTGGGCCTCGAGAAGCAGTATTGCTCCGGCGAGGAAGGCAAGCGTTCGCTCGAAGTGATCCTTGCCGCCGAGAAGGCCGCGCTCACGGGCAAGACGGTCAAACTGAAACACTGAGCGAAACGTGTGTCATGACCAGCGCGGTAACGGTGCATCCGCGCAGATATTCTTCACCTTATGACGACGATTACGGTGTCTTTGGGCGAGCGAAGTTATCCGATTTTCATCGGCGAGGGGATCTTGGATCGGATCCGGGATCTTCTGGCGGAAACGGGCGCGCCCAAGATCGGCGCAATTGTCACGGATTCGAACGTCGGCCCACTCTACGCGAGCCGGGTAAGCGGCCTCGTGGGAACGAACCCGGCCACGTGCGTGCTGCCCGCCGGAGAGGAACACAAGCGGCTTGAGCAGGTCGAGCAATTGTGCGGCCGTTTCCTGGAAGCGGGACTCGACCGCTCCAGCGCGATCCTGGCCTTGGGCGGGGGCGTCGTCGGAGACGTCGCGGGCTTTGCCGCCGCATCGTTCATGCGCGGGATCCGCTTCGTCCAGGTCCCGACCACGATTGTTGCGCAGGTGGACTCGAGCGTCGGCGGAAAGACCGGCGTCAACCATCCGCTTGGAAAGAACACGATCGGCGCGTTCCATCAGCCCTCGGCGGTTCTGATCGACCTGTCGCTGTTGCGGACGCTGCCCGAACTTGAAGTCCGGGCCGGTTTGGCGGAAGTCATCAAACACGGCGTGATCGCCGACGCCGATCTCTTCGCTTACATGGAGTCGAACGCGGCGGCGATCCTCGCGAAGGACCTGGCGGCCCTCGAGTGGCCGGTGCGTCGCTCGTGCGAGATCAAGTCTGCCGTCGTGGCCGAGGACGAGCAAGAGCACGGGTTGCGCGCCAATCTGAATTACGGCCATACGTTCGGCCACGCGTTCGAGGCCGTCACGGAGTACAAGAGGTTCCTGCACGGCGAAGCGGTCGGACTTGGTATGCACGCCGCGGGCGTGCTCGCGGAGTTGATGGGCATGACGGATGCATCCTTCACCGCCCGGCAACGCGCGTGTCTGCGGGCCTATGGCTTGCCTGTTTCCTGGCCGGACATCCCCGTTGATGAGACGTTGGCGTCCATGCGCCACGACAAGAAGGCGCGTTCCGGCACGCTGCGATTCGTGCTGCCCGACCGGATGGGTCACGTCGTACAGCGAACCGATGTCCCGGAAGAACACGTGCGCCGCGCGCTCGAAGCGCTAAGGGCTTAGCGAGAAGGAGACCGTATGTTATTTGGCGGCGAGAATGCGGACAGTTATCACGATGAAGGCCTGACGGCCATGATGAAAGGTGACCTGGACCGCGCGATCCAGTTTTTCTCGAAGGCCACCCAGATGGACAGGATGCACTTGGGCGCGTTTCAACAATTGGGACGCTGTTATCTCCGGCTCGGCCAGGCTCAGCGCGCGATCGACATTCTCTCGCAAGTGTTGTCTCATAGGCCCACGCTTGTCTCCGCGCGCGTGGATCTCGGATATGCCCTTATCGCTCTCGGAAATCTTGATGCGGCGCAGGAGCAGTTCAAGGCGATCCTCACCGCGCAGCCGGAGAACTGGCGCGCGCACCTCGGTCTGGCGCAGATGTGCTTTAGCCAGGGCAAGTATGACACCGCCGTCACGCTGGCCTCGGCGGCGCGCAATCTGGGAGGGGCCACCTTTGCCACGCTGTTCCTGCTCGGACGCGCCGCGAAGCGCGCCGGCAGCGCGATGCTCGCCGAGGAAGCTCTCAATGGGGCGCTGGCCCTGATCGAGAAATCGGTCGAGCTTACGCCGGACTCGCCGGAAGGCTATTTCCTGCGCGGCGAGGTGTGTTTCGCACAGGAACGTAACGAGCCGGCCATCGAACACTATCGCGCCGCCGAGAACCGCGCCGAGCCTAACAAGTATTATGCCGCGTTCGGCGAGAGCTTCACCCGCCTGGATATCCTTGCCAAACGCGGATTGTGTTTGCAGCGACTGGGCAACACGGAAGGTGCTCGGGACATGGGCCGGAAGATCCTTGCGGCTAACGCCGATCATCCCGTTGGAAAGACTTTGGCGAACCTATAGGGCTGTCTCATGAAACGAATCGGATCTTGCAGGGAGGCGTGCTGGCACGTCCTGACATGAGTGACGCAACCGTACAGATAGTCCGCGAATTCTTCGAGTTCAACGGGTTCCATGTCATGACGCACTGGCAACATGACACGGCCCGTTCCCGCGGCGGCGAGCACGGGATCCAACTCTACGTCGAGAACACCGCGGCCGTTATCGAGCGTCCGCTGGCCCTCGTGTTGGGCGTCGGCGACATCTCCGCCGTGTCCCGGGCGCTTGTCGAGGTGCGCGGATGGCACGCGGAGCGCTTCTACGCCTCCGTCGTCGAGTCCAATCCCGTTCTGCTCGAAGTGGCGGGGGAAGCTGCCCGCGCTCGCGCCCGCCAGGTGTTCGGCGTGCCGAACGTGAAGAGCATCCTCGTCATCTCGGAGCTGCCCGCGTCGCCTGAGCCCCGCCAGCGCGCCATCGACGTCCTGAGAGAAGGCGGCGTGGACCACGTGATCGAGTTCCCGACTATCCTCCACGAGATCATCGAGAAGCTCAACGCTCACGTCTCATATGCCCCCTCGCAAACGCTTCAGACCATACGCCTCCTGAAGCGCTACGATTTCATCCGGTACCAACAGCTCGAGTTTCCCTTCTCCGCGGAAGGACCCGTCGCAGCCCAACCCTCGCGCATCGAGACCGCCGAGGACCCGCCCTCCGACATCCGCTCCGGCGACGAAGAATAGACACCTGCAAGGAGGGCGTGCCTGCGCGCCTTGGTGGCCTGCGAACGTTTGCTTGGTCTCTTGTCTCAGCGTATACTCATGTCAAGTTGCGCCACTGCTACAGTTTGCCGGGGTTTGACAGACTGTGATGCAACTCTTGTGGTCGCAAGAGAGATATACAACAAGAAGGATCGAGAGAAATGAAGCATTTGAAGCCGGTTACCAAGGCGCAATCCACTGACGCGGTAAGTATCATCTCCATGCTGCTTTCGCTTCTCACCGCACTAGCGCCGATCATCCAGTGGCTCGTTGATTCCAAGCCCGTCGAAGTCTAAACGATTCTTGGGGCGGCGCTGTCCGCCGTGCGAAAAGGGAAGGGAATGTCATGCGTCACCTGAAACCCGTAACCAAAGCCGAGCTTTCCTGGTTCGATGAAAGCCCTCTGGACATCATCCGCGGCATACTGGAAATCATCGCCTCTGTCATGCCGATCGTCCAGTCCTACCTGGATGCCAAACAGCCGCAGACGACCTGAATTGAGATTGCAGGCTGAAGGCCGTAGGCCGTAGGCTGTAGGCTGTAGGAAAACAGAATACCTTCAGCCTATAGCCTAATCAATCCGAAATTCCGCCGCTAACACAGACCTAACATTACGCGCTATAGTAGTGGCCGCGACGTCCCCGTCGCGATCCTGGTGCATGCATAAAGCGGCGAGGACGCCGCTTCCACGGTATGGCCGATTGTGCAGTCAAGAGGGGTCTGCCCATGGCGAAGAAGCATATCCTGATTGTCGACGATGAAGAAGACATCCTTGAGCTTGTGCGGTACAATCTTGAGAAGGCGATGTATGCCTGCACGTGCGCGGCAACGGGGACGCAGGCCGTTCGGGCCGCCCGTTCCCTCATGCCGGATCTTGTGCTGCTGGATTTGATGCTTCCCGGGCTGGACGGGTTCGAGGTCTGCTCGCTGCTCAGGAATGACACGAAGACGCGGCATATCCCCATCATCATGCTTACGGCAAAAGGCTCGGAATCGGACGTTGTCCGCGGACTCGAGATGGGGGCCGACGACTACATCACGAAACCTTTCAGTCCGAAGGTGCTGGTTGCCCGCGTTAGCGCCGTTCTGCGCCGAAATCCCAAGGACGCTGCGGAAGACGCCGCGCCTATACGCATCCGCACAGTTTGTCAAACCGAGACAAACCGTGAGCTGGTCATTCATCCCGGCCGGCACGAGGTCTCCGTTAACGGCGAGGTCGTAGACCTTACGTTCTCCGAGTTCGGCATCGTCAGGTTTCTTGCACGCCGGCCCGGGTGGGTGTTCACTCGGTCGCAGATTGTGGATGCGGTGCACGGCGTGGGACACCCCGTCACGGACCGCGCGGTCGACGTCCAGATCGTAGGTCTTCGGAAGAAGCTAGGGACGTTCGGTGACTACATCGAAACCGTTCGCGGCGTGGGATATCGTTTCAAGGAGTAGAACGTGGCGCGTCGCAGCCTTGTCACAGAGATCCTCCTGACGTTGCTTCTGGTGGTCATCCTTTCGCTGATTGCCGCCACTTGGAACGCCTCGCGCGCCCTGCGGCGGTTCCATCTAGATGAGACCGCCGCGACCCTCGAAACGCGCGCACGTTTGATAGAGCGGGATCTGAGAGGACAGATCAACGAATCCGGCGCCCCTACGATCGAAGCCCTCTGCAAAGAAATCGGTAAGCTGTCGGACACGCGCATTACGGTCATCTTGCCTTCGGGAAAGGTCATCGGCGATTCTGAAGAGGACCCTGCCCGCATGGATAACCATGCCGACAGGCCCGAGGTCAAGGCGGCGTTTCACGGTCAGGCCGGCCAGGCTACCCGGTACAGTCATACGCTGCGCAGGGACCTGATGTACGTGGCGCTTCCGGTGTACGAGAATGAGAAGTTCATCGGCGTCGTCCGGGCCAGCGTTTCCCTGGCGCCCATCGAGCGTATACTGAATCACGTCCTTCTGCGCGTGGGATCGGGCACATTGATCGTTGCCCTTGTGGCGGCGGCGTTGAGCGTCTTCCTCGCGCGTCGCGTTGCGCGTCCGCTGGAAGGCATGACAGCGGGCGCCCGGCGTTTCGCCCAAGGCGACTTCGACGCGCGCCTCCCGATGGCGAACAACGCAGAATTATCCGAACTCGCCTCGGCCATGAACGTGATGGCCGCGCAGTTGCGCGAGCGGATCCTGGCGACGGAGCGGCAGCGGGAGGAACTGGAAGCCGTGCTTTCGAGCATGGTCGAGAGCGTCGTGGCGGTGGACGGCCGGGAACGCATCGTACTCTTGAACCGCGCCTCGGCCGTCTTGTTCGGCACATCCATCGAAGCCGCACGCGGCCGGCCCCTCCACGAAGTCATCCGTAATCCTAAACTTCAGCAATGTCTCGCGCGCTTGCTCGCCAACGAGCAGTCATTCAAGGACGACGCGGTTGTGGTTGACGCATCCGAACATTTCCTGCACATTTCCGCTTCGGCGCTGCAAGATGGGAAGGGGAATCAGATTGGCGCGCTTCTGGTTCTCAACGACGTGACGGAACTGCGGCGTCTGGAACGGGCGCGGAGCGATTTCATCGCCAATGTTTCGCATGAGATCCGAACCCCGGTCACCTCGATCAAAGGGTACGCGGAGACACTCTTGAATGAGGCCCAATCCGAACCCGAGACTATAACCCGCTTTCTCGAAATCATATCGAGGCAGGCGGACCGGCTGTGCAGTCTCGTGGATGACATTCTCTCTCTGGCCAGCCTGGAACGTTCGGAGGCTACCGGCGACTACGTGACCGAGAAGACAAACGTTCGGACCATCATCGAGTCCGCCGTCGACGTGTGCGCCGAGAAGTCGAAGGAAAGAGATCTTCAGGTGCGAGTGGAGTGTCCCGATGATCTCGAAGTGCAGGCTCACGCGTTTCTCTTGGAGCAGGCGCTCGTCAACCTTCTGGACAACGCGATCAAGTACAGCGATACCGGCGGCGAGGTGTGCGTTGAGGCCGAAGGCTGCCCTGGGGAGATCGCGATCCGTGTGCGTGACACCGGCCAGGGCATCGCGCTAGAGGATCTACCCCGCGTATTCGAACGTTTCTATCGCGTCGACAAGGCCAGAAGCCGAAAGCTCGGCGGCACGGGACTCGGCCTTGCCATTGTGAAGCACATCGTCAACCTCCACGGCGGGCGGATCAACGTCGAGAGCGCGCTAGGAAAAGGCAGTTGCTTCACCCTCCACCTGCCGGGCTAAATACTTAGCCTGTATTGTCTTGCACAATAGTGGCGAATCCTAATACATTCCTAACATTCGGCGGATACAATTTTGAATGAGAATACAATTTAGTGGGGCCTCAAGCCCGGAAGGTGTCCGGCGGAAGCCGGGGAAAGGCTGGCTATGTATCGAGCGGTGTCAGTGTCAGCAATAGCGGTGATGTTACTTTCAACGTTCGGATGCGGTCCGGCAACGCGGCAGGATCAGGCGGGGCAGGCTGCGGCGAAGTCCGTGACGGTCAAGGGGTCCGACACGATGGTCCACCTCGTGACGGCGTGGGCGGAAGGCTACATGGAGGCGCGCCCGGATTCGGAAATCTCGGTCACGGGCGGAGGTTCGGGCACTGGGATTGCCGCACTGCTCAACAAGACCACGGATATCTGCGCCGCCTCGCGCGAGATGTCGCCAGCCGAGAAGGAACAGGGCGCGCAAAAGGGCATAATGCCCCGCGAGACCGTTGTCGCGCGGGATGCCATTGCCGTGATCGTCCACCCCTCTAGTCCGATCAACGAACTCACCATGGAGCAACTGAAGAAGATCTACACCGGCGCCTATGTGAGCTGGAGCGAGGTGAGTGGCGTCAGTGGCGAGTTCATCGTGCTTTCCCGCGAATCCAGCTCGGGGACATACGTGTTCTTTCAGGAACACGTCCTTAAGAAGGAGGACTATACGCAGAAAGCGCGCCTCATGCCCGCCACGTCGTCCATCATCCAGTCCGTGGAGACGGACGCGTTGGCCATTGGCTACGTAGGATTGGGCTATGCGTCCGAGGCCGCAGGCCGCGTCAAGATCCTGAAGATCAAGGGCGACGCGAACGCCCCGGCAATTGCCCCGTCGGAAGACACGGTACGCGACGGCAGCTACTCGATCTCCCGGCCGCTTTACTTCTACACGGGCGCAGGCGTCGCCCCTGCCGCGGATGACTTCGTCCAGTTCTGCCTAAGCGAGGCCGGGCAGAAGATCGTACGCGAGGCAGGTTACGTTCCGGTGAAATAACCCATGGGCCGTTATTGGCGAGAGACCGGCGTCAAGTGGGTGCTGGCGGCATCGAGTTCCGTCAGCATCATCGTTGTCCTTTTCATTTTCATCTTTCTGTTCAGAGAGGCCGCGCCCTTCGTCCGCGAGCCGGGGTTATCAGGTCTCATAGGCGGGAAATGGGTTCCGGTGTCGTTTCAGAAAGAGCAGTTCGGCATTGCGCCGCTCGTCGCGGGCAGCGTGCTGATCACATTGATGGCCACGCTGCTGGCCGTGCCCTTCGGCGTTTGCGCGGCCATATACATTGCGGAAGTTGCCCGGCCTTCCGAACGCGAGATCCTCAAGCCGGTTGTCGAACTGCTTGCGGCGATTCCATCCGTTGTGCTCGGCTTCTTCGGGTTGATCGCGCTTGCGCCAATCGTGAAATGGATGTTCGGGCTTCCAACGGGCCTGACGGGCCTGACGGGCGCGTTGTTGCTCGCGCTGATGGCCATCCCGACGATTGTCTCGATCTCGGAAGACGCGATCCGGAGCGTGCCGCGGTCATACAGAGAGGCCTCGATGGCGCTCGGCGCGAGCGAAATGCAGACCATATGGCGCGTGACGGCGCCTGCCGCGCTGTCCGGGATTGTTGCCGCAGTGATGCTTGGGATGGGACGCGTGATCGGCGAGACGATGGCCGTGCTCATGGTCACGGGCAACGCTGCTATCATCACACTCTCTCCATTTGATTCGATGCGCACCATGACGGCGACCATCGCCGCGGAAATGGGCGAGGTCACCTATGGAAGCCGCCACTACCAGGCGTTGTTCTGGGTGGGGATCCTGTTGCTGCTGGCAACGTTCACTCTCAATATGGCCGCGCGGCGCGTGCTCAGGAAATACCGGAGGGCCTGATGAAGAGACGCATTCCCACAGTTTGTCAAACAGCGACAAACTGTGACATGGCGATTCGCTGGCTGATGCGATGCGCAACCTACTTCATAGTCATGGTCATCGCATACATCATCATCGATATCGTCATAAAGGGAGCGCCGGCGATCAACTGGACGTTCCTCACGGCGATGCCGGAGAAGGGCGGGACGGAAGGTGGGATTCTTCCGGCAATCGCGGGAACGTTCTACCTCATCCTCGGCACGATCGCCGTGGCGCTGCCGCTTGGCATGGCCAGCGCCATCTATCTCTCGGAGTACGCGCAGCAGGGGCGCTTCACGCGAGTGTTGCGCCTGGCCATCATCACCCTGGCGGGGGTACCCTCGATCGTATTCGGCCTCTTCGGTCTAGGCCTTTTCGTGCTCTTTCTACACTTCGGGGCGAGCATTCTCGCGGGGAGCCTGACGCTGGCCTGCATGGTGCTTCCAACGATCATCGTGGCGAGCGAAGAGGCGCTGCGCGCCGTGCCAATGTACCTGCGCGAAGGCAGCCTGGCGCTCGGGGCGGGCAAGTGGCAGACGATATGGAAGAACGTGCTGCCGTATTCGATCCCCGGCATGGTGACCGGCAGCGTGCTGGGCATTGGCCGTGCGGCCGGCGAGACGGCGCCGATCCTCCTGACGGTCGCGGCGTTCTATCTGCCGCGGCTGCCGAAGTCGATCTTCGACCAATGCATGGCCCTGCCGTACCACCTGTATGTTCTGGCGACGCAGCATCCGGGCATGGAAAAGATCCGTCCCATGCAATACGGCACGGCCCTGGTGCTGGTTGTCCTTGTGCTTGGCGTGAACTTGGGGGCAATCATTCTACGCATTCATTTCAGGAAGAAGTACAAATGGTAGACTCAACGGCAGCATCGGCAGCGACTCGATGGACAAGGGGTTGCGACCCCTTGTCTACTGCGAAGGTTCTCATAAGGAACCTGAACTTCTACTATGGCGCCGTGCAAGCTCTGTTCGACGTTTCGCTTGACGTCCAGCCTCAGCAGGTCACCGCGCTGATCGGACCGTCGGGCTGCGGCAAGTCGACCTTCCTGCGAACGCTCAATAGGATGAACGATATCATAGAAGGAACGCGTCTTGAAGGCGCCGTGCTCATTGACGGCGAGGACATCTATGCGCCCGGCGTCGACGTTGTCGCCGTTCGCAAACGCGTGGGCATGGTTTTTCAGAAATCGAATCCCTTTCCGAAATCCCTTTTCGAGAACGTGGCCTACGGCCCGCGCATCGCCGGAATTCGAGATAGAAACCAACTGTCCGAGATCGTCGAGCGGAGCCTTATCCGTGCGGGCCTGTGGGAGGAAGTGAAGGACCGGTTGAGCCACAACGCGTTTGATCTTTCGGGCGGGCAGCAGCAGCGGCTGTGTATCGCGCGGGCGCTCGCGGTCGATCCCGAGATTCTGCTGATGGACGAGCCGGCATCGGCGCTGGACCCGCATTCGACGGCGCGCATCGAAGATCTGATCGGCGAACTGCGACGGAACTACACGATCGTCATCGTGACGCACAACATGCAACAGGCCGCGCGGGTGTCCGACTTTACGGCGTTTTTCTATGAAGGGGAATTGATCGAATTCGGCCCGACGGAGAAGATATTCACAAAGCCGGACCAGAAAAGGACCGAAGACTACATAACCGGCCGGTTCGGCTGATCGAAAGGACCGCGATGGGAATGCATCTGGAAATCGAGATCGAGAAGCTCAAAAAGAAGCTGCTCTCGCTGAGCGCAATTGTCGAGGACACGGTCTATCACGCGGTGCGCGCGCTGAAGGAGCGGAACGCTGAGTTGGCGCAGCAGGTCATCGACGCGGACTATGACATCGACGAACGCGAGGTCGATATCGAAGAGGAGTGTCAAAAGATCCTCGCACTGCATCAGCCGGTGGCCAACGATCTCCGGCACATCATCGCCGTGTTGAAGATCAACGCGGAACTCGAGCGGATCGGCGACGCCACCGTGAATATCGGCGAACGTGTCCTGTTCCTGGTGTCAGAAGAACCGGTGGAGTTTCCTTTCGACTTCCCGGCGATGGCGCAGAAGGCGCAGGCCATGCTGCACAAGAGCCTCGACGCCCTCGTCAATCTCAACCCGGCTTTGGCCTACGAGGTAATCGCGGCGGACGATGAGGTCGATGCCATGAATCGCGATATGTACGGTCTCATCGAGAAGTGCATCCGCGGAGACCCGGCCCGGGTGGACACCTACATCCATCTCCTCGGAATCTCGCGTCACATCGAAAGGATTGGCGATCACGCGTCGAACATCGCTGAAGACGTCATCTACCTGATCGAAGGCAAGATTGTCCGGCACCGTACGGAACAGTACAAGTGAGGCTGTAGGCCGAAGCAGCATGCATAGTGGCGCGCATCTAATGCGCGCGCGCGAACTCCCGAAGGGCGTGCACATTCCTTACGGGTGTGTCCCGGACGACTTCGCATCCCGCGCTCACAATGTAGCGCGCCCGTATGTCGGTCCGTAATACGGGCGGACCGGCCTGTCGGAAGCACTCGGCAATTGCCGCGCGCACCGTCCCGGGCGTTCCGTTGCGCAGGACAACGACGGGATCGATGTTTCCGAGGAGGAGCTGATCGGGTCCCATGGCTGCGCGGGCTTCATCGAGCGGGACCATCCAGTCGAGGTCGACGATTTCGCAGCCGAGCCGGCCCATGCCCTCGATGATGGCGCGCGTGTTGCCGCAGATGTGAAGGCGCACGCGCGTTCCCAGGGCATGGAGTCCGTCGACTAGCCTTTTCTCGAAGGGCCACACGAACTGCCCGTACAACCGCGGACCCACGAGCGAGGCCGCCGCGTCGCCGATGCCAACGATATCCACGCCCGCCTGGACCTGGGCCCGGGCGAACCGCAGTTCCATATCGAGGACGAACTCAAAAAGGTCCGTCACAAAACGGGGGTCTTCATAGAAATCCATCATGAGCGTGTTGATGCCGCGCAGATCGGCTGCTTCGGCGCATGGCCCTTCAATCCATCCTTCGACAAGCTTGTCGCCGCGAACGCGTTCCTTGAACAGGGCCGCGGCCTGAACGCGATCCGTCATTCGTCCGCCGCCGAGCGGATCTGGCGCGCGCATTGAAACAAGGCCGGCTTTCGCGGCGAGGCGCGCCTGGCTCTCGATGATGGCCGGCGGCTGATCGTCAAAGAACTGGATGGCGGCGCCACAGTCTGCCGCCTCGCGCGCAGGATCTGAAATGCAGGATACGTAGTCGAAATCAAACTCCTCGGACGTGCGCAATTGGGCCTCGACAAGCGTCCGGTGGTCGCACGCGTACTTGCGGTAGCACACGCCGCAGCGGTCCGCCGCGAACATCATCGTGATGGGCATCAAGGGCAGCGAATCTACGCTTGCCCCCTCAATCATCGCCAGTACGCGTTCCCTTCCCGTCATAGGACCTCCTCTCGGCGTTCACGGCCATAATATCATGTATCGCGCACTTGGGCTTCCCCGATCCGCATGTAAGGAGTCGAGTTTTCGCGTGGGAGGATGAGAAGCGGGT
>CAZPMT010000067.1:0-28027 GCA_964587655.1 uncultured Nitrospiraceae bacterium
ATCGGCCAGGCCCCGCTGCCCATTACAAGGCCGGCTAGCGCCACAACGATGACTCCAAAGATGGTCGTCATTCCTCTTTCCCCTCCGCCCAGTTCGGAAAAAGTAGGGACAGCAACCCATTTTCTGAGCCAGGGATCCCCAGTACGGCCAGGCAGCGTCCGGCAGAAAATGGGTTACTGTCCCTACTTTTTCTACTTTTTCCTTTTTCAAATGCCAGGTAAGTAGCCCTTTCCAAAACGCGCGCCGGACTCGGTGCGAAAATCCGAGATTAGCGACATCAGCGACGTCGTGCCGCCGTCGGCGACGAGGGTTTGGCCGATGATATAGCGCGCGTCGTCCGAGCAGAGAAACAAGGCAATCTTCGCGATGTCCAACGGCAATCCGTAATGGCCCACGGGCACTTTTTCCGCGGCATCTTTCTTTGCGTCTTCCAGGTTGAACCCAGGGAGGACGTTGTAGTAGTTGTCGACGGTCACCCAGCCCGGAGCGATGGCGTTTACGCGAATGCCCTTGTGAGCGAGTTCCACCGCGAGGGATCGCGTGTACGCGACGATTGCCCCCTTTGTTCCCGCGTACACCGAGTGTTCGGGCGCTCCCTGCACGCCGTGGATCGAGGTGACGTTGCAGATCGCGCCGCCGCCGTGCTTCAGCATGTCTTCCACAACCCTCTGCGTGAGGAAAAACTGCGCGCGGATGTTCACGTGATACATCATGTCGAACTGCTCACGCGTGACCTTGAGGAATGGCTTGTTGAATGTGATGCCGGCGTTGTTAACGAGACAATCCACACCGCCGAGAAAGTCGATAGCCGCGTTGCCCAAGCCCACCACCTCGTCGACGTCGTCGAAGTTCGCCTTGAACGCCTCCGCGCGACGGCCCATTGCGCGGATCTCGTCCACCGCGCTTCTCGCGCCCGTGTCGCTGTGCGCATAGTGCAAAATCACATCCGCGCCTTGCCGTGCGAACTCGATGGCGATTTCGCGCCCGATGCCCGTGCCCGAACCTGTTACCAGGGCCCTCTTGCCAGACAGTTTCCCCTCGCATGCCATTCCGCATACCTCCCGCCGGTCCCTAAACACTCCCGTCGCGGCAATCCGTGGAAGCGGCGTCCTCGCCGCTTTACAAACGCGACGGGGACGTCGCGGCCACAGCACAACGCAGGTATGGTTACCGCACTTGCGGGCCGTTGTCAAGCTTGGGAAGTCCTGGGGTAGATCGCTTTGTACCCGAAAATGTGACGCAAGCCCACGGCCCATGGGAACCATCCCGGTGAAAGCGGGTTTGAATAAGTGCAAAGTTACCCAGGGAAAACCTTAACAGAAGGAGTCCGAATCATGAAGAAGGCATCGACGTTGGCTATCGCCGTGGCGGTGTTTCTTGTTCTGACGCAGGCCGTCCAAGCGCAACCGCCCGAACGGAAAGGGCCGCCGCCTCGCGTCTTGCTCAAAGAGGCCGATAAGGATCAGGACGGCAAAGTCACGCTCGAAGAAGCGAAGACCATCCGCCCCAACATGACGCAGGAACGGTTCAGTGCGCTTGACCGCAATAAGGACGGCGTGTTGACAAAGGAGGATTTTCCCGAAGATGCCGGGCAATCTGGCGGCGCGGCCCTCAGGAAAGCCGACAAAGATAGCGATGGCCAGGTTACTCGTGAGGAGTTCAAAGCCGCCTTTCCGAACGCGCGGCCCGAACGATTCGCGACGCTCGACCGGAACAAGGACGGCGTCATCTCGAAGGCCGACGTTCCTGACAAGCCGCGTCCGCCGCTGGCTCAATTGGCCGAACAGGCCGATACGAACAAGGACGGCGAAGTCACATTCGAGGAAATGAAGGCGGTCGCGCCGGATATTACGGAAGAACGGTTCGCTCAACTCGACCGGAACAAGGACGGCGTGCTGACGACGGATGACCGTCCCGCGCAAGGGGGGCCCGGCGGACAAGGGCGTCCACTCGTACGACTGCTTCAAGATGCGGACAAGGATAAAGACGGCAAAGTGACGTTCGATGAACTCAAGGCCGTTGCGCCAAACATGACCCAGGAACGCTTCGCGAAACTCGATAGGAACGGCGACGGGGTCATCAACAAGGACGACAAGCCCGCAGGGTCATAAGTAATCGCGCCAAGCGCATGAACGCTACAGGCGTCCGGAGGATCCTTCGGGCGCCTGCGGCGTTACGAGAATTGCTTTCGACCTCTCGCTCTCGCGCGAGAGTTCAATCAGGCCGAACTGCTCCCAGAAGAGGCAGAACAGCCCGAAGCCAACCACTGGGATCAAGTTGATCACGTGCGCGACAAGCGAAATTGCGAACGCCACGGCGACATCCATTTCCGGCATCACTATTTTCAAGGCCCCCACCACCCCCACATGGAACTGACCCACGGCGCCGGGCGCCAGGGGCATGCTAATCATGGCCGCGATGCATACCTCAACGAAGAACGGCGCATACCACGGGAAGTCCACGCCGAATGCGACCATCACCACTGTAATGCCGAGGAGATAACATCCCCACGTGGCAAGCGAGAAGAAGAGCGCTTTCGCCATGTCGCCCGGCGACTTCAGGATCGCAAGCCCATCGATAAAATGTTGGATGAACGTGTGAACGCTCTTCGCCAGCCGCTTTGACACGATGCCCACGCACAGGTCCGAGATCCGGAGAACGAGCGTCGGGCGAAGAAAGACCCCTACCAGGACTGCCCCCATCCCCAGCACAGTTGCGGCGATCGTGAACTCGCCATAACGGATGGCGTTCACCGATATGATAATGTCGTTGTTCAGGTGCAGGAGATGCGCCGGAAGCCGGACGTCCGTGGCCGGCTTGTAGGCGAGAAGCGTCACCACGATCACGACAAGCAGCGACACTAAATCCGATACACGGTCAAGCGCCGAAGCCGCCACGCATTTTGAAAACGGAATCCTGGCCAGCTTTCCCAGCACCAGCACACGGACAATCTCCCCCAGCCGCGCCGGGAGCACCACGATCGCCAGGAAACCGATCTGGCTCGCGCTGAAGATCGGACGCAACGGAACCCACTGCGAACTCCGAATAATATACGCCCAACGCATCGTGCGCGTGTACGCAACCGGCGCGACCACCAGTATTGAGAGAACCACCCACACCGGCGAGACCGTCCGAAGGGCCGCCAGGACCGCCCTCCAATCCGATTGACGGAACAGGAACCAGAGCAATCCAACGCCGATGATGATGCCGGCAACGATCTGAATCTTTTTCTTCATGCTTCCTCACGCGTCAGGTACAGGGGCGGAATTATAGCATGCCCCTTCCTACTTGGGCGACAATCCGACGGGATCCGATTTGATGCACATCTGGTTTTCGCGTACTTCGCGACCACCCCGTCTTGCTGTCGGGGGGCGCCGGGTAACCGGTGTCCCTACCGCGAACGAGCACGACGGAGTGGAAACGAATTGGGGATCACTGGACCGTTTCCGTTTTCAGGGTGAAGAGTGCGAGCATTTCATCTTTGCCCCGAATGGGCGTCTTCTGGGAAAAGACAAGGGTGGCGCTGTCCTTCAGCCGCGCGTAGGTGGCTTCCGAGATCAGCAGCGAATTCGGAGTACAGAGTTTTTCGATGCGGGCGGCGGTATTGACCGCATCACCGATAATGGTGCGGTCTTTCCGGCGGACGCCGCCGACGTCGCCTTGCACGACAATGCCGCTGTGAACGCCGATGCGGATCCGAACGGGATCCCGGCCTCTCTGCGCGCGGCTTGCGTTGAGTTCCTCGATGCCTCCCAACAGCCGCCTGCCGGCTTCGACCGCATCGTTGGCATCGACGAACGCGGCCATTACGGCATCGCCGATGAACTTGTCGATATCGCCGTTGCACGCATCAATGATCGTTTCGGCCATCGTAAAGAGCTCGTTGAGCAAGGCGGTCGTCTCGTACGGCGCGTGGTTCTCCGCGAAGGCCGTGAAAGCGACCACGTCCACGAACATGATGGTAAGGTCCTGGTTGCGGGAGAGATCGGAATGGGCTCCGCGGGCCAAGTCCATCATGTCGCTGAACGTCATTGTCGATACGTACCGGCGGATCAGGTCATTGAACTTCTCC
Source organism: uncultured Nitrospiraceae bacterium (assembly GCA_964587655.1). Classification (GTDB taxonomy): domain Bacteria; phylum Hydrogenedentota; class Hydrogenedentia; order Hydrogenedentales; family SLHB01; genus CAZPMT01. The sequence goes on from CAZPMT010000067.1 coordinate 4,073, forward strand.
TGAAGGACGCGAAACTCGTCATCCTTGGACACGTCGCGAAATACTTCGACGGCCCCGATCACCTCGCCGCTCGGGTCGCGAATGGGACTGACGTGCGTGACTACGGGGAAACGCCTGCGCGACTTGTGGTAGGGATAGACCTTCGCTTCGTAATCCGTACCGGTCCGCATGGCCTTTTGAAGCGGGCAATCCCCCTGGCAGAGCAATGTGCCCTCTTGGTCAATGTGGCACAAGATACTCTCCGCGCAGCACCGTCCGATGACTTCGTCGCGCTTGTAGCCGGTGGTGTCCTCGGCGCCACGGTTCCAGAAGATGATCCTGCGGGATCTATCGACGACATAAATGCCGTCGAACATGCAGTCAAGTACGGCGGCAAGCGAACTTCCGGGTTGGAACATGGCTTCAAGTGATGCGACGTCTCGGATCGAAGTGTCCATTGGGCTTCCTTTGCCCTAACTCAACGCGCCCCTGAACGCTTCGTATTCCCGGACGGCCCTTGTCTGGGCCGTGACACGGAGTTCATTGGTCTCGTCGAAGTACTTGCCCAGCATTCCGACGATGGAGGAATCCAGTTCGCTACGCTCCGCCATGTCTTCGAGTACGGCGAGCGCGGTTTCCTTGTCCATACCCTTTCGGTACGGGCGATCCTCGGTGATACCGGTGAAGACGTCCGCGACGGCCATGATGCGCGCGCCGAGCGGCAAATCCTCCGCCTTATAGCGGAACGGATAGCCGGTCCCATTTAGCCTTTCCTGGTGGAGCGCGCCCCAAGAGGTGATCACGTTCAATGCATCAATGGGCTCGAGAACGCGATAGGTGTAGTAAACGTGGGTGCGCATGACCTGCCACTCATCAGTGGTCAGTTTTCCGGGCTTCTCAAGGATCTCGGACGGAATGGCGAGCTTACCGAGGTCGTGGAGAAAGGCGGCGATCTCGAGCATGCGGCATTCCTGCTCCGAGAACCCGATCCAGCGCCCGAGCGCCATCGCTGTGGCGGCCACGCCGCTCGAATGCGTGGCGGTAAACTCGCTCTTGAAGTCGATGACCCGGCAGATGAGCCGCGCGAACTCCAACAGTGCGTCGATATCGATGCCCTGGTTCTGAAAGCCCACGCTTCGTTTCAGGATGGAGCCGATGGATGCCGAACTGGCTTCGAGCCACACATAGTCCTTCGTGGCCATGCGCAGAAAGGCATCTACGTATTCCGGAACGAACACCTCGCCCTTGCGCGCTACGATGCTCTCCCTAATCCGGTCGACTCCACTGAGCGCCGGCCGGTCCTGGGAAACGAGAACTGAAATGCGGTCCGCGAGGTGCAGGATATGCGACCCGCGCGGCACGGGCGCCTCTCTAACAGTGGCGCCTGCGCCGTCACGCCAGGGAACATGATGAAACCGTATCATCGAAGCGACGTTCGCAAAAGGCGGGAAGTCCTTCAAGAGCAAGTAGCCCGCCAAGGAATGCTGGTTGGGTTTCCGCTCCTCGAACTCAAGCAGGTCAAGGCGCTCGTTAAGCGAAAAAGCGCCGATGTCGTGGAGGGCTCCCGCCACGGTGATGTCGCGGCGCTCTTCGGACTCGATGCCGAGTTCCTCCGAAAGGCGCAACGCCAAGTACGCGACGCGCATGTGGTGCTCGGCCACGGCCGGGCTCATCATGTCAACCGTTCGCGCCAGAGGGAAAATCAGGTCCCACACATTCACATGGAGGTCTTTTGTCGTCATAAGCCACATCCTCGGTTCTCCTGCGTCCCGTCGGGCAGCGAACCCGGCGGTTCTGCCGCCGATACTATATCACGATCCTTGGCGGATCGTGTCAATAGAGAAGACGGGCTGGATTCGGCAGTTGAAACCGAGAGGAATCGTCCGAGCGATGGGCGAGGTGGACTTTATGGACGAAATGGACGGGAGCGTGACGCCTGACCTCAGTTGATCCCCTTTATCCGGAGGATCCCAGTATGCCGCTTTCGCCGAAAGCGGCAGCGCCGCGCTATCCGTTAAGACGGCTATCCCAATCATAGTCGCGCGCCGTGACGGTGTCTTCCATGCGCCGGATACGCCGGTCCAGATTGTCGAACATCCTCTTGAGCCGCTGACTCGCCATTTTCCGAGAGCTCGCGTAGGAGTCGTAGAATTCACGGTCGTCGTCGCTCTCAAAAGGCACCACGGGCTCCTGTTTCATCAGCAGCGCGGCGAGGAAGTACAGTCCGACGACAGTGACGAACCCTGTAAAGATCGCGGCGAACAGCACGATCACGCGCATCCAGAAGACGGGGAAATCGAGGTATTCCGCCACGCCCTTGCAGACCCCTAGAACATATCCGTCGCGGGAACGATACAAGGCTTTGCGAGGGCCGGTGTTCGATTCGTAAATCATGACTGGTTTCCTTTCCGCTGCCTGTCCATGAGAAGCGTTTCGAGCGATTCCACGCGTTCTTCCATCTTGAGCAGCCCATGGTAGATATCCTGCATCATCCGGGCCTCCTCGGCGTCTGTGCCGTTCGACTTCCGTCTCGAGTCGCCTTTGAGTATCTTAAGTGCAGCCAGAAGAATTCCGCCGACAACGGCCACCAGCGGAATACATAGAGCGAGAATTGCTGCCACGTCCATTCCTGAATCTCCTATTAGGTGCATGGGTCCACGCACGAAACTCCCCGTGTCGTGTGCGAGTTCACGAGAAACACTCCGGAGAACGATCGCAGATATCGAACCGGCCAGAGCGCACAGAATCAGCAGCACGACCATACACCCTGATGCCCATATGATCAACTTGCCCAGCATCTTCACGTTGCGATCTCCCTAGCCGACTGTTCGTCTCTTGACTCACTGGTTGCCCTTTTCCATCGAGGCCTTGAGCGCCTCCAATTCCCGATCTATGTCCTCGTCGCCCTCGAGCTTCGAGAACTCATCTCGGAGGGAAGGCTTGCGTCCGAAGTTTACGAGATCGGCCTCCGCCTCGAGGCGATCGACCCGCTGCTCGAACTTGTCGAAACGGACGACGGCATCCGAGGTGTCAAACCGGCGGATGTGCTGCTCGGCGCGCTTCTTGTCCGCGGCGTGGGCATGACGCTGGATGAGAATCCTCTGCCGCTCACGGGCGGCGTTAAGTTTATCTTCCAACTGAAGGATGTCCTGCTGGTATTGTTCGACGATGGCGTCGAACTGAAGCGCCTCGGACTCGAGCGCGGCGCAGCGTTCGGTCTGCCGGCGCTTCTCGATGAGGGCCTCGCGGGCGAGATCTTCGCGCCCCTTGCCCACGGCGAGCTGCGCGCGATCTGCCCATTCCTTGGCGCGCCCCTGGACGATCTCGGTGTCGCGTTCGACGCGTTTCTTTTTCGCCATCGCGCCGGCACACGAGGCCTTGATCTCGACCAACGTGTCTTCCATCTCCCGGATCATCAGCTTAACAAGCTTCTCCGGATCCTCTGCCTTATCCAACATCGCGTTGATGTTGGCACTGATGATATCACGCACCCTGGTAAAGATTCCCATGACCTCTCTCCTTTTTCAATTCTCCTGGACACCGTCGGATCCTTCACGCTGAATCCGATGTCGGTTGGTTAAAGGCAAGACGTATGCCAACAAGATCCATGTGAAGGCGATCCATACACATCGCGGGACCAGCTGAAATGTAAATCCTTGTGCGTAAATACCTTGCAAGGCACAAGACGCTGGCTGCCAGACATCAAGAAGCCGTCGGCACGCGCTGATGGCTACGCCCAATCTCCCACACATTGGCGGGCGCGACTATATTGTGGTGCAAGCCGCCAAAGGCTTGGTTCCTGGGGAAGCCGGCTCAGCCTGGATTAGTGCGGTGCCCCGCACAAAGGCCGTCCCGTCCACCTGGTCCACCTCGTCCACACCGTCCACCCGGCTGTACAGGCGCCATGAAGTGAGAAATATCTTGAATCTTCGCGTGCAATGTGGTATCAAGGAGTTGCTGTCACGGGAATGAGGCAGCCTAAACTAAAGTTCCCACAGGTACTTGCCGATACTATGGATAGAGATAGGAAGTAGAGTGAACGAATGGATCGTTCTAGGAGAGATTAAATGGTTGGTATACAAGGAGTTGGCGGAATTCCCGAGCCAAAGCCCGAACGACCGGCCAAGGTTCGCGAAAAGGAAACAGAGGTCAGTCAAAACTCGCTCGTCAAGGACGGCGTTCTAATCAGCAGCGAGGCGCAGGCTGCGGCAAAGCTTGCCCGCACGTTGCAGTCTGCATTGGAAACGCAGGATGTTCGCGCGGAGCGCGTGTCCGCCGCGCGGGAGCGTATAGATCGAGGCGAGTACCGAAACCCTGAGGTCGTAGCGAAGGTTGCCGAGCGCATAAGCAAGTATCTCCCGTAGAGGAGACTTGATGAAATCTATAGTCGGGTCCGGGAGCATGGTTATAGCCATGCTCCCGTTTCTTTTTTTTGTGGCCGGGTGCGCGCACTCGTCAAAACGCCTTGAGAAGGGCAATGCATGCTGGTACGGCGCCGCGTACCAGGGCAAGAAAACGGCGTCTGGGGAGCTATTCGACAAAGGCAAGTTGACCGCGGCCCACCGAACCCTTCCCTTCGACACGGTTGCGCGTGTTACGAACCTTCTCAACGGCAGATCGGTCGATGTACGCATCAACGACCGGGGACCGTTCGTCAGAGGAAGGATTATCGACCTCTCAGAGGCTGCCGCGCGCGAGTTGGGAATGATCCGCGAAGGCGTAGTTCCCGTGAGAGTCAAAATCCTCCGACTCGGACGTCGACGTTGACCTAGCGGGTCGGATATCCCCTCAAATGGCGCTCGACTTATCCATGTATTGCTTGCGGGCCTGGCGGAGCTTCACGCGAATGCTTGGGTCATAGCTGGGATCGCCGGTGCGGCGCCATTGATCCATAAGTTGCTCGATTCGCATGTCGTACGACGGCAGATAGTTGTTCAGAAGATACATCAACTCGGATCTGAACTTCTTCGCGGCCGGATCCCCTCCTTCGTTTCCCATTTCATTGAGTTGACGCCTTCCGGCCTCGACGCTTTCGCGATAGGATCGGTCCGCGCCGATGTTTGACATTGCCGGGCGGACTTTGCGCTTGGCCTGTTCCCGTATAGCAATTTTCAAGTCGGACTTCTTCAGCGCTCGCATATCATCCGTCTCCTATAGCCGAGAAACATCTCCCCGCCGTCAACACTCATTCTATACGGAAACGCAGACACAGACAAGAGGAGCCGTTTGCAACGGGACACCGCCGCTTCTATCATAAGCGCGGGTGCAAATCCCAAACGGGCGTTCAATCAATCAGGAGAATGGAAAAATGATACAAGGGTTCATCGGATTGCTGTTTATCGGTTTCGTGTTTTGGATGATGTGGCGTCTTGTCACGGTGCTTGAGCAAGTGGCGTCCGCACAGGAGAGGGCGGCGAATTCTCTGGCCGAGATCGCGAAAAAGCAGGGAAGCTAGATCTCGTGGACGTTGTGGACGTCGTGGACGAAGTGGACGGAGCCTCTGCGCGCGAGGCATTTCTTGACAAGCTCGGAGAAACCGGCCTTACTGAATGATGGTGGTGCGCAATGAAGTTTCCCAATCTGATGTACATCGACGGCGAATGGACGCAGGCGTCGGACAGCGCGACGTTGGATATCGTCGATCCGGCGACGGAGGAACGGATTGATGCCGTGCCCGTCGCAACGTCCTCGGATTTCGACCGGGCGCTCGATGCGGCGGAGCGCGCATGGAAGACCTGGCGCGACGTCGATGCGTGGACGCGGAGCGCCGCCGTGCGGCGTGTCGCGGAGTTGATCCGGGCACGGGCGGATGAGATTGCCTTGTGCATGACGGAGGAACAGGGCAAACCGCTGGCCGAGGCGCGCAGCGAGGTGCTTGCCGCGGCGGATCAGTTTGACTGGTATGCGGATGAGGCGCGGCGGATCTACGGTCGGGTAATTGACGGTCACTCACGCGCAAACCGCCTCCTCGTGATTCGTCAGCCGATCGGCCCGGTTGCGGCTTTCAGCCCCTGGAACTTCCCTGCGTTGCTGTCGTCGCGAAAGATCGCGCCGGCGTTGGCCGCGGGTTGCTCGATCATCGTGAAGCCCGCGCGCGAAGCGCCGAGGACGACGTTGTGCCTTGCGCAGGCCTGTCATGACGCGGGCATCCCAAAGGGCGTGATCAACGTGGTGACCGGGAACTCGAGCATGATCAGCAAACACCTGTGCAGTTCGCCGATCATCCGCAAGGTCACGCTCACGGGTTCCGTGCCGGTGGGTCGCGAGATCCTCCATCTATGCGCCGACGGCGTCAAGCCCGTCACCATGGAACTGGGAGGAAACAACCCTGTCCTCGTGTTCGAGGATGCCGACATCGAGAAGGCCGCCGAGATCGCCGCGCGAGGCAAGTTTCGCAACAACGGCCAAGTGTGTATCGCCGCGAGCCGGTTCTATGTGCAGGAATCCGTCGCCAAGAGATTCACGGCGCGCTTTATCGAGATCGCCAAGTCGCTACGGCAAGGAGACGGTCGTGATCCCAATACCGAAGTGGGTCCCTTGGCCAACCTGCGGCGTCTCGAAGCCACGGACGCCTTCGTGCAGGATGCCGCCGCCAAGGGCGCCGTGATCGCCTGCGGCGGCCACCGCTCCCACGAGTTCAAGAAAGGATACTTCTACAAGCCCACCGTGCTCACGGACGTGAACGACACAATGACCATCATGAAGGAAGAGCCGTTCTGTTCCGTCGCGCCGATCGCGACGTTCACCGATCTAGACGACGCCCTCCGCCAGGCCAACAGCACCGAATTCGGCCTTGCCGCCTACGTGTTCACGAGCAACACGCGCACGGCCTTTCTCGCGTCGGAACGTTTGGAGGTCGGCATGGTCGGCGTGAATCACTTGCTGCTCGCGACGGCCGAGATCCCCTTCGGCGGCGTGAAGTATTCCGGCTTCGGACGCGAAGGCGGCGCCGAAGGCATCGAGCACTTCACCGTGGCGAAGCACGTCAACATTTTGTTGTAGTTCTAAGCGCGAAGTGAGAGCGCGAGGACGACGATGACGAGCTGAGCCACGTCATGAGTCCCCTTCTCAGCGAAGCACCGCGCGGTAGCTGTCCAGCGTGAGGCGCGCGGTTCGTTCCCAGGTGAAGGTGGCCGCGCGAGCCACGCCGCGCTCCTTGAGAGAGGCGCGCAGCGTCGTATCCGTCGCGGCGTTCAGCATGGCGTCGGCCAGGGCTTCCGTGTTGGACGGATCCACTTGCAGCGCCGCGTCTCCCACGACCTCCGGCAGGCTCGATACGTTTGAAGTGACGACCGGCGTCCCGCACGCCATCGATTCTAGTGGCGGCAACCCGAATCCCTCGCACAGACTCGGCCACACGAAGACGTCGGCCGCGGACAGCAGCGCGGGCAGATCCTCATGCGCCACGAAACCCGGGAAATGGATCCGCGACGCATACGGCGACAGTGCTGCGGCGGTCCGGACGGGCTTGACCTTCCAGCCGTCGCGTCCGGCAATGACAAGGTCCTGGGGACACTTGGCCGCGATTCGATTCCACGCTTCGATGACGCTCATGAGGTTTTTCCGCGGCTCGATCGTGCCCACGTACAGAAAGAACGTCTCCGGGAGCTTGTACCACGCGCGCACCGTCGCGCGCTGCTCCTGCGAAGCGACGCGGAAGGTCTCCCCCACGCCCAGCGGAATCACGTCAACGTGGTCCACGGGAATCCTGAGCAACTCGCATACATCGGCGGCCGTTGCATGCGAGTCCGCGATCACGCGCGCGGCGAGGCGCGCGCTATGCCCCACCGCCCGGCGATAGTACGCCGCGCGATCAGATCGGAACCATGCGGGATTCCTCAGGAAACTAAGATCATGCACCGTGAGGATAACATTGCGCATCGGCAGCAGCGAACCGATATTGGCGGGATAGTGAACAACGTCGGCCTTGATCCGCCTGCGAACACCCCGGATTCCCCATTGGTCACAGTAGATCCGCTTCAAGGATCTTCGCGCGTCAAGACGGCGAACCGCATCATGCAAGCTGCTCACCAGATGCGGTTCGGGAATGTGGCGCGGCCAGACAATGACGCATTGGACGTCCTCGGCAAGACCGGGCAGGCGGCGCGCCAACTCCGTCGTGTAGCGGCCGGTGCCGCTCAAGTTTCCTGCTTGAAGACCATTCAGCAAGACCAACATCAGCGTGAACCCTGTTTAAGAATTAGCGTGCCGCCATGACGGCGGCGCCGCGTGTACGTTTGAGGATAGCATGTTTCGCGCTGACTGCCAAAAGGCCGAAGCGTGTATAGTCGCAGGCGAGGCGTCGCGCAGGCGAGCACTTGGAGCGGTTGCGCTTGCGCGTGTTTGAAGAATCTGGTATACAGGTGTCAAGACTCTGCAGGACAACGGTCATGGCCGAGGGCGTGTGACGCTCTATGTCGGCGGCACGCGCAACAAAGGAGTCCCTTGCATGAAAGAAGCGCAGCCCGCACCTGAGCAGTCCCTTCCGAGACCACGGGTTCTCAAACGTCTCGCGATCGCAGGTCTCGTTCTCATCACTATCCTGATTGTCGTCGGCGGAACCTTGGCCTTCCGCAAGGCGCGCTACATGTCGATCATGCGTCCCATCTGGGACTGCGGCGGCTGCGACGGCCACTTCCATGAGTTGGGACTAGCCTGCAAGTTGTTCGCGAGTGAGTCTCCCGGGAACGTGTATCCGCAATTGTCGGACGAACCAGGCCGGCTGATGTTCACGATGCGCAACACCGCGGACGGCGAGGCGATATTCCACAATTATCATCGTGAGTTGGAGACGTTCGTGTGCTACAGCCATCCCAACCGCTATGAGATGATGAAGCGCAGGGAAGCAGGCGACTCGACGTTAGTGGACGACCATAGCTATCTTTACATCGGGTACGCCGTCAAGAACGACGAGGAAATGCTGGCGTTCGCGGAGGCGTATAAAGAACGCGCGTCGAAAGGCCTTCCCTTCGATACCGATCTTCCAGTGCCGCCCGGTCGCGGTACCGCCGGTCAGGACAAGATCCTCCGATTGCGCGAAGGGGTCGAGCGTTACTACATCACGGGCGCCGCAAGCCTAGAGGCATCTGCAAAGATGCAATCGGAGATTCCCGTCATGATCGAGCGCCCGCAGCATCATGTCCCCGCCGGAGGAACCGTGCTATATCTCGACGGACATGCGGAATTCATCCGCTATCCCGGTAAGTGGCCCATGACTGAGACTACCATCTCCTCCCTGATTTCGCTTGCTGGGCCTTGAGGGGGCATTACAGGGGGATGCGAGCTGGATCGGAGAGTACGGGGCCTGATGACGTTCAGATGAGGCCCTTGTAAACTTCGAGTGTTGTGCGGGCGCAACGATCCCAGGAAAACTTCCGCGCCTGTTCGAGACCGCGGGTCCTCAACGTTTCTCGAAGACGCGCGTCGTCAAGGACGTTCCGGATTGCGGACGCTATCGCCGCATCGTCCTCGGCCTCGACGCGCAACGCCGCATCGCCGGTGACCTCGGGAACGGAGGAGTTGTTCGATGTGACGACGGGACAGCCGCAGGTCATCGCTTCGAGCAACGGAAGTCCGAAGCCCTCGTAAAGCGTCGGGAAAACGAACGCGTCCGCGGCGCTGTAGAACGCGGCGAGGTCCGAATGGCTTTCGACAAACCCGACGCGCGCGACACGCGCCCCCAGCCGGAGCTGATCAAGGGTCCTGAAGATCTCGCTCGTGTTCCAACCCGTCGCGCCCACCAAGACGAGACGATGCGGAATCTCGTTTGCCAATCGCGCGAAGGCGCGCAACAGGGCGGGGACGTTCTTCCTCGGTTCAAGAGTTGAAACAAAGAGAAGAAAGGGACCTTGAATGCCGTAGGTTCTAGCCACGCGCTCCGCGGCTTGCTCCCGGTCCATCTGCGCGAAGCCCTCGTCGGCGGCCTCATGCGCAACCGTGACCTTCGCCGGATTGACGTTCGAGTATCGGAGTATGTCAGCCTTGCCGGATTCGGAACAGGCGATGATCGCGTCGGCCTGTTCGAGGAACCGCGGGACGTGCTTCGCGAAAAAACGGCTGATCTTCGGGCTGCACAAGTCGGGCCGCGAGAGAAAAGCGAGGTCGTGAATCGTAAGCACGCCGCGGGCCGACTTCATCGGGGGCAAGAAGTAGTTGGTTGCATGATAGAGGTCGACGCCGCCCAATAAGAGGTCCGCTCTCGGCAGACGCGCGGCGTCCCATAGCCGGTACATGGCGCGGGTGGGAATCGGGATCCGGCGTTGGCGGATGGGATGCGGCAGGTCATCCTTCTCGATAGGGGTAACGCCCGTTGCCAGGCCCAGGAACTGCGAGTCGGACGCCAGAGGAATCAGATGCTTGAGCAGACAGTAGCAGTAGCGGCCCACGCCGGCCCGTGGTTTCGCCAAAGGTGTTATGTCAATCCCAATACGCATTCGGCACGTCCGTTTACATCCCCCTGAATCCCCCTTCAAGGGGGACTTGGATGGGTGTGGAGTGTGCGCCTATCGTAGAGCCTGTGCGGTTACAGGTCAAGACGAATACAGGTCAAGACGCCCCTTCCGGTTCTCGCGGTCCCGATTTCTCCTTTGTCGAGTAGACGGGCGCAAAGGAAATACGCAAGAACCGGAAGAGCCAAAAACGGGAACCCCGTCCGCGAGGGGCGCACTCGCGAACGGGGCGGGCTGTAAACTCCTTCCCGTGTTAGGGGCGCTGAGTCGCGCGGGCGCGTCTCACGACGGCCTTGCTTCCCCCAACCAGAAGCGCCAACAGGGCAAAGGACATGATGAGGATGTCTCCGCCTGCTGCGCCGGAAAGCGTGGTATTCAATGATCCACCGGCACAACCGGCGGGCAGTTGTGGTTCGCTTGCACTAATCGGCTCGTAGGGGGCCATGACCGACAATGAGGTCAGACTCGCATTCATCCAATCGCCTTCGATGGACACGTCATGCACGCCGCTGGTGCTCCACGAACCTTCGCGCGAAATTACGGTCACACCCGTGGCGCTGTCGCTGTCGACGAACATGGGGTGCTTGTACAGCGACACGGTCGAACCTGTCGAGGGTTCGAGTCCCTGCATCTCGACGCTGAGGGGGTGGTCCGCGAGGCGGGCTTCATCGACTTCTTCGAAGGTCACGCCGTCATCGGTGCTGGTCAACACGCTGACTTGCAGATACTCGCCGCCCTTCACAAAGGCCAGGCCGTCAGGTTCCGGCAGCAGCAGGCCCGCTTCGTCGGAGCCCACCAGCGTGTCAAGGTCTTGCGCCAACTGAACAATCACGATACCGGTCTCGTCGACAGTAAGGAGGTCGCGCGGAATCGTAACGCTCACGACTGCATCCGAGGCGCCGCCAAGAACCAGCACCACGGGCGTGCCGGCATCATCGGTCGCGTCAAGTCCGTCGAACCGCGTCATGCCGGTTACACGCTTCCCGTTCGTATCGGGAACAATCACGGTGTGCGACCACACGTCACCGTCTAGGGAGAGCGTGGCGAACGGATTGTCGGCGAGGCCGTTATTGTTGACGTCGGCTTCGCCACTAACGGCCGCCAGGGTGAAGGTCGACTCGTCGGTTACGGTTTCTCCGGACGTGGACAGTTTCGCGGTGGCCGTTACGTGATGCTCACCCCAGCCGATGCCCGCGGGGTCCACTTCGGCGGCCACGGTGTACGGGGCTTCCGTGCTGGAACCCACGACGGTCCCGTCCAACGCATACTCGACTGATTCCGCGGCGACCGGAGCACTGGCCGTAAGCGTAAAGGTGACCTTTCCCATTCCGGCTGAAGCGTAGTAGGTCGACCCGCTCAGCGGCGAAGCGATAAAGAGGGCGTTCGCGTCTCCGTCTGTCTTCGACCAGTAGCTTACGCGAACCGTGCGGACCACGGGTGTGGCGGCGTTACCGGCGGCATCCTCTACGTTGTACGTAACCGTATAGATTCCCGGCTTCGAGGTGTTGACCGTATTTGTCGTTACGATCTTGGAGGTGATGTTGCCATCAACATTATCCAAAGCGGTCGCGCCCGGATCGACATACGTGCGGCCGACCTTTGTCTTTATTGAAGAACTGCCGATCAACGTAATGACCGGTTTCGTCGTGTCTGCGGAAACGGTAACGGTCCGGACCACGGGCAACGCCGCGTTCCCGGAGGAATCGCTCACATTGTACGTAAGCATGTAGGAGCCGGGAACCGAGGTATTGACGTTGCCCGACTTGACGATCTTGCTCGAAATATCGCCGTCATAGTTATCCTTCGCCGTGGCGCCCGGGTCCACGAACGGGGAACCGAGTCGCGCCGATACCGTGGCGCCGCCCACAAGAGTGATAACCGGCTTCTGCGTGTCAACCACCTGCACCGTTCTTACGGCGGGCGTTGCCGCATTCCCGGACGAATCCGCCACACTGTACGTAACCGCGTATGAGCCGAGAACCGTGGTGTTCACCGCGCTTGCCGTTACGATACGCGCCGAAATGTCACCTTCGTAATTATCGGTTGCCTGTGCACCCGGGTCTGAATACGTTGAACCGACTTCGATCGTCGTTATTGCCCAAGCCGGCGAAGCCACACAAATAAGGGCTAGGAGCAAGCCCAGGGTCTTTGCTGTCGTTGTTCTCTTTTCGTTTCTCATAGGTAACCACCTCATCCGTTGTCTAGCTGTTCCGTTGCGACTCGAGTGGTCTTGAGCAAGCGATATGCCCCGGATGAGGCCTTGCGAGCCGATGTGGGACAGTGGCGTGTAAGTCATTTCCGAGAGGGGACGTGCGACACTTCCGCGAGAAAGAGGGGTGACGCCGGGAGGATCTGTTTCGAGGGGAGAGCGCCGAGTTCCCGTCACATTGACAGAGAAGATCGACGGGAAATCCGTCAGCACTCGTTGTCGTTACGTGATTGTGGGACCCATCAAGGCGCACTGCGGGAAGAACGGGAAACCTGTCCGCAAGGGGCCTCGCGGACAGGCCGCAACGAATTCCTTCCCGTTTCTAGGGGCGTTGAGTCGCACGGGCGCGTCCTAAGGCGGCCTTGCCACCCCCAAAGAGCAGTATCAATAAGGAAAAGGAAAGGACAAGAAGGTCGCCGCCAGCAGCGTAGCGATCGTGCGCCGGCCTTGCACCGGCAGACGACGTCTCGTTCAGTGAAACACCGGCGCAGCCGGCAGGCAGTTGTGTCTTGCTTTCATCGAACGGTTCGTACGGGGCGAGCACCGAAAGGGAGGTCAGCCGCGCGTGCACCCAATCGCCTTCGACGGTCAAATCATGTACGCCGCTTGTGCTCCATGGACCTTCCTGCGAGAGCACCATAAGACCCGTGGAGGGGTCGCTGTCGACGAACACCGGGTGTTTGTAAAGTGACACGGACGAACCCGCTGAGGGCTCAAGTCCCTGCATCTCTATATATACGGAATGGTCGGCCAACCGAGTCTCGTCCAGTTCATCGAACGTCGCGCCGCCGTCCGTGCTCGTCAGTATGCTGATTCCCACGTACAGGCCACTCTTGACAAATACCTGGCCGCCGGGTTCAGGCAACAAGCTTCCCGCATCATCCGAGCCCAGCAGCGTATCCAGATCTTCAGACGTCTGGACAATTACAATGCCTGTCTCGTCTACGGAAAGCAGAATGCGTGGCGCCGTTACGCTCACGACAGTACCGGACGCGCCGCCAAGGACCAACACCACCGGCGTATCCGCGTTGTCCGTCTCGTCCAGCCCCGCGAATCGCGCCATGGCGGTCACGCGATTGCCGTTCGTATCCGCGACGGCCACGGTGTGCGACCACACGTCGCCCTCGAGCGCCAGTGTGTAGAACGGATTGTCCGCGAGTCCGTTGTGGTTAACATCCGCTTCAACCCCGATGGCCGAGAGCGTGAAGGTGGACTCGTCCGCGAGCGTTTCGCCGGTTGCGGCCAGCTTTGCGGTGGCTGTTACATGATGCTTGCCCCAGCCCGCATCCGCCGGATCGAGTTCCATGGCCACGGTGTACGGAGGCTGCGCGCTGGAACCTGCGACGATTCCGTCCAACGCGTATTGGACCGATTCAGTACCGATGGGAGCAAGGGCCGTAAGCGTTAGCGTCACCGGTCCCATACCGTCCGACGCGTGGTACGTTGAACCGTTCAGCGGCGAGGCGATGAACAGCGTGTTCGCATCCTCGTCAGTCTTCGCCCAGAAGGTCACGCGGACCGTGCGCGTCACTTGTGTGGCCGCATTGCCGCCGCTGTCTCTTACGTTGTACGTAACCGTATAGATTCCAGGTGTCCAGATATCGACCGGATTCGATGTCACAATCTTCGATGTGATATCGCCGTCCTCGACATCAAACGCGGTGGCGCCAGCATCGACATACGGACGCCCTACCTTCAGCTTTATCAAACGACTCCCGATTAGGGTAATGACGGGCTTCGTACTGGCGGACGAAACGGTAACGGTCCGGACCACCGGCGTCGCCGCGTTTCCGGAGGAATCGCTCACGTTGTATGTGATCGTGTAAGATCCCGCGACCGACGTATTGACGCTACCCGATTTGACGATCTTGTTTGTAATGTTGCCATCGTAGTTGTCCTGCGCCGTGGCGCCTGGGTCCACGAAAGCGGAGCCGAGCGTGACTGAGATGGTCGATCCCCCTAAGAGGGTAATGACCGGCTTCTGTACGTCAACCACGTTCACCGTTCTCACGACGGGCGCGGCCGTATTTCCAGAAGAGTCTGTGACGCTGTAGGTGACCGTGTAGAACCCAAGAATGGACGTATTAACCGTGCTGGACGTCACTACGCGGCTCGTGATGTCGCCATCGTAATTGTCCGTTGCCGTAGATCCCGGGTCCACGTAGCTTGAACCTACGTTGACCACCGTTGTCGCTCCAGCCGGGAAAGTTGCCCAAATCAAGGTCAGGAATAACCCCAGCGTTTTGGTTATCGCGAGTTTCTTTGAAGGATTCATGCGCCCGTGCCTCATCAGCTTCTCCAGTTCCGCGTAAGTGGACATTCTTCTCCGAGTGCATCTCCGTCCGTTGTGACGATTCTTTCCCGTTGCAGAATTCGTCAATTTGTAAGAACATGTCCATATTCGCATAGCCTGTGCCAGAAGGATTTTGTCGCGTAAACCTCCTGACCGCCCAGGTTTAATCGATTATGCCCGGGGTTTAAGTGTGTACAATTCCGTACGTTTTTAGGGTCAACTATTTACAACGCACAGGAATGAACACGAAAGGGATGGAAAAATGAGAGGAAGAAAGAAGCACGGAAATCCTTGCAAAAGTCTCCACGGGGATTGACATTCCGACTCCGTTAGGATATATTTCAACTGAAAATAAATTCGGTATGCGCCCGGGCGGACAGGAATATGGAACGAAGAATCTTACATATTGATATGGATGCCTTTTTCGCGTCGGTCGAGCAGGTGCTAAATCCCGCCCTGAAAGACAAGCCCCTTATCATCGGCGGGGACAGAAACGATACGCGAGGCGTCGTTGCCACAGCTTCCTACGAGGCGCGGAAGTATGGCGTTCATTCGGCAATGCCGCTCGTTCAGGCCAAGCGCCTCTGTCCGCACGGCATTTTCATGCGGGGCAACTTTGAGCATTACGAGGCGGCTTCCGAAAAGGTGAGGGAAGTTCTCGATACGGTCTCACCCCTTGTGGAAGGCGTTTCAATCGACGAAGCCTATATCGACGTTTCCGGTTCTCAGCGTCTCTTCGGCGGAGACGACGCCATTGCCCATTACATCAAATCCCGCATTCGCGAGGAGACCCAGCTTCCCTGCACGGTAGCCATTGCCTCGAATAAGCTCGTGGCAAAGGTCGCCGCGGACGAAGGCAAGCCGGACGGATACCTTCGGATTCCCACGGGGGGGGAGCGTGCGTTTCTTCATCCTTTGCGGGTGGGCAAGCTGCCGGGGGTCGGCCCTCGCACACAGGAAATACTCGAGTCGCTCGGCGTGATGACCATCGGGCGCCTGGCGGATCTGCCGATGCCGACGCTGTTGAACGTCTTCGGCCAGTCGGGATATGCGTTGCAACGCGCGGCCCACGGCATCTGCACGACCGAAGTCGAACCGGAATCGCTTCCCAAATCCGTGGGCCGGGAGACCACCTTCGATCACGATCTCCTCAATTGGGCGGAGATCGAGCGGATCCTCGCGTATCTTGCCGAACGGGCCGCGTACGCGTTGCGCGAGAAAGGTATGGAGACCCGCTGCGTGACCCTTAAGGTCCGCTACGGCGACTTCAAGACGAATACCTTCGCCAAGACGTTGCCCGAACCCACTTGCGTGGATGCCGAGATCATCCAGGTCCTGCACAAACTCATTCCGAAGGCGCGCGAGCGCCGGGCCCGGGTCCGCTTGATTGGAGTATCTCTTTCTTCACTGACGTACAACCAGCATCAGATGTGCTTATTTGACAGGAGAGGCGCGGAGCGGTGGGAGCGTGCACTGGAAAGCGTCGATCTGCTTAGGGACCGGTACGGGTTCGAATTCATGCGATTTGCCAGATCCATGTCACTGGGCCGGAAAGCCCTGGCCACACCAGCCCTTTCAAGATGATTTTGGATGCCATGACCCACTTGCACGTACATAGCAATCACTCGATGCTGGAAGGCGTCGCTTCACCGCGCCAGTTGGTCGCGCGCGCCGTCGAATACGGGATGAAATCCCTCGCGTTGACTGACACCGCGGGGCTCTACGCGGCGATCCCGTTTTACCAAACCGCACGCGAGGCAGGAATCAAACCGATCCTCGGAGCGGACATCGAGGGAACCGTCCTCCTAGCGCGCAACCGCGAAGGCTACGCCGAACTCTGCCGAATCATCACGTCATATCATTGCGAAGAGGAAGTTTCCATCTGTCCGATCGGTCCGATCCGTCTGATCTCCGATGACAACCTCTTCGTCTTAACTTCCGATCGTCCACTCATCGAATCCCTTGTCCAACGCGGCTTGAAACCCCTCGTCGCGATTACGCATTACGGAGATCGCTCCTCAAAGGCCCGCGCCGAACACCTCCGGGCGTTTGCCCACAAAATGGGACTCCGGCCCATAGCCGTCAATCCGGTATACTTCCTCGATCCCAATCAGATTCGCATCCATCGCGTCCTTTCCGCGATCCGTCGGAATACCACCGTTGATGGCCTTTCCCCGGACGAACTGGCCTCTCCCGAGTCCTGGTTCCGATCCCAGGAACAGATGGCGAAGCTCTATGCCGGCTGGCCCGATACCATTGAGAACACCGAGTGGGTGGCCGAAAACTGTAACCTGGAAATGTCATTGGGCAAGCCATTGTTTCCCCAGATCGAATTGGCGCCGGGAGAAACGCCCTTCTCGTTTCTGTGGAAACAGACGTTCGAGGGCGTCAAGAATCGTTACCAGCCCCTTACCTCCAAAGTCGTCCAACGCCTCCAATACGAACTCGATATCATCGACCAGCTCGGATTTGCCCCGTACTTCCTCATCGTATGGGACATCGTATGTTACGCCCGCGCGCAAGGGATTCCGATTGTCGGACGCGGTTCAGCCGCGAACAGCCTCGTTGCATACGCCCTCGGCATTACCCGCGTCGACCCGTTTAAGTACGATCTCTATTTCGAACGTTTCCTGAACCTGTCGCGAACCGATTGTCCCGACATCGATCTCGATATCTGCTGGCGCCGCCGCTATGACGTCATCGACTATGTCTATAAGAAATACGGCGCCGAGCGCGTGGCCATGATTTGCACCTTCAACACCCTCCAGGCGCGTTCCGCCATGCGCGAAACCGCCAAGACCTTCGGATTGACGGACGAGGAAGCGGGCGAAGTGGTGCGGCAACTCCCGCATTACCGCGCGAGCGACATACGAACCGTCGTCAAGTTCCTGCCCGAGTGCCGCCACCTCCAAATCGACGAAGAGCCCCTCAAATCCATTCTCGAAATCAGCGAGGTCATAGACAGTTTTCCCAGGCACCTCTCCATTCATTCCGGCGGCGTAGTGATTGCCCCGGAACCCTTGACCCGTTTCGTGCCGCTGCAACGCGCTACAAAAGGCATCCTCATCACCCAGTACGACATGCATCCCATCGAGGACCTCGGACTGATCAAGATGGATCTCCTCGGCCACCGCTCTTTGACAGTCATCCAGGAAACCGTTGAGATGATTCGGCGAAACTCCGGTCTATCCGTGGACGTCGAGCGCCTGCCCGACCCCGATAAACTTACCGCGGACCTCATCCGCAACGGACGGACCATAGGCTGTTTTCAGATCGAGTCGCCGGCAATGCGCGCGCTCCTCAAAAGCGTCCGCGCGGACAACACCGACATGTTGATCAAAACGCTGTCGCTCATTCGTCCCGGACCTTCCGGCAGCGGCATGAAGAAACACTTCGTAGATCGCCATCTCGGAAAAGAAGAAATCGTGTACCTGCATCCCGCCCTCGAAAAGGTGTTGGGCGACACCTACGGCGTCATGCTTTATCAGGAAGACATCCTCAAAGTGGCGAATGTCATCGCCGGGATGAACCTCGCCGAGGCCGATGCGCTGCGGCGCGCGATGACGAAGAAGCGCACGGCGAAAGAAATGGCCAAGAGCATGAAGCTCTTTCTGGAGAAGGCAAAGGCCAACGGAGTGGGGGAGAAGGAGGCCGAGGCCATCTGGGGGCTCATGGCCAACTTCGCCGAGTACTCATACTGCAAGGCCCACGCTAGCACCTACGGCGAGATCGCGTATCAGTGCACCTACCTAAAGGCCCATTTCCCGGCGGAGTTTCTCGCGAGCGTCCTATCAAATCGCGGTGGGTTCTACTATCCCGCCGTGTATCTCGAAGAGGCGCGCCGCTCCGGAATCGGCATCCATCCGGCCGGCGTGAACAAGAGCGAGTTCAATTACAGCGCGGAAAGCGATGCGATCCGCGTCGGCTTCCTCGAGATCCGAAACCTTACACAAAACGCCGTCCGATCCATACTGGCCGCACGCAAGACCGAGCCTTTCCAGGGAATCGCCGATCTATGCCGCCGCGCCAACCTCACCTATGCCGACGCCGAAGTCCTCATCCAAGCCGGCGCCTGCGATGGTCTCGGCTCTTCCCGCCCGGAGATGCTGTGGGAGTTGAAGACCATATTCCAAACCGCCGGACGGAAAGCCGCTCTCGACGAAAGATTGCTTTTCCCTTACGATCGGAGCGACACAGTCTTGCCCAATCTCCCGGATTACTCGCGCAAGAAACGCACCGACCTCGAATGGAACAACTACGGACTCTTGATTTCAAAGCACCCGATTGAATACTACGTCCCCGCGATGTTGGATCGCCCGCGCGTCCTGAGTGAAGACGTGCCCGCCTATGCCGGCGATACCGTTACAATGGTGGGCTGGCTGATTGCCGAACGCCGCGTTGGCTTGAAGGGGCGCGGCGCAATGAAATT
The DNA here is from genome assembly GCA_964587655.1 of uncultured Nitrospiraceae bacterium. Lineage (GTDB taxonomy): Bacteria > Hydrogenedentota > Hydrogenedentia > Hydrogenedentales > SLHB01 > CAZPMT01. Next base: position 23,431 of record CAZPMT010000067.1, read on the forward strand.
CCTGACCCTCGAAGACCCAGCGGGCGTTTTCGAAGCCGTCCTTTTCCCGAAAATATACCAGCAATACGGCCACCTGCTGACCTCACACGGCCCATATTTCATTACCGGCGAGGTCCAAGACGAAGACGGCTATTGTTCCCTCGTCGCCGACCACATCGAGCGCGTAGGCCACAACAAGAAATCCCCCCACCACTCCGACATTACCCCGCCCCTGCGCTGGATCTTCCCCTACCTCCGCGAAGCCGAGCGCCCGGGCCCTCATACCTGAACTCCTGAGCTTGAGCTACGACGATTTCTCCGGCGCCGCAGGTATTTCGGAATCCGCCGCGAAAGGAGATGTTGCTGGCGCCGATTCACGGGAATTGCGACGCCAAGCTATCAGCACGAGGACGGCCGCTCCGACTCCGCGAAAGAGAACGCCCAGGGAGAGAATCTGACCCAGAACGGGGACCAGAAAAGCCAACTCAGCGACTATGCCTCCCCATAACACGGTTCGTGTCTGGGACTGCGAGACAGTGGATGGGGCCGCCCGCAAGCCAAGGCTTTGGTAAGCGGCCGCATACCCCATCGAGGCCAACACAAGAAGGGCCGCGATCAGCAGCAAGCCGATCAGGGCCAACGCGCCACTGGCGATCATCGACAGGGCAAGGAACAAACCCACGACGGTGTTGATCATGCCGACCCAAAAGCACTTCGCGCCTCTTGTCTGATACATCTGTAGCGTGCGCCCGGCAGCCCGCGGAAACGCCACGTGGAACCACACGGCCATACCGATAAACCCGGCCTTCACCGCTGCAAGGGCGCAGAACAACCCCACACAGGCCAGAGAGAGACCAGCCAAGCCAAGCAACTGTTCAGGTGCACCGTTACCCTCCTGGCCAAGCGCGCCTATCTGCCACAACACCGCGCCAATCGTCACTGGATTCATTTCGACACCTCCTGATTCCCGGTCAGTGACCGTTTGCCTTCGTTGCACGGCGGCGTGAATCCGCGGGACCCGCCTCCGATGTCCAACGCGCCCTTGCCGCCTCAAAGCCATTGAATGCCAGCAAAACCAACACCATCGTGCCCAGCGCCGTCCAGAAGAACGCCGTCTGCACCCCTTCCGCATACCGCCCTACCTGTGATGCGGACTGATTCCATGCCGCGCTCGCTTGAGAGACAATGAAGGATCCCGCCTCTCTCGGATCCAAACGAGGAAGCCATGCCTGTGCTTCCGCCGACAAGCGCGCTAGACTGACTGCCACGGGGTACAACCACCCCGCAATGCCGACGCCGGCAACTAACAGAAACGCCAAGGCCGCCGCCAGAGGTCGCATGTACCTTTCCGTGCTGCCGTCCAACCGGGGGCGCACGCGCTCAGCGAGATCCGCCGCGGATTCCTCCAGCGGCAGACGCATCAATCCAATGTCCAACACCAGCAGCCGATCTGCATAGGTCCGGCAGGATGCGCAATGGATCAGATGAGACTCAATGCCTGGCGTAAGATCATCGCCCGCATCAAATCGCTGTCCGAGGATTCGTTTGATCTCTTCACAGCGCATCATTCCTCCTCCCGGCAACTGTTGCCGCGATGGTCACCGCCATCAACCAACCATTCCCGAAGTTTCCGGCGAGCCCGGTGCAGCGCCACTTTCGCCGCGCTTTCAGTCATGCCCGCGATTTCAGCCGCTTCGCGGACCGGCAGTCCTTCGTAGTAATGCAAGTGGACCAGCATGGCCGAACGCGGCGGCAAGCGGCGGACGGCCGCCACTATGCCCCGGGCCAGATCATTCCGAGCTGCCCGTTGAAGCGGATCTTCGCCGGGCGCGACAGGCTCGCAGATCGCGCCCGACGCGCGCCGGACCGCCGCATCATCCGCGTCATCCGCAAAACCGATTCGCGAGCCCCGCCGTCGTTGTGCTCGCAGCGCATTCAGTCCCACATTCGTTGCTATCGTATACAACCAGTTTCGGAACGGGCGCTCGGCATCAAGCCGCGCAAGGAACTGGTATGCTCTTGAGAAGGTCTCCTGCGTCAAGTCCTCGGCCTCCTCTCGATTGCGCACCAGCCGGAAAAGGTGCGTGTAGATCCGGGGCGCGTCCCGTTCCAGGAGAGTCCCAAAGCGTTCCGTTTCGCCTGACCGGATCCGGACGATGCACTCCCGGTCCAACGCGATCTCGGCACTCACTCCAGGATCCACGCCGCAACGATTACATGGTTCGTCTCCAGGCACCTCGTTCTCCCGACGAGTCCTTCGGATGCGAACCGGCGCCCGCCGTGCACGGCGGACACCGGTGTTCTGTCCAAGAAGGAGATGTCCTAACGCAAATTGAAACACCGCGGGCATCTTGATTTGGGTTACTTCGCTTTGGCCATGCTCTGCAATACGCCCGCGAATCCCACAATGTTTTCCAGGGGTACATCTGCCGTGGCCGCGACCTGAGAGTTCTGGTGTGTCGTGGCCACCACCCATGGATACTGACCCGCCTTATTGTCCAGGAGTTCGCCAAAGGCGATCAAACCACGCAGCATGGGGTCCAGCAAGGCAGCGTTGCGGGCATCATCGGCATTGGCCTTGGCCGACAGAGCGATGCTGCTTTCCTTCGCTTTCAGCGTCACGGCCAAGGATTGCAGGCGCCCGAGAACGGGGTTATTTCGGATATCCGAGCCCGGATCGCTCGGACGCACAGCGGCGACAAATGCCTCGCCTGCGACGGCATCCCCACCGATAACCTCTTGGAGCGGAAACGCGGGCGCCTTGCCCGCGGCCGTCTGAGCCACGAGGTCCAGCACTTCCGGGAAATCGCTCATCGCCAGTACGTCATCACGCACGAACACCGCGTGCTTCATCTTGGCCGTATCATTGTCAGTCCATGAGTGAATCTCCAGGCCGGACGAATCCCGTTTGCTGTAAGACGGGTTTGAGGCCACCAGCGGTACGAGGCGGTCCTTCTGCCACGTGCCTTCGAGGAGGATGACGTTTCTACCGTCCTTCTTTATCTCGCCCGCGATCAGGGCCGCCCGGATGTCCCGGAGAAGGTTGATGCCCGTGAACTGCTCGATCGCGGCAATGCCCGCGTCCAGTTTCGCCGTGTCAAAAGACTGGTAGATCCTCGAGAAGGCAGGATGTGCCGTGATCTTCTGCACGTCAACGCATACAACAACCTCTGCCCCTTGGGGCACATACCGAACAAGATCGCCCGCAGACGCTTGAGGTCCCTGTGCATCCTGCGCGTCCGTGAATGCCGCTGTCGCGGCCCACGAAATACCAAGAGCAGCCAGGACTACCATCATCACCGCTGTTCCGTGCTTCATACCATCCTCCTTTCCGGTGCGAACCGGTCATTCACCGCCGCGATGGCGTGCCCGATGCCGAGCCACCGCTCCTGACTCTATCTACACCGGCAGTACGGAAGAGGTTACATGAGAAGTCCAAGATGAAGACGGCTGCAATTCCCCGATCTCCGGCCATAACCAACGCGTGGGCCACCACGAAAACCCCCCACCCCTCCACCGGAATCTTCCCCCGCCTCCCCACCGGCCCCACCCGGCGCGATTCGACAAGACCGGTACCGACGGTCGCGCCATGTCCCTGAATGGAAAAAGCCGACAAGGCATTGCGACAAACACTCGGCGTGGGAAATAAGAAGTGACTGCCCCGAATGGCACTGACTTAAGCGCAACGTACTCATAGAAAAAGACTTGCACTGAAAGAATGTGGTTAGGCTCCAGCTACCCGAAGAGCAACCTCGCTGGGCGTCGCACGTCAGACGTAATAGAAACGGGCTTTTTCAGGTGCATGATGACGGGTTCCTGCATCGTGAGGCCCAGAACACGTACGATGGACTCATGCACAAGCTATTTACCCGAAACGGGTTGAGCTTAAGTCAGTGCCATTCGTGGCTGTCACCAATTATTACATCCACAAAGAATTTCAAAGCCGGACCATACTCCACCGTAGGTTGTTGGCTCTCGTCATCACTGGCCAGGGGGAACCTGACGGGCATGTTCACCAGCGTTCCACTATTGGTTGGAAGCAGGAGACGGCACATACGTGGCGTAAATCGAATAGACAGTGTTCGCCTGCGTACTGCTTCCGAACGGGTCCGGCATACCACCAGACCAACCGACTCCCGAATCCGCCCGGCCCGGCGTACCCGTTTGATAGTAGATCCTCACCGTGTTTTGATAAACCCACGCAAGCCAGATCGTCGTTCCCGCCTGCACGGGCACCGGGCTCGTCAGCGGTATCGTCTGCCAGCCCGCCACACCATTCACCGCCGTCGAGGCCGTCACGCCCAGACGCGGACCCGGCAGCCCGTTAGCACCCGTCCCGTACACGCTCAAAATCATGTTCCCACTGCCGCTACCATGGTACATACTCACGCTCTCGAGCGTGCCATTCTCTGACATCGTGAACGGCACCGCCCGCCGGTAGCTCGAGGTCACCCACTGGCCGAACACCGTCGTGTTCCCGATCGTCCTCGACGCGCTGCTGTCGTCATCTTGAATCGTGTAGGTATGCGAAACCGGACTCCCCAACGTCGCATTAACCGGCGCGGAAAGGGTTACGATAATCGTTTCATCCGGCTCGGGGACGCTATCGTTCACGATC
>CAZPMT010000068.1:0-27581 GCA_964587655.1 uncultured Nitrospiraceae bacterium
GGTCCATAATACGGGCGCCCGTATATCGGTCCATAATACGGGCGGATGTCGCGGGCCGGCGTGTGTACTCTGGATTCCCGCTTTCGCGGGAATGACGCCATTTTGGGATTGTTTCACAAGCTCTGAGGCCACTCCGGGTGCTGCTCCAGGTCGAGGTCTATGTCGTCGTAATAGATCGCACACTCGCTCGTCCCGCCGAAGGCATCGGGGTGGCCTTTCGTGAAGTTGTACACGACGATGATGTAGTTCGTGTCGACGCCGACGATGCGGTAGAGTTCGTCATACGCCTTAACAAGATAGGGGAGCACGATCTTGGCCCCTTTTTCCCGCGTCTTGGGTGCGAACAGGTATACGTGGTCGTTCTTGAGGAGGCAGGCGGGCTGTCCGATAGCCGCAGCGAAGCTCGCCTCGTCAGGATACTTCAGAGATGGATTCAGCCGTTGCCTGGCGGGCTCCGTGGCGCTCGATGCAGGCAGTACATCCACCACGGCAGTCTTGCCGTTGCTCAATGCGTAGTCGAGCGGCGTCTTGCCCTGTTTGTCCACGATTGTGGGGTCCGCTCCGCCCTTGAGCAAGACCTGAGACGTTCCTTCATGCCCATGCTCAGCAGCGAGATGCAACGGCGTCCTGCCCTACGAATCTGGATTCCTGTTTCCATCATACATTCTGCCCACAGTCCCAACACCAGAAATCAGCGGCGTGGTTTGCCCAGTTCCGCTGTAATGCCTTGTCGCAGGGCGACTCTGAGTTCCTGCAAACTTGAGACCTCCAAGTCAGGAACAATTGACTCACTCCGCAACATCCGACTCCTGTTCAACCACGCAGTCTTCATGCCAGTTACTTGGGCGCCCTGGATATCCGATTTGAGGCTATTCCCAATCATCATAGCTTGTTCCGGTCTTACGTCAAGTTGATTGAGCATGATCTCGTAGATGCGGCGGTCTGGTTTTCCGAACCCAACTTCACCTGATATGACAATCGCGACGAAATACTCCCTGATTCCCGATCCGTCTATCTTCTCGCACTGTAGGTCGGGGGCGCCATTGGTCAACAGTCCGAGGCGGTACAGCTTCGAGAATTCCTCCAGGAAAGGATTGACGTCATCGTACAAAACGTGACGCTTGCGTCGGTTTCTGCCAAAAGTGTCGGCGAGCTGCGCGGCGAACTCAATATTGTCGACACCACACTTCTGGAGGGCGGTATGCCAGGAATCCAATCGGTAGCTGTGTCCCCATTCACGCAGAATCCTGAGATACGGGGCATCGCCTTCAAAACGGGCCCAGAGCCCTTCCCAAGAACTGATGCCGATTTCGAGACAGTATGTCCGTGCCGGTGATGCGCGCCACAGGTCACGACACGTCTCTCTCACCGTTTCGTGCAGTGCGTCAGCGCTAATGCCATAACGTTCTTCGGCAAGCCCGCACGTTTCGAGGAAGGCTTCGCTTGCGGAAGCCTCCTCAATCACCAGGGTGTCATCCATATCGAGAACGAGTGCTTCCATGTTCCGGTCCAAGGCATGCCTCAGCGGCGGTTATCCGTCCGCCGTTCTTGGGGTTCAACACGGCGCTGGTTCGTGGGCGGTGGATGGTTTCGCTACGTAGCGCTTGACCTTGATGTCTCGCTCATGGTCGCGGACCTTGGCGACTTCATAGGCGGTCTGCATCCGAAGAAGGGTGTCTATCTTCGGGCCAAAAGCCTTTTCAATCCGCAGAGCCATTTTGGGCGACAGTGCGGCACGTCCGTTGAGAAGGGCTGAGAGCGCCGGACGCGCTACGCCGAGGACCTTCGCGGCCTCGGTGACGGAGAGGTCGAGAGGTTCGATCACTTCCATCCTGATGAACTGTCCCGGATGGGCCGGACGCGCCATACGCAACATCGTTTTCTTTCCTTTCAGTGGTAGTCCTCGAAATTCAGGTCGAGGATTTCTCCTTGACTTTGGTCGACCCTAAACGTAATCCGCCAGTTGGGGGTGACGGTGAGGCTCCAGGTTCTTCTGCGGTCGCCGCGGAGTTGACGCGCTTTCCAGCTCGGGATGTCGCGAAGCTCTTGGGCGTCTTCCATCTCCTGCAGGAAGGACAGAATGTTACGTACCTTCTCGATGACGGACGGAGCCAAGCCCGAGGCATCATTGCGTTCCATGAAGCGCCGTAGTCCCCGATGGATGACGTTTCGGATCTTCATGAAAGGAGGGTAACGGAAAAACTGTAACGTGTCAAGTTACGCTTTACAACGACTGAATAAGAGCAGAACGGCGGAACGGGTGAGGCGGGATAATCACTCTTCATCTGTCACCTTCCTTTCCTTGACGTTGTACACGGCGCGGGTCTAGGATAGTCTCGTTGTGCCAAGCCGGTTTTTCACGAGGAGACGCTCAATGAGACACGTGCGTATTTCGTCTGCGTTCACGGCCGCCTTCATGGTGTGCATGGCTGCCCAGGCGCAGGAAGTGCGGCTTTCCAAGGAACGGTATCTGGACAAGTGCAAGGGCGCTTGGGCGGGACAGATGGTAGGCGTCTGTTTCGGAGCTCCATATGAGTTCAAGTCCAACGGCAAGCCCATTACGGAACCACTCAAGCCCTGGAAACCGGACCGTGTTCAAGGGGCGATCGCCCAGGACGATTGCTACGTCGAAATGACGTTTCTCAAGGCCATCGAGGACTACGGCCTCGACGTGACGTTCGAGCAAGCCGGCAAGGCCTTCGCCGAAACCAAGTTTCCGCTGTGGCACGCCAATAGATTCGGCCGCGAGAACGTCCGCCGAGGCATCATGCCGCCGAAGTCGGGAAACCCGGAGTTCAACAAGCACGCCGACGACATCGATTTCCAGATCGAAGCGGACCTCTTCGGGATTCTATGCCCGGGATTGCCGCTTGAATCGAACCGCCTTTGCGACGTCTTCGGCCATGTCATGAACTACGGTGACGGCGTGTACGGCGGCATGTTCGTGGGCGGGATGTACGTCGCGGCGTACTTTGAGGACAATGACGTGGAGAAGGTCGTGAAGGCGGGGTTGGCCGGCATCCCCGATGCGTCGCTCTACCACAAGTGCATCTCGGACGTAGTCCGCTGGCACGCAGAGAACCCGGCGGATTGGCTTTCGGCGTGGAAGAAGATCGAGGAGAAGTGGCAGGACGACGTGGATTGCGAGCCGGGCAAGCCGTTCAATATTGACGCCAAGCTCAACGGCGCATACATCGTGATGGGTCTGCTCTATGGCGACGGCGACTTCGCGAAAACGATCGAGGTCGCCACGCGATGCGGTCAGGACAACGACTGTAATCCATCCAGCGCCGCCGGCGTGCTGGGTTGCATGAAGGGGTTCTCAGCCATCGGCGCGGAATGGACCTCCGGCATCGCGGCCATCGAAAACACCAAGTTCGATCACACGGACTACTCGTTCAAGACCCTGACACCCACGTGTCAGAAGGTCACTGAAGCGATTCTGCAGCGCACGGGGGGCAAGATCGAAGCCGATGCATACGTCATTCCGCAACAAGCGCCGAAACCTCCCGAAAACCTCGAACAATGGACGAATCAGGAAGCGGTGTTCGCAAAACCGGCCTCGAAACAAAGGTAGCGTGTTGCTGCAAATGCGGTAAGGCGAGCACGTCATGCTCGTCGATGCCCGCCACGCAGAAGGCGGTATCGGCAAACGCGGAAATGACGCCGTTCTGGTATCCTTTCACAAGTTCTGAGAGGACGCGTGATGATGCCGGCGCTGTGCACGATCAGACGGCATAGGAGTCGCTAAGCATGCAGGCAGTGATGCTCGCCGTGTGTATTGCCGCGGTCAACTGGCAGCATCCCGCCGGACTTGTGACGAAGGATACGCTGTCCGAGGTCCGCGAAAAAGCCGCCGCGGAGGACTGGGCGCGCCGGACCCTCGATGCGCGCGAGAGCTCTCTCGAACCTTGGCGGACCGTTTCCGTGGAGGAACTCCGAAACGTCTTCCCCAGGAAGCGCGCGAACGTATACCACAACTTCTCCTGTCCCGCCGACCGCATCCGTTTGAAGTTCGATCCGGTGAACCCGCGCCTCTTTCACTGTGACGCGTGCGGAAAGGACTTCGCCCCGGATACCGGCGCGGGCATCTACCCGCAGGGAGACCGGTATCACGGGACGATGTATGACGGTTGGGCGTGTCTCTTCTACTTGACCGCGTCTTCCGTTGCGGCGGACATGGCGCTGATCGGGCACGTGGAGAATCGAGATGATTGGCTCAAACGCGCTTCCGAGATCCTGTTCCTGTTTGCCGACACCATCGAGGGCCTGCCTACGATTCACAAGAACGAGGGGGACCCCGCGTGCATTCTCACGTATCACCGCGAAGGCGATAACAAGATCCTCAGCGACCTCGCCGTAACGTATGAACTCCTGCGAGATCAGTTGACAGAGGAACGCCGCGCCCGCATCGAGCAAGGCGTCCTCAGGCGGATGCTCGATGACATCATGCTTCAGCCCGAGTACACCTTCGATCACAACAACATCTACCAATTCCATCGCACAGTTCTACAGACGGCCCTCGCCCTCGAACGCGAGGATCTGATCGACTGGTCTTTCGGCTATGGTGATTACGCTCCCGAAAAGCACCTGGAGCATCGCAGTCTCCAGCGTATCGCAGCCAAACACTTCAACCCCGACGGCGCTTTCTGGGAATTGTGTTCCGGCTATCACCTGTATCCCCTGGACGCCTTTTGCGAACTGGCCGTGCTGTCCCGCAACCTGTCCCGCATGGACCCCGCACGCTTCGTTCCCGAATTGTACGACGCCACGGACCCGGCCAGCCCCGTCGGCAAGGTGATCAAGGCCGCCCTCGAATGGTTTGTATCGATGGCGATGCCGGACCGCACTATGACGGTCGTGGGCGATTCCATGGCGCCGCGCGCGGGATTGGACACCTATGCCACCACCGCCGAAGTCGGCTATCGTTATTTCAATGTGCGCGCCGTCGGCGATTATGAATCGCTGCGCAACGGCAAACGCACCTGGGTGGGTCTCCTGCACGGCGCGCCGCGGATCGTCCAGGAACCGACGCCCTTCACAAGTTCATATCTGTCGAGCGGGTGGGTATCTCTCCGCAACGAATGGAAAAGCGACCGCGTCTGGACCGGAATGAATGCCTTGATCCCCGGCGGCGGCCATCAGCATGCCGACCGGCTCGCGCTTGCGCGCTATGCGCTGGGCAAACTCCTCCTGTTGGAGAAAGCCACTCCGTACAATGACGCAACGACCCGGGAATTGGGAACGCTCTCGCAGTCGCACAACACGGTCACCGTCGACATGACCTCGCAGCCGCAAGGTGAAGCGCTTTCCCCGGAGCAGGTCCCCGTTGTGACCGCTTTTGCCGCGGGACCGCCGTTGAAGTTTGCCCAGGTCCGCGCGGATCGCATCTATCCGCAGACAAAGGTATACAGGCGTTGCGTCGCCATGATCGAAGATATTGTCATCGACGTGTTCCGTGTCGAGGGAGGAACCACGCACGACTGGATGGTTAACCACGCCGGGACTGCGCCCACCTTCTCAGTGCCCACGCAGCCCGCGACGTTCGACCCGCCCGCCTGGCGGGACCACGGCACGGACAAGGTGCTTCAAGCAAAGGGCGATGCCGATTGGGAAGCGCGATGGCGCGTCGACGACGTGACCTCGCGCCTCACAATGCTGGGCGGCGAGGGTACACAGATCTTCGCAATCGAAACGTACCCCATAGACAACGCGGTAGTCACCACGGACCATCCTCCATGCCAGACCCTGTGCGTACGGCGCAATAACGACGCGCCCTTCATCGCGATCTGGGACGCCTGGCGCGATCAACCTAATCTCGTGTCAGTCACGCGAGTGGGGGAGGGGCTAATGATCCGCACCCGGTCGAACACCTACGAGATCCTGCTGGCTCCCGGCGAGGCCGCATTTCCGCACGCCGTTACGCTGAAAAGCGATGCCGAATTCAGCCTTGTTCGCAATGCCGACGCGTTTGCGTTTGTTTCCGGCACGCACCTCGAGATGAAAACGCCCGAAACAGAAGCGGAAGTCCACCTTAACGGAAAAGGCAACGCTTGGTCAGGGGAGGCCGGCCCGGGAGACGTGCCATACACTCCGCCCATCGAGTACGACACCTTCAACGGCGTGGATCACCCACGCGACAGCAGCGGGCTCGCGCGCAGCGCCCACGTCTCAGGCGTAAGCCCTTGGGGCCGCCTGATTGGGCTTACTCCATCATCGGGACGTTGGCTTACGCGCCTGTTTGACGGGCTTTGATGCGCGTGCGTGTTGCCAGCGCGTTGACTCATGGGGATTGCATTTCGCGTAACGGAAAGGCCGCTCTCCGATCATCTCTGCGCCCTTCGCGCTTGCGTTGAAGCCCTATACGTTTGATCTGGAGCAGAGCGAGTCTTCCTTTTCATTTCCCGGCTGAAAAGTGGACACGTCGCGTCGCATGTGTTATCATGACCGTAGATTGCCGAGCGCTCGTAGCTCAGCGGATAGAGCACTAGCCTCCGGAGCTAGGTGTCGCGCGTTCAAATCGCGCCGAGCGCGCCATTCTCTTTCGGTGGCTGGTGGCAGGGAGATGGGCCGATTTCATAGGGGGCCCTTGGGGATATCGATACCTATCGAATCGTCATATCATTGCAGGTTTGCCTGATTCCGGCAGGCAAGCCAAATCAGGAAAGAAGAGCGCCGGCAGCATGACCCGCAACCGGGCCACCGCCTTTCCCGCACGGTTGAAAGCGGGAATCCGATTTGCGTAGTGTTGTACACGTGACTTTTTGCCGGGCAATGGGGAGAGCAAGGCATGGAGACAGTCGAGTCTCTTCTTTCGTTTCTAAAGCATCTATCACCCTTTCTAACACCGGTGATCCCCACCTTGATTGCCCTGTTCATCTGGAATTGCTTTGTCATTAGACGGCTGAGGGACAAAGAGACTTTCCGACTGATCATTGTTCAACTTGATGTCATGCTACAGGCGTATACGAATCCGGGTATGTGTGCAAAGCCGAAACGAGAGGCTACCTTAGAAGCTTGGGCGAGGATAAACGACCTCCGCTCCACACTAACCAACAGAAGGCAGACAAAGGAATTCAGGGACAAGCTTGCGCGTTTTGCGAGGGACCCGTTAGCTGAAGTTGTTGCACGGGCAACCGCGCTCAAGGAAGAGGGGCTTAGACTGATTGGGGAGAGAGGGAAGGCTTCGGAAGACAACAGAGCGTGACTCATTGAATCTTGACGACTGGAATCATTATCGAAAAGGAGCCTGACGTGCAGGATTCGGACTATGCGTTCATAGCCATATCTGGAGGGCCAAACGATGTTGTATGAATTGCCGCTGCCCATTACCGTTGCGGACATTGAGAGGTGGGTTCTGGAAAAAGAACCGGAGAGCAAGATACTGGAGTACAAGCGTGAGCAGGACATCGCGACGCGGGAAGGCAAAAAGGAGGTCTGCAAGGACGTTTCAGCATTCGCGAACGCTGCTGGCGGTTTGATCCTCTACGGCATTGAGGAAGAAAGAAGAGAAGCTGACCACACGACTGTACCGAAGTGCATCTGCGGCCTGAGTGAGACAGACTGCAAGCAGATGAGGGAGAGCTTTCAGAATGTCCTATTAACCGGGATAGAGCCTCGCCTTACTCCTCCAGTGGACATCCAGGCCCATGACGTGAATGGCAAGAAGGTGATCGCTGTACGCGTTTACAAGAGTTGGTCATCGCCTCACATGATACGAGCCGAAGACTCGCGTTTCTGGCAACGAGTATCTGGCCAAAGGATACCCCTCGACGCGAACGCAATTGGCGCGGCCTTCTTGGCGACATCCGAACGAACAACCCGCATCGAACGCTTCCGCGATGACCGCCTAGGGAAGATCCTAAGTAATGAAGGGCCGAGACCACTAATGGACGCGCCGAAAGCCGTACTGCACGTTCTCCCACTCACAGTGGCCGAGAAACCGCCCGTGTTGCTGGGCGTGGATCTACTGGTCGAGACGGTGAACGTGTTTCCTAAGTTGTTTGCGCGAAGGAATTTTGACGGCGTGGTGTACTGCGACTCAGACGATGATACGTGTAGAAGATACGTTCAGGTTTTCCGCACCGGCGCTATCGAAGCAGTCACCACGCGTATAACAGGTACGCGTGATTACCCCTCGTTTCTTGTTCTCGACTTTGAGGACTGGACGTTGGCTAGCTTGAGGCAATCAGTTGCGCTGCTGCGGTCCTGCGGTATTCAGCCGCCGGTATTGGTCTTTGTGGCTTTGCTCCGCTGCAAGGGGTTCTATGTCACGACTAACAGGGGTGTGGTGGGCGATTCTGAGAAGTTAGATCTTGATGTACTCCTGTTACCCGAGTCAAGACTTGATGATTTCAATGAGAATGCCACACAGGTTCTGAAAACGCCTTTTGACATAGTATGGGAAGCGGCGAACTGCAAGGGAAGTCAATCATACAGCCCAGACGGTGAATTTCTTAGAGAAAGCTCGTCTACCGTGTAGCCTACACGAAATCGGGCGAAAATGGGCGCAATTCGAGGCAAGGCGCAAAAGAGTTGCAATGGCGAAGTGTTCGGCGTATTATGAAGTCCGTTAGCGGCCTATGGCCGCGGCCGAGGCAGTACTACACTAATAACGGATCGCCTCTGGAGCTAGGTGTCGCGCGTTCAAATCGCGCAGAGCGTGCCATTTTTTCCATTGCATTTCTGATGGCGGGCATTGTGTGCGCTTCGTTGCGCCTCAAGCGTTGCTGTTCAAAGAGTTGGCTTTGCGGGCGTGAAACTATTTCCGCATTATGAGTATTGATATGTACGAAAAGCGTGAAAGGTTACAGGGACAGTTGAACGTCGGGCGTGGTTTTGGTATCCTGTCGCGTCAACGTCTCTAACAGGTCAAAACGTTAACATGGTCGTTGAGGAGAAGAGGAGAAGATGAGCAAGAACGCGCGCGTCAAATTGCTGGTTTGTGTCCTTTGCCTGTCCCTGATCCTGGTTGTCACGGGCGGGTGTAAGGGAAAGAAGCCTACAGTGATCAATCCGGAACCGGTCGGGGATCCATCGAAGGGACCGGAACGCACCACTGGTGAAGGACTGCCGGGTGTTGACCAGGAGTCGCTTCTCTGGTCGCCGGCCACGGGCCTTCAGAAGATCTATTTCGACTACGACAGCTATGCGCTTCGGCCCGATGCCATGAATACGCTCGCCGAGAACGCCGGCAAGATCAAGCAGGTCCCCGATGTTCTCATCCAGATCGAGGGGCACTGCGACGAGCGCGGAACCCAGGAATACAACTTGTCGCTGGGCGAGAAGCGCGCATTGGCCGTCCGTGACTATCTCATAAAGTTGGGGATCTCCGGCGACCGTCTCTTGACCATCAGCTACGGCAAGGAGCGCCCTGTGGCGCCCGGTAATGACGAAAGCGCGTGGAAGCAGAATCGCCGGTGCGAGTTCAACAAAGCGTCCAAGTAGAGGCGGCGAACATGAGCGCAAAACACCTGATGGCTCCGTTGCTCGCGATGGTCCTGGCCGTGGCCGGGTGCGGAACGATGGGCGGCGGCAACCAAGTTGAAAACGCGATCTACGCGACTCACCGTACGGTAACCAGCCTGGACAAGAACCTCGAACCTTCCGTGAGCAAGCTGAACGAGAACGTGGCCGGTTTGCTTGCGCGGGTGGATGAGAGCGATCAGCAGGTGAAGGCGCTTCAAAGCACCGTCGAGGAAAACACGCACAAGCTAAACAGCGTGGAGAAAAAACTCGACTCGCTGACTAACACGCTGTATCGGTACTTCCGGCTCTCGCAGTCGTCATCCCTTCCGGGGCCTGCGACAACTCCCGGGGCGCCGAGCCTGCGTGATGGCGATGTAACGGTTGTGCCTCCGCCGGGAGCCGCTCCTGTTGCCGAATCTCCGACTGGCGTCCAGCCGGTTCAGCCCTTGAAAGCGCCCGGGACTGAGACGCCTCCTCCGGTGACGACAACGCCCCCGATGTCGACGTCTGCTGCGGCGCCAGCGCCGGCGCCTGCGTCGAGCGGAGACCCCGAAGCGGACTACCAGCAGGCGCAGCGAAGCTACGCGAGCGAGAACTATGCCGCGGCCCTGGACCAGTTCAACGGCTTCCTGCAGCGGTATCCAAACTCGCAGAACAGCCCCAATGCGCAGTACTGGAAAGCGAAATCGCTTCAAAGTTTGGAACGCTATGAGGATGCCATCGGCGAGTTTACGAAGCTGCGGACCAGCTATCCCACGAGCGTGCGCGTCCCCTACGCCATGGTGTACGAGGCCCTCTGCCACAAGAAACTCGGGCAGACGGCGCGCGCGACGGAACTGCTGAAAGAGGTCGTGAAGAATTATCCGATGACCCCTGCGGCGGATCAGGCGAAAGAACTGCAAAGAGCGCAGGGCAACTAAGCCCTGCGCTGCTTCAACAAAGCGGGCACGCGCGGGACCTTTGTCCCGCGCGCGCTCTTGTCGATGCATCCGTTCAACATCATCGGGAAGTCCGTCCTTATCCATGCGATACTACCTCGGGATTGACGCGGGCGGCACGAAGACTTTCTGCCTTGTAGGAGACGAAGAGGGGCACATTTGCGGTTTTGGCCGGGCCGGCGTTGGGAATTACGAGTACCACGGGGTGGAACCGGCCGCCGTCGAGAATCGGAAAGCCGTCAACGACGCACTGGCGGACGCCGGGCTCTCGCTTAGCGACATCGCGGGCATCGGCATGGGCATAGCCGGCGCCGATCTCCCCGAAGACTATGATATGCTGGAACGGGAGATCTACACGCCCCTGTTCGGGAACATACCCCGTGCCTTTCGCAACGACTCGATGGGCGGGCTGCGGGGCGGCACGCGGAACCCGTACGGTATTGTTATTGCCTGTGGGACGGGCTGCGTGTGCGCGGGCGTGAACCGCGCGGGCAAACACGCACGTGTCGGAGGGTTGGGCGAGCCCTTTGGGGACCTCGTCTCGGGCAGCAGCCTCGGCCTGAGAGGGATTCAATCCGTGTGGCAGGCCCGCGACGGCATCATCCCGCCTACGCTCCTCACGCAGCACTTCGTCAAGCGTTCGGGCTGCAAAGACGCGGAGGAACTCTTCTACAAGCTTTACCGCGGCCAGATACGCGAAGACGACCTTCAACCCATGGCCAAACTCGTTTTCGACGCCGCCCTTGACGGCGACCTAATGGCATGTGATATCCTGGAGTGGGGCGGGCGTTACCTTGGCGCCATGGTCAACGCCGTCGCCGCGGCGCTCGATATGCGGCGCGACGAGTTCGACGTTGTCATGGCCGGCAGTGTCTTTAAGGGCAGCAGCCCCGTCCTCGTTGACGCCATGCGGACTGTAATCCACGGCGTCAGCCCCGGCGCAAGAACGGTCATGCCCGTTTTCGAGCCCGTCGTTGGCGCCCTGTTGATGGGCGTGGAACTCGATATGACGGTTACGGAAGACATCTATCAGACCCTGAGCCGTGAGTTGGAATTGGCCGAACACAGGTATCGGGTCAAATTCAAGGCGGAGTGAACGTATGAATACGAAACTTGGCAGTATCATCGCTATGGTCGTTCTTGTACTATCAACCGCTATCTTCTTGGGAGCATGCGGGAATACGCCCACGGCGCCCCAGGAAACGGCTAACGCTGCCGCTCCGCCCCCAGAGAAGCCGGCGGCAAAAGAGGACGCCTTTATCCAAGAGGCGAGGAAACTCTCCGAGAAGGCCCCCCCGGAGGCGGCAAATATCGATACCGGCCTGCTGCCGCCGGCGACCGCGAACCCGGACATGATCCCCGTCATTCAGGTAGAGCCTGCGGCGCTTGATATGGGCGTCATAGCCCGGGAAGGACTTGCGACGGGAGAACTGAAAGTCCATAACGTTGGCAAGGCGCCTCTCGAGATCAGCCAGATCTCACAGTCATGCGGCTGCGCAAAGGGCAGCATTGACCCCAAGAAGAAAACCGTCCCGCCCGGAGGGGAAAGCATTGTGACGGTGACGGTGGACCCCAGGCGCATCGCCAGTTTTGAATCCACGAAGGACATATACATCTCCTCCAACGACCCCAAGACGCCCAGGCTGACCGTCAAGGTTCTTGCGAAGATCGATCCTGAGTTCTCCGTCGATCCCAGGGATCTCAACTTCGGCGATGTCCCCAAGGGCACGGTCGCCGAGAAGACCATCATGTTCCGCCAACTCTCGGATGAGCCCATCGAGATCCTGGAACTCAAGCCCATGGCGAACAGAGGGATGGATATGCAACTCGGCTTCGCGAAGCGCCCAGAGGCAGAGTGGGCGGTCCCCGACAGGCCCGAATACGTGATCACGGTGCGTTTGCCGGAAGACCTTTCCCCGGGTCCTTTGAGCGGCACCTTCACTATCCAGTCCACCTGCAAACGGCTGCCGTCATACGCCTGCGCCGTCAAGGCCAACATCACGGCGTTCTACAACATCGGCCCCTCGAAGCAGTTGATCCTTCGCAGCAGTGTGCGTCCCGGCCAGCCGAACACGGTCAGCACGACGGTTTCCTCGGACCGTCCCTTCGAAATTCAGGACCTGCAGGTTACGGGGACCGGCCTCACGGTGTCGTCTAAGCCTGGTACGGCGCCCAATTCGCAGGTCATCGAGGTCGCGCTCAAGCAGGACGTGGAGCCTGGACAACGAAACGAGACGTTGACCTTTGCGATTAAGGCCGGCGACCAAGCATATAAGGAGCGAGTGCCGGTGCGGGTTTATGCTGCTAAGCCGCTTCGTCCGCTCGCTCCGACGTCGAGTCCCGCGGCCGGCGCAACGCAGGTGATCACGCCGCCCGCTCCCGCGCCTGCGGCGCTGCAACCGAAGCCGCAACCTGCCTCGGCGTCGGCGAATCCGTCTCAGCAGGTTTCCAAATAGCCAATAGCGGACGATAGACCACGATTCGCACGTACTGGCAACCCTAAGACGTGTGGATATTTGTGCGGCCCGGGTTATGCGGATTTGAACGGAAGGCTGGGTGATGGATTGACGGGAGTTTAGCCCATGGCGTTATTCGGTAGAGGAGAGAAGAAGGAGCCTGTGCAGGAAAGCCCGGAAGCTTCCGTCGCCAGGCCGGTCATGGGACGCGAAGCCTTCTGTCGCATCTGCAACAAACGCCAGACCTTTACCCGGTGCTGGCTTCGGGTGGACCCGTTCAAGCGTTGTCCTTGCTGCGGCTTGGTGTTTCCTGACCCCGCTATTCTCTATAGTCGCAGCATGCCCGTCTGTCCGCGGTGCGGCGAGTATCTCGAGCAGCCAAGCTTCGAGTACGGTCTTTGCGACGTGTGTGGATCGAAGTACGAACTGGTCACCGGGACGAAACCGAGCCTTCTCCCGAACAAGGCGCAACGGGCCAAGATGGAAAAAGAGGGCCATGCATGGAGACACGAGTGATGGCGCTCACACTCGAACAGGCCCGCGCGCGCCTCGATGAACACGCCCAGGGACGTGTTCTGCGGTTCTGGCATAGACTCGATTCGCGAAGCCAAACCGAACTCCTCTCGGAGATCGATGAGATCGACTTCGATCTCGTGAACCGTCTCATCCGCGATTGGGTGCTTGGCGACCCGCCGCCCGAGGAATTCCTGGAGATCAAACCCGTTCCGCTAATCCCGAAGGTGGATCCGAACCGTACGGATGCCATCGAGGCGTTCGAGGCCGGCGAAGAGGCGCTGCGGGCGGGACGCGTGGGACTGTTCCTCGTGGCCGGGGGTCAGGGGACCCGTCTGGGGTTCGATGGGCCGAAAGGCGCTTACCCTATCGGGCCGGTGTCTGGAAAGTCCTTCTTTGCCTTTCATGCCGAGAAGATTCACAACCTGCAGCGGCGGTACGGGTGCGTTCTTCCCTGGTACATCATGTTGAGCGACGCTAACGACGCGGCCACGCGGGCCTTCTTTCGCGAGAATGAGCACTTCGGCCTCAAACCGTCCGACATCACCTTCCTGAGACAGCGAATGGTGCCGTGCGTGGATGATGAGGGCCGTTTCATGCTCGAGAGCCCAGGGCATTTGGCGAGGAACCCGAACGGTCACGGCGGGTGTATTCCAGCCATCGTCGAGAGCGGGGTCATGAAGAATGCCCGCGGGCGCGGTGTGGATACGCTGAGTTATTTCCAGGTGGACAACTGGACCGCAAAGGTCGCCGACCCGTATTTCATCGGGTATCACGTCCTGCGCAAGGGCGAGATGTCGTCCAAGAACCATCGCAAGAACGGTGTCCGCGAGGCCGTCGGCGTTCACTGCATATGCGACGGCGAGTACCGCGTGATCGAGTACAGCGAGCTGGACATCTATCCGCAACTCCTCGAAACGGACGCCCACGGCGGAATCGTCCACGCCGCCGGCAACCCGGCCATACACATTCTCTCGCTCGACTTCATCGAACGAGTGTATGCCCACTACGACACGTTCCCGTGGCACCGCGCCCACAAGAAGATCCCCTATCTCGATGAAGCGGGCGATCTCATCCAGCCCGCGCGACCCAACGGATACAAGTTCGAGACCTTCGTCTTCGACGCGTTGCGCTTCATTCGCCACGAACCCCTGGCCCTCGAAATCGACCGCGCCGGCGAATACACGCCAACCAAGCAGTTCGAGGGAGACAACAGCGTTACCGCGGCGTGGCAGGCCATGAATGAATACTGGGCCAAATGGCTCGAAGCCTCGGGCCATACCGTGCCGCGCGACGCGCAGGGCCGTGTCGCCATCAAGATCGAGATCAGCCCACAGTTCGCCCTGACTCAGAACGAGTTCGTTCAGAAGACCGCGGGACGCCGCTTCGACACCACCGCCGATCTCGCCCTCGACGATGTCGGCGGCCTCATTTCCTAGGAACTGCCCTTGATTCGCGCCTGCACTTTCGCCCAGGAGCGAGTGATCAGGAAACTCTCCTCCATGTTCTCAACCATTCCTGTGAGCTTCTTCATGGGAACCGCGAAGGACAGGACGTCCTTTTGAACCCAGGGCCGCGCGGATACGTCGAACATTCCCAGGACAGGCCTCGGGTGTTCCTTCGCCTGTTCGAGGCACGGATACTGCACGATGGACGCGCAGCCGGCGCAGAACGGCGCCATGAGCGCGTGCGGATCCGATTCATCAAAGCCCGACAGCGTAAACAGGCCGGACAGCACGTCCGGGCGCGCGAAGAAGATGACGGCTTCGGGCGCGTCTTCCTCTTCGAGATGGTCCCATCGTTTGAACACGATGAACTGTTTCAGCGCAACGAAAACATGGGCGTTCTTCATCATTTCAAGGACAATCTCTGGGGATTTCTTATACCGTTCTCCCTCGAGCTTCCCCGGAATGCCGCATGAGAGAAAGTACTCGAACCCAGGCATCAGCGTTTGACTGAAGCCGAAGTATCTCTTCGCGCCGGGACAGCCGAGCGACGATGCATTGAAGCACACAGATTCACCTTTACGTACGGCGCCCAGATCCGCTATCACGCAACGGTGCTCATGCGGCGTGGGGACACACTCCAGGCCTGTTGCATGGTCCATGTAGCAAAAGGCAATTGGCAATTCCGCATTCGGGAAGTACTCCGCCCAAAGGCGTTGGAATTTGTCCTTGAGCTTGCTGTCCATAGCGTCGGACCTCCTGGGTACGTTGGCTGAGAGAAGACTTCATAGACATAAGTATAGCAGACGGCCTCGGCTCGCAGCCTCCAGCGAGCCGGACTCGTCGCAATACGCCCGTTCTCTCGACGAGCCTAGCCCATCTTCCGCAGTTGTCGTTGTAAGTGGTTTGTTTTCAGCGCGTGCACCCCGGTTTTCTCCACTACATCTTGATCTGCATAGGCTTGTTTGGCAGATGCAGTCCGAGTCGTCCTAGACATTGTTGCATTCCTTTCTCTTCGGTAGTGACTCGTGCGAAAATACGGTACTGTCCGCCAATACCAAGCTTGCCTATCCGAGTTCGTGCCCAGGATAGTGTGTCCGGTCTTTAAGGCGGAACAGCGGGCAAGGGATGGGGAAAATCTCGTGCGCGAGCCTAAACATCTCCCATAGCACGAGTGGCCTCCATCCCCTGCCCTTACTTTCCCACATGGCCATGTGGGAAAGAAACTTGTCCACATATCCACAGAATTTCACAAAAGAAAAAGTACCAAAAAGAAAAGTGACTACGACGACGGTTGTTACTGCGTAAACACCACGGGAAACAACATACAAGCACGAAAGCGGGAATCCGGGCGCCACGGAATTGCGCGCGAACCGGCAGAGCCGAATTTCGGGCTGCACGACTTGAAAGATGCTGCGTACTAGTGGAATGATCGCTGCCGGAGGAGCAGGCAGCCTGCTCCTAGGCAAAGGGCATGGCGGATATGGGGAGCGTCAAACATCCGGAGGGGTCACATCGCATCCTCGCGGAAGAGTCGCGGGCGGCTGCGGACTTTCTTGAATCGCATCGCGATCAAATCCTCTCCGAACTGTCGCGCTTAAAGGAAATCCCCCGGATTGTCAATCAGAGTTTGGCCGCTGCTGAATGGTTGCAGGCCCAGATCGCCCTGCTGCGCGGCAAGCCCGAGCCCTCCTACGAGTGGATGGCCGCTTTCGTCAACGGCATCCGTGGGAAAGGGGGACGGATCGGCGAGATCCTTACCGCGCTTCGGAGTACCCGCGACCTCCTTCTTCGGTTCTGCGCGGGACGCATCGACGGCGTGAGCGACACAGACCTTCGTGACATCGCCGCTGAGTCCGAGAATCTGTACCTCACGTTTGTCGGCGACATCTACGGGGAGATCGAGCGCAGGGCCTTCTCGGCCGAACAGCGGCTCCAGCGCACCATCGCGGACTTAATGGATCGCGCGTTCGTGACCCTGGACGGCGAGGGCGTCGTCCGTTCGCTGAACACGATGTTCTGCGACTTGACCGGTCTTACCGAGGATCGGCTCATCGGTTGCGAGTTTGCGGCCTTGTGCGATGACGATACGGCGGGCGAGGTCCGGCGCGCCCTGCGTCAACGTCGTGCGACCGCCGCGCGAACGTTTGACGGCGCCCTGATAGTCCGCAACACAGTTTGTCAAACGGCGACAAACTGTGGGGAGCGGATCTCGCTGCGGTTCTGGGTGTCGCCCATGTTCGATGAGTCCGGCCTGCGGAGCGGGCTGGCGGTCGCCATGGCCGAAACGGAGAATGCTGGGATCTATGCGGACGAGACGTTGCGATCCAAGATGCTTGAGGATCTCACCGAGACGCTCGGCGTCGGGTGCTACACCATCGACGAGGATTTTCGGATCGTCTCGTGCAACAGCGTGGCTCATTCCCTGGTTACGATTGGGTCGGAGGACGATGGCGCCGCCTGCTGCCGGCGCAACCTGGACGCCCAAGGCCGCTGCGGCGACTGTTTTCGCCGCGCGGCCTTCGAGACTGGCAGTGTCTACCGCGCCACCGTGCAACACAAGACGCCGTCCGGCGAGCTTCGCTGGGTCGACCTTACCAGCGTTCCGCTTCGGGGGCGGCGTGGAAAAGTGACGTGGGTCACAAAGTTTTTCCGTGACATAACCGAGCAGCGGCTGCTCGAGGATCAGTATCTGCGGCAGCAGCGGACCTCGTTTGCCTCGCAGCTCGCCATCGCGGTCGCGCATCAACTGCGCAACCCCCTTGGCGTGATGATCGGTTTTGCGGAGATGCTATCGCGCGGCATGCCGCCTGACCAGCTTCCGTCCGTCATAGATCGCATTTTGCGTAACGGAATCCGGTGCAAGGAGATCGTGCAGGACCTCCTCGAGTTCGGCCGCGTCGCGCCCGGCGAGCGCGTCCCGGTCGACGTGAACGCCATTCTTCGCGAACGCGTTCTCCCGCTGTATCCGGCAGCCAGCCGGATCACGTGGCGCTTGGCGGACGAGGCGTCTCCCGGGGCCAAACGCGGAGCAGTCGTGGAGTGCGCGCCCGATCAGCTTGCGCAGGTCTTCATCAACTTGATCGATAACGCACTCACATTTTGTCAAACGGCGACAAAATGTGATGACGCGAACAGCAGTGTGATAGTCGAAACATTCACGCGAGACGATATGGTATATGTGAAGGTGCGGGATGACGGTCCGGGCGTTCCAGAGGAGATCCGGGCGCGGATCTTCGAGCCCTTCTTTACGACGCGGAAAGAGGCGGGCGGGGTCGGGCTCGGACTCTGCCTTTCGCGATCCGTCGTGCAGGAGCATGGCGGCTCGCTCTACCTCACAGTTTGTCAAGCCACGACAAACTGTGAAGAGACGGCATCGCCCGGCGGTATCGAGCGTGATACCGCCCGTATGTCGGTCCATAATACGGGCGCCGGGGCGTGCTTTGTCGTGCAACTCCCCTGCGCTCAGCACGAGGAACGCGCGCCAACCTACGAGCGAAAACCGGAACCTCCTCCGCGCGCCGGACGCCGAGTCATCATCGTCGAGGACGAGACGGATCTGCTTTTCCTGCTTGCAATGGCGCTTCAGGCCGAGGGACACGAAGTCGATTGCGCCAGCACCGGCGCGCAGGCCATGGAACTGCTCCAGACCGGAGCCTACGACGCAGCCGTTATCGACATGCTTCTCGGAGACGAGTTTGGGGGACAAGACCTGTACCAGATCCTCCTCGCCACGAAGCCGGGTCTTGCCGCGAAAAGCCTCTTCATCACGGGCGATACGATGAGCTACGAGACGCGCCGGTTCTTGAGCGAGGCCAAGCGGCCCTTCCTTGAAAAGCCCTTCATGATCTCCGACTTCACGGCAAGACTCGAAGAGATCTTGGGGACCTCCACTCGATAGCAGTTTGCCGGACTTTGAGCCATCTGTATTCTGTCTCGACCGATGGACGGCCGGTGTGTACATAGGGCGCATGCGAGCCCTCGACAGAAGCATTCGAGGCCAGGCTTGCGCACTCCAAAGTCAGGGGATGACGATGCGGCGGATGCGGCGGTTGCCGGTGTCGGTTACAAAGAGGATGGTTGCGTCGCGTTCGTCGGTTTCGGCGAGGCCGGGGGTGACGGTGACGCCGGTGGGGGCGTCAAAGAGGGCTTGGCCGGCGGGTCCGTCGCGATAGCCTTTTTCGCCGGCGGAACTTCCTGCGACGGTGACGACCCAGAAGCGGTTCTTGTCGAGGAAGTCGGTGTTGAGGGTGGCGAGGTTTTGGGTAATGGCGTTGACCGTTTCGACGGGGATGCTGCCGCTGTGTGCGGCGAGGAATCCGGCGAGTCCGTCCGCGACGGCGTTGAGGTCCTGGCCGAAGCCGTAGTCCTTGATTACGCGGATGGAGTTGCAGCCGCAGTCGGCGACGAAGATGTTGCCGGATTGGTCGACGGCGACGTCGGCTGGGGCGCCCCAAGTGGCCAGGCTGGCGGGTCCGTCGACGCAGGGTCCGATGACGGAGGGTGGGATGTCGCCGCTGCGGATGTCTTCGGGCTCGGCGAGGCCGTTGTTGTTGACGACGCGCCAGACGGTCTTGCAGTAGGGGTCGGCGACGTAGATGGCGGAGTCGCCTCCGATCGAGCTTCTCGCGGCGATTCCGAGGGGAATGCCGATGGGTTGGCGGGTGTCGCCGAGCGTGGGGGAGCAGCCTGGGGACTCGGGTACGCCGCCCCATTCGGCGTCGACGGCGTTTGAGTCGAGGTCGAGGAATGTGAGGATAGTGTCGGAGGGGACGGTGGTGAAGACGTTCTGGCCGAGCGCGGTGACGGAGAAGGGGTAGCCGGGCTGGCTGTCGCTGTCGAAGACCTGGAATGGGGCGTCTTTGTTTTCGTCGGGGTCGTAGCCGACGACGCGGATGAGTCCGTTTGCGGCGTCGGAGATGTAGTAGCGTCCGGAGCCGGCGTTCCAGATGTCGGTGGGGATCCAGAAAGTGGCGTTGAGGCGGAATCCGTTTTCCTGGCCGGGGACGAACGGCGTGCCCGCCCAGGGCAGGCAGAGCCATTCGCAGGTGCCTTCGAAGCCTTCGCAGGCGGCGTCGACGGCCTGCGCGGCGATGCGGCGGATTTCGTCCTGGGCGTTGTTGGTCCAGGCGTCGCTGATGCCGAAGGTTTCGAGCAGGTCGCCGACGTCTTCAAGGGCGCTGAGAGTTGAGCCGAGGACGTCAAGATCGAGTCCGGTGGCGCTGTAAGTGATGAGTTGGATGATTTCCTCGATGGCGCCGGTCTTGGTCGTGATGAGGCGGATGCGGTTTTCGAGGGGATCGGCGACGAGGACTCGATCGGCGCTGATGGCATGGAGACCGCCCGCGAAGGAGAAGGTGACGTTGCTTGCCGGGCCGAGGTTGACGCCGTTGGGCGTTGCGTCGCCGGTGCCGGCAATGGTTTCGACGAATGGGCCGTTGGAGTTGTCGGCGAGGATGGTGAGAAACATGCCTTCGGGAGTCATCACGTCCCCGTAGTCGGTGGTGAGAGTTAGGGCGCGATCCCCTGTGGCGGCGTTACCGGCGATGGTGATGCGGGCCTCGGCGCGGCTGTAGCCGGTCTGGCCGAGGGTGACGGCGATGCCGGGTCCAAGATCGATGTCGTTGGTGAGGGTGAGGTTTCGGCCGAGGATGACGAGCTTGGTTTCTTCACCGCGTCGGACGACGGCGGGGTCAAAGCGATCTATAACCGGCTCGCGGGCGGGATCGGCGATGATTCGGACGAAGCGGATGGCGTGGTTTCGTTCGTCGGCGACGTAGAGATCGCCCCAGCGGTCCATGTCGATGCCCGTGGGGCTGTCGAACTGGGCGTCGTCGCCGGGACCGTCGGTGAAGCCGAGCTGACTGACGCAATCGAAGCCTGCGGTGTGCGCGAGGCATCCGGCGACGCGGAGGACTTCACCAGTGGTGACGTCGAGGCGGCGGAGGAGATCGTTTCCGGTGTCGGCAATGTAGAGAAAGCGTCGATCGTCAAAGACAAGCCCTGCGGGGCGAGTAAACTGGGCTTGGTCGCCGATGCCGTCCTGGGTTCCCGTCACGTCGAGGTCTCCGGCGATGGAATGGACTTCGCCTTCGGGTTCGATGACGAAAATGCCGGAGCATCCGATGTAGGTGTTGACGAAGTAGGTTTCGCCGCGATTTCCGCGCGCGACGTCCATGGTCCCGTTTTGTCCACAGAGGGCGTCCTGCTCTGCGAGGGTGATGACGTAGCCGTCGGGGAGGATGGCGCGGACGGAGGGGGGCGTCCAATCCTGGGCGACGAATAGGATGTTGTCCTGGAGATCGAGGCCGGCCGGATAGGGGACAGTGGCCATGGGTGTGCGCCCGTCGCAACTGCCGACGATGCCGCAGAGGGGAAAGCCGCCGGAGGTGTATCCCTGCTCGGCCACGATGGGAGTGAGGAGACCTTCGAGGAGCCCGACCGTGATGACGCGCGAGATGTAGGCCTCGGTGTTGAGCCATTGGCTGATGATGACGGTGGACTCGCTCTCGACGACGTCGTGGGGGCTTTCGAGGCCTTCGACGAGGGTGGAGACCATTCCGTCGAGCGTCAGCTTTCGGAGAAAGCCGCCGCCGCGGTCGGTGATGAAGGTATCGCCGTTGAGCGCGACGGCGATGCCGGTGGGCCTATCGAATTGGGCGGTGGCAACGGGACCATCGACGTGACCGGACTCGCCGTTGCCGGCGAGAGTGGAGACGAAGGAGACGAAGTCGGGCGGGGCCTCGCCCAACTCGAGCGCGTCGCCTTCGGCGTCGACGCGTAGACCGGTGCGCAATCCATCGCGGACGACGGCGTGGAGATCGACCGCGCCGCCGAAAGCGCCGCCGAGAGTGAGGCCGGCGCGGTAGAGTCCGTGGAGCGCGGGGGGATCGACGGTCTCGTCCATTACGAAGTTGTATTGGAGATCGCCTGTGAGTAGGAGGGGATCTTCTCCGGCGATAGAGGCGAAATTGTCGAAGGAAAGGGTGAGTTCGTATTTCTCTGGGGTGCGCTGGAAATGGCCGAGGCCGCGTGCCTGGACGGCGCCTTCGAAGCCGGGGATGGACGCGGTGGCGAGGGTGCGCGGGGCGAAATCGCCGGAGACGACTTTCGGCTGCGATCTTAGATCGTCCAACACATCGGCGAGCGTGTCCGCTATCGTTAGGTCTAGCATTGCAGCGAATTCGCCCAGGTTTTCAGCGGTGACGGGGTTGGTGATGGGCGGAGTGACGGTGCATCCGCCGCCGCTCAGAAGGCCGGAGAGCACTCCGATGGTGATAGTGAATGCGAAGGCGAAGAAAGAAATACGGTGTCTTGCGAGGAACGGGGTACGCATGGATAATACCTCCTGCCTTTTTACGGTCCAGAGCATTCACCTCTCACGGCGAACACCAACGGCGCTAATCCGAGAAATCCAAAGCGCACGCCAGCGCGACTCCGAGCGCTGCAGAACCTATTCTCGTATCATATCCCTGAGTGCTTGCTCCTTCTTTCCCGTCACTTGTACGATACGGGCCAAACGTCAATAGTGGAAACCACCGGTCTACACCCGCTATTCCCTCGATGGCTGCCTAGCTTGGCCGTCGCCTTGCGCCGCGAGCGTTATTCAGCTGAGGAGTTGGTTGGCTGCTCAAGGATTGACTCAAGCATCTTGGCGGGCGTGGTCTGGTCGTCTACCGTGACCACCCCGACGAGAAACTGGTTGTCAAGACTCCCAGCAACCATGAATGCACTCGATACTCCAGGCGTAAGATCGAGGGCCGATCTCAAGCCGCCTCCGGAAGTCGCTATGTGATAGCCCACGGACTGCCCGGCGTACTTGTCGGCGGGTATGTCAATGATGATGAGGGTCTTCGGCGGGATCACATCCGGCAGGATCTCATCATTCAAGCCGGTGATCTGGTTCTCCAACTCGAGACTGACAATCTTGTCGTCGAGGTTTCCGTTAATGATCAAGAGCCTGATCGTGTCGTTCCGCGCGGGACACCCCGCCAGCGCCAACACCAATAGGGCCAGACAAGATCCCAATCCATATGTCCGCTTTCGTCTTTCCATGGCCCGCACCTCCTCTCAACTTCTGGATCGAGCAACACCGCGTGAAGACTCAATATTCCACAGCGCGGCAAAGCGGCAGACGGACGGCCGACGTTCCTTACTTCATTCCCAAGTCGCACTTTGGGAACGAGATAAATGATCCCGTTGGTTCGATGACGCTTCTGCGGGGCCATTTATGGCGTGGCGCGGGATTCGGGTTCTCAGCAAGGCTCCGGCGTCTCGCCGATGGCGTCAAGGCGGCGCTTTGCTTCTCCGTAGACGTCCTTCGGCAAAGGGCCGCGAGTTGCGGCCGCCACGTTCTCCTCGAGATGCGCGGGCTCGCGCGTGCCGACGATGGTTGTGTGGCAATGCGGGTGGCTCAACGTGAAACGCAGCATAAACGCGGTCCGCGATTCACCGTGCGCCCGGAGTTCATCCAGCTTCGCCTTCTCGAATTTCCCCCACGTCTCCGCGCTCGTGCGGCCCTCCGTCGAACCCGGCTCACCGCGCGCGACGCCGCCGCGGATGATGATGCCCGCGCCGGATTCGGCCGCCTTCGTGATAAGGTCCTCGTGCTGCCGTTGCAGCGCCGAGTACGGTATCTGAAACACGTCGAAGACGCCCCAGTCGATGTAGGCGGCCAGATGGGGGCTTGTGCTCGAACAGCCGATGAAGCGCGCGGCGCCCATCGCCTTGATCTCGTGGAGTACGTCCACGAGCTTCGCCTGCTCGCATTGTTCGACCGTAGGATTGTGCAACTGCAACAGGTCCACGACATCGGTCTGCATCTTCAACAGCGAATCGGCGATGTTTCGCAGCAAGTTGTCGCGTGTCCATATGTGGGGCGTCTCATCGTGATCGCCCGCGTACTGCATGTGGCAGCCGCATTTCGTGGCGACGTGGAAGGCATTTCTACGTTGCGCCAGGTAACGCCCGATGTACAGTTCGCTTTTCCCGTAGTCGTTGGCGGTGTCGATGAAGTTGATGCCCGCATCCACCACCGCATTGAGAATAGTTTTCGCTTGTGCGTCATCGCACGGCCGGCTGGCCCAGACGCGCTCGCCCCGAACTTCCATGGCGCCATAGCCCAACTGGGTTACGTTCAACCCCGTCCGGCCCAACTGTCGTTTCGGCAGACTCATAGGTCCTCTCCTTTCCATATCTTCCCGCATCGGGATGTTTTCCGGGAATTGCGTTCCGATGGCTCGCTCCGCAGAATGACCCGGAACGCGAGACATTGTAGCACGGAGGGCCGGAAGGCGGATCTACCGCTTCTTCTGCTTGGCGTTCGAGGGTTTTGATGGCGCTTGGCTGCCGTCCGCGGGCATCGAAGTTTCCGGTGAGGCGCCTCGAACCGTTACCAGCGAACGGACCGCTTCGAGTTTTTTGTCGCCGATGCCGCTGACGTTCTTGAGGTCGTCCACGGTTTGGAAGCGAGTGTGGGCACGGTATGCGATGATCTTTTCGGCGGTCTTGGGCCCGATGCCCGGCAGAGATTCGAGCGTTTCCTGTGTGGCGGTGTTCAGATCGATGGGACCTGACGGGGTAGCGGCGGCGGGGGATTGCGCGTGCGGCTCCGCGGCAACGTTTACAGCGCTCTCCGCAGGCTTTCCTGCTTCGGCGCGCCATCCGGATATCGTGTACAGCGGTGGATTCAGGTCCGTGGCGGACTCGCCGCTGCGGAGCACAATTCTCTTCCCGTCACGTAACGCCGTACCTCGGTAAGGAATTGTCAGCGTCGTGCCGTCCATCAGTCGCGCGGCCAGGTTGATGTCGCTCAAATCGGCTTCCTCTCGCACTCCATGGGCCGCGTCGAGCAAATCCTGGACCCGTGCATCGCCATCGAGTCTGTACATGCCCGGCTCGTTCACCGCGCCGCTGACGGATACGGCAAGAAGCGGCTCGGGCTCCGGCGGGGGCGGCAGAAACACCAACGGCTCCTTCACCTCCGGAACGGGAGAGGCGGGAGGAATGGCAAGCTCCAAGGAAACCACCTTGAACTCCTCGACGGGCGCCACTTTCGCCAACTGGCGTTCTGATTCTTCGCGCGCGGCCGTCCGCCCGCGGACGTAAAGCGCCCCGGCTCCCACGCATATGGCAACCCCCACGCCAAGCAGGAGCAGTTGCTCCCTCCGCGTCATGAGCCGACTCAGCATTATGCGGCTTCCATTGTTAAGATCACGCCAAACGCCCGCGCTTCACGTTGACTATATACTACATGAGTACAGAGGCGCGCAAGCAGCCCCCGACATCCATTCTTCGAGCCCGTTTTCGTGGATGGCGGCAGCCGCGAGGGCCCGGGCGGCAAGGGCTTGGGCGGAATTTGCCAATAGCGTGTATACATGGTAAAATGACAAACGGAAGATTCATTCGGGGAGAGGAGGGATCTGCCATCATGTCTAAGGGATTTCGTGCCAGTGCCAAGAGTTACGCCAAGAACGTGTTAAGCCACACCAAGCTCGTTGTCACCCGCCAGGAGACGGTCAGCGAGGCGTTGCAGGATCTCCGGCGGGACTCGAAGAAACTGAAGGCGACGGTGGTCGAGGTGGACGTCTCGGGACCGCATGGGAAGGCCGTGCAGTTGGTCAAGAACGGGCGTCGGAAATACAACGCGCGAGATTACGAGACGGCCGAGAAGTGTTTCCGGGGCGCCATACTCGAGGACCCGGATTACACGCTGGCCATGACGTATCTCGGGCATGCCCTCTACAAACTCGGTCGCAGCACGGAGGCCGCCGCCGTTTGGCAGCGCGCCATCAGCATGGACCCGGGTTCCTATGCGGGCAGGAAGGCGCGCCAGAAGCTCGGGCATCTCCGGAAACGCAACGAGGATTTGGTGTCCGATCTTGAGGAACGCCTGAGCTAGGAAGGGTTTGTCCAAGTCGCGCCTGAATGGTTGACGTGGGGTCGCGTTCGTGTCTACAGTACTGCAGTGTGGTCCTCGATATGAAACCTTACACCTATCTCGTTTCCACTAAGATCGTCTCAGGTCCCGGGGTTGTCGACTCGTTGCGCCAGCACTCGGCACCCTTGGGCGTTAAGCCCATGATCGTCACGGGCAAGCATTCCGCGCGCGCCAGCGGCGCGCTCGATCGGGTGTTGAAACAATTGCCAGAGGCTGTCGTGTTCGACGGCGTCGAGGAGAACCCGGCCGCGGACACCTGCGCCGCCGGTGCGCGGGTCTGCTCTGATAAGGGTTGCGATTATGTAGTGGCCGTCGGCGGAGGCAGCGCAATGGATGCCGCGAAGGCCATCGCCGTGCTCGTTCGCAACCCCGGCAACTGTGCCGACTACTTTGGCGTCGACAAGTATGCGAACGGCAACTTGCCCATCATTGCGATACCCACAACGGCGGGAACGGGCAGTGAGGTAACGCCGTATTCGGTGATCTTAGGCGGCGAACCGCGCGCCAAGCGCACGATTACCTCGCGAGGTCTGTTTCCCGTCGCGGCGTTGCTTGATCCGGAACTTTCCGTCACGATGCCGCGGTCGGTAACGGTGAATACGGGACTTGATGCGCTCAGCCAGGCCATGGAGGGGCTGGTCTCGCTGCGCGCGACGCCACTTGGCGATCTACTGGCCGTCGAGGTCTGCCGCATCGTCAAGGAATGGCTCCCGCGCGCGGCATCCGAGCCGGGGAACATCGAGACGCGGTCGCAGATGTTGTTTGCGGCGATGCTCTCGGGATGCGTGATCGCGCAGAGCGGCACGACGCTGGTCCATGGTATGGGCTATTGCTTCACGCTCGAGAACGGTATGGCGCATGGTCTCGCCAACGCGCTGCTGTTGACGCCCGTGTTTCAGTACAACTCGCGATTCCTTCCCGAGAAGGTCGCGCGCATCGCCGAGGCGCTGGGTTTCCCGACGGACGCAGAACCGGACGCAGCAGGCAAGAGCATCGGTCTCGCGATCCATTCGCTTCTTGACACGCTCGATGTTTCGCCAGCGGCGAAGGACGCGGACGTTGACCCGCAGCGTCTTCAGGCGTTTGCGGAGGCCATTTGCGCGGATCGTTCCCGCTTCAAGAACCAGCCCGGCAATCCCACCATCGACGACGTGTTCCAGTTTTTCAACCGCGCCTGTTACGGTGAGCGGTAACAATATCTTGATTCTAACCGCAAAGAACACAAAGATCTCAAAGAAGGAGCATCAATGCGAATGCTATTCTTTGTGTTCTATGTGTTCTTTGAGGTTAACAATGGGAAAGAAGCGAGGGACGGAAGATGGACATGAAGGCGCTGTGTGATCGTGTGCGGCAGGTTTCCTACGACATTCATGAGTACCACGGACACGGCCATCTTGAAAAAGTGTATGAGAACGCGCTGGCGCACCGATTGCGTAAGGCTGGCCTTCGTGTGGAACAGCAGAATCCAATTAAGGTCTATGATGAGGATGGAACACTGATCGGCGACTATCTAGCGGACCTCCTGATCGAGGACGAGCTCATTGTGGAGATCAAGACAGCCAAGACGATTGCGCCTGAACACGAAGCCCAGATTCTCGGTTATCTCAAGTCCGCGCGACTTGAGCACGGCTTGCTCATTAACTTCGGTTCTTATAAGTTTGAGATCCGCAAGTACATCTGGAACCCTCCGACGGGCAGTGACGGAAAGTCCGAAGAATGCTAACCACAAAGAACGCAAAGAGCACAAAGAAGGAGATCAATGGGAATCGGGTGCACGACATAAAAGTTGATCATGCTGCCTTGGTGGTGGGTCCGCGGCTCT
>CAZPMT010000069.1:0-27139 GCA_964587655.1 uncultured Nitrospiraceae bacterium
CCATGCGCAAACTCGAACATATTCGCGAGCAACTCGACGATAAATCCCTACCCCTTAAAGAAATCGGCAAGGTGCTCGTCGGCCACGCATAGACGATCGACCGCGCCGCGCGCGGACTCGCGGACGCTTGATACGTCGTGCCCCTGGGTACGCAGCCAATTCACCAGGAAAGGATCGATATTCTCATCGGCCAGGATTCTCACCCAACCCCCTGGTCGACAAGCACCGATTCGTCCAATGAAAGATAGGCGGCGGCGTAGCTTTGGGCCGCATGGATATGCTCCGGACAAAGGTCCGGATAGGCTTCTAGCAAGTCGGAGACCGGCCAGCCATCGCCAAGCCGCTCCAGGATCAGTTCCACCGTCAGGCGGGTGCCCTTGATGATCGGTTTGCCCAACATGACGTCGGGACGTTGTTCAATGTACTCCCGCCAGTCCATAAGCTTGAGTCTCCTTCTTGATTCAGCATACCATAAGATTGGCGCTTACCTGAAATGAAGAATCTGACGGGACTTCATACTAGAGGCTCTCCCAAAACCGCCGCGCCCGTGAAAATACCCATGCTGGCCACGCGCACCGTCATTCCCGCGAAAGCGGGAATCCAGCAAACACGCAGGTCTTCGCGTTATCCTCCCCTGGATTCCCGCTTTCGCGGGAATGACGGTGCGGGCGCGGCATAGGGCATCTCCGGTCTTGGGATAGCTTCTACTATCCGTCAGAATCTTGTATTCTTGCGAAGATTCTTGTGTTCTCTGAGTTCTCTGTGGTTAAGATCATATGGGCTTGTCAGTTTGGCTGCGCCTATGCTGCGCTGTGTATCTCCGCGGTCTCCGCGTCTCTGCGTTGGAGTTATCTTGGACAGGAGTCGTCCACAATGCGAAACGGTGAAAGCGATGACATCTATATTGGCTTCCAAGATACAGGTTGCCGCGATCCCCGGCAAATGGCAAGCCGAAAATCCCTGAGCGGATCGGCGGACAAGCGAAGTGAAGTCCGCGCGCAAAGCGCAAACGAGCCGCGTAAAGATTCAGTCATGGGGGGACACGAATGCGCTGAAGCTGCACGCAGGGGCCAAGAGGATTGTGGGGAACGACAAGACCTGTAGATGAAGGCCGCGGTTGTCAATGCACCCGTGACTCAATGGTTACATCCAGTCGAAGAATGATCTTGACACCCGCCCCCAGTTAAATAAACGGTAAGTGTCCCCTGTTATCTTTCTGCTATTTCTTACACGGAGACGCCCAGAACCTCATAATTCAAGACCTGACCTCTACCGGCCTACCCCCTACCCCTACCCGCCTACACTTATCGATTCATCCCAATTCCTTAGATACTTGCTCCCCAGATCTTCGTTGCCTCCTCGCGAACAAAACGCAGGTCCGGTACGTGTGGGGCGATCGAGTCAACCCTATGTATATAGTATATACAGCTATCCTTGTCAAGCGCGAGTAACGCGAGTTTGGCACAGCTGACCAGAAGTGGGACGTTCGTCTCCAGCAATGGGCTGAAGGGCACCTTCAAGCCCGCACGAGCAATCGCGACTCTCTCCTCGGGATCCGCAACGCTCATGGCCCACGCATAGTGCAGCTCCTTTCTTGTTCCAACCAGGTATTCATCGGTATCTGCAATGTCCGTAAGAAACCGGTTGGCTTCCTCGTAGCGCCTCTTTGCTATAAGCAACTCGACCGCAATATTCTTTCGCAGGAACTCAGGCCTAACGAAGGAACGCCTCTGCGACCAAAGCTCGTCAGCCTCTTGAATCCTGTCCAGTCTCACGTATGTCTTGACCATAGCCAGAGCGAGCCATGCGCTGTACGGGTTACGTTGATCGAGGTCGAGGAGGATGTTGATTGCCCCTTCGCCATTACCCTCCTGCTCCAAAATGGAAGCGTATGCCAAATTTAGCGACCAACTCTCCCTATATGTCTTCAACCCGCGCGTCACTATCTCCTTTTCCTTAGCCCTCTTTCCCGTATGGTGGTAGGCTCGGGCAAGCAACTGGAAGATGACAGCGTCTGGCTGGACGCGGAGTTGGTACTCAAGGGCGCGAATGGCGTCTGAGTTCCTGTGCAGCCCTAAGTATGCCCTTCCAAATTGGCCCGCGATCCAGGGGCTGTCATCTACCCGAAATTCGAAGCGCTCCAGTTCTTCTAGAGCGAGACGGAAGTCCTTCTTATACAAGAGACTGTCAACATAGGACTGCTTGATGCCATTGGCCGAGGGATACCTGGCGATCAGTTCGCCGTAGAGTGCCTTCCCTTCCTCAGGCTTGTCGGTACGAATCAAACAGGCGGCCCTTCGCATCGCCAGCCTGTATCCGGTGCAGCCGAACTCCTCCGCTACGGTGAAAGCCCAGAGTGCCTTCTTGAAATCCTTCTGCCAGAGGTACCATTGCTCTCCTGCGTTCACAATTTCCTCAGCATAGAGTACCCCGATCCGTCGCACGCCTTGTTCGTCAGCAGTCGCTAGGCGGTGGTAGTACAATTCCCTTAGCCAGCGTGGATCTGCGTCCTCTTCGTAAAGGGCTTCGTAGGCATTCGCGATACGCCGGTGGAGGTCGAGCACGTTTTGCTCGGTTTCGTCGCCAGTGGGCGGTTCAAAGTCGTTGTCTTCAGGCTGCTTGCTGTCGTCATCGCTGCGGATTCTCAGTGCCGCGATGCATTCCAGAACTGGTTCCCCGAAGGTTGCGTGCGTCTCGAATAATATGCCTTGATCGACAGCGGCGCTAGTGCTCTCCGGTGACGACAGGCGTTCCGCCATCTTCCGAGGCACGGGCACTCTGAGAAGCGAAAACGCGCGGACCGCATCCCGAGAAGTGGCGTCCATGATCCGCGAGACGATTCCCTCCCGAAGGTGGGCCTTAAGCAGGTCCGGAAACCCATCTTCATCAACACACTGTAGTCCGCGTTTCCTGATACACAGCGCCGCAAGGTAAGCCATAAACGGGTGTCGGTCAATTGAATCAAGCAGCGCCTGCGGATACTCAATGCGCCCCAAGATGTTCTTCAGCAGGTTCGGGACGTGGTGGGGCTCATCGGGAAACCTGCCTACAGGCGGCTGCCAGACGGCACACAGCAACCCGTCGGGAACAAACCGTGCGTCAGGAGATCCTGAGCATGTGATTATGAGCTTTGATCCCCTCGCGTTAATGATGTCCTGCAAAAGCAATTCAATGGCACGGTCTTCAATAGTACCCGAGGGGTTTAGCGCCAGCTCGAAGTGGTCCAAAACGACGATCATATTCGCAGCATGTGCCTGAAAGAAGTCAGCAAGGATCGGCGCGATGTCGTAGTAGTTGAGGTGCTTTAGTCCAGCGAGGATTTCCGTGCCTATCCTGATTCCTATTGAGGACAGGATTTGCTCAATTACATTCCACGGGGTTGCAGACGCGCGAAGATTGACAAAAACCGGGCATCGCTTGTGTGGGAACTGCGATAAGACCTTCTTCACGAGGAAGGTCTTTCCCATCAGCCTGCCACCCTGTATCACGACGACGCGGCTCTCGTCGGCCAGAAAACGATCCAACGCGCCGCGGCTGTTGCCCCGGTCGACGAAGTAGTCGGCAACGTCAAACTCGTAGTCGAGCCTTGTTAGCGGCTCGGAATCGAAGCTTCGCAGCGCCTTCTCAAACGTTTCCCTCAGCAGAATCGTTTCTTCTTCCGCGGTCAAACCCGTTACGACGTTTGGCTCTATGCTCGCGAGTTGTTGAGTAAGCGCGCCGAACTGCAGGTCAAAATCAATCTTGGCAACTCTTACGTCCCTGAGTGTGCCATCATCCTCATTGAGGAGACCAAGGCTTTTCCAATACTGCCACTGTTTGAGTCGCTCTTCTCTAATTACCTCAAGGAATCGACCTCGGTCGGAAGCCCGGTACCCGGTGCGCCTCGCGATCACGTTTAACCACCTGTTCCCGCGTAACGACGATTCCCGGACAGGCACAACTGAGAAACCGGTGTGCTCAAGGGCTTTGGTGAGATTCTTCAGTGTCCAGCAAACGTGCCCTCTCTCGGCTTCGGGGAAGACCTCCAGATCCTGAACCAGGAACAGTTCACCCACATTGAGGCCGTTTGACGCATGTTCTATGAGGCGCGCGGTCGTGCCGACGTCCAGTTCGTGCAGCACGTTCCTGCAGAACGCGATATGGGGTCTCGGCGTGCGTGGATCTGAGGGCCAACGGGCGTAGAATTCATCTAGGACAGACACATCCACACGCCTATGCAAATGGAGCTTGGCGGCCAGTTCAAGCGCTTGGTCGACGTGTCTAGGGGTATCGACCCCGGGGTAGCACCAGCCCTGCTTTGATTGGAACGAATCAAGCTCGGCCAACCGCTGTAACAGGACACCGTGACCGCATCCGATGTCAACGATTGTCCCACTTTCGTGTTTGGCAATCTCTTCTGCAAGAACCGATGCTACGCTCTTGATCTGGCTATCGGTGAGCGCTTCATCAGGCCGTTGGATCTGTTCTTGGTCAGAGTAGTTACGGAGGAATGCCAAGAGCTTAGCATCGCCCTCTTTGCGTACCTTCATAAGCAAATCCTCCTCTTGTCATTCCCTCCTGCTGTATATCAAATCCCGCTGGCTTATGCAAATGCCGGCCAGACTTGCCAAACGGCTCAATTGTATAATCGGCGTAATTGGGGAGAAGGGCCGGGACAAGCCGGCTAGGTGTAACGAGTGAAAGTCTCAGACAGTGAAGGCGTAGCGAGCCACACTGGCCCCGAGTCATGGCTGAGCGGTCGCGAGGCCGCAGGCGTGAGTGAATGGTTACTAATGCACGTGCCCCTTGCCGGGGTTTGTTGAGATGCCTTTCCTGGCGTTGTTGTTCCGGCTCAGTCCCGGAACTGGATCGAGTATAGGTCGGCGTCTTTCATGATGAAGCGGAGCCTTATCGCTTGGCCTGCTAGCTTTCCTAACTCCGCTCCGCTTTTCCACGTGACTACGCGGGCGATTTCGTCGCCTATGATCTCGGTTGCATCTTCGCGAGTGTATCCTGAGATCGGCGCTCCGGCGGCGTCCTGGATTTCGGTTCGAATGCTTCCGGCGGCGGAAGTGGCGTAGTTGATTACAAGTTTGTTTCCGGCAAAAATCAGTGGCTTGGTTCGGAATTCGCCTCCGGCATAGGGCGCGTTCACCGAGGCGAATCCGTCGGTGCGCAGCGCGAGTCGCTGCAGGAATTGTGCCTGCTGGCCATAGCCGCGCTGGATGTACATCGACATCTCGGCATCGCCTGTGGGCACGATGCCGCATGCGGCGTAATTCGTGCGGGTTGTCCAGTTGCTTGGGCCGACTCCGGGCCGTACGAAGCCTTCCATGAAAGTACGATCGTAGCGATTTCCGCCGCGGCTGGTCATGAGGACCGTATCCGAGCAATCTGCGGCGTCCTCGGGTTTGATGCCGAGTTCGAGCGCCTGTTCCGGGGTCACGACGCGCCGTCCCTGCATGAAGCGCGCCGCCGTCGAGACGTAGATATGCAGAGCGCGGAAATAGGGGCGGGTCTGGTTTGTGTAGAGGTGCTCGCGGGGCGTGTCGCCGAACGACATCTCGATTGGCTCGCTCCAGTTCAGAAAGTCCGGGGACGTCGCGCGGCCGATGCTGCGGAAACCGCCGTAGTTCGTCTCAGTCCACGTGCGGAAATAGCAGACGTAACATTGCTCGCTCTCCGACCAGAATGCGAGGTTTTGGGAATCGAAAGCGCCTTTCGTGATGACGGACTCCTCGCGCATCTTGCGCCAGTGGATGCCGTCGGCGGAAGCAAACGCGGCGAGGCCGGTCGTGGCGAGTCCAGCAAGGGCTTTGTAGCGTTCGTCGGGCGGTACGCCGGGGCGCGCGTCGAGCAATGGAGCGAAGTTGTGCGAGAACGGGGGAAGGTCGCGCAGGATGACATTGTTCTCGCGCGAGCCGCCTATCTCGAACAGGCCGAGGTTCGGTTTGACGAAGCGGATCCCGTCAGTGCTCTCGGCATAACAGGTACACTCCGCATTCGATCCGTCCGCGTTGTCGACGGAGAGCCCGCGGTAGTACAGGCGGAAGAGATCGCCGTCCTTTATGACCGTGACATAGCCGCAATGCCGGCCTTCCCAGGGCCGGTCGAACGTCAATACGGTTTCGCGGGGCACGGGACCGTGCAAGCGAAGGTCCGCGCCCGTCATCGAGTCAACAAGATAGCGATCCACGAAGAGTTCAAGTCGCGACCCGATGTTCACCGGCGCATTCTCCTCTGTTGCCGCGACGCGCGATGCGGCGCCCGTGAAGCCGAAGAGGCAAATTGCGAAAAGCGCGTTTGTCAGGCGCATGGCCGGTTCTCCCTCCTGTTGTTGTTACGCTGCCGACTACTGTCCAAGCATGTCGCTCACGATGGGGACGCGTTTTCCCATGGCGATGAGGGCTACGATCGCCAAGGCTATGACCAACACGATGACAAACACCCCCGCAAAGAACTCCCTGACCTTTGTGATGTGCATGATGTCCTAATCCTCCTCTTTGTTGGCGCGCGGACGGTTCTGCGGTTAGTATCCTGAACGAGAAATCGGTTCAATAATCCCCAGCACATAGTGTGTAAGAGAAGGGGATGAGGAGATGAGGGGGGATTGTGGAGATAAGAAAGTGACAAGGGGTTGCAACCCCTTGTCTACACAGGATATCTTTGCCGCCAGAGGGTTCGGATGCCGAAAATCTCTTTCTTCCGGCATCTCCATCATCTCCATTATCCCCACATCTCCCTTTCTTACACACTACCTATAGAGACTCATCAAACGGACTTCCCGTTTCGCACACTAGCGACGAACCTGGTTCACGATCTTCATGAGAACTTTGCCGTATTCGACGTACGATTCGTAGAGTTGCGCCTCGGAATCGGCCTTCTGGCCCGTGTGGATGATCGCGGCGAGGTGAGGCTCGATCGAAAATCCGCCGTCATATCCTTTGGCCAGGAGGTCGCCGACGATCTCCTTCACGCAACCGCCGCCTTCCCCGCAGTAGGTGTACACTTCCTTGCCGTCGACGATCTTCGCGTCCTTGATGTGGACGTAGACGATGTCGTTGTAGACGGCATTGTAATAATCCCATGCGTTCTGGTTGTACGTGACTGGATTGCCCGTGTCGAAAACGACCTTGAGTGCGGGGCTGTTAACCTCGCCGAGCAGAATGTTGCTGTTTTCGGCGGAAAGACCGCCCCAGCCGCTGCAGTTCTCGTGCGCGAGGATGATGCCGCCGTCCTCGGCCATCTTCGCGAGGACCTTCATCCGCCGGATGGCCTCTTTCCGCCATTCGGGCTCCGAAACCGGATGCTCCTTGTCATTGGGATAGCTCATAACGCGGATAAACCGCGTCTTGAAGGCGTGCATACGCGGGATGGCCCGTTTCAGGTCTTCGACGTCGATGGACGGATCGCACGTGATGGGCCGGGCCCAGTTCGCAATCGCGCTGGCGAAGCACGAGACCGTCATGCCGGCCGCCATGACCTTGCCGCGTACCTCGGCGAACTTGTCATCGGGGATCGCGGTCAGGTTTTGTCCGTCGATCAGACGCAGTTCTAGGTGGTTCCAGCCAAGCTCGCGATGCGCCTTGATCTGAACGTCGATGGATTGTCCCGCTTCATCTGAAATACCAGAGAAAAACATTCCCCACTCCCTCCAAAGCGTTAACGGACCAGCGATTTCTCCACGCGGTCGCGCGTTTCCTTGCCAACGAGTGCGTCGATCAGCGCCAACGCGAAGTCGATGGCCGTGCCCGGCCCGCGCGAGGTAATCACATTCCCATCGCACGTCACGGCGTCTCCCGTGTAGGTCACGTCCGGCAAGCCCATGCTATCGAGACATCCGGGATAGCTCGTGGCGCGTTTGCCAGACAACACGCCCGCCTTCGCGAGCACCGTCGGCGCGGCGCAGATGGCGCACGTGAACTTGCCTTCGGCGGCCATCTTTTTCAGAAGCGCGATGACGCGCTCGTCCCCTGCAAGGTTGTCAGCGCCGGGAAGTCCGCCCGGTAGAACGACCATGTCGAAATTGCGATACAGCGCCATATCGAGGGTTGTGTCGGGGATTAGAGTTGTTCTTCGGCTTGCCAATACCGGGTTGCCGTCAAGGCCCGCAGTCACCACGTCGAGGCCGGCTCGGCGCAGCAAATCGATACACGTGACCGCTTCCAGTTCCTCGCAACCCTGCGCCAGAAGAATTAGGACTGATTTCTCCGCCATTGCAGATTCCTCCATCGTCAGGACAGACGTCACGGATCTCAACGTCAACTGAGAGTCTAGCCAAGCACAATCAGAATCTCAAAATCTCAAGACTCAATTGCCGACATCTCACGGATCCCCAATTTTCCGATGTGCGCGCAAATGAACGCTGAACATGGCGCGCAAAGCGATACGCCGAGTATCGATCGGACTCGTTCGCAAGTACAACTTGGCAACAAGAGAACGGCTGCCTGCAAGGCTCCGTTTCTTGTCATGTCATGCGCTCCCCGGCTATAATGTATGAAAAGGAATCAGGCATATGACGCAACGAGTGCTCAAGAGTACGCACGATGACCTCGCCGATGCCATCGAGCACGTCGAGGACGGCAAGCCCGTCCTCCTAGAACACGACGGCAAGCCGCTGGCGGCGATCATCTCCATAACCGACCTCAAACTCCTCGAAGCGTACATCGAGGAACTCGAAGACGGAGTCGACCGCGAAGAGATCGAAAAAGCCCTTGCAGAGCCGTCGGACGCCGTGCCGTACGAGGAGTTCCGCAAGGAACTCGGCTTTTGACGTACAGGGTCGACATCGAAACGGTCGCACGCCGCCAGATGCGAAGTCTGCCGCGTGCGATTGCCGAAAGGATTGACGCGGCTGTGCGTGCATTGGCCAGCGAGCCGCGTCCGCCAGGATGCCGCCAAATGGCCGGTTATCACAATACCTATCGCCTCCGCATCGGCGACTATCGCATCCTGTATCGTATTCATGACGACGTTCTTGTCGTCCTCGTTGTGCGGGTCGGTCATCGCCGCGAGGTCTACCGCCGCACGCGGTAAGCAGTTCCTTCCCGAGGGCCTGCATACCGGGGCGGTTGCACCGTATGGGGTTGGTGCGCGCACTTGACGCTTGCATCGGGGCCTACCGGAGCACGAAGAAAAAGACGACGAAGAAGTGGGCCGCGCTGCCTGCGATGACGAAGAGATGCCATATGGCATGATTGAACGGCAGGCGGTCCCATACGTAGAAGGCGACCCCGAAAGTGTAGAAGAGTCCGCCGACCGCCATCCATATGATGGCCGTTAGAGGTATCGTCTCGATCATGGGCTTCAGGAAAAGGACGATAAGCCACCCGAGCACCAGATAGAGAATGAGGGAAAAGCCTTCAAAACGGCCCGTGAAGAACGTCTTTATGAAAACGCCCAGGCCCGCGATGCTCCACGTCAAGGCAAACAGAAGCCAGCCCCAACTGCCGCGGCACAGAACCAGCGTGAACGGGGTGTACGTGCCGGCGATGAGAAGGTAGATCACCGCGTGATCGACCTGTCGCAAGACACGCCGAACCGCGGGATATCGAATGCTATGGTAAAGGGTGGACGCTACATACAGCGCGACAAGGGTGCTGCCGTATATGCTGAAGGCGACGATTCGCCATGGGTCGCCTTTGAGCGCAGCAAACGTCACGAGCACGCTTAGCCCGGCGATGCTAAGCGCCGCCGCGACGCCATGCGTGACGCTGTTCGCAATATCTTCGGAAACCGTGTAGTGGGGAAGGTCTGTCTTCTTCATTCGGGGGCCGATCGCTAGTGACTCGCCGTATGATACACCTTCTTGCTCGCGCATTTCCACGCGGAAAGCGCCTCCCGATTGGCAACACCGTTCGGACAGGAGATATTTCCAACGTACGAGCAGTCTTGACTTCTCTGCGGGCGCGGTGGTAGTTTATAGCAAGATGAAGTGACGGTTTGAAAGGAGGTGGCCGGAAAAGACTTTGCTGAACGGGCCAAGGGAAGTACGGTGAGAGTCCGTCGCAGTCGCGCTGCTGTAACCGGGTACGAAATCCGCTATGGGGCTGTTTCGCAGAAACGCCCTTAAGACGCCACTGTCCAAGTGACGGGAAGGCGCGGAAAGTAGGAAGATCCGGAAGCCAGAAGACCTGCCCAATACCATTTTCAAGTGCGGCAACTTCGCGGAAAAAGTTGCGGCAGGCGCCAGCCTCAAGCAAGTTCCTGCCATCTTTTTCCCCTCATTGACAACGGCAAACAAGAATTAACCATACGTCAAAATGCCCACAGGGCAAGGGGAGTGCTTCAAAATGCATTTCGTTAATCGTGTTACCTATTGTGCGGTTCCTCTGATCTTAGTCATGGCGTTCAGCGCGGCGGGAACTGAGTACGGCGTCTTTACGGGTTTCCCTAAGGCTGCGCCGGGCGCGTTCGGCGTGAAAGCCGAGGGCCTTCCGGACGGACGGTGGGTCGTGTGGAACGGCGACGCCGTGTTCTTCGAGACCATGGTGGGAGGCGATGAGTTCAAGGAAGTCGCTTCGGGTTACGCGGGCGACCCTGGTTTCGTAGCCGTCTCGCCTGACGGACACCACGTGCTGCTTGGCGCGGGCTACTCCGGGAAGCTCTACGTGCTCGACACCGACGCGCCCACGGACTACAACCCGGGTTCAGAGGTGGCCACGGTCACGCACTACTACGGCGCTTACCTCAACGAGAGTCTCGTGTTGCTCGACCGCGCCACTGACGATAGCACCACCAGCGAACTCGTCGTGCTGGATCTGTCTTCTCCGTCGCCGACGCACAGGCGCGTTATGTTGAAGCCGCCAAATGTGAACCTTAATGGGACCGAATACGGCGTGAGCGCGTGCCTCGCTGTCAACGCATCTCACACGACAGTCTACACGGCGGGCCTCGTCTACGACGGTTGGGACCTGGTGAGCAATCAATTGAAGAAGGTTACCGTGGCTGCGCTCGTCAACGCCTATCAGACCTCGACGCCCCTTGACTGGAACAACGATATCGATGCTGTCCCGATTGGCGCTTCGGGGGTCTTTGGCGTCGGCGGCCCTGCGGGGATCTCCGCAAGCGAGGAACTCTTCATCGGCGGCTTCGGCGGCGTGCAACGCGTCGATCCGGCGATGGGGACGGTCATCGAAACCATTGATCCGGCGGGACCGTTCGAATACTACGGCGTTGCATACAACCCATACAACGGTGTGGTGCTTCCCATCGTCGCGGACCCAGCGGATTGGTCCATGGACGTCGTTTACGCTCCCGAAGGCGCGTTTGCCCCGTTGCCCACGGGGAGCGGTTTGGGGCTTTTGGCGCTCGCGGCCTTGCTCGCCGTTGCCGGCGCAGGACGCGTTGCCTCTCGGCGGATAGGGTGAGAAAAATGAGTGCACGCCGTCTGTTTACGACGATAGTCCTGATATCGCTCATCGCCGCGACGAGAACGATACACGCGGAAGATCCGTGGGCGGACGGCGTGATTCTCTATGCACCTGCGGCCGGCGCTCTGTTGACAGACTCGTCGAAGGCCGTTGGCGAGCCCTTTGGCGGCGGGCCATCGACGCCGAACAACGATGCCGTGGTGAGCCTTGGCGGTCAGGATGGCGTGTTGGTTCTGAAATTCAACACGCCCGTGACCGGCGATCCGAGTAATCCCTTCGGTTTGGATTGCATTGTTTATTCGAACGCGTTCTGGACCGGCGGCAATCCGCAGGTCAAGTTCCAGGAGCCGGCGATTATCGAGATCAGCGAGGACGTCAATGGGAACGGCGTTGCCGACGACCCCTGGTATCTGATTCCCGGCAGCCGCGCGTATCCATATACACCCTTTCCCCAGGTAACTGAACCGAACGGGCAGAGCAACAGCGACATCGAGCCGTATCTTCTTGCGGGGAACATTCGCAATCCAAATCTGTTTGACGCGAATCCCGGGAACAATCTCGATGAGTACAACTGGGGCTATTGC
Organism: uncultured Nitrospiraceae bacterium; assembly: GCA_964587655.1. Taxonomy (GTDB): domain Bacteria; phylum Hydrogenedentota; class Hydrogenedentia; order Hydrogenedentales; family SLHB01; genus CAZPMT01. The sequence goes on from CAZPMT010000069.1 coordinate 11,936, forward strand.
GAGATGACTCCGTCGATGACGCCGTATCTTGACAACTACGTGCGCCCTGATGACCCGGATGCTGTCGGGATTACATCGAGAAGCGGAGGAGGAGACGCGTTTGACATCGCGTGGGCCGTTGATGCCGCAGGCAATCCCGCCGGGATCTCCCGTTTCCACTTCATCCGGATCACTTCGTTCATCTCGCGCATCTTCGGCGCGCTCGGGACTGCTTCGCCGGAGATCGATGCCGCAGCGGACGTCGCGCCCGGCGTCGACGTGGATGGCGACGGGATCCTTGACGAGTACGAGGTGCGCGTCGCGAGTACGGACCCGGCTCGCCGCGAAAGCACAATCCTGGCTCTGGAAATCCCTCCGCTGGAAGGCGGCAGTCCGTCCGGGACGCTGCTGGGAACGGCGCAGGATGATCGGGGCACAAAGCTGCGCCTGTATGCGGCCCAACAGCGCACCGAGACCGGCCGCGCGTATTCGGTGAAGGTGGATATCACCGAGCCGCTGGAGCCCGGCGCGCCGCTGCTCGATCCAGGGCTTATCAAGAGCGGTTGCGTCCGCGAGATTGTGTCAAGCGAATCCGATTTCGTTGCGGCGGGAATCCAGACGGCGGAGGTGACGATACAGTATAGCCCGGCGGAGATCGTGGGTCTCGAGGAAAGCTCTCTTCAGCCGTACTTGTTTACGGGAGGCGCGTACACGCAGGCGGGGATCGCCGACGTCCAAGTCAATGCCCCCGCGAACCTCGTGACGTTCCATACCCGGTACGCGGGACTGTTTCTGTTGGCGTCGACGGCCGGCGGCGGCGATACGGGCTCGACCCAAGGCCCACAGGGCGAGATCCGTTTGAGCGCAACACCGCCGGAGGGCGTTCTCGCGAATCCCGCGAACGCCGTGACGTTGACGAGTGACGCGATCCTTGACCACGAGAGTAACGTGGTCCCCGACGGCACGCTGATCACCGTGGCGGCCTCGCGCGGGACGATTCTCGCGGCGGATGCCGACTCAGGCACGGCAGGCGTTCAAGTTGAGACGCTGAGCGGCATTGTCAGCTTCGACGTCGGAGCACCGGCCCAGAGCGGGAGCGCGTTGATCTCCGCCACGTCCGTCGAGGGTTCGGCCTATGGCGAAATAGCATACGCGTTTCTTCCCGGTCCGCCCGTGCCGCCGGTTTCCTGGTCCGTGGCCAAGCCGGAAGAGGACGAATCGGTCACCGTCAAGCTTACATCGAGCGTCATACGCGACGCGTTCGGCAATGCCGTTCGCGACGGCACGGCGCTTACGGTTGTCGTCACGGACGGCGCGATTACTTCGGGCGACGCGGATCTGGAACAGCCCGGGACCCAGGTCCTCACTGCGCATGGACTCGCGACCCTGATCGTGGAGGTCCCCACGCTCGATTCCATTTTTGAAATGACGACATACGCGGACGCTGAGCAGACAGTCATGCTGGGGCAGGGCAGTTACTCTCCGGATCAATACGTGCCCACGCCGCTGGCCGGAATGATGTGGTTGGCGCTCCTGATTTCAGCGGCGTTTGTTCTTGCGATGTCGCGAACAGAGGTGATCCAGCGTGGCGGCGAGTAACAGAGGTTTCACCTTGATCGAACTGCTGGTCGTGATAGGCATTATCGCGATCCTGGCGGCCATTCTGTTGCCCGCGCTTGGCCGCGCCCGTCAGCAGGCGCTTTCGGTGCAGTGCGTCAACAACCTGCGTCAGTTGTTTCTCGCGAATACGATGTACGCGAACGAAAACGGGGGCCGGTATTGTGCCGCCGCGCCCGATATCAACGTCGGATTCGGCGGGCGCACCCGCTGGCACGGTGTTCGCGCGACCGCGGACAATACCACCGATTTCGATCCCAAGAAGGGTCCCTTGTCGGAGTATCTGCCCGATGCGCGCGTGAAAGAGTGCCCGGTGTTTACCGAGTTCCGGCGCTCGGGCGAGGTCCCTAACGCTTTCGAGTCCGGCACCGGCGGTTACGGCTACAACAAGGCGTACATCGGCGGAACGGATTACCTGAACCCGTTTCCGGAATCATGCCGGGCGACCACGCTGGATGGCCGCGTCGGAAACCCAGGTGAGACGATCATGTTTGCCGATGCGGCCATGCCGCAGGAAGGCTACCTTGTCGAATACAGTTTCGTTGAGCCGCCCTACTTTCCCACGGTCGGCAATCCGCACGGAGAAGCCGATTGGGGGTTTAGTTCGCCGAGCATCCATTTCCGTCACAACGGGCGCGCGAACATCCTGTGGTGCGACGGCCACATCACGAGTGAGAAGTGGGAATGGGCCCCGTTGACCAATATCTACAACGGCAACAACAACCTCTGGGGTGTCGGCTGGTTCGGCCCGAAAAGCAACTACTACTTCGACGCTGCGCCAAAATCCGAGTACGGCGGGAAGTGACCTTTCACCAGGAGACAAGGGGTTGCAACCCCTTGTCCTTTACTCCTCCGTACTACTATCCGTCCGAATCTTGTTTTCTTACGAAGATTTTCTTTGTGTTCTCTGAGTTCTTTGTGGTTAAGGTTGCACGGACTTGTCCGTTTGGTTGCGGCTATCCTGCGCTGTGATCAGCACTGGCGTGTTCAGCGGGATCATCTTATAGAGTGTGATGACGTCGTCGTTCGTCAATCGCACGCACCCGTGCGAGGCGGGCGTCCCGATCTTTTCCTCATCGTTCGTTCCGTGAATGTAGATGTTCCGGTCGAACGAATCCACGTCGCCGCCCTTGTTCTTTCCGGGCTCCTCGCCGCGCAACGTCAGCACACGCGTGAGAACCAGGTCCTCCTTGACCGGATCGCCCCGCTTCCAGATTTCTTTCGTGGCATGCTTGTCGCGGAACACCTGTCCCCATGGCGAGCCGTCCCCGAACTTCTCCGCGACGCTGTGCCAGCCCAGCGGCGTCTGAAAGCTGTCCGCCTTTGATCCCGGACCCTTCGCCGCCGTCGAGCAGCGCGTTTCCGCAACGATCTCCGTGCCGCGAATCACGCGCAACGTCTGTTCCTTGATCGATACCCATATGCCCAGCCCGTCGCCGACGCGTTCGCTCCAACCCATCGATGACAGAAGCTCCCAAGAACCTTTCGCGAGATGATTGGCCATGTCCTGCGTTTCCTCCTCAGTTTCCCGGGCCTCGGATGTGATGCCGGATGATACTTGCGGCAGCGCGGTTGTCTCTTCCGTCGCCCCGCGGTCGAAGGCGAGCAGCCCCGCGAAGCAGATCGCTGCAAACGCGATCCAAACCGGGAGTGCGCGCCTCCCGGCGAACGTACGCACGAATATCACGGAGATCGCGTTGATGCCGGGTGTCGCAGCATCGTCGCGCTTGCTCTGTGAAGCACCGGTTCGAGACATAAGAGATACCGTTAGCTCCTAATCTTCTCGAAGAGGCGCTTAGCATTGCCGCCGAGGATCTTTGCCTTGTCTTCGTCGGGAATACGGGCGTAGAGGACCTTTCCCACGGCGCCCGCAGCGGAGATGAACGGCGTGTCGGACCCGAACACAATCCGGTCCGCTCCCACCGTCTCGACCGCATGTTCGATCATCCCATAGCAGTGATTCGACGTCGTCAAATCGAGGATCACGTTTGGATGGTCCGCCGCAACTTCCGCCGCTTCCTTGAACGTGCCATGAAAAAGGGCGTGGCCGAAGATGAGCGTAACGTCCGGGTGCTTCGACAAGACCCGGCGAATCGGCGCCGACCCACAGTATTGATCGCCGGTCCAGGCATGTGTAAGGACCGGGCAGTTCCGCGCACGCGCTATTTCCCACACCGGATCATAATTCGGGCCGTCGATTGGATAGGCCGCCAGGCCCGGATGCAGCTTGATCATGTTGAATTCGGGCTGGGCAAGCCTCCGCTCCAACTCCGGACGCACTTCATCCGGATAGTTGGGATCCGCGACAACGTAGCCGGCGAACCGATCAGGATAGGAGCGTATGGCTTCGGCGGTCTCGTCGTTGCCGATCCCCGCGTCGCCCTCGATGGCCGCGTGCGACGATACCCATCCCTGCCGAATACCCAGACGGTCCATTTCCGCCACGATACCCGCCGCATCATTCCGCGCGATGTGGAAATTGAAGTACGGGCCTAGATGAAGGTGGACGTCGATGATGTCGAAATTGTGCTTCATTCCCGGCTCCGGATGTACTCGAGCAGGGCTGCATTCTATGGTCTGCGCGGCCCTGATTCAACAATCCGTGTTCATGCTCGTGCTATTCCTAGAATGAGACGCTTCCCCAAGGAGAGGCCGCAGTATGCCGCTTTCGATGAAACCGGCAGCGTAACACCGCGGGCTGTCACTTTCGGCGAAAGTGACATACAGGGAGCAACCCGCATTTGAGTGACTTTCCGCCCATCTTCATCACCCAGACATGCACGGCTGTGATAGAATGGGTAGCGCGGTTTCTCCGAAACCGCGGCCCAGGCGTGCGGGAGTGACCGTCGCGAGCGTGGGGGCTGCGGTTTCGGAGAAACCGCGCCACTCGCAGGCAAGATGCCCGCGCTACAAGGGAGAGTTAGATTGAACCCAGGAGGAGGGAACGCAATGCCATCCGACCTATCACCAAAATTGCTGGAGAAGCTTCTGTCGGTCGACAGCCCGACGATTTCCAACGCGATCGAGCGTTTCAAGGTTCGCCCGCGTCGCGAGGGCTTTATGGGCCCCGATATTGTCTGCCGTTTCCCGGATTTGGGCCGTGTCGTGGGATTCGCGACCACGTGCACCATCGTCGAATACGACGAGCACTTCCAGCCTGACCCGGCTGAGCGCTTCAAGTGGTTGGAATCCATAGCGTTATCGCCAAGACCCACCGTTTGCGTCGTGAAAGATACGTGCCACCGCAAGGGCTGGTATTCCCACTGGGGCGAGATTGTCGGCACGCAAGTCCAGGTCCTTGGCGCTTCCGCGATCATCACGGACGGCGCCGTCCGGGACCTCGAGGCGCTGCACGCCATGGGCATGAAGGTCTGGAGCGAGTATGTGGTCGTTTCCCACGGGCACATCGACGTCGGGCTGGGTGGCATCCCAATCGAGGTCGGTGGGTTGGTCGTCCATCCCGGCGACCTTCTTCATGCCGACTGCAACGGGGTTGTCTCTATCCCCATCGAAGTCGTGGAAGACCTCCCGGGAGCCATTGACGCCGTCCTCGAAGGCGAGCAGGCCACCATCAAAAACATGCGCGAGAAGGGCTACGACCTCGAAGCGCACCGGAAACAGATCCAACACTGATAGCGCGTAAGTCATTGTATTACAGCGCATTATGTCCTAGGAGGTCCGCGGCGGCGCCATCATCCCCCCCACTCCGATCTATGCACTTTGCACGGTGTGCCCGGACCCGATTCTTGATTTGACTTTGGTCCGGGCATTCTGTAAGATTGGGCTTCGGCTTGGGCATTCTGTAGAATTGGCGTTTTCCGTTCGGGATAGTTTCCGTCCCACCTAGCGATGAACTAAGGAGGACCAAGCTCTATGCTCGGACTCATGGCGATCTTGCTCGTGTCTCAGTTGCCGCTGGAGCAAGTGGCTCACGGCGTGGCTTCGTACTACACCGTGGCCAGTAGCGGCTCACTGACTGCCTCAGGCGACACATTGGATGACAGCCTGTATACCTGCGCGATGCGGCGGGCTGAGTTGGGTTCGTATGTTCTCGTCGTGGCCGACAACGGCAGTTCGGTTGTCTGCCGGGTGAATGATCGAGGTCCCTACATCAAGGGGCGGGTCATTGACCTTTCAGAAGCGGCCATGCGGAAGCTGCACGCCGACGCCCATCTCATTCGGGTCAATGTCTACAAGCTCGGCCTTGATGACATCCTGCAGAGCCTGGGACTGAGGCAATCGTAGAGGAAGAAGCGCCGGAGGCGTCCCTGTCGAGGATGCCTCCGGCTCGAATCCCTTCCTTACAAGCGGATGTGTCAGAACGTCGGCGGCTCGATCCGCTTCACGAAGTCCAGTTCCGCCACCTTCTCGAGGTCCGCCGCCTTGACCCGTGCATGGACCATCTTTCCAGAAGCTGTATGCGCCAAGGCCTTTACGCCGAGGTTCTTCAGGGCGTTCAATGCCTCCTCGCCGTCGTCCGTAAGGTAGATGAACACTTCCACCCAGCCGTCCTTGACCTTCACCGGACCGTCCGTGAAGCTGCCGTTCACAAGCTTCTCGGCCAAGCCCTGAAGACTGGGCGCAATCTTGGCGTGACCTTTGCCAGGTTGGGGTTTGGGCTCCGGCTTGGGCGCCGCGACGGGCGGCGGGACAGGCGGCGGAGCAACAATCTGGGTGGACAGCTGTTCAGCCGCCGGAGCCGGCGGCGCACTCATCGGCATTCCGGCAGCGACGCTCTGTGTGGCAAGAAAGTCGGCGGACCTGCCACGGCCCGCACTGCTCTTTGTCATCGGTACACTTTGCGGCTGCTGGCCAAACACGCCCTCATAGCTGACGCCGTCCGTCATCTCGACGGGCACGTCGACCCGTTTAGTCTTGCCGCCCTCGTTGACCACCTTCTCCTCGACCGCGACGAAGCTTGTGAATTGCGTCATGAGACTGAATTCGAGGCCAAGCTGAGTGATTGCGTCCTTGTTCTGCGCGTCGGGACGGCCCTGCTGGATGCCGAGCCAGTCGCGGTCCATGAGCCATTCAATCTTTGCGCGCGCCCAGAGCGGCGCCAGGACGTCGTGCTCGGCCGCCTCTGCGGGCAAACGCACCGGCACCGTTCGCTCGAAAGGTCCCGCAGCCGTGTTGCCGCGGACAGTGATGGTCCCCTCGGCGTTTCCATTGTAACGGCCCTTCAGTACGACTGGTTGCGCTGAAAAGAGGTCCGGGATCGCCTCCGGGTCCGGCAGTACCTCTGACACGGGAAGGTTCCCGAAGTCCACGCTGATATCGGTCAGGACAGGGTTCTGTGTGCGCTCATGGAAACGCTTGACCGCCGCGTCGCCGTCAGATTCGAGCGTCACGACCTCGGACGCGCCTCGGCCGACACGCGCCATGCCTTCAATGAGGAAGCGGTTTACGCCGTTGCCGACGCCGAACGAGAACACTCGGGCCGTGCGGGCGTTCTTCTTGACCGCGTCCAGTATCTCCATGTCGTTCCCGATGAAACCATCCGTCATGAAGCACACGATACGTAGCCGTTGCCGGTCGTTCTGACCCTCGAGGGCCGTGCGGATCGCGGGCATCATCTCCGTGCCGCCGCCTCCCTGAAGCCCGTCGAGATACTCGAGGGCTTTGCGCCGGTTTTCCGTGGTGTTCGGGACCGGCCCGGTGAAGCAGTAGCCGAGACCGCCGGAGAACGACACCAGATTGAATGTGTCGTTTGGATTCATCTGCTCGATGCACATCCGCATTGTCTTCTTAGCCTTCTCGATCGGGAACCCCCTCATCGAGCCGCTGCAGTCGATGACGAAGATCATCTCCTTCGGCGTTATCTGGTCGGGGGCCACGCGCGCCGGAGGTTCCAGGATCAATGTGAAGAACCCGCCTTGGGCGTCCGCGTGCGTCAACACCGCATCACCGATGCCCTTCCCGGCCAGGCGGTACTTGAGGACGAAATCGCGGTTCGGGATTTCGGTCTTGTTCTTGAGCTTGACGACGGCCTGCGTTTCCGAGGGCCGCTCGGTGTCGACTTCGTGCAGTTCCGAACGGACGTCCTGGATCGGCATCCCGGCATCCACGCGGGCCGTCAGATTGATGTCATGTCCCGCGCGGGTGCCTTCGGGCGTGACGGGCGGGGTAATGCGGTCCGCGTCGGGAACCTGTGGCGTTCCAGGGACGCGGCCTGCGGCAGGGTTGCTCTCCTGCGCGGGATTCGCCGCACCGGGGATATAGCGGGGTCCCACGACCATCGGGAACGAGAACTGATACTCTCCTTCCTCGTACTTGAGGTACTCGACGTACGAGATCTCGATGAGGATCTTCGAGCCGGGCATGACATTCGCCACGGATTGAGTGAAGATGTTCGGACGTTCCTGATCGAGGAGACTGGCGGTTTTTCCAGCTTGCTTCGCCTCCTCATAGATGCGCCGCGCCTCTTCACGCTTCTTGATGACCCCTTTGATTACCCGATCGCCGATCGTCATCGTCATCGCGTCAACGGCGGCCCGGTCCGACATCGGGAATGTGTACACGGCCTCAATCGGTTCCGTGTACGGGTTGCCGAATTCCTGCGTCACCGTCACGCGGGCGATGAAACCCGAAACGTCCACCTTGACCTCGGTGTGCTTGAGCGGGCACGGACCGATGGGGTTGTGGTCCTTATCCATCGCCTGAAGCGTTCCCTCCGTGGGGGCCGCCGCGAAGGCGAATGCCGATATCAAGAGCGCCGCTGAAAGGCCGGCAAGCCAGTTCCATAGTCCGAATCGGTTGCGCTTCATGTCTTCTTCCTCCTTGTAGAGTCGCGCGGGACTTCCCGCGTTTATCCTCTCTTGCTTTCACTATATGAGACACCAATCGCCTTCACAAGTTCGGGGAAAGGGATTCTTACCGAGCGAGTGCACTACGGCGTTCTAACATGGGCTGGCGTTCAACCATAAAATCGGGTGGAAACTGACGTGAGTCCAGGAGGAACTGGGGGAGTGTTCTTGTACATTCTTGACGTTTTAGGTACAGTTGTCATCAGAAAGGCATGAGATGCCTTGCCGTGATCGGGAAAAGGAAATCGGCGATGTACCGAGTCATCGCGGTAAGCCCGCTGGACGGGTACCGACTGCACGTCGCGTTTGAGGACGGCATCGAAGGCGAGGTGGACCTGAGCGACCGTCTGTTTGGCCCCGTGTTCGAACCCTTGAGAAGTCCGGATCTGTTCGAGCGCGTGGCCATCGACGAGTTTGGCGCGGTGTGCTGGCCCAACGGGGCGGACCTGGCGCCCGACGCGCTGCATGAGACTTTGGCCGCCGCCTGCCGGGCAGCATGACCCCGACACGTTGGGGGCCGACACAGATAATGCGCGCCGAGTGCTTCAAGGATCTAAACGGAATGGAGATATGACAATGCGGTGGGACATCCTTTCAAAGGTCGCTTACAACTCGTTTGACTATTTCGAGCAGACGCTCATCACGGACAACGGGTTCCGTGAGTATGACGTGCGTTGGTTGGTGGGCAAGGAGATCAACCCGAACGGGTTCGTCGTGCTGGGGCAGGCGTACGGAACCATGGCCCAGGAGGTGTTGAAGGAGACCCGGGTGGTCATCGGACACGATTTCCGCTCGTACAGTCAGGACCTCCTCCGGTCACTGACGGTCGGGCTCATGTCGACGGGCATGCATGTGATCGACGTGGGGCTCTCGCTGACGCCGATGGTGTATTTTGCACAACATCACTTCAACGTTAAGGCCGCGATGCAGGTCACCGCGAGCCACAACGAAAACGGCTGGACCGGCATCAAGATCGCCAACGGTCTGTCTTCGACGCTGGGTCCCGAGGGCATCCTGCAGTTCAAGGAGTTCGTAAAGGGAGGAAAGTTCGCGTCCGGCGCCGGAACGTATGAATCGTTTGACGGGACCGGCGATTTGTATCGGGCCGACGCCGTCGTCGGCGGCAAGCTGAAGCGGCCCATCAAGGTAGTGCTGGCGGCGGGGAACGGCACTGCGGGCCGCTTTGTGCCGGAGGTACTTCGCGAACTGGGCTGCGAGATCGTGGAAGTGGATTGCACGCCGGATTGGGAGTTCAAGCGCCATAACCCCAACCCCGAAGACCTCTCTTTCCTCCACGCGATGTCGCACGCGGTGCTCGAACACAAGGCCGCCATCGGGATCGGCATCGACGGCGACGGCGACCGTATCGGCGTCGTCGACGATAAGGGCCGCGAGATCTTTTCCGACAAACTGGGGCTGCTGCTGGCGCGCTGGATCTGTCCAAAGCATCCGGGACGCAGCGTAGTGATGGACGTGAAAAGCACGGGCCTGTTCTACACCGATCCCATCTTGCGCAAGGCGGGCGCGAAGGTCGTCACCTGGAAGACCGGGCACTCCTACATCAAAGCCAAGGTGCGCGAGGAAAACGCCATAGCGGGATTCGAGAAGAGCGGGCATTGGTTCTTCACGGCCCCATACGGCCGCGGCTACGACGACGCGGTGGTTTCGTCGCTTCATCTACTGCGGATGCTCGACGAAATGGGACAGTCGCTTTCGCAGTTGGTGGACAACCTGCCCATGAGCTACCAGAGCCCGACGCTCGGCGCATACTGTCCCGACGACGTGAAGTACAAAGTCGTCGACGACGTCACGGCGCAGTACCAGAAGGACAAGGAGACCGGAGCCAAGATCGCCGGACAGAAGATCGCCGACATCCTCACGGTCAACGGCGTTCGGTTCACTTTTCCAGACGGGAGTTGGGGCCTAGTGCGCGCATCGTCGAACAAGCCGGCTCTAGTCGTCGTAGCCGAGTCCTGCACCTCCGAGGACATGATGTACGACATCGTCGAGCACATCCAGGCCCGCCTGGCCAAGACCGGCAAGGTCGGCGACTACGATCAGCAACTGCCGCCCAGATCAACTCGCGGTTAGGTGAAAACAGACAAGCTTTGTGGCACAGGCCCTTGCCATCCCGACTCTGAAAGGCACCAATGCGGCGGTGCATCGCACAGGGCGGAACCACCCGCTCTCTGCGGACTTTCCGCCAACTGGTGCAGTTTCGTGGAGGACGGGAAACCCTTGACGAGCCAGGGAATAATTAGATAATTAGAGATAAATAATTAAATAATTAGGAATAATTAATAATTAGAATAATTAGGGACAGTAACCACTTGTTGCATTTGCGAGTGAGATATGGTAGCTTTGGCGCATGGTTCGAGAGGCGAGAATCGTTGTTCCTGGCGTGGTCCATCATGTGACCCAGCGAGGCAACAATCGACAGGATGTATTCTTCGTCGCTGGGGACCGCCGGATTTACCTGTCGTATTTGGGTGAGAGTGCGGTGCGGTTCGGCGCGGTCGTGTTGGGGTACTGCCTGATGACCAACCATGTGCATCTGCTGATGACGCCGGAACGGGAGGATTCTCTGGCGAAGACGCTTGGGCGGACGCACTTGATGTACGCGCAGTACATCCATCGGCTGCATGGGCGTCTGGGCCATTTTTGGCAGAACCGATTCTACTCGTGTCCGTTGGACGAGGCGCACGCGCATCAGGCCATGGCGTATGCGGAGTTGAACCCTGTGCGTGCGGGCCTTGTGCGCCATTCGTGGGATTATGTCTGGTCCAGCGCGGGAGCCCACTGCGGAGTGCGGGGCGACGGGTCGGGATTACTGGATCTGCGCGCTTGGTCTGAGGAGATGCCCGCAGAGGAATGGAAGGCCACGTTGATTTCCATCGGGGATTCGCGTGAAACAATAGAACCCCTGCGCATGCACACACGGACGGGACGGCCGCTTGGCAGCGACACCTTCCTGAGCAAGGTCGAGACGTTTGTAGGACGCCGCGTTCGTAGTGTGGCAATGGGCCGGCCAGTAGGCAGCAAGGACAGCACCAAACGCAAGCCTCGTAGGAATCGAAACAAGGCAATGACATATGGCTAAAAGTGGTTACTGTCCCTACTTATTCTACTTATTCCTATTCTACTTATTCCACAGTTTGTCAAACGGCGACAAACTGTAATGCCGTTGTTCGCCTGTTGTCTGGCCGGGACGTTTGAGTCGGAAATTCAACGCTCTGAAAGGCGCGGTCGGATGGGAATCATCCGCCGCAAAGGAACACAGGTCAGATGAGGGTTACGCTGAGTTACTTCGGCCCCTTGCGCCATGCCGCCGGCGTGGACGGCGAGACGCGGCACTGTCAGGAGGGTTCGACGCTGACGGACGTGCTCAAGGAAGCCGCCACCGATCAGGGGGAACGGTTTGCGGCTATTTTGTTTGGCGAAGCGGGCGAATTGCTTTCTTCTGTCCTGGTGCTTGTAAACGATATGCCGGTAAACAAGGACCCATCGTCGCAACTCCGTGACGGCGATCAGGTGGTCTTGCTTCCCGCCATTGCAGGCGGGTCACAGTTTGTCTCCGTTTGACAAACTGTAAGGAAGCGATTCATGTGGGAATTGACCAACGATGAAAAGGCCATATACGAATGGCAAATGACGGTGCCCGGTTTTGGCGAAGAAGGACAGCGCAGGTTGAGGAATTCGGCGGCGCTGGTGTCCCGCGTGGGAGGGCTTGGCGGTCCGGTGGCGCAGGAACTAGCCGCCGCAGGCGTGGGCCGACTGGTGCTGGCACATGGCGGCTGCCTGAAACCGAGCGATCTGAACCGGCAGATTCTGATGACGCACGACTGGCTGGGCAAGCCGCGCGTCGAGTGTGCGGCCCGCCGCTTGCGGGAACTGAACCCCTATGTGGAAGTCGAAGCGGTTCCCGAGAATGTCAATGAATCCAACGTGGCGGCGCTCGTGTCGAAGGTGGACATCGTTTTCGATTGCGCCCCTTTGTTCTCCGAACGGTTCCTCATGAACCGCGAATGCGTGCGCCAGGGAAAGCCGCTCATAGACAGCGCCGTGTTCAGCATGGAGGGCCGGGTCATTACCATCATTCCCGGCCAAACCGCCTGTCTGGCCTGCCTCTATCCCGAGGATCCGCCCCATTGGAAGCGGCAGTTTCCGGTGTTTGGCGCCGTCGCGGCGCTGGCGGGATGTATTGCGGCAATGGAGGGCATCAAACTGCTTTCCGGCATGGGCGCGAGTCCTGCCGGGCAAATGTTATTCTACGACACAACCGAAATGGTTTTTCGCAGGATCCCTCTTGCCCGCCGGTCCGATTGTCCCGTATGCGGGCATCTGAGTTAGGGGAAGTAGGCGGTTCAGGGTGCTCAAGAGCAGGATCAGAGATTGGGATTAGAGTGCTATTGCCGAGACCGCCGCGCCTGCCAGAACGGCCCACAGAATATCGACCTTGAGCCGGAGAGCAATGAGCACGAGACACGCAATAAGGACGGTTGGTATCGACCAAGGAACGGCGATGGCGAATTTCACGCTGACGGCAAGCAGCAACCCGACGAAACATACGAGTGCACCGCGTAGCGCGCGCCGGAAGATGGGCGACCGTTGCAGACGGTCAAGATGAGGCGCCGTAAGAATTAGGATGAAGAATGACGGCGTGAATATCCCCAACGTGGCGATGACCGCTCCCAACAATCCCGCAACCTGGTATCCCACGAACGTGGCCGTTATGACGATTGGACCGGGGGTCACTTGGCCTAGCGCAATGCCGTCCATGAACGTCTTGCCGTCCAGCCAATGCCTGGTGTCGACTATTTCATGGAACATCAGAGGAATCGATGCAAAGCCTCCCCCGAAGGCAAGAACATCTATTCTCAACATGATTGCAGCAAGATTGAACAGCGTGGCGTCCGCCAGGAACAGGAGCGTCATGGCCAGCCCTAAGCCCAGGACCGCGGCAAGAATGAACACCGTGGAATTCGCCGCTTCTTTTCGATCAAGACGGTCTGTCCCTTGGTCTGGGCTAGGCGCCGGGGTCCATTTTCGGTAAAGGATCAGCGCGGAAACCGCGGCAACGGCGATGGCGATGATGGGATGTCCACCGAATCCCAAGAACGCAGCCACCGCCAACGCCAGGAGGATGTCGCGCGTGTTCTTGAGCGACGTCCAGCCAAAGCTAAGGGTTGCGTTCGCCACGATGGCAACCACGATTGCGCGAAGACCCGCGAACACGGACACCGCAACGTGGAAGTCCTGGGCTTTGGCATAAACGGCGGAAAACACCAGCATCAACAGCAAGGCCGGAAGACCGAAAGCCACGTAGGCCGTTGCCGCTCCCATTAACCCGCCGGCGCGGTATCCGCAGTAAGCCGCCGTCTGCATGGCCGTTGCGCCTGGAATGGACTGGCAAAGAGCGACGCCATCTTTGAAAGAGTCATCGGAGAGCCATCGCTTTTTCGTTACCACGACATCCCGGATGTACGCGATCATTGCAGGGCCGCCAAAAGCGGTCGCCCCGAGTCTAAGAAAGGCAAGAAGAATCGCACCGGGCGGAACTTGCCGCACAGTTTGTCGGGGTTTGACAAACTGTGGTGTGTGTTCTGGGTCTTGGCAATAGCCCGGCGAGTGCTTGCAGGAAATCACAGTCGCACCGTCTTCCGGGTGCGGGCCGAATTATACACGGCTTCGATGAGTTCCACTGAACGCCGCCCCTCGGCTCCATCAACGAATGGCGGGCGATCTTCCTGAATGGCTTTCACAAAATCCGCAATCTGCCGGCGATGCCCCTCGCTTTTCAGATTACTGAGCGGATCGCTCGCGCCGGAGCCGAGGTCCGATTCATTCTTGAAGGAAGCGCGAATCCGCTTGTCGGCCTTCGTCTCGGACCTGAACCGCCAGAACCGCAATTCACCATCCTCGAGGATCGCGCTGCCTTCGGAACCGTGCATCTCGACGCGGGCCGGATGTCCCGGCCAGATCGCGGTGCTCGCCTCGATCGCGCCCAGCGCCCCATTCGCGAATTCCATCTGCGCGCACGCCAGGTCCTCGACCTCGATCCCTTCATGTGCAATCAGCCGCGTCTCGGCGCGGACCCACTTCACGGGACCCATGAACCACAGCAACAGATCGATCTGATGAATGCCCTGATTGATCAGCGCGCCGCCGCCGTCGAACTTCCGCGTCCCCCGCCAGACCCCGCTCCCGTAATATTCTTGCGAGCGAAACCATTTGATGTAGGCGTCCCCCAGCACCAACCGGCCGAAACGCCCCTCCTCAACGGCTTTCCGGACCAGGATCGAACCCTCCGCGAACCGGCTCTGAAACACACAACCCAGTTTCACCTTCGCCTTCGCAGCGGCCGCGATCAAACGGTCCGCCCTCGCGGTCGTGATCTCGATCGGCTTCTCGGCGAGAATGTGTTTGCCGGCCCGTGCGCACGCCGTCCCGATGTCGGCTCGCATACCGCTCGGCACGCAAAGGCAAACGGCGTCCACGTCCTTCCGTTCAAGCAGCTTTCGATAATCGGTATATGCGGCCGCCGAATACTTTCCCGCAAGCGCCAGCGCGTTGCGCTCCGTCAAGTCTGAAACCGCCACAAGCCGCGCGCCGCGCACCTGGGAAACAGCTTCGGCATGGACCGGTCCGATGTTCCCGCATCCGATGATCCCGAATCCGATTCGCGCCATGTCACGCTCCTCCGACGCGCTCGCGGCAAGGCGAGGCTCCCGCCTTCACATCCCCACGCAAGCCCTCAGAGCCTGTGAACTTTTCAGTTTCTTGCGTTGAAACGTTCATAAAA
>CAZPMT010000070.1:0-27131 GCA_964587655.1 uncultured Nitrospiraceae bacterium
ACGCGTGCGCTCGCCGACGCCGGAGAAAACGGAATACCCGCCGTGCTTGGTGGCGACGTTGTGGATGAGTTCCATGATCAACACGGTCTTGCCGACGCCTGCGCCGCCGAACAGGCCCGTCTTGCCGCCGCGGCAGTACGGCGCGAGGAGGTCGATGACCTTGATCCCGGTTTCGAAGATCTGGGTCTGGGTTTCCAAATCCTCGAACTTCGGCGCGGCACGGTGGATGGGCCAGCGCTCCTTAGCGTGGACCGGCCCCATTTCGTCCACGGGCTCCCCGATGACGTTCAGGATCCGCCCCAACACTTCCGGGCCGACGGGCACGGTGATGTATTGGCCCGTGTCGGTCACTTCCATGCCGCGGGTGAGACCATCGGTGCTGTCCATGGCTACCGTGCGCACGGAGTTCTCGCCGATGTGCTGCGCGACCTCGAGCACAAGCTGCTTGCCGCCTGGGCGGGCGATCTCGAGCGCGTTGTATATTGGCGGCAGTTGACCCGGCTCGAAGCGCACGTCCACCACCGGCCCGATGATTTGTGAAACGATACCTTTACTCATTCTGTCCCTCCGGCTAGAGTCACTGGGCGCCGCTGACGACTTCGATGACTTCGCGCGTGATGGCGTCTTGGCGTGCGCGGTTGTATTTCAACGTAAGACTCGCGATGACGTCTCCGGCGTTGTTCGTGGCCGATTCCATTGCGGTCATGCGTGCGCCCTGCTCGCTCGCCATCGAATCGAGCAGGATCCGGTACATCTGCACGTGGATGTTCTGCACCAACAGCGCGAAGAGGATATTCTTCTCGTCCGGTTCGTAGATGTAGTTAACGTCGGTTTCGGCCGTCTGCTGCTCCGGCATTTCGTACGGGAGCAGCTTCTCCAGCGTGACGTGCTGCGAAATCGCGGACTTGAACTGGTTGTAGAGGCAGTAAATCTCGCCCGTATCGCCCTTCGTAAACTCGGTCACGACGTCATCGATGATCCGCGTCGCGGCATTGATCGAGAACTGATCGTACACGCCGACGTGCCTCGTACGGATCGTGCACGGGCGGCGCCGCAAAGCTTCCACGCCTTTGCGTCCGATCACCGTCAACTCGACCTCGCGGCCCGCAAAGCGCTCGCGAAGCAGATTCATCGTCTCGTTCACAATATTAGTGTTGAAGCTTCCGCAGAGCCCGCGGTCCGAAGTGACCACGACAACGCCGATCTTCTCGCCGATGCCCGGGCTCAGCAACGGGTGGCTTTCCCGGTCGGCCCGCGCCGCAAGCTGGTTTGTCAGGTCGCGCATGTGATACGCATACGGTCGCGCGTGCATGATGGCTTCCTGTGCGCGGCGCAGTTTCGCCGCGGCCACCATCTTCATCGCGC
The DNA here is from genome assembly GCA_964587655.1 of uncultured Nitrospiraceae bacterium. Taxonomy (GTDB): domain Bacteria; phylum Hydrogenedentota; class Hydrogenedentia; order Hydrogenedentales; family SLHB01; genus CAZPMT01. The sequence continues at coordinate 1,366 of CAZPMT010000070.1, forward strand.
GCGTGATCTTCTGCGTGCTCTTGACGCTTGCGATGCGCCGCCGTATGACTTGAAGGTTAGCCATTACGCGTGCTTGCCTTCCTTCCAAACCGATTCCGAGAACGTCTTGACCGCTTCATCGATCTTGGGGAGAAGCGTCGCGGTCAGTTCGCCCGTCTTGGCAAGTTCGTCGAGCAGGTCCTTCTTGCGCGTATCGAAGTACTCGAACAATTCCTTCTCGTAACGCCCGAGCGCGTGCACCGAGATCGGGTCCAGGTAGCCCTGCGTCGCGGCGTAGATGATCAGGACCTGCTTGTTAACCGTGATCGGCTGATACTGAGGCTGCTTGAGGATCTCGACCAGCCGCGCGCCGCGGTGCAACTGTGCCTGCGTGGACTTGTCGAGGTCGCTGCCGAACTGGGCGAAGGCCTCGAGTTCGCGGTATTGAGCAAGGTTGAGACGAAGCATGCCGGCGACCTTCTTCATCGCTTTGACCTGGGCCGCGCCGCCGACGCGCGACACGCTGATGCCGGGGTTCACCGCCGGACGGACGCCCGAATAGAACAGATTCGACTCGAGGAAGATCTGGCCGTCGGTGATCGAGATAACGTTTGTCGGGATGTAGGCGGACACGTCGCCGGCCTGCGTTTCGATGATCGGCAGCGCCGTGAGAGAGCCTCCGCCGCGAGCGTCGCTAAGACATGCGGCGCGTTCGAGCAGACGCGAATGCAAGTAGAACACGTCGCCGGGATACGCTTCTCGTCCGGGCGGACGGCGCAGCAGCAGTGAAAGCTGGCGATAGGCCACGGCGTGTTTCGAGAGATCGTCGTAGATCATAAGGGCGTCCATGCCCTTGTCCATGAAGTATTCGCCCATGGCGCACCCGCCGTAAGGCGCGACGTACTGCATCGGGGCCGCTTCGGAAGCCGAGGCGCTCACGACGATCGTGAAGTCCATGGCGCCGTGATCGCGCAATTCCTCGACGACCCGCGCGACGGTCGAGCGTTTCTGCCCGATGGCCACGTAAATGCAGATGACGTTCTGACCCTTCTGGTTGATGATCGTGTCGAGGGCGACGGCGGTCTTGCCCGTCTGGCGGTCGCCGATGATCAACTCGCGCTGGCCGCGGCCGATGGCTGTCATCGAGTCGATGGCTTTCAAACCGGTCTGAAGCGGCTTGCGCACCGGACGGCGATCCACGATACCCGGCGCGATGCGTTCGACGGGGTTGTACTTCGCCGCCTCGATGGGTCCGCGTCCGTCGATGGGCCGTCCCAAGCCGTCCACCACGCGCCCAATCAGCGCCTCGCCCACGGGGACCGATGCGATTCGATTGGTGCGTTTGACCATATCGCCTTCGCAGATCTTCTCGTACTCGCCGAAGAGCACGAGCCCGACGTTGTCCTCTTCAAGATTGAGCACCATGCCCGTTACGCCGTGAGGGCATTCGATGAGCTCGCCCGCCATGGCTTTCTCGAGCCCGTAAACACGCGCGATGCCGTCGCCGGCCAGGATCACGGTGCCGGCCTCGGCGATGTCCACGTTCCACTTGAAGTCGCTGATCTGTTGCCGAATCACCTGGGTGATTTCATCGGCGCGCGCCTTAATATCCATACGTCAACGTCTCCTCCGAAAGGAGTTTCTCTTTAAGCCGTTCCAGCCTGGTGCGCAAGCTGAAATCAATGAAATTGCCCAAGATATGGACAACCAATCCGCCAATAATGCCCGGGTCAACCTTGCAGTTGAGCTGCACGGTCTTGCCGGAAAAACGTTCCATCGCCGCCGTGATGCGATGCTCGAACTCGGGCGTCAACGGCCCGGTCGTGACCACGGTTACCTCGACGCGATTCATCCACTCGTTAAGGTGATCCTGAAAGCGCTTCGCCAGCGCCGGCAACAGGGCCATGCGGTTCCTGTCCAGCAGCGTGTGCAGCAACAGCGTCATCTCCGAGGAGGCCTCGAGCTTTTTCAGGGCCGTATCGAGGACCTGACGCCGCACGGACCGATCAAGCACGGGATTGAGCATCGCGCCGCGGAACACCGCATCGCCCGCGTACAGCATGCCGAGCGTGTTGAGCGATTCCGCGGCCTTCTGAAGTTGCGCCGCGTCCGCAACGGCGCTCTTAAGCGCCTGCGCGTAACGGTCCGCCAACAGCGTGCTTCTCATGTGAGCCTTTCCATGAAGCGCACGAACGAATCGACGTTGGTGGCGAGCAGGACCTGCGTCCCCTCGGTCCTGTAGCGCTGCTCAAGGGCCGCAAGGGACTGGTTTACGAGTTCCTCTTTCATGATCCGCGCCGCGCGGAGTTCCTCGGCGAGACGGCGGTCCCGTTCCTCTTTTTCGAGTTGGACCTTGGCGTCTTCAAACTCCTTGTGAATTCCGCGGAGCTGCTGCGCGATCAGCGCATCCGTTTCCTTACGGATGCCCTTTGCGGTTTCCTCCCACTTGGCCATCTTGGCCGCCGCAACGGACTTCGCCTGCGACGCATCTTTACGCGCGCGTTCGGCGTTGTCCAAGCCGGCCCGGATCTCCACAATCTGCTTATCCAGGAAACCGAGAGCCGGCTTCTTCAACACGAAGCCGAGCAGGAGAATGAACACCGTCGAGTTCAGCACCTTGAAGTACGTGTTGTAACGGAACCTCCGGCTTTGCTCGGCCTGAAACTCGGGATGCGACTCGTACTCCTTCACAAACTCGGCGTCCGCAATCAGCTTCGCGCCGGCGTGATACAAGTGGGGCCGCTCGGCGTAAAGCTTGTACTCCTCGTTCTTCATAATCTTGTGGTGGCGCTCGTGCTCATGCTCGTACTTGGCGAGGTAGGCTTTGGAATAGCCCGGCGACTTGAAGAGCGCTATACCCGCGACCGCGCCGATAATGTAAACGGCCGTCATGGTGTATAGGAACTTCTTCGTGCTCATGCCTTCCTCCGCATGCATGCCCGCACGCCGTTGACGCTTCCGGTATCCGGAACCCAAGGCATCACGACGCGTATCCTTCCGTGTTGACTTGGCGGTCCATGGCCTCGACGATTGCCGGAACCAATTGCGGGTAGTTGCGGCGCTCTTCTTCCACGCGCTGATCCATTTGGGCTCGATACGCTTCAACATCCGCGTTGGCCCGTCGCTTCATCTCCTCGAGGACCCCGCGATTCTCTTGGTACTCGTCATGCCGCTCCTTGCGAAGCCTAAGCGCTTCCTCCTGGTGAATGCTCGTCAGCCGATCCTTGACCGAGGCCTCGACCCGCTCCGCCTCCTTAGAGTCGGCGCCGGCCGCCGCCTGGTCCTCCTCGACCTTCGCGGATCGCGCGTCCATCGTCTTCAAAATGGGACGGACCACGATCTTGTTGGTCACGAAGAGGAACAACAAGAAGAGCAGCAGTTGCACAAACAATGTGAAGTTGAGGGCTATCATGATGTAAGCATTCGAGGCCCGTGTATGCCGCGATTACAGGACGAGCCAGATCAGCAGCGCGATAAGCAGGGCGTAAATCGAGTTGGACTCGGTGATGGCCTGGCCCACGATCATCGTGCGCATAATCAAGCCGGCCGCGCCCGGATTCCGCGCGATGCCTTCAACCGCCTTCGCCGTCGCGAGACCTTCCGTGAACCCCGGTGCGAACACGCCGATACCGATGGCGAGCGCCATGCTGAAGCACTTCGCAATGATGATCAGGTGTTCCCCGGTTATTGCGGCCTTTGCGGTTTCTTCCGCGGCCTGGCCCACGACCGTTTGCAGCAACGTCATTGCAGTGCCGATATCCATAGGATCTATCCTTTCTCCTTCCTGTTCACGATTCGACAAGGGGTTTCAACCCCTTGCCGTCTTTCATTCAGCGCTACCAACCTCGACAGGCGCCTACACCCGGCCCCTGCTCAAGAACAACAACTTACTCGTGCTGTATCGATGTCGTAATGTAGATCAACGTCAGCATCGAAAAGACGAACGCCTGCACGGCGGCCTCGAAAACGAGGAAGAACGCGTTAAGCCCAAGCGGCAGGACGAGTCCATATGACAGCGATGACAGCACGGTCAGAACTATGGCCGCGCCCGTGATGTTGCCAAAGAGACGGCACGAGATGGACAACATCCGCGACAGGGTCTCGACGATGTGAAGCGGGAAGAAGAAACCCAGCCCCATCGCTTTGCCCAGCACCGCGCCGAAGTTCAGTTTGCCCTCGTGATGCCAAAACGGACCGCACATCTGGCCCAGGTGTCCAAGCACGCCGTGCGCGCGAAAACCGCAATAGACCGAATACAGCACGCTCATCGCGCCCAACGCAAGCGTGCAATTGAGATCGCTCGTCGGCTCTTCGATGTGTGGGATCGGCAACAGCGGAATCGCGTTGCACAACGCGATGTACAGGAACAGGCACGAGATCAACGGCAGGTAGTGGCGGTTGGCCTCGCGCGTTTTCAATTCGAGCGTCGAACTCACCATCGTGTCGAACCCGGTCACAAAAAGCTCGACCGCGAGTTGCGCCCGGCCCGGAACCCATGCAAACTTCCGCACCGCCAAACGAAGCATGACCCACATCAGCAACATGACAAGCACGGTGCTGAGCACGGTGATAATGTTAAGCCCCCCCATGGGAATGCGAACGTCCGTATAGGGAACGTAATGCAGAATCAACCGCTGACCGATATGTTCCATACCGCTACTGCTCCGGCTCTTTCAAGTCCCATCCGGTAAAGCCCACAACCATCACCGCGATCCGGACTATCATCAACCCCGCCGCCGCCGCTAGGAACCCACGCACGTGCACCTTGTCCAGATTGTACGCAACGTACAGTGTGATGGCATAGAGAAGCAACCGGGACGCCAGCCACTTTTGGGCGCCGAACTTTACAACATTTGCGGCGGCGTTTGCAACTTCGGCATGCCGCGTCATCATCCAGAAGCCCGCGATTCCCGCAAGCCCCCCGATCAGAAGCCCCTGCGCAACAACACCGTCAAAAATCAACGCGACGATCGTGAACGCGGCGATCAGCGCGACCGACACGCGGAGCACCAAGGATCGAAATCGCGTTACGGTTTCCAATTCAGGTCCCTCGCAAGCAACCGATAGGCCCCATAGCCTCCGGCGGCAATTCCCAGGACTAGCATCAGCAGCATCAGAACGCCTCCCGTGTGAAGCCACCCATCCAGATACTTCCCCGCGACGCCGCACAAGATAATAGGAAGAGCAACCGTCAATCCCAATTGTCCAAGAAGCGCCACCGCCGAAAAAACGTTTATGTTCGAACCCGGCTCTTTTCCACTCACGAGACTCTCCAGAGGCTGTAGGCTGAAGACCTTGGACTGTAGGTGACCGGTCTCCTTCAGCCTTCAGCCTACGGCCTACAGCCTACAGCCTACAGCCTTTGGATTATCGCGCGTCATGGCCTGTGGTATCAATCTTGATACCACGGGCAACACAAGAAGGCGGCGGGTAAAGACTGCGTTCATTCCGCAGTCTGGATTGAATGTGCTTCCCGAAATGGTGGACACAGTTTGTCAAGCCCCGACAAACTGTGGCGTGGACTTTGTGGACGACGTGGACGCCGAAAAGGATCACCTGCACCGTTGCGTCCACTTCGTCCACAACGTCCACCTTGTCCACTACTTGGACAAACCCAACTGTCTCCAATTGCCGAATCCAGGTTCATGGTAGAATTGGGGAAGAGAGCAACAACCCTGGAGAAACCGTGCGCATGAATCCACAGGGCAAACAGAGTTTCCTACGAGCCGCGGCGGTTGTCGCATGCATCGGGACTGGGCTGTTCCTGTTCGCGGCGGGGATCGCGTTCGGCATTTGGTTTGCCGCCAACTTCCAGATCGTGCCGCGCGGCGATATGGGAAAAATGGTGAAGGAAGCTCTCGACCAGAACCCGGACGTCTCCCAAACCCTGGACAAGCTGCTCGGCTCAAAACCGTCCCCGGCCAAGGATCTTGCACAACAACTCCTCAAACAACAGAGCGCCGCCGCCGGCCCGTTCACGTTCAAGTTCCGGCCAGGCGAACGCCTCGAATACACGCTCTCGGCCCGTGGTATCAAGATCGATACCACAGGCATGAAAGGTCAAGGAAAGGAAGCCGCCAACACGGCGCCCGTCACGTTCAATCTGGGCGGCAAGTTCGACCTAGTTACCGAGTCGGTCGACGAATCGGGAAACGGCGTGCTTCGCATGACCTTCAAAGACACCGCGCTCGAAGCGGACATGATGGGAAGCCCGTTCACGCTGACGCAGAATGTCCAACCCCCGGCGCAACCCGATAACGAGCAAGAGAAACAGCCACAACTCAAGGTGGAAGCGGCGTCCTCGCCGCTTTCCAAACGCGACGGGGACGTCGCGTCCACAGCAATTGACGACAAGCTGGCGCTCCCGTTGCTGAGCTTCCTGAACGCGCCCATCCGCATGAGCGTGGCCCCGAACGGGGCCGCGCGGGAACTCAACGGCGCCTCGCGTCCGAATCCCCACAGTTTGTCAAGCAACGACAAACTGTTGATACAAGAGATTCCGCTGCTCACGTCGATCGAGTTTCCGCGTTCCGACATGGAGCCCGGCGCGCAGTGGGAATCCGACTTCAACATGACCGTGCCGGGTTCCGCGAACCCGATGCGCATGCGGCTTGTCAATACCTTCACGGGCTACAAGACCATCGGCGGACGCCTCTGTGCGGTCATCGATCAGAAAGTAACCTCCGAGCAAACGCCTAGCCAGCCCGCGTCCGCCGGCGAAGCGCTCGGGATGGTAATGGGCATCAAGCCGCCGCGGATCGATCTCTCCGGCGACAACAAGATCTACTTCGACACGGACAACGGCCAATTGGTGCACAGCGAGATGGACCTGGGCATGCGCTTGGACATGTCTGAATCGCTCGGCTCGGCGGGGCAGGTTCTGAAGGGCCTCGGCATGAACATGAAAGAACTGCTGGGCGACGTCCCCGAAGCAAAGGAGAAATCGCCGCCTCCCGCCGGACAAGAGCCCTCAAGTCCGTTGGACCTTAACATGAAGATCAGCGCGTCCGTCTCACTCGTGGACTCGCTCGTCCCAGCAACGCCGCCCGAGGCGGCTCCCCTCCGCAAATGACGCCGCGGGATGCCGAGTTCCCTTGGTCTTCCGGCATCTCCAGTATCCCCGCATCTCCTTTGAGCTTCTCGTTCAGGGCAATTGCCTGGATTGACAGAAGACAATGCATCGTATATGGTCAGAAACGAGCCGAATCGGCCGCGGTGTTTAGAGTGCCGAAGATGCCGGCAATCCATCTGGAGGCAGGTGTGCAAACAATATCCGGAAAGCTCCGTGTTCTGAGTTTCCTCGCGCTGCTCACGTGTGCGTTGCTCGGAGGCGCAGGTTGGACACAAGAAAACAAGACGGGAGAGAACGTCATGACAGGCACGTTGATGATAAGCTTGGAAGGCGCTCCGTGGCTGTTGGGCGTTGACCCATCGAACGCCGGACGCGAACAGGAATGGTGGAAGTCTCCCGCATCGGACGCAAGACCGGCGAGGGTCCCCGGCATCATCCAGGAGACGTTCCCGCGATATCACGGCGTCGCCTGGTACTGGCGCGAGTTCGAAGCGCCGGCGAACCCTCACGCCGGGGGACGTTACCTGCTCCGGTTCTGGGCCGTTGACTACTTCGCGCAGGTGTGGGTCAACGACGTATGCGTCGGACAACACGAAGGGGGCGAAACGCCGTTCGTCCTCGATGTGACCGAGGCCGTCAAGCCGGGCGCGGCAAACCGCCTCGCGGTGCGCGTCGTCAACCCTGCCGGCGATCCGATCGACGGGATGGTGCTTAACGAAACGCCACACCGAAACAAGACCCCGTCGCTGGTCGTCGGCAGTATGCTCGACTACGGCGGCATCACCGAGCCCGTCGAGCTTCTCTTGACACCCGCCGTTCGCATCGAGGACGTATTTGTGCGCGCCGATTGGAGAACGGGCAAGGTCGTTGTTCAGGCCAAAGTGCGCAACGCGTCAAACGCGCCGTCCAAGGGCAAGATGCAGTTCACAGTCTCGCCGGCGAAGACACTGGAAAGCGTTTGTTCGATGCAATTCGAACAGGAGCTGCCCGCAGGGGACACGCTCGTCCAATCGGAACTCCAATTACCGAATCACCGGCTATGGGAACTCGACGACCCGTACCTGTATTGCCTCGCCGCGAAAATCACCGCCAACGACGGGAAATCGCAAGACGAACGCGCCGCTCAGTTCGGCTTCCGCGATTTTCGGGTGGAACGAGGATACTTTCGCTTGAACGGCAAACGCGTGTTCCTCCGAAGTTCACACACGGGCAATCATTGTCCGGTAAGCCAGATCCTTCCGCCTGACCAAGCCCGCGACTTGTTGCGGAAAGACCTTCTGTACGCGAAGGCGAGTGGTTTCAACATGGTGCGATTCATAGCCGGCATCGCGCACCCCTGGCAACTGGATCTATGTGATGAGATCGGCTTGATGGTCTACGAAGAGACACTGGCCGGGTGGTGCCTCGCCGATTCGCCGAAGATGGCCGAGCGCTTCGATCTTTCGATACGCGAGATGATCCTGCGCGACCGCAATCATCCCTCCGTGACGATCTGGGGATTGCTGAACGAGACGCAGGACGGGCCGGTGTTCCGTCACGCCGTCGACAGTCTCGGATTGGCGCGATCACTCGACGATACCCGCCTGGTATTGCTTGGAAGCGGACGATGGGACGGCCAGAACAGCATCGGTTCCGTAAGCAATCCCGGCAGCGCACAATGGGAATGCGAATGGGGCGTAGAAAGCCCTGAGAACAAGGTTATCGGGAAATGGGGCGCCTTCGGCGGGTACTTCGACGGCGCCGGGGACGCACACGTCTATCCCGCGACGCCTCACACGCCGGAGATCGAGAATGGCATTCGCAACCTCGGGCGCGACACGAAACCCGTGTTCCTGTCCGAGTACGGCATCGGAAGCCTCATGAACGCGGTGCAGGAGTTGCGCACCTACGAGCAATTCCGCGTCAATGCGGACCTGGAGGACTTCGTCTTTCTCCGGAACACGGTCGATAAATTCAACGCCGACTTCGCGCGATTCGGTCTCGACGCCGTGTACGCCTTTCCGGAGGACATGCTCGAACACAGCCAGCGGCTGCATTGCCGCCAGCGTCTCCTCGGGTTCAACCTCATCCGATCGAACCCGAAGATATGCGGATACAACGTCACCGGGCTTCTCGATCACGGGTTCACGGGCGAAGGTCTGTGGACGTTCTGGCGCGAGTGGAAACCGGGCATCGTCGACGCCCTTAAGGACGGCTGGGCGCCGTTGAGGTGGTGCCTGTTCGTGTCGCCTATGCACGGCTACCTGAACCGTCCGTTGACGGTCGAAGCGGTCCTCGCCAACGAGGACGTGCTCGAGCCCGGTGACTACCCCGTCACCTTGCGAATCATGGGATCCAAAGGAATCGCATGGGAGCAAAAGACGACGGTCACTATCCCGCAAACGCCCCACGGCGAGGACGGTCCCCTCGCAGTGCCGGTGTTTAAGGGCGAGGTCCGTCTGAGCGGTCCGCCCGGCGAGTATCAGCTCGCGGCGAACCTCGATAGGGGCGGCGCGGCCGCCGGCGGACATCTCACGTTCCATGTCTCGGAGATCACGCCGCGATCCATTCCCGCACCCCACAGTTTGTCAAGCAACGACAAACTGTTGGCCGTCTGGGGCGTTGATGAGAAAGTCCGGGGCTGGTTGAACGCCCGAGGCATCCAATGCGTCCCGATCGAAAACGCCGCCGCGAATGCCCGCCAAGTCATCCTCGCGGGCGACGTCTCGAAGCTCAATCCTTCCGTGACGCAATGGTCGGACCTTCTCCGGCGCGTGGCCCAGGGAAGCGTGGCCGTTTTCGCGGCGCCGGAAGCGTTCAAACGCGGCGACAACCGCGTGGGATGGCTTCCACTCAAGAACAAAGGAAGCGGCAACGAGTTTCCCGACTGGCTCTATCACAAGGAATGCATCGCGAAGCCTCATCCGGTCTTCGAGGGACTCCAGGCCAAAGGCGTCATGGATTGGGACTACTACGGCCCGGTGATCTCGCATTACTTCTTCGAGGGCCAGGACACGCCCGACGAGGTCATCGCCGTCGCCATCGCCTTGTGTCATTCCGGGCCGCCCGGCGGCTACGCCTCGGGGACGATGCTTGGCGTATACAACTTCGGCGCGGGAAAGGTGATCGTCAACACCTTCCGCGTCCTCGATAACATCGACAATCATCCCGCCGCGGACCAGTTGCTTCTCAACATGATAAAGTACGCGGCATCATCCACAGGCGAGCCGGTCGCGCGTCTTGCGCCGGACTTCGATGCGCGGCTCAAGGACATCGGATTCGAGTAGTGAATCGCAAATGGCTGAGGCGCCTACCAAGATATGGCTGATGGCCGCACGTCCGAAGACGCTGCCGGCGGCGGTAGCCCCCGTCTTCGTGGGCACGGCTATGGCCTACGCCGACGGCGGGTTTCACGCCCTCTCCGCGGCGTGCGCATTGTTGGGCGCGCTCCTGATCCAGATCGGCACGAACTTGGCCAACGACTATTTTGACCACGCCAAGGGAACTGACACGCCGGACCGCCTCGGCCCGGCGAGGGTATCGCAGGCGGGGCTGGTGGCGCCGGGCAAGGTGCTGGCCGCGGCCGTTCTCGTGTTCGCGCTTGCATGCGTGCCGGGATTGTACATCGTGATTCGAGGAGGTTGGCCCTTTGTCGTAGTCGGTCTCGTGTCGATCGCGTGCGGAGTTCTCTACACCGCAGGACCCTATCCCTTGGGTTATCTCGGACTCGGCGACCTGTTCGTATTGATATTCTTCGGTCCGGTGGCCGTTGCAGGAACTTACTACGTGCAAGCGCTGTCGCTCCCGGGACCCGTCCTGCTCGCGGGCCTCGGCCCCGGATTTCTTTCGGTCGCGATCCTTACAGTCAACAATCTGCGCGACGTGGATCAGGACCGGATAGCGGGAAAGAGGACACTCCCGGTTCGTTTCGGTCGCGGTTTCGCGAAGGCGGAGTACACGGCGTGCTTCCTCGCGGCGTGCATCGGAATACCCGCCGGTATTGCCGCCTGGGACGGTCGTTGGTGGACTGTCATCGCCGCTCTGACGCTGTTGGCGGCGGTTCCGAACATTCGCGTCGTCTTGATGCGCGAGGACGGACTTTCGTTGAACAATGCGCTCGCGACGACCGGCAAACTCTTGCTCCTTTACAGCGTGCTGCTCTCCATCGGATGGATGATATGAACGCACCATTGGTCGAGCTGTTCCGGTATGAATTGCCATTGGCCAGACCGTTGCGTCTCAAGGACAAAACGCTCACTCACAGGAAAGGACTCCTGCTCAAGTTCGGCTACGCCGGCAAGGAAACCGGATACGGCGACATAGCCCCCTTGCCGGGCTTCAGCGCGGAGACACTCGAAGAGGCGCAGGAGGCCGTCACGCGCTGGTCGAAGCTGCTGGGCCGCCTGCCCAAATCGGAACCGGAGCGCGAAGAAGCGCTGGCGTTCCTCGCGGCGACACCCAGCGTGCAGTTTGGGATCGAGTGCGCCACCTTCCATTTCCGCCGCGCTATCGGCAGCACGCGCACCATGGGACTCTTCAGCAAGACTCGCAATCGCGTCTCGGTCAACGGTCTGCTCAGCGGGACCCTCGAGGAGGTAATAGATTGCGCCCAAGGCCTGCGCGACGCGGGGTACCGCGCGGTGAAACTCAAAGTCGGACGCCAGGACACTCGAAAGGACATTGAAATGGTCCGCGCGGTGTACGGTGTTCTCGATGGCGTTGCGTTGCGGCTGGACGCTAACCGCGCGTGGGATTTCGATTCGGCGGTCGCCTTCTCGAAGGGCATCGCCGGCTGCGGCATCGAATACATCGAAGAACCGTTGAGCACGCCAGAACGCCTGCGAGAGTTCGCGCAACACACGGGGATCCCCGTCGCCCTGGATGAGAGTATCGCTGAGTTCGGCATCACGCGAGGCTTGCTTCAGGCGCAACAATGGGCGAAAGCCGTGATCATCAAGCCAACCCTGCTGGGCGGCATCACGCAATGCGAACAGTTGGCATATGAAGCGATCGAGTTCGGCCTCAAACCGGTCGTCAGTTCCTCCTTCGAGTCCGGCGTGGGACTGGCCGCGCTCGCGCATTTCGCTTCCACCATAACATCGGAGGACATCCCAGCCGGCCTTGACACATACGACTGGCTGGCCGCGGATGTCCTGCCGAAACGGTTTGGCGTGCGAGGGGGCGCGATCGAGATCGATGAGATCGACGCCTGTATCGCCACACTCGACACCCGCACCTTGGAGCGCATCTACTATGAGTGAGAAAGAGGGCGCGGTGGAAGATCTCCCATGTCTGATCGCGCAGGCCGCGGCACGGCAGCCCTCCGCTCCGGCGATCATCGCGTCTGCTGGACAAGGGGTAGCTACCCCTTGTCCACCGGACCTCAAACTATCTTATCGCGATTACGATGCTTCCGTAACCGCTACGGCGGAACGGCTGCGCGCCGTTCGAGTGAAGAGCGGAGACGTATTTGGAATCGTCTCTCCCGCACGCGCGGAATACGCGGTTCTGCTCATGGCATTGTTCCGTCTCGGCGCCGCCGCGTGCCCCATCAGCCCGCGCTGGCCGCCTCAGTCCATCGAGGACGCCGTGCGCCGCGCACAATGCCGCTGGGTAGTGGGACTCGACGCCGCGCCCTCGGAGAGCGCCTCTGTCCTGCGGTTTGAAGACGTCGTGAAGATGGACGCAGGACAGGCGAGCCACAAGCACGCGCCTCGAATTCAAGCCGGCGTACCCGCGACGATTATCTTCACGAGTGGAAGCACCGGCACGCCGAAGGCCGCCGTTCAATCATATGCAAATCATTACTTCAGCGCCGCGGCATCAAACAGCAATCTCCCCGTCGGCCCTGGCGACAGATGGCTCTTATCATTGTCGCTCCATCATGTCGCGGGACTGGGCGTTTTCTTTCGTTGCGCGGCGGGCGGCGCCGCCGTCGTCATTCCGCCACCGGAGGAATCCATCGAGGACGCGATCGAGCGGACGAACGTGACCCATGTCTCACTTGTGCCGGCGCAGTTGTACAGGCTCCTCGATCGTGAGCAGGGACGCGAGGCCCTCAAGAAACTCAAGGCCATCCTCGTCGGAGGCGGCGCCATTCCCGAAGCAATGATCCGCGAGGCTGACCGTCTGTGTCTGCCCATATTCACAACGTACGGCCTTACGGAAATGGCGAGCCAGGTCGCGACAACCCGCAAGGGAGATCCTCTCGACCGTCTGCTCACCTCTGGAAAACCTCTTCTGCCTGACACGCTCCGCATCGACACGGATGGCGAGATCCTTGTGTGCGGCGACGCGCTGTTCCTTGGATATCTCGGGGCCGAGGGTCTCGAACGACCGTTGACGCCGGACGGCTGGTTTCGTACCGGCGACCTGGGAAAAACGGACTGCCAAGGTTATCTCTCAGTGATCGGGCGGAAGGACAACATGTTTGTGTGCGGGGGAGAGAACGTTCATCCGGAGGAAATTGAACAGTATCTCCACCGCATTCCGGGACTCCGATCCGCTGTCGTTGTGCCCGTCCCTGACGCGAAGCTCGGGGCAATCCCGGTGTGCTTTATGATGATGGAACAGGGTTTCCAGACGGATGCCGCGGCCTTGGCAAGAGCGCTCGCGGAAGCTCTTCCACGGCACAAAATCCCCAGGCGATTTTTCCCCTGGCCGACGGAATTCGAGCCGGACGACACAAAGCTTAACCGTAGTATTCTGAGTGCCTTAGCGCGCCAGCTTCTTGCCGCGTCCACTTTCTGACCAGAGCGTCGATTTGCGTACAAGCTGCGAACTGCATGCGTCGGCCCAATACCCCTCTCAAGACCCCACAAGAATTGAGCTTGACAGATTTCGCCACTTGGGGCTATCATACCGTAGCAGGAGTTCACGTGAATGCGGGAGAAAGTAGGGCGGTCTCGGTACGGTATTCCGACGGCGCCTGGGCAGTCACTCGAGCAAGGAGGAAGTAGAAGTGAGCGACGAACAATCAGTGCAGGAAAAGTGTCAGGGCACGGTAAAGTGGTTCAGTGATCAGAAGGGCTACGGATTCATAGCTCGCGACGGCGGGGCGGATGTCTTTGTACACCACTCGGCAATCCAGATGAAAGGATTCAGGACGCTCAAGGAAGGAGAGGTCGTGACATATGATCTCTTGGAGGGCGCCAAAGGATTGCAGGCCACAAACGTCATGCCTACGCAGGCGTAGTCTAGGCGCTAGTCAGAAGATGTGGTGCGGGCCCGCCGCAGCGGGCGGTGCGGACGGCATAAGGGCGCATCGATGCGGCAAACTCCCCTCGACACGCGGTCCTTACGACGCTTCAGCGCCGCGTTGTGGCCTCTGTCCCTCGTTCCCGCAGGTCGAGAAACACCGTCCAGGCAAAGCTGAGGCAGGCGGAGTAATAGAGCGGATAGCAGAAGAGGCCGTTGATGGAACCAGGGCTCACGTACTTCCATCGCGCGACGAAGATGTCCGACACATAGAACAAGGCTGCCGCAGCCAGGATGAGTTTCCCCGTCGCGCCCGCCGAACTACTCCCGGCGGTGACGAGCATCGCGGTAATGACCGCCACGTATGCAAGCACCGGAAACCGGTCTGATGCGGGGACGTGCGGGTAGAGCCAGGTGAGAAGCGCAGCCGTGGCCAACAGCGGCGCGGGCAACGCCGCCATCAGCCGCCGCAACGAAATGCCGTGAACGGCAAAGGCGGCGATAAAAACCAGATGCGCCAGCAGGAACGCCCCCAATCCAGCAACGAAATTCTCCGGACCGAGCACGTCTCCCGCCGCACAACATAGCAGGCCCGCCAGGATAAGCCGCCCGTACGAGTTCTTCACGGCGCCGCAAGCCACGGCCACCAACACAAAGCTCGCCGAGGCCGTCTTCGCAAATGGAAACGAGGAACTGCCGCCGGTCAGGAATGGCATGACCATGCCCGTGACACAAACGACGACGACCCCCGTAAGAAGCCATCGCATCGCCGAAGCTATATCAAGAGATCGCATTGCTGTAGCAACCCTCCGTCCGCTTCCTGTCGAATAGCGGCAACTCTCGAATACTGGGCAGCGCCAAGTCAAGTTTTCCGTGCCGGCAAGACATTTGCCGCCCTTTCTGTTTCGTTGGTTTGCACTTCGATCTCACCCCGCGTACACTCCTTCACAGCATGCACGAGCTCTCATTTGCCACGGAGGTCCTTGACCGCGTCCTGCACGAGGCACGGAGTTTTCCGGCATCCAAGGTGACGCGCGTGCGGCTTGGGGCCGGAGAACTGCTATGCATTGACAATGCCAGTCTCACCTTCTGTCTGGAGGCCATCGCCGCCGGCACGGTGATGGAGAATGCCCGGATAGAAATCGAAGTTCGGCCGCTCGAATTTGAATGCGCGCGTTGCGGACGGAAGCCGGTCGTCACCGCGCTTGACCCGCGCTGTCCCGGCTGCGGCGGCGCCGGGGAATTCGTTTCCGGCAAGGACCTCGTCATCGAGGAGATAGAATTCAATGAGCCAGACGGTGAAGCTTGAGGAAAAGGTCAGGGCCAAGGGCTGGGAAATCGCCGAGGAACTCCGCGCACTCTTTCGCAGGCGCGGAATCTTCGTGGTGAACCTCATCGGCTCGCCCGGGTCAGGAAAGACAAGCCTGCTGGAAGCGCTAGCGCCAAGCGTTCGTGGGCGCGCCGCAGTCATCGAAGGCGACCTCCAGACGGACGAGGACAAACAGCGCGTCGAGCGCGCCGGCCTGCGCGCCTACCAGATCAACACCATCGGCGCGTGCCATCTCGACGCGGGCATGATCCGCGACGCCCTCGCGCAGTTCCCGCTCGACGGCGTGAACCTGCTGTTCATCGAGAACGTCGGAAACCTCGTCTGTCCCGCGAGCTTCGAGATCGGCGAGGACATCAAAGTGGCCGTCGTCTCCGTCACCGAAGGCGCTGACAAACCCGCGAAGTATCCGAGCGCCATGCGCGTGTCATCGGGCCTCGTTGTCACCAAGGTTGACCTGCTGCCGTATCTCGACTGCGACGTCGAGCGAATGAAACGCGACGCCATAGTCCACCAGCCCGGCATGGCCGTGTTCACGACCTCCGCCAAGACCGGAGCCGGTGTCGCCGATTTCCTCGCCTGGCTCGACACTCTCGCCCGGATGAGGTCGTGAACTTTTCCGCTCGACGGTGCGGCGGCCTTGTGCCGGTCCGCCAAATCACCTAAACTGATTCGCGTTCACGGGTACGTTCGTCGATATTACGGAGGTGAGCGGATGGGGAGTCTGTTCCTGCTGCGCATGACGAGTCTGTTGGGTCTCGTCGTGATGTTAGGGCTGGCATGGGGTCTGTCCGAGAACCGCAGCAAGATCCGTTGGCGGCCGGTCATCTGGGGACTGGGGCTACAGTTCATTCTCGCCGTGCTAATCCTGCGGACCGGTTTCGGCCGCACGTTTTTCGAATCGGTGAACGCCTGTTTCGATGTCCTTACCGACGCGACAAAGGAAGGCGCGAAATTCGTCTTCGGCAATCTCCCGGAGAACTTCGAGATCGGCGCAATCGTGGCGTTCCAGGTATTGCCGGTGATCATCTTCGTGTCCTCTCTGGCGGCGGTGCTTCAACACCTTCGCATCATCCAGGCGGTCGTGAACGGCATGGCGTACGTCATGCGGCGGACCATGGGCACGTCGGGCGCCGAGACCTTCGCGGCGGCCCTGCAAGCCTTCCTCGGGATCGAGTCGCTGCCCGCGTCGCGCGATTACCTCGGCGACATGACCCGCTCGGAGTTGTTCGTCATCATGGTGACGTTCATGGGAACCATCGCCACGAGCGTTATGGTCGCCTATGCGTCGTTCGGCGCGCAGCCGGGCCATCTACTGGCCGCCTCGCTCATGTGCGCGCCGTCCGCCCTGATGATATCGAAGCTGATGGTGCCCGAGACCGGGCATCCGCGCACGGACGGCACAACGCGCATCGTCGTGCCCGTCGAGAGTCATAACGTCGTCGATGCCGCGGCGCGCGGCGCGACGGACGGCCTCAATCTCGCGCTCAACGTCGCGGCCATGCTGATTGCGTTCATCGGCATGGTCTACCTCGTCGATCTGGCCGTCAAAGGCGTCACGGGATACACCTTCGCAAACATAATGGGTTGGTTCTTCTATCCGTTCGCCCTCCTGATGGGTGTGCCGTGGCACGACGCCGGCGCGGTCGCGCAACTCCTCGGCAAGAAGACCGTGTTGAACGAGTTCCTGGCGTACGCGGACTTCAAGCCCTTGGTAGCCTCCGGAGCGCTGAGCCCGCGCTCGGTCACGATCGCGACCTACGCCTTGTGCGGCTTCGCCAATCCCGGGAGTCTCGGCATCCTGTTAGGCGCGATGACCGCGATGATCCCGCAACGCCGGTCAGAGGTCGCGGCGCTCGGAATCAAGTCCCTGATCGCGGGCACGCTGACGTGTTTCGTGGCCGCGTGCATCGCGGGCATGCTGGTAAACGAGTAGGTGAGGAAACAATGCAGACATGTAACCCCATTCCGCGGGTCTTGACGATAGCGGGGAGTGATTCCGGCGGCGGCGCGGGAATCGAGGCGGATCTGAAAACCTTCACCGCACTCGAAGTGTACGGCATGGCCGCTATCACGTCCGTGACGGCGCAGAACACCGTGGGAGTGACGGGCGTTCACGATCTGCCCCCGGCGTTCGTCGCGCAACAGATTGACGCCGTGGCGCGCGACATCGGCGTCGATGCCGCCAAGACCGGGATGCTGTCGAACGCTGGCATCATCGAGGCGGTCGCGGATAGCATCGCCACGCACGGCGTAGAGCGCTTGGTCGTCGACCCCGTAATGGCGGCCAAGAGCGGCGACGCGCTGCTCCACGAAAGTGCGCGTGACGCGCTCATCCGGCGAATCCTCCCCATCGCGTTCATGGTGACGCCGAACATCCCAGAGACGGAAACCCTCGCCGGGATGAAAGTGGTTCGCGTCGAGGATATCCGCGAGGCCGCGCGCCGCTTACACGGCCTTGGCCCGCGCCACGTCCTCATCAAGGGCGGCCACCTGGAGGGCGGCGCCGCAACGGACTACCTCTTCGACGGCACGTCCTTTGAGGAATTCACGACCGCGCGCATCGCGACGAAGAACACGCACGGTACCGGCTGCACTTACTCCGCGGCCATCGCCGCCTGCCTCGCCAAAGGCATCGAGGTCAAGGAGGCGGTGCGACAGGCCAAGGCCTATCTCACCGAAGCGATCCGCCACGGCTTCGCCTTGGGTCAAGGCCACGGCCCACTGAATCATTACTGGAATATGCGGCGTTAGAAGGTGTACGGAAAGCCCATGTAGGTCCGGTTTGTAACCGGACCACGTCATGCGCAATATATCGGGGACGCCAAGGTGGTCCGGTTACAAACCGGACCTACATGACCGGCGCTTTCAGATAGGTTGCGATTCCCCATGTGAACGGCGCGGACACTTTCCGTATACGCTCTTAGAGATTCTCTTGGCCGCCATTGACGTGTTCTCGGGACCTCTGTTAAGATCCTGATGTGGCCGAATGGTATCGTAAGAGCGCCACGCGATGGACATTGACCGCGGCGTTAGGCGTTTTCGCCGGACTGGGTTTCTGGTGGTGGACTTCGCCGCCTTCGAAGCCCGTCGCGGGCGCAGCCCAAACGAAGAGCGACGCCGCGGGACCAGGAACGGCGCCCGCGGAAGGCAGTGTCGCCGGGAATCCGGCCGCCGTGCGGTATGCGGCGGCGTTCCAGCAGGACGCATGGGACGACGTCATCGCTATGACGTGCTGGATGCAGCAGCGGCTGGTGCGCGTTCAGATCGAGACCGGAAGCACGGCCGCGCGCGATGAGGCCCGCGCCCGGCTGCGAGAGCGCATCAGCGACCGCCGCGTGGAAGGCAACCTGTTGCGGCCGGAGGGAGTTGAAGACCAGTACGTGTTCGTGAGCGGCGCTACCGTGGAGCAGATCGGGTTTGACACGGGATGCACGGGTTTGGAGCAGCCCACGAAGGATCGGACCTGGATGCGCGTCACGTATCCGTCCCGGAGGCGCGCGTTGCGCGATGACAAAGGCATCCCGATAAGATCCATCACCGTCGGCGTCAATGTGTCGACGGAAGGTTTGGCATTGAAAGCGAATGTGATCGGCAACCTCGATATCGACTGGGAGTCAATCTCATACGACTGGAACACTCGAAGCAATTTGTCCACGGAATGAAAGGATGAGCTGCAATGCCACTGTCCGCGTGTCCGCGATGCAAAAAGATCTTTGATAAGACGCGGGCAGCCGTATGCACCCGCTGCCAGGACGCTGAAGACGACGATTTCGACAAGATTCGGTCGGTTCTTGATCGCAGCCCGAACCTTAGCGCGGAGCAAGCGGCGGAAGAGGCGCAGGTGACCGTTGATTGCGTAATGCGCATGATCGCGGAAGGATTGATCGCCAACGTAAGCCTGACTGACCAGATCAAGTGCGGCCGCTGCGGCGCCCCCGCCATCAGCCTGAGCAAGAAACTGTGCCAGGCCTGCCTGGAAAAGTTGAACGCTGAAATGGCGCAGGCCCAGAGCAAGATAAAGATCGGACAGAAGAAACAGGTACAGGTCGACGAATATCTCCACGCCCGAAAGGCTTTGGATGAGAAGCGTCGCACCTGAATCGCGGCGCGCGGTCCATCGCGAAGGCCGCTCCGGTTCCTGATGCGGAGAACTTGATGCCATGACGGCCCTGCTGACGTTGGCGCGGAGCCTGTGGGAGGTTGTGAGTGTTATCATTCCCGTCCTGCTGGAGGTGGCGTATAAGATCCTCGGAGCTTCAATGCGATGACGCGCCGCGACAAAATAGGATTGGGCGTATTGATCGCCGTGCTGGGCGCCTTGATGGGTTCTCTGGCTTGGTCCCTCTGGAACACGGGCAAGCCGGCCCATGATTTCTCTGACAGTGTTGTGGTCAAGCAGCGGCTTATCAATCTTCAGAAAAGCAAGTAACCAGATCGCCTGCCTTCGAATGGTCAGACACAACAAGTCCGGACAGACGCGCCCCCGCGCGTGCCGCCGTATTGGCGGTATCGTGTTAGCCGCATTCCTCGTCCTGCCCGCGTGGATGGGTCTCATCTCGAATTCCTACGGAGAGCAGGTCGGATTCTCCGTGCGAATTCAGAATGAATTGCGCGTCGCGGACGTCGAGTTGATCCAGAAACAGGGGACCGCTTACGTCTCGCTGCCCTCGTTGATAAGGCAGATGGGCGGCGGTTGCACGGTAACCCCGGAGCGCGTCCAGGTGGACCTGGCGGCGAAAACGGCCTGGCTTCGCTTCAACTCGGGCGAGGTAAGTTCCTCGTTGGGCGATTTCATACTAAACCATCCCGTGATTGAGGCCGGAGACGAGGCGCTCATCGCGCTAAGCGACGTCGTTCCCTTGTTCGACAAAGCCTTCTTCATCGACATTCGATCCGACAACACGGCTGCCCGGCCCCCAGAACGGCTTCCGCCCGAACAACCGCCACGCCCGCCGCTTCCGGAGCCAGCGCCTCCAGTAGCGCCACAGCCCGCACTCCAATCTTCCGCAGCCCAGCAACGTCCCGTCGGCCGGCCAATCCAGGTCATCATTCTCGATTCCGGCCACGGCGGCTCCGACACGGGTTGCCAGGGCCCGGCTGGAACCAAGGAGAGTGCGCTGACCCTCGCTGTAGCCGTGAAGACGCAGAACGCCATTCAGGCGGCCGACGCCAGTCGCAGCGTAGTCCTCACACGGGAGAAGGATCGGGACCTGACGCGGCGCGAACGCGCCGTACTTGCCGAGAGCAACAAAGGAGACTTGATCGTCAGCCTCCATTGCGGCGCAAGCCTCGCGCAAACGGCCGGCGGATTCGAAATCTTCTGCTGCATTCCCGCGCCGCCATCCCCGTCGGCGCGTGTATCCCCGAGTTGGCCCGGGGACGCCTATGCGGCCAGGAGCCTGAAAATCGCCGCCGCCGTGGCGGAAACTTTGGCCGCGCAAACCGGATCTAAGAACCGCGGCGTGCACTCGATGCCATGCGCGGTGCTCTCCGAGACACCCATGTGCGGCCTCCTGATTGAGGTCGGATGTCTGACGAATCCCGCGGAGGAGACGATGCTGCTGACGGACGCATATCAGAACAAGATCGCCCAAGGCATCGCCGCCGGCATCACGAAATACCTCGAGGCGGAACGCGAAGGGAAGGGGGCCCCATGACGCCGGATCGCTATTCCGCGCGTCCCGACCGGAAGATCGTCCGCGCCGCGTCGCGCCGACGGGCCCTTCGCCGCGTACTTCTCAGCATATGGGCCTTCCTCACCTTGGTGCTGATCTTCTGCGTCATCATGCTTGCCCTCGAGATGGTGCGGCAAGGACAGGACCCGCTCGCCTCCGTGAAGAATGCGAACCGGCAGATTCCCCCGTCGCTTTCCGTCGGCGAGTCGGCCGCGACAAAAGAGGTCACCCTGTTCTTCGCCAGCGCCGACGGACGCCAACTCGCGCCGGAACTGGGCCGCATCGACTTCACGGACTCCACGGTTGAGAATTGCCGCAAGGCGCTCGACGCCCTCATACGGAGCCCTCGCGATCCACTGACGCCGATCCTTCCATCCTCAACAAAGATCCGCGGCATGTATCTGCTCGGAAAAGACGTGCTCGTGGTGGATTTCTCGATGGAGCTAGAAGCGGAATTGAAGCGCATGAGAAGCGCATCGGTCGAGGGCCTCATGACATACGGCATCGTCAACACCCTCACGCAGCCCGCGCTCCAAACAGGCCCTCAGCAAGCGCAGATGGCGTCCGTGAAGACGGTGCGGTTCCTGATCGAGGGCGCCCCGCCGCTCGAGTCGTTCCCGTCACATGTGGATATGTCGATGCCCATCTCCCCGAATCCCGAATGGATCGCGGGAAGGCAGGAGTAACCCGGAATGCAAACATCGCGCGCGCAGCACGATGCCATCGGCATCTTCGACTCGGGCGTCGGAGGTCTGACCGTGTTTCGCAGCGTGACGGAACGCCTGCCCCGGGAATCGATCGTGTACCTGGGCGACACCGCGAGGGTCCCATACGGCACGAAGTCCGCCGAAACGGTCATACGATACGCGAGGGGTTGCGCGCGGATCTTGTTGGAGCGCGGGATCAAGATGCTGGTAGTCGCGTGCAATACGGCCAGCGCGTGCGCGCTGGAAACGCTCCAGGAGGAACTGGACGTGCCCGTCGTCGGCGTGATTGAACCAGGCGCGGCCGCCGCCGTCCGCATAACGCGAAACAAGCGGATCGGCGTGATCGGAACCGCCGGCACGATCCACAGTGAGGCCTATCCACAGGCGATACGCTCGTTCAACCCCGATCTGCAAGTCTTCTGCAAGGCCTGTCCGTTATTCGTGCCGCTCGTCGAAGAAGGATGGACGGAAGGGACGGTCGCACTCGATGCGGCGCGTATCTACCTGGCAGACATGATCGAGCGGAACGTCGATACCCTCGTGCTCGGATGCACGCACTACCCGCTCTTGCGCGACGTTATCGCGGGCGTGATGGGCCCGGAAGTCACTCTCGTCGACAGCGCGGAGGCGACAGCGGAAGTCGTTTCAGACGTGCTGGACGGCATGAGCGTGAGTTCGACGGAAGAGGGGCCACCGCGGCGCCGCTTCCTCGTAAGTGATTCGCCGGGGGCCTTCGCAACCGTCGGACGGCGTTTTTTGGGACGAGATATCGGCAACGTGGAATGGGTGGACTTCTGATGAGCGACGAACAAAGAGAAACGCCGGTTGGCAACGTCACCACGAAGCCTCATGCGCCCAACCCTTGGCTCCGCGTTCTTATCGGACTGCTCGTGTTCGCGGTTGCAGGCGGCGGGTGCTTGAAGCTCTTTACGCAATACCTCGCGTCGCGTCCGGTCGACCTATGCGCGCATACGGCGGCCCTCACCGACGTGGCCGAACAGATTCTGCTCAACCTGCAGACGCCTCAGGAAAAGATCCTGCGCGGCGCGCCTCAGTTGCAGGAAGATCCCAAGGCAACGTGGTACTCGTGCAACTTCTCCGTTGAACTGGCTCCCGGAGTGCCCGTTCAAAACGTCGCGGAACCGTTCAAGCGGGAAATGGCCGCGAGAAGCGTGTCCGTGGCGGAAGCGCAGCCCGAACCCTTGCAGCAGCAACTCACTTTCTCGCTCCTCGATCACCCCTTCCTGTCGGTCTATCTCTTTGAAAAACCCCTGGCCGACCTCACCGCCGCCTGCAACCAGATTGCCGACGAAGTCGGAGTGGTTCTTCAGACGCAGGGCATTACCGCGGAAGCCGTCCGCCGATCCCCTCCCGAGAAGAAACAGGATGACACGAGCGTTTGGAGCTTCACCCGGATCGAAGCGCCGCTGCCTCCGGCCATGAAGCCGGAAGAACTCGAAAAGATGATCCGCGACGCGCTGACTGTGCCCGGAGTCCGCACTACGCCTCAACTCGGCATGCAAGGGGCCACGATTCTCTCCATCGCCCTCGCGGACAAGCCGTGCGTCGAGTTGTCCCTCCTCCGTGAAGAAGCGCCGCCCGTCGACGATGAGATGTCAATGATGGAGTGGCCGAGTTTGCGCGTAAACGGTGAGGACAACAACCTGCCCATGCCCCCACTCGAGGAACTTCCGCTCGACTCGAACGGGCTGGACGTAATGGACCTCGGCCGCAAGCTCACCGGCATCAAGTACCCCGGCGGCGCCACGCCCAGAGTGGCCATCATCGTGGATGACGGTGGATACGGCGGACCAGTCACCACCAAGGTCCTCGCGTTGGACCCCCGTCTGACCGTCGCCATTCTTCCCTACACGCCCGCCGCTCAGGATACCGCCCGCAAGGCCGCCGAACTCGGCTTCGAGGTCATGCTCCACGTACCGATGGAACCCGCCAACATGACCGGACGGCTCAGCACGAAAATGTCGCGCGAGGAGATCATCGAAAAGACCCGCGACGAACTTGCCCAAATACCCGAGGCCGTCGGCGTGAACAACCATATCGGTTCTATCTTCACGGCGGATGAAGCGGCCATCACCGCATTCCTCGAAGGGATTAAGGACCGGCGCCTGTTCTTTATCGACAGCCGCACCACTGCGAAGTCCAAAGCATACGAGACGGCGAAACGGCTCGGCATTCCCACCGCCATGCGCGACGTCTTCCTCGACAACGAGCCCGATCCCAATTACATCATCGGCCAGTTCAACCACCTCATGGACGTCGCGAAGGAGCGAGGCTCCGCCATCGGCATTTGTCATTTCCGGTCCGCCACGCTGCCCGTGCTGACCCAAATGCTGCCGCAGCTCGAACGAAACGGCATCGACCTAGTGCACGTCTCCAAATTGCTCAAGAAACCCCCGGAGAAGCCGTAGTGATCTGCGTGCTTGGCATTGAAACGTCGTGCGACGAAACCGGCATCGCCATGGTCGCGGAAGAAGACGGCGCATTGCGCATTCTCGATTCCGAAGTGGCGTCGCAAGTTCCCGTGCACGCAGCGTACGGCGGCGTCGTCCCGGAGATCGCTTCACGCCAGCACACCAAGTGCATCTCGCAGCTCACTGAACGGGTGATCGAAAAGGCCGGCGCCCGCGCCGACGCCGTGGCCGCGACCATCGGGCCGGGCCTGATGGGTTCGTTGATGGTGGGCGTGGGATTCGCGAAGGCACTGGCCTACACGTGGCGCGTACCTTTCATCCCCGTGCACCATTTAGAGGGACACATCTTCTCGGTTTTCTTCGCGGACCCGCCGGCGTTCCCTTTCCTGGCCCTCGTCGTCAGCGGCGGCCACACCTGCATCATCGACTGCCCCGAGCCGCACAAATACACCGTCCTGGGAACCACCCGCGACGACGCCGTCGGCGAATGCTTCGACAAAGCCGCGCGTCTGCTGAACCTGTCCTATCCCGGCGGACCTTCAATACAGAAGGCGGCCGAGCAAGGGGATCCCCGCGCCGTGCGTTTCCCGCGTGGCCTCGCGAACACCCAGGAACTCGAATTCAGCTACAGTGGACTCAAGACCGCCGTACTCTATGAAATCAGAAGGCGCCCCGGCATCATCGAGGACGCAAAGGCCGTGGCCGACGTCGCCGCGAGCTTTCAACACGCCGCCATCGACGTCCTGATCTCGAAAACCAAACTCGCCGTCGACAAGACCGGCGCCGCGCGACTCGTACTCGCGGGCGGCGTAGCCGCCAATCGCCTGCTTCGGGAACGTCTAAACGCCGAACTCGACGTACCCGTCCACATGCCCCCCATGCCGCTCTGCATAGATAACGGCGCCATGATCGCCGCGGCCGGCGTCTCCCGCCTCAAACACGGCCTCACCGGCGATTTTCGCGCCACCCCGAACCCGAACCTGCCGCTGTAAAGGATCGGTTTGAGCTTTTATTCTGAGCGGCGGGATAAGCTCATGCCATTCGACCCCAGGCGCCGCCAAGATTCACTTCGAGAAGAACCTGCCCGAAAAAGGCTGAATTGTCCGAGTCAACGTGCTATTGTATGCAAGACAGACCGGGGACGGAACATGGCGAGTTCACTTCTTCCAGAACTACACAAGCGTTGGCAGTGGCCCAGTCCCGAGCACATTCTTAGCCCTACCGGATCCGGACCTGCTTTCTACCAACGATTGGCGCATCTCAAGATCGAGGTCCCGCTGGCCCGAATACTTGTCGGGGACCAGGTTCAGGTGAACATTCTGGCCGGCGATCCCGGCGCGGAGACCTCAGAGCCTGTGAACTTTTCAGTTTCTTGCGTTGAAACGTTCATAAAAT
>CAZPMT010000071.1:0-27030 GCA_964587655.1 uncultured Nitrospiraceae bacterium
CATTTTATGAACGTTTCAACGCAAGAAACTGAAAAGTTCACAGGCTCTGAGCGGTTTCGGAGGGGAATATACATGGACGTCGTGACTTTTGGCGAAGCGATGGTGCGGCTTTCGCCGCCGAATTTCGAGCGCATCGAACAGACGACGAGTCTTGACGCGCGGATCGGCGGCGCTGAACTCAACGTGGCGGTGGCCGTGAGCCGCCTTGGCCTGAAGAGCCGGTGGGTCTCGCGCCTCACGAGCAATCCGCTGGGATGGATGATCCGCAACGAGGCGCGAAAACACGGCGTTGCCACGGAGCACGTCGTGTGGACGTCGCAGGACCGCGTGGGACTGTATTTCGTCGAGTTCGGGGCGTCGCCCCGGCCCAGTTCGGTGCTCTACGACCGCGCCGGTTCCGCCATCAGTCGAATCGCCCCCGGCATGGTCGATTGGGAAACGGTCTTCGCGGGCGCGCGCCTGTTTCATTGTTCCGGTATTACGCCCGCATTGAGCGACTCCGCGGCGGCGGTCACGATCGAGGCGCTACAGGCCGCGAAAAAGGCCCGGTGCCTCGTCTCGTACGACCTGAACTACCGCGGCAAGCTGTGGAGTCCCGAGAAGGCGCAGTCCGTCCAGACGCCCATGATGGAATACGTCGACGTGCTCATCTCGACGGAGGAGGACACCAAGAAAGTGTTCGGCATCACGGGCGGCGCCTCAGTCGAGGACGAGAGCTTCAGGGCCGTCTCATCCGAGACCTACGGCGTCGTCGCGCAGAAGCTCGCAGAGAAATTCCGTTTCCGCGCCGTGGCGATAACGCTGCGGGAGGACATCAGCGTGTGGCGCAACACGTGGGGCGCCGTGGCCTATGCGGACGGCAAGGTCTTTGAAGGCCCGCGCTTCGAGGTCGAGATCGTGGATCGCGTCGGTGGCGGCGATTCCTTCAGCGCGGGCTTCATTTACGGATTGCTGACAAAGGACGTCGAGTACGGTCTGATGTTCGGCAATGCTTTCAGCGCGCTAGCGCACTCCGTTCCCGGCGACTTCAACTACTGCACCAAAGAAGAAGCGGAATCGCTTCTCAAGGGTGGTAACCTGCGCATCCGCCGCTGAGCGGGTAATGCGCAAAGCCGCATCGAAATCCCTAGAATCCGCGAGGAGATCAACTGTCTCCGTGGCGATAGACGTCACTCCGGTGGCCAACGGCGGTGATTTGCACGCTACGCTTCTCGTCATCAATGGTATACAGGATCCGATACGAGCCAACGCGCAGCCGATATTCACCGGTCCCACGCAGTCTCTTAGTGGTTGCGGGCCGCGGGTCTATCTCAAGACCCAACATGGCGGAGAGGACGCGGTCGAAAACATCCGGAGCCAGATGGTCCAGTTCTTTCTCCGCCGATTTCTTAATTCGGACCGCATACGGCGGGCGCGAGATCATTGAGGGCGTCTTTCCCTCAGATATTCGCGCAGAGGACGGAAAGATTCATCCTTTCGCGACTCGATCAGCGCCAAGTCGAGTAGGTCTTCCATTATCTCGCGATCACGCGCGAGGCGCACGACAATGGCATCCCTCTGGACCTTGGGCAGCGCCTTGAGCACCGCCACAAAGCCCTCCGCCGCCGCTTCCCCGCTTTCCGCACCCTTGCTCTTTGTCTGGGTTCCCTTTACCTTGATCGCCATAAGTACCTCCGGTGTCTTAACACGATGGCGCCATTCTCAACATGTCCCATGTAAGCCATTGCAGGGATTCCTGTGTTTGACAAGCTGATTATATCACAAGCGCCGTTCATTGCCGCGGAAGAGTGCGGTATGCTATCTTATCAACGGCAAAGAGAGGAAAAGAAATGTCTGCCCAAAGCAGGAAGATCCTTGAGGAGGCGCTTGCCCTGCCGCCCATGGAACGGGCTTCCTTGCTGGAGGAACTGTTATCGAGCTTCGACTTCCCCGCCCGTCAAGAGGTCGACGCGCTGTGGGCCGCCGAGGCCGAAGACCGAATCGACGCGTGTGATCGGGGAGAGATGCGCGCCATTCCCGCCGATAAAGTCTTCGAGCGGATCGATCAAGAGCACGTCCGATGAAAGTCGAGATGCTTTCCGCCGCGTAGGCGCTCCTCAAGGGCGGCAACCTGCGCATCCGCCGCTGAAACTCCTGAGCGCGGCCCTACTGAGCCAACAGCACCCGGAAACCGGCTTGCGCGAAGTGACGGTCGCACGTCAACACTTCCGTGATGCCATCGGCTTCCATCACGGCAAAGGAGATGCAGTCCGTCAACGACCAGTTCTTGTCGAGGCGATTGCCGAATAACGTCAGGCCGGCGTCGAGAAGCCTGGATGCCGCCGGGACAACCCGCGTCTTTTCATCATGTTGAATCATGGCCGCCATACGCAAGAAGACTGGGCGGTCGGCAGGATCACAAAGATGGTTGCCCAACTCCACAACAACATACTCGGTAGTCACCACGGTTCCCCGCCAACGGTTCCCAATAGCGGCAGCCGCTTCATGCCAGCGGTCTTTGGGATTGGCAAAAGCGATGTAGAACGCTGTGTCCGCGAAGACCACGCTCATCGCTTTGCCGCGCCGTACAGATAATGGTCGTGGTTTTCCGCGGCGTCCTCAGGCAGGCTCTGCGCCTTTCCCAGCACTTCCGCGAACCGTTCGGTGAATGAGCGGCCGGAATCCTCGTCCACTCCAGGCAACACGGCCAACTCGATCTTGACCGTAGCGCCATCCGGCAACGCTACAGGTTCGTCTAACACGATGGCGCCGTTCTCAACATGTCCCATGTAAGCCATTGCAGGGATTCCTCTGTTTGACAAGTTGATTATATCACAAGCGCCGCCCCTCTACGGAAACGGTACTTAGAGCGTGTACGGAAAGTGCCCGCGCCGTTCACACGGGGAATCGCAACCTATCTGAAAGTGCCAACCATGTAGGTCCGGTTTGTAACCGGACCACCTCAGCGGCGTCCGCAATATGTTGTGCATGAGTTGGTCCGGTTACAAACCGGACCTACATGGGCTTTCCGTACACTCTCTTACAGACTAGAGAATTCCCGGGGCCGTCTTCGTTGTCTTGCGGTGAAGTGCGTCAGACTTCGTTCGCGACGATCTGCTCTATTGTCTGCCTGCGGCGGATCATTTTCAATGACCCATCCTTCTTTAGAAGCACTTCGGGGGCTTCCGGGAACGAGTTGTAGTTCTTGGAGGACATCGCGGCGCAGTACGCGCCTGCGCCTCCCACTACAACGGCGTCGCCGATGCGCGCCTCGGTGAGTTCGCGCGGCTTGATTCCTTCCGCATTGCCGGGTTCCGGCGTCAGGATGTCGCCGCTTTCGCAACAATGGCCGACGACGAGGTACTCTTTGGCCGTACGCCGTTCTGGTGCGGCGGGCACGACGACGATGGGATGTTGCGCGCCGTACATGCTGGGTCTGACGACTTCCGTCATGCCGCTGTCGACTTTGATGAAGTCGTACCCGTTAGCGCCGGTGTCAACCACGTCGATAACGCTGCAGATCAACGCGCCCGCGTTGGCGACGAGGAAAGTCCCCGGCTCGATCTCGAGATGCAGCTTCCGATTGTGCGCGCGGTAGAACGCCTCAAGACCCTCGACGATACGCGGTCCGATAACTTGAAGGTCGGCGGAAGTCTCGTATGACATGCGGGCGACCTTGAAGCCGCCGCCGAGGCTCAGCGTGTGCACTTCCGGGAGGCTGGCCGCGATCGCCAGAGACAGTTCCGCGCAGTGGTTCCAGCCTTCGGGGTCCGCGCCCGAGCCGATGTGCGTGTGCATCCGTGTGACGCGGAGTCCGTGCTCGCGTTGGACTGCGAAGATCTCGCCGAGCTTCTCGTGCCAGATACCGTAACTTGCGGAAGGTCCGCCGGTGTTGGTGCGATTGCTGTGTCCCGATCCCAGTCCCGGGTTGATCCGCACGCAGACCTCCGAACCGGGCCGCAGTTGTCCGTATATGCGGAGTTGATGGATCGAACACGCGTTGAACAGCACACCCTTGTCAAGCAACTCGGAGAGATTCTTCGGGATCTCCTGCGCGGTGATCTGAATATGCGTAGCCGGCACGCCCGCGCGAAGCGCGCGTTCAGCCTCGAATCCGCTGCTCGCGTCGATACGGAGACCCATCCCCGTGAAGATGCGGATGATCTCGGCCGCCGGAAGGGCCTTCATCGCATAACGGACCGTGAGCCCATAGGGGTTCGGGAAGCTCAGCGTCTTCCTCGCCTGCTCCTCGAGCGTATGCTGGTCATAGACGAATACAGGCGTACCGAACTCGCGCTGGATTCGCCGCACCTGTTCTTCAGAAAGAAAAGACAACTGTTCCATCACTTCAAAGTTCCCGTTGCGGTGTTATGAAAACCTGCCAGGGGTCCTGCGTGGTAGCGCGACGTTGGAAACGTCGCGCTACTCCCTGAATACCACAAACGCGACGCGGCAAGCCACTTTGCCGTGGCCCGCGAAGGCCGCGCGAATTACTGAACGACCTCGCAGCGAGGTAGATCGTACTTCAGGACAGTGAGTCCCTCCTGCGAGACCTTAGTGCCGGAGATGATCAAACGTCTTAGCCCTGTCAACTTCTTGATGTGGACCAACCCGGAATTGCTGATTCCACTTTGGGCGATTTCGAGCACTTCGAGTGCTTTCAGATCCTCGAGAGCGGCCAGTCCTTCGTCCGTGAGATTCAAGCCGTAGAGGTGGAGTTCACGCAGTCCAGACATGCCTTTCAACGCGGCCAAGCCCGCGTCGGTGACATTCGATGACGTGATCTCGATTCGTCGCAGTCCTGTCAGGCCGGATATTGCAGCCAAACCGGCGTCGGTCAGATCGTTTCCGATCAGGATCAACGAGTCGAGGGCGTCCGGTGAAAGCTGCGATAGTGGCGTCAGGTCTTTTGTTTCTTCCTGTCCAACGACAAGCTTCACGACCTTTCCGGTGGGAACATTCACCTCGCCCCGCGCCCGGCCCAGCGGTTTCCAGGCTTTTGCATCCGCGATGTTCCATTGGCGGGCATGGAGCATGCCCAGCGATTGGGCTGCTTGGAAGATTAGCTTGCGTGCAGGTGGAGCGGCCCCGGATTGCGTGACTGGAGCAGGCGTCGGCTCTGGCGCCTTCGCAGTTGCTACGGACGGGGGCATTGGAGCCGGCTGCTGGGAAGGTTCCGACGGCGGGGCATGCTGCTCAGCAACAACCGGCGTCGTCGCGCCGGCCCCAGGCGAGGCCGCACGGGGTTCTCTGTTGAGTGACAGATAAACGGCCCATGCGATTCCTGCGACGACAACTAAAGCGATAGCGCCTGCAACGAAGGCGACAGGCCGCCGCGACGGCGCTTTCTCTGCCTCGGGTTCACGCTCGATCGGCAGGGCTCCGGGGCGTCGTCCTTTGAGCGCCTTGCGGAGTCTTTCCGCCTCCGCCCGCGCCGCATTCAACTCCGCCGTCAGGGCCGCCCGCTCAGTGCCTCCCTCGGCTTCGGTCTCCGTTGTTTCCTGCTCCGCGGACATCATAGCTTCTTCCTGCGCCTGAAAATTCCTGCGCAACGATTCAAGCTCGGCGCGCGCCTCATTGAGAGCGCGGGATTTCGCATCCTCGCTCGAATGGAGTTGTTCGAGCTCGGACAACAAAGCCTGCTCGGAACGTGCGGCCCGCGCCGCGTTGTCGCGCAGGGCGGCAAGCTCTTCCTGCAGGGCCGCCGTCATTTTCTCATGCTCCGCGCGGCTTTGCTCGGCGCTCGCGACGGCTTGCTCGGCCGCGTCTTCACGATGCCGCAGCGCATCACGAAGGGTCTCGAGCTCGACCCGGGCTTCTTCCAAGGCTCTGGACTTTCCATCGGCGGCAGTCCGGAGTCCTTCCATTTCCGACACGATCTCTTGCTCCGAGTCGGACGTGCGGGCCGTCTTAGCCTGAAGCTCGCCCAGTTCGCGGCGCAACGCCGCAACCATCTGCTCCTGCTCCGACGCGGTACGCACGACGGAGGCAACCGCGTCTTCACGCGCGGACAACGTTCCTCTCAGCGCACTGAGTTCCGTCCGCGCCTCCTGAAGCATCGAAGCCTTCGCTGTTTCGTTCGCGCGGAGTTGCTCGATCTCCGTCAAGAGCTGCTGCTCGGACAGCGACGCGTGCGAAGCCTGGGTCCTCAATGTCTCCAATTCGCCGTGCAGCGCCGCCATCTCCTGCTCATGTTCGGCGCTGCTGCGTTTTGCCGCCGAGATCGCCTCCTCGCGCGCGTCCAAAGTCCCGCGCAAGGCGGCAAGCTCCGAGCGGGCCTCCTCGAGCGCTCCGGCCTTTTCGCCTTCGTTCGCGCGGAGTTGTTCCACTTCCGACATGAGTTCTTGCTCGGACTTGGAGGCGTGCGTCGCTTGCGCGTGCAACGAATCAAGCTCATTGCGCAACTCCGCTACCTCGCGTTCATGCTCGGCGCTGCTGCGCGTCGCCGCCGCGACGGCTTCCTCGCGGCCGGCAAGGGCGGCCCGCAGGGAATCCAACTCCGCGCGGGCATCGGCGAGGGCCTGGCTCTTGGCGTTCTCATTTGCCCGGAGTTGCTCGACCTCCGCGGCGAGCGCATGTTCCGATCCGGCCGCTTGATCGGCCCGGGCGCGCAACGTCTCAAGGTCCTTCTGCAGCGCGGCCATGGTTTCTTCGGAGGCTGTGCTACTCTTGCGGGCCGCGGCGACGTAGGCCTCGCGCTCCTTCAATGCATCGCGGAGCGAGGCGAGTTCCGTGCGGGCCGATTCCAGTTCTTGCGTCTTGTTTGTTTGGCTCGAGCGGAGTTCCTCTACCTCGCCCATCAATTTCTCTTCGGACGTCACGGCATGTACCGCCTGCCCGCGCAGCGCGTCCAGTTCGCCGCGCAACGCCGCCAGAGCCTGTTCCCGTTCCATGTTGCGGCGTTCGGCCTCCGCAATAGCGGTTTCGCGGTCAACCAGAGCCTGACGGAGGGATTCAAGCTCTGACCGTGCACCCTCGAGTGCGCGAGCTTTCGCGGTCTCATTTGTCCGCAGTTGCTCGACTTCGGCGAGCAGTTTCTGTTCCGATTGCGACGCGTGCGCGGCTTGCCTCCCCAACGCGTCGAGCTCGCCCTGGAGCTGGGCAACCATTCGTTCCCGCTCTTGGTTGCGCTTTTCCGCTTCCGCGATGGCTGACTCTCGATCTCGCAACGCCCCCTTGAGATTCTCCAACTCCGAGCGCGCGGTCTCCAAGTCCTGCGATTTTGCGCTCTCATTGGACCGCAAGTGCTCGACTTCGGCAAGAAGCTGTTGCTCGGAGCGCAGGGCCGCATCGGCATTCGTGTGAAGTATCTCGAGTTCGTGCCGGAGTTCGGCTACAAGCCGCTCACGCTCCGCGTTCTGTCCCTCTGCGGCGACGATGGCGGCCTCGCGCTCTTCAAGAGTCGAGCGCAACGCGTCCAATTCGGAGCGAGCCCCCTCCAGCGCCTGAGATTTCGCGGCTTCGGTTGCACGAAGCTGTTCGACCTCGGCTGCAAGGGCTTGCTCGGACGAAAATGCACGGCTCGCCTGCGTTCGCAGACCCTCTAGCTCTGTTTGCAGCGTGGCCAGAGCCTGCTCGCGTTCCTCGGCGCGCCGTTCGGCTTCCGCGACGGCGGCCTCGCGTTCGCTCAGGGTTTGATGCAGGCGGCTCAGTTCGGCTCGGGCGCCCTCGAGATCGGTCGATTTTCCCCGCTCCTTAGCGCGCATTTCCTCGAGATCAGCCGCGATGGCCTGTTCGGATGTGGCGGCGTGATCGACTTGTTCCCGCAACGATTCCAACTGGGCCTCGAGCGACGCAAGCAGCGCTTCGCGCTCCGCGTCGCGCTGCTCGGCGGTGGCAAGCGCCGTTTCACTGTCCTCGAGGGCATGCCGGAGAGATTCGCGATCCGCGAGCGCCTGTTCGAGTGCATCGGTCTTGACGCGTTCGTCCGACTTAAGGCGCGCCACCTCGTACGCGAGGGCTTGCTCCGATGTTGCGGCGTCCTCGGCCATGCCGCGCAATACCTGAAGCTCGTCCTGCAGGGCCGCGAGCGCCTGGCGCAGTTTGTCTTTCTCGTCCGACTCGACTCGCTCGACTCCGAGCGTATCGCGCAGCTTGAGAACCAGCGACTCCTGCGTGTTTAGCATCGCGGTGACAATACTGACCTGCTCGCCGCTCATGAGGGTGCTCATTGCGCCGCAGTCGGCGCGCGCCTCTTCGATGCGCCGCAACGCCTCACCGCAGCTCGACGCGGCTTCTTCGGCGCTGCCCAACGAGGCAAGATTCTGCGCGCGGACGTAGTAGAGTTTCGGGCTGCTTGGAAGAACGCTTGCCAACTGATTCACAATGGCCAAGGCGTCGGCGTACCGGCCATCTTGATACAAACGGGCGGATTCGAGATACGATTCTTCAACCCGTGAGGGTTCCATTGGCGTTCCTGTCCAAGGTTCGATACCACGTAGCCGCGACGTCCTCGTCGCGTTTCTGAAGCCATAGCAAAGCGGCGTGGACGCCGCTTCCACATAGCTGCGCGGGCGCGGGGCGCCTCGCCCAGCAATGGCGTCAGCCGGGATCGACACTAGCGAACACCATACTAAAGCACGGTTCGCGCGAATGGCAACCCCGAAAGCGCCTGCGGCCGGATTCCTTGACACTCGGTCGGCCGGAACTTACACTGAGCATTCAAGGTGAGGAGCGGGTTTTGGCTCAAGAAAACGAGATGATGCTGGTGACCTGCCGTTGCGGACACCGGATGAAGGTTCCCATGGCGGCCATCGGCAAGGCAGTGAAGTGCGTCAAGTGCGCCGAGAAGATCGTGCTGTCGCCGGAGAACACCCAGCGTCCGCGTGAGTCTCAATCACCGTCGATACAGCAGGCCGAGACTCTACCACCGCCGGCTTCGGGTCCGGGTGACAAGAAAGTGGGACAGCTTCTCATCGGGGAAGGGCTGATATCCGAGCGTCATCTTCAAGAAGCGCTGGAAAGGCAGGCCAGGGAGGGCGGGAAGCTCTTTGAAAACCTGATCGCGCTCAATCATCTCGACACAAAGGCGCTGCACAAGTTCCTCTCCAAACAATCCGGTGTGGCCAGTATCGATCTCAAACACTATGAGATTCCCGTGGATCTGATTTCCCTGATCCCGCGCGACTTCGCCCAAAAGAACGTGGTGTTGCCAATCGACAAAATGGGGAAGCTGCTCACCGTGGGCATGGCTTGCCCTCTTGATACGGCTACTATCGCCGATCTGGAACGGATAACGGGTCTCAAGGTCAAGGCGATGCTCTGCGCCTTCGACGATATACACATAACCATTGATCGGTACTATCCGAAAGAACCCGGAACCTACGTCGAACGGCCCACGGCCACAATGCCGCGCGGCGCGCCTGCTCCGAAACCGTCCGGCATGAAACGAGACGTGGTGGTGAAGCGCTTGACGGAACTCGACCTTCTTCCGCCGCTCGCGGGAACGGTCGACGATGTCAAGCAGGCGGTCGGCTCATCCCCGCAGGCGATCCGCGACGTGGCTGGAATCGTCTGCGCGGATCCGGTGGTGGCGGCGGCCCTTCTGAGCGTTGCCAATTGCAGTCCGTACGGTCTTCCGGGGCAAGTGGTGAACATCAACCTTGCCGTCACGCTGCTGGGCCTGACGGGGACCCGCGACGTTACCGTGCAGTTTGAGGAATCGGCATCCGTCCATCCGTCTTCCAAGTTTGACCCAAAGCTCTTTTGGCTGCGCTCCATGTTCTGCGCGACGGCTTCCATGTCCATTGCGAGGGCGTCCAACCGCGGCGAGGTGGGGGATGCTTACACGGTTGGGCTGCTTCACGAGATTGGCCGCCTAGCGCTGGCCGCGGCTTTGCCGGAAGCGTATGCGAGCGTGGCGGAGGAGATGCCGGACGATGACCGCGTCAGGGCGGAAGAGGGCGTGTTCAGCATCACCCATTCTGAAGCAGGCTACCTGATGGCCACCAAGTGGAAACTTCCGCCGGCCGTCGCCGATCCCATCCGCCGCCACCACGCGACCGATGGAATTGGCCAGGACAAGGATCTTGTCGCGATTGTGACGCTTGCCGCGGCGATGGCGGACGCTTTTGTACGCGGAACTCCGCTCGGCGACGCGCTGAAGGAACGCCGGCACGTTATGTCGTCGCTCCTCATGGACGAAGCGGCCATAACGCACATCCACGAGAAGACCTCGGATACGATCAGGAGTATCGCGCGATAGGAAGCTGCTTGAATGCCGATTCCTTCCGTCAGAACTCGCGCCGTTCGGTTCCGTGGCCGCGGCGTCCTCGCCGCGTTCCAGTCAAGAACCGCTCTACGCAAAGCGTGCGCGCCGAAACGCGGCGAGGACGCCGCGGCCACGGAACCGAACGAATCGCGCGCCTGAGACCTTCGCGCGGTTACCGCTCCCGGTATGCCACTTTCGCCGCAGACTCGGCATCGGGTATAATCACCGTTGCGGCTTAGCCGCGGAAACGAGAAGGGAGAACACGGTTGAAGAAGAGAATCGTACTAGCCACCGCATGGATCGTCCTGCTGGCGGGGTGCGCTACCATGGGCACGACGTCCGAGAAGGCCGTGATCAAAGCCAAAGAAAAGGTTGCGCCGGCGTTGGTTCACATCCGTCCCGTCAAAGAGGTGTATGCCAGTGGAAAGCGGGAGGAAGTCCAGGTTGTCGGGAGTGGCTTCATCATCTCACCCGACGGGTACGTTGTGACGAACGAGCACGTGGCCGGCCAGAGCAAGTCCGTTCGCTGCGTGCTGTATAGCAAGGACGAAGTCGACGCGAAAGTCGTCGGTGTGGACCCGTACACCGACGTTGCGGTCCTCAAACTTGAGACGACATCCGGAAATCTGCCCCACGTCACCCTTGGCCAATCCGGAAAGCTCGTGGCGGGGCAGACGGTCCTCGCCCTCGGCAGTCCGCATGGCTTGGCGCGTTCGGTCTCGATGGGTATTGTCAGCGTGACGGACCGTTACCTTGAGGATCGCGGGGACGAAATGGTCTCGCCCTTTAACAACTGGATCCAGACCGACGCCGCAATCAATCCCGGCAACAGCGGCGGCCCCCTCGTCAATCTCAAGGGCGAGGTGATTGGCGTCAACACTCGAATTCTCAGCGGGGCCGAGAACGTGGGCTTTGCGATTCCGATTGACGCCGCCAAAGAAGTCATCGACCAGATCATCAAGAACGGCCGCGTGACGCGCAGTTGGATCGGCGAATCCCTTCAACCCATGCGCGCGAAGACACAGGATCCCACCGCCAAGGGCGTCGTGATCGCCGACGTCGATCCTCTTTCACCGGGTTATGAAGCCGGCCTGCGCCCGGGCGACATCATGCTCAGCGTGGATGGCGCGCCAACGGACGCTCGCTTTGAGGAGGACCTGCCAGCCGTGCGGAAAAGGATTGCCGACCTGCCAATCGGAAAGGAAGCGGTCGTACGGGTCCTTCGCGACGGCAAGGAGGTCGACATCAAGGTCACCACCGCGGAGCGGAGCGTGCTCAAAGGGGATCAGGTAGAGTTCAGCGAGTGGGGTTTCACGGCAGTCGGAGTGACGGACAACATCGCGCGCAGGGCTCAACTGCCGTCGCGGAAAGGCGCCTTCGTTACGGGTGTTCAAGTGGGCGGGATCGCGGCGAACGCCCGTCTCCAGAACGGGGACCTCATTATTTCGGTGGACGGCGTGGAAGTGCAGAACCTCGTGGAGTTCCAGCAGACGTATCAATCACTCGTGCAGTCCAAGAAACCGCTCGTGATGCTTGTCGCCAAGCGCGGCGCCCTGAACCGGTTCGTTCTTATCAAGCAGGAGGCCGGGGAACCTTCATCTCCCGCTCCAACCGAACCGGGTCCCGTCCAAGTCGAAGGAGGTTCGAAGAATGGTCAGTAGTCTCGTCATCGCTCTCATCGGCTTGGCCCAGGTCCAAACCGCCGACGGCTTCACGCAAGCGGCCATCGCGCGCGCGCACGCCGATCTGACGTCCGCGATATGCCTGGTAAATTATTCCGCCGAGATCACGAATCCCAGCACGGGCGAGACAGCGAAGCGCGACAACAGCGCCCTTGGCTTGCTCGTGGCGGCGGACGGTCTCGTCATGGCCCCCGGCCACATGTCTCTCGAGAACGCCGAGCCGTTCAACATCAATGTCAGCGTCGGGCAGCCCGGCAGCGAGCAGCGATATCCGGCCACACTCCTCAAGAAGCCGGATGACATCAACGTCTGTTTCCTGCGGCTTCAGTCGGATACGCCCCTGAACCTGCCCCGCGTGACCTTTGCGAAGGGCGTGCAACTCGGCATCGGCGACCCCATCCTGATCCTGGGCCTTCTTTCCGAAACGCTTGATTACACCCGCGCCGCCTACACGTGCCGCGTAGGGGCCACGATCGAAAAACCGCGCAAGACCTATTGCGTGGACAACACTCTGCGCTTCGGTTTCGTGGGAGGGCCGGTCATCGACGCACAAGGGCGCGTCGTCGGCGTGATCGGCTTCGATCTCACGCCGGCCGAGGGCGGCGACCTCTATGTGCGCAGCGGCCATCCGCTTGTCTACCAGGCGGACCTCTTTCAGAAGTACATCGACGCGCCGCCGAGCGAGAGCGAAGGGGTCAAGCGCGGGGAAGATGCCTGGCTCGGCGTGTTCACGCAGCCACTGACGGACGATTTCGCAGAGTACTGGAACTTGCCCAAACAGGGAGGGATCATCGTCAGCAGCATCATGCCGGGGACTCCCGCTGAAACCGCCGGCTTGAAGCCGGGCGACGTGATCGTCACCTTCAACGGAACGCCGCTTCACGCGAGACAGGACCGCGAGGTCGTAGGGTTCACGAAGCTCGTGCGCGAAGCCGGCATCGGCAAGACCGTGCCGTTGACGGTCCTTCGCGACGGGAAACCCGTTGAACTCACAATCCAACTTGTCGAACGTCCAAAGTCTGCACGCGACGCCGGCGAGTTTAAGGACGAGACGCTCGGCCTTACCGTGCGCGAGATAACGACCGACGTCCGTATCGTGCTCAATCTGTCCGAAGACGTAAAAGGCGTGATTATCCGCCGCGTCAAGTCGGGCGGAACCGCCGACCTCGCCGGCATGCGTCCCGGCGTCATCGTCATGAACCTGGGCGACTACTCGATCACCTCGCTTGACGACTACAAGCAGGCCATCGGAAAGATAGTGGCGCAAAAGCCGAAAGAGGTCACGGCGTTCTGTCGCGCGGGCGCGGCAACCGGCTTCTTCCGGCTCGAGCCGCGTTGGGACAATGAGCAGAAGTGACCGAGGCAGCGCGTCGTCCTTGCCGGCGCGTGCGATCTTCACGGCGGCCGCACTGGCCGCGGTGAGCGTTGGGTTATCGGTCTCGTTCTTCACAGTTTGTCTTGGTTTGACAAACTGTGGTTGCAGGCAAGCGCCGCCTCCGGAACTGCCTCCGCAAATCGCGACACTGATTCAAGAACAGAAATGGGGCGAGGCTATCCCGCTCCTCAAGCATCACTTGTTGGTGCGTCCGGGAGACGCCGCCGCCCATTTCTACCTCGGCGCGTGCTACGTTGGTCTCCGAGATCCGGTCCTGGGCGTTGCGGAAGGGGAGCTCAAGACCGCATTGACGCTCTTTCGACAGAGTGGCGCCGCAGGACCCGTCGCGGATATGACCGCGAAGGACTTCGAATTGCGGTGTTACCTCCAGATTGCCAATGTATACATCCTATCCATCGAAGCGGCCGCGCGCGCGAATGCGAATCCCGCGGCCCTGGATCTTATTGTTCGCAATCTTGACGCCGCCGTGACGGGCGCGGCAGGCGTAGCGCCGGACGACCCAAGGGTGAAACGTCTTGAGGACTTTCTCGACCACGTCATCCATCACCGGAGGGCAGCGCCCCCGGCAACGACGGAAGCGGGTGTCTCGACGTAGAGTAGCGCGGTTTCTCCGAAACCGCGGCCCGACGCTCGCGGCGATCACTCCTGCACGCCTGTGGCGCGGTTTCGGAGAAACCGCCCTACTTCCCCAAAGCCCGCCGCAATTTGACTCGAAGACGAGGGAAACCTAGAGTCTATCCAATATCAGACTTGTCAGTGGTCGAATCAGGAGGAGGCCTGTTCTCTATGGATGCGATTGATGTTCTGAAAACGCGGCGCAGCGTGCGCTCATACACAAGAGAGCCTGTCCCCAGGCCCGTGATCGAGGACATTGTAGACTGTGCCCGGCTCGCGGCTACGGCGCGAAACGAACAGCTCTGGGAATTCATCGTAATCACGGACGCGAAGGTCCGCGAACGCTTGGCGGGCTTGGCCACGAACGGCCCTTTCATTGCTGAAGCCCCCGTGTGCATTGTGACCGTGTGCAAGGAGGGGACCTATTATCTCGAAGACGGTTCCGCGGCAACGCAGAACATCCTTCTGGCCGCCCGCGCGCACGCTCTCGGATCGTGCTGGGTGGCGGGCGACAAGAAGCCCTACGCCGCGGCCGTGCTGGAAACCATCGGCGCGCCCGCGGACTACAAACTTGTAAGCCTTGTCGCCATCGGTCACACGACCGCGACGCCGAAGCCCGCAAAGCGGCCGTTGTCCGCCGTCATCCATTGGGAGAAGTTCTGACAGCCGCTCACGGTCCTCTCGATGGAGAGCCGCATATCTGTTGTGCAAGAACGCTCGCAACATAAGGAGAGGCCCCGTTGTCATCATGGTTCTGCCTCGCCGCGCTCTGTGTAACGGCCGCGTTGCCCGGAGCGGACGACTATTTGAAGGGACATGACGCGTTGCGCGCCGCGCGATACGGCGATGCCGTCAAGGCTTTCGCGGCGTGCGCCGCAAGAGAAGGGCCGCTGGTTCCGTATGCGAAACTGCGCGAGGCGTTCTGCGCGGCCGCGTCCGGAGATCGCGACGGCGGCGCAAAAGCCTATCGGCGCCTTCTGAAAGAATATCCGCATGGCCCTTGGGTTCGGATGGCCAAGACGTACCTGGGTTCGCTCCTCGCATTGAAGGAAGACTACCGGCAGGCATCCACGCTATATGCCGATGCCCTGTCGTTTGAGCCAAAGCCATGGTGGGTCGATCACTATGATGCCGCGGCGGCGGACGCCTGCGTGCACAACCCCGAGACGGCTTCGAGAGGGTACGCTTACTATCGCAATGTCATCGCGGCAACACGACTCATCGACGTGCGAGTCGTGGCCGCCAAGCATCTCATCGAGTCCCAGGATTCCGGTGACCGGCTCGCCGCCGCGTGGGGGATGGTCAAGTCCGGCGAATGCAAGCAAGCGCTGGACGTCCTATTGGCGCTTGCGCCGACCTCGCTGACCGGCGCCATGAAGGACTTCGATTGGAAAGGCTATGCCGCCGCCTTGGGATCCAACGGCAAACCCCAGACGGCCGGCCCAAACCCGCTGCGTGAGTTGGCGAACAGCCAAGCTGACAACCCTTGGGCGCCCGTATGGCTCGCGTACGTCGCGCGTACGCAAATCGCCGCCGGAAGAATCGACATGGCGAGCCAAGTTTGTGAGTTGCTTCTCGACGCGTTCGGCAAGAGCGAACAGGCATCCGACGCGCTTTGGCAGCTTGCAGGACGCCTCGCCAAAGACGGTAAACGCGCGCAGGCAATCGAGCAGTATCTGCGATTTGCGACGAAGTTCCCCGACAGTACGCGCGCGGATGATGCGTTGCTTTATGCGGCGGACATGCAGCGGGCCTTGGCGCCGGCCAAGGATTTCATCAAGACCGTGCATCTGCTTTCAGAGCGCTATCCTCAGAGTTCGTTGCTGCCGAAAGCGTGGTACTGGGTTGGTTGCGCCGAGCAGAAGGGAGGCGACAATAAGCAGGCCACGGAGGCGTTCCGGCGCGCGGCATCGCGCGGAATGGGCGACTTCTATGCGCATCGCGCGTTGGCGCGGCTGCATGCGGCCAAAGACTCTCAGGCGGAAACGGGCCGCGACATCAAGGTTGATGGCGCAACAGCGTTCTTGAAAGCGTTTCCGCTTCCTTCGGAGTCCCCTCCGGAGGTCCCGCGGGAACTCTTGATGGACCCGTCCTTCCAGCGGCTGGCGTTCTTCGCGACGCATGGCCTTGAGGAATCCGAGTGGGAAGCGTTGGACCTCGCGCCGCGGCTGAAGAGCGATCGCGAGGCCGAGGCGCTGTATCAGGCATTGGCGGAGGCGGGGCTTGCTTACACGGCCGCGAACTACGCGGACGCGTTTCAGTGGGAAAATGCGGGCGGAAAACCCTCCGTCGCGCGGCGGCGGCTTGACTTCCCGCGGGCGTACTGGCCTCACGTGTTGAAGATCAGCGAGGAAACCGGCGTGGACCCCTATCTTATTCTCGCCGTCGCGCGACAGGAGAGCACGTTTCGGCCGCGCTTGGTCTCATATGCCGGCGCCGTGGGCGTGATGCAGGTGATGCCCGGCACGGCGCAACAGTTGGCCAAGAGCCCCAACATCCCGAAGGAGACCGCCTCCAATCTAGAATCGCCGCTCAACTCGTTGCGGCTTGGCGCGCAGTACCTGAGCGAGATGCTTGCGCAATGGAAAGGGAACGTGGCGTTCGCGCTGGCGTCGTACAACGCAGGCCCCGGGAACTGCGCCAAGTGGCAGAAACAATTCGCCAAAGCGGACCTCGAGACTTTCATCGAGTCCATTCCATTCGCGGAAACGCGCGAGTACGTGAAGATCGTTCTCGGGAACTACGCCGCGTACTACTCGCTCTATCCGCCAGCCGACGCGAAAGGAGCCGCAGGGAAGTGAATCGATCTGACGAATCGGAACTCAGAAGCGTAGCTTCAGCCAAAGCAGCTTCTCGTCGTGCTTGTGCTCGTGCTCGTAATCGTAATCGAGTTCTGATCTCTTCTCATAGTTAGGAAGTTGAAATCGGCAATGAGGGCAAGTGGAGCAGAGATCGATTACGAGCACGAGCACGAGCACGAAGAATGGATTTCCATCTGGGAGGAGCCGATGAGAAAACGTTGGGATATTCACCTTGTGCCGGGTTCGCACTTCGACTACGGTTGGGCC
This sequence comes from uncultured Nitrospiraceae bacterium, assembly GCA_964587655.1. Classification (GTDB taxonomy): domain Bacteria; phylum Hydrogenedentota; class Hydrogenedentia; order Hydrogenedentales; family SLHB01; genus CAZPMT01. The sequence continues at coordinate 16,951 of CAZPMT010000071.1, forward strand.
GCCAGCCCTGGCGAGTGTTTTTCGTATCTGACGGAAGTCATCCGCACCGCCGTTGAAGACATGCTCCGCCATCCGGAACTGAAGTTCACGATCGAGTACGTTCTGTTCGCGCGGCATTTCCTGAGCGTGTACCCGGAATACCTTGGTGTGATTAAGCGTCTCCTGAAAGAAGGGCGTCTCGAAGTCTGCACGACGATGTCCGGCGCTATCGAGCAATGGCTAGACGGGGAGATGCTGATTCATCAGCTTGCCGCCGCGAAACGATGGGTGCGGAAAACGCTCGATTACGATCCCGTAACCGCGCAACATACCGACTTGCCCGGACACGTTCTCCAGATCGCGCAGTTCCTGCGCCTGGCTGAGATCGAGAATCTTGCTTACTCGCGTTACCACCCGCCTTCGCCCTTGCACCGTTGGCGTTCTCCCGACGGCTCGGAGGTCGTCGCGTGCTGTCATCAGCACGAGGCCAACGACTATCCGAGCGACTGGTCCGGATACGGCTGGGGGTGGTCGCTCTTTGTCAACAATCGGGATATGGAAGTTATCCAACGCGATCTGCCCGCGGATCTTGAACGGCGCGACCGCTGCTGGCCGAAAGCGATCAGTTCGATCCTCATGGGATGCCAGTCCGATCTTCAGCCCATCGAACCGGAACTAATCGATCGCGTGCGTCAATGGAATGAGACGCATCCAAGTGCACGCATCCGGATCAGCACGATCTCGGAGTTCTTCCGGAACGTCGACGCTGCGCGGATACCGGCGTATCAGGGCGAAGCGCCGTACGCCTTCTTTTGCCTTCCCTCGATATACATTCCGTGCGCGCAGGCGCTTCGCACCGGCGAAAACGCATTGGCCGCTGCGGAGAAGTGGTCGGTATTCGCACAGCTTGCCGGACTCGGGCGCATCCCGAAGGAGCGCATTGAACGCGCGCGCGACGCCACGTTCCTCCCGCACGACCACAACACGGCGGGACGCCGCGGCGAGGTGAACGACGCGGAACGCGCGAAAGACGCGCTCCACTTCCGGCTGGAAGGAGAATCCATCCTCCAGGAAAAAGCGATGTCGTTCACGGTCAACATCGCGTATAGGTCGCTGAAGGACGGGGTTTACCCCATCACGGTGTTCAACAGTCTGTCTTGGGACCGCACCGACGCCGTCGAAACGTACATCGAAATCCCTATGACCGGCGTGCGTGGTCTCCACATGTTTGACTGCGACGGGAAGCCTGTGGCGTCTCAGATCGTCCGTGTGGACGAGCGCTCCGGCAGTTGCCGGCTCTATCTTGTTTTCGTCGCGCGGAGAGTGCCCGCCCACGGATACCGGACCTTCTACGTTCGGCCATCGCGGGAACCGGAGAATGCGGATACCTCTCTCAAAGTTACGGCCGCCGCGATGCGGAACCGCTTCTTTGAAGTGTCCATTCGCGGGGGCCGCGTGCAGCGCATTCTTTGGAACGGGACCGAAATTCTCGGAAAAGGCCCGCGCCGCTTCAATGAGATCTACATGCTCGAGGACAGGATGTCCAACGTGGAAGCCGGACCGTGGGAGGTCGATCAGACCTATACCGGAAAAGAATGGAACTGCACGATGACAAAGACGGAGGTGATCGAAGAGGGTCCCGTCCGCGCCATCGTCAGATTTCACGGCAGGATCCGCTCGACGCGCTTCATGCAGGACGTCATCCTCTACGACGCGCTCGAGCGCATCGACCTGCGGCAGAAGCTCGATTACAGGATGCGGATGCACACCATGACGCGGGTGGCCTACCCGTTCAATGTGCCGGCGGGCCGGGCAACCTACGAGTCACCTTACGGGGCCGTCCGTATCGATAAGGACGAGATGCCGAATACGTTTCGCGGGCGCGGCGAACGATGGGTGCAGAAGTGGATCGACGTCAGCAACGCCGATTATGGGATCACGCTCGCCACGCGCCAGGTATCCCATGCTATTCGAGAGCAGACCGTGGAGCCGATTCTGGTGCGCACGGCGCTCGACTGCGGCACGGTCTTCCACTACTACGATCAGAATGAGACGTTCACGTTCGATCATGCCATCTACCCGCACAAGCGTAACTGGAAACAGGCCGCGTCGCACCGGGCCGGGTGGGAATTCAACAGTCCTCTGTACTCGTGCAACTGGACGCCGTGTTTCCCGATAAAGCCGCTCCGTCTGAGCCGGAATCTGCCGGAGTGCGACCGGTTCCTCGAAGTCGACCGCAAGAACGTGGTTGTCACGGCGGTGAAACCGAGTCACGATGACGAGCAGGCCTTCCTGGTGCGGCTTGTTGAATTTCACGGCAAAGGGGGACCCGTGAAACTCACGTGGAAGCAGCCGGTCGCGGATGCAAAGGAGGTCAATTTCCTTGAGAAGCCCGTTGGCGCAGTCCATATCAATGGGGAGAGCTTTACGGTGAGTGTCAAGCCTTACGGAATCCACACGGTCAAGGTGAAACTGCTGCCCGGGGTGGAGCATGAAAGGGGATTGCGCTCAGATCGAGGTATCGAAGCTGAAGATCTACGAGGCAGTTGTGATCGAACTCGAACGTGATGGTGAGAGGCCCTAGCCCGCATTTCTGATAACATGATGGCAGCAGCGACGCATACGGCGAGAGAATAGACGCACAGTGTCATTGCGAGCGAAGCGAAGCAATCTCCGGCATTCGTCGCAGGCGCAACGCCACCGCGGGTATCTGAGATTGCTTCGCTTCGCTCGCAATGACACTGTGAGAAGTCCGGGCTAGCAGTGGATCGTTACGGGGCTGATGTCGGGAGACGGGGCCATCGACGCAAATCCGTTCTCGATGTGGCATAATATAGACGGCGCCGGGTCCCGGCGCCTATGCAGGGTGGCCGGTTCGGAGACACAGTTATGCAGACCAACATTCTGATTTTTGCCATGTTGCTTTTGCTTTGCCTGTTTCTAAGCGTCAGGGAATGGAGGCGCTACCGCGCGGGCAGCACAACGCAGTTTGCCTTCCTGGCGCAGGTTGTGTGCGTGATTCTTTGCGTGTTCATGGTGTTGAACGTGGCCGACGAGAACATGCGGACCAAGTACGCCGAGCGCGTGGTCGCGGAAACTATTGCCCATCTACGGGCGGGCAACATGCCTGATCTGGACCCCGCGATCCACCTGATGCAGAAGGACATGATCGCGGAATACAAGGGCCATCCTTTTCCAGACAGTTACTCCGTGACATTCCTGGGAGGGATCAAAGACTTCGCCGTGGCGGACGTGCAGTTCTCGAACGGAGAGAAGATGGGGGTACATTTGCGCGACGCGCGAACGGGACCCAAGTGGTGGCCGCCGTTCTTCGCGACGCCGAGTTTCAAGGTGTCTCTGCTGATTCTCGCCTCCGAAGACAAGAAGCCATCGAGTCCGTGATCCTCTAGGCAATCGCCACGTAGACGCGACGTCCTCGTCGCGTTCTTGAGGCAAAGCGGCGTGGACGCCGCTTCCACGTTTGGAGACCAACAGGGCAACTGGGAGGGCGCGCCTCCGTCACACGTTGGCGCGCGATTTGACGTTTGCGTCGCGGAGCCGATGGCTCAGCGTCCGCACGATGTTCAACAGAATCTGAATCGCCGCCCGTTTCGTCAGCAAATGCTGGAAGGTGGTCTCGCTCAAGACGAAGAGAAGCGAGTCTTCGACCGCCACCACCGTGGCGCTGCGCGGTTCACTGTTGATAAGCGCCATCTCGCCGAAGGTATCGCCCGTTGTGAGCGTGGCGAGATCCTTCTCCCCGTCGCGTACCGCCACCGTTCCCGTAAGGACCGCGTACATCTGACTGCCGATGGTGCCCTTGTAAAAAACGGTCTCGCCTTTGAGGACGCGGATCGTCATTCCGCGGGCAAAAATCTTGGACACATCGTCTGGGGTTAAGCCGGTGAATAGATCCACTTTGCGTGCGAGCATTGCGCTCATTGCTCCCGTATCCATAATCCTGCCTCCCTGAGAGACTAAACAACCACACCCAAAACCCCGAAGTAACCTTCGGCGTCTTCCGCCAAAACTGACTCAGAAGAAGATCCTCTGATCGTTTCAGCGGGAGTTCATATGACGTAGATAAAGCGACTACAGTTGGTGCACGTATGAATGTGCCCGGTATCCTGTCGAACCTGCTGAGCGAACTTCGACGGCAACTTCATGAAGCACCCCTGGCACGTATCTCCTTCCACGGGCACCAGCGCCGGCGGCTGTCCTTTCATCAGGCGGTCGTAGTGTTTCAGCAAGCGCGGTTCGACGAGCGCCCGTATCTTCTCGATGCGCTGCCGGAGTTCGGTCTTACCGGTCTTAGAACCCTCCAGCATTTCCTGATAGAGTTGCATACGGGCCAGAAGAATCAGATCGGCGTGCGCATCGGGCACTTTCGCGATCGCCGGGTCCGCCGGGAGTTTCCGCTTTGCGACTTCGGGATTCTCGGCCAGCGGTTGCGCCACGCGATCCAGCGCTTCAAACATCTCGTCCGCGCCCGCCACGGCCAACATGGTTTCCAGATTATGTGGGTCCGAGAAAAGCTTTACGATCGTTGCAAGGAAATTGAGATACGTGGTCTGCTGCGTCGGCGGGTAGAAGATCAGGAAGATAAGGTGGACCGGTTTGTGGTCCACGGCCATGAAATCCACGCCGCGCGGAATCCGCCCAAGCGCACAAACAAGTGTCTTAATGCCGGCCACCCGCGCGTGCGGGACTGCGATGGCCCTGCCGATGCCAGTGCTCTCGCTAATCTCGCGCGCCACCACTTGGTCCAACGCGGGACCAACGCCTTTCATCTTCTTCCGGTCAAAAAGAAGATGGGTGAGCTCCTTAATGGCGTCGGACTTACTCGTAACGAGCATGTGCGGGAGAATGCATGATTTCGCGATGTACTTGGTCACCACCATCTCTTGCTGTTCCTCGGAGAGCATCTATGCCCCTCACCTTATCCTGGCGGGCTTCGCCGGACCGGTTCAAGGCGCCGGACCTTACGACGTGATTCTAACACGACAACAACTCCACCGCAATAGAGGGACACGGAGCGCCCGTGAAACGGCGCAAGGCTGCAATGCAAGCGCAGGAGCCGTCCTTGACCCGGCATACGTCCGCGCGATAACCTTTGGGGATGTTGCTGCCGTGTGATGGCAAACGTTGGCGCAACGTAGAGGAGAAGAAATCATGCGTAGCGATCAGATTAAGCAGGGCATCGAGCGGATGCCGAACCGGGCGCTCTTGCACGCCGTCGGTGTCACCCCGAAGCAGATGCAGAAACCGTTTATCGGGGTGTGTTCGAGTTTCACCGACCTGATTCCAGGCCATGTGGGCATGCGGAGCCTCGAGCGGAAGATCGAGTGGGGAGTGTGCGCGGGAGGCGGGGTCCCGTTCCTGTTTTCCGTGCCCGGGATTTGTGACGGCATTGCGATGGGCCACTCGGGCATGCACTATTCGCTGCCGTCGCGGGAACTGATCGCCGACATGATCGAGACAATCGTCCAGGCGCACCAGTTGGACGGCGTCGTCCTGCTCACGAACTGCGATAAGATCACGCCGGGCATGTTGATGGCGGCGTGCCGGCTCGATGTCCCAGCGATCGTCGTTACGGCGGGGCCGATGCACTCGGGGCGTCACGAGGGCCGCCGCCTGGATTTGGTTCGCGATACGTTTGAAGCGGTGGGATTGTGGCAGGCTGGCAAGCTTACGGCCGAGGCGGCGACGTGTTTGGAGATCGAGGCGTGTCCGGGCGAGGGGGCGTGCCAGGGGCTGTACACGGCCAATACGATGGCCTGTCTTACGGAAGCGATGGGGATGAGCCTGCCGGGAACGGCCACCTCGCTGGCCGGGAGCGCGAAGAAGATGCGTCTGGCGGAGATGGCCGGCGAGCGGGTGGTCGAACTCGTTCGGCAGGGCGTCACCACGCGAAAGATCGTGACGAAGGGCGCGCTCGAAAACGCCGTTCGCATCGACCTCGCCCTCGGCGGCTCGACGAACACGACGCTGCACATCCCCGCCATTGCCCATGCGGCGGAGGTCGATGTGACGATCGACGCGTTCGATCGGCTCAGCCGCGAGATTCCGCAACTGATTTCGTTGCGTCCGTCCGGCGAGTACATGATGGAGGACTTCGAGTGGGCTGGAGGCATTCCCGCCATGCTCAAGGCCCTCGAAACGAAATTGGACGCCGGCTGCATGACGGTGAGCGGCTCGACCTTGGGCGCACTCTGCAAGGGGTATATCGCCGGAAGGTCGGAGGTCATCCGGTCGCTGGACAATCCCATTGCGAAGGAAGGCGGGATTGCCATTCTCAAGGGTACGCTTGCCCCAGAGGGGGCGGTCGTCAAGCAGGGCGCAGTGAGTGATGAGATGGGGAGTTTCACGGGCGTCGCACATGTATTCGACAACGAAGACGCGGCGATGGAGTACCTGCTCGCGGGTAAAGTGGTTCCGGGCGATATCCTCGTGGTCCGCTACGAAGGTCCGAAGGGCGGACCGGGCATGCGGGAATCCCTGGCCCTGACGGCAGCGGTGGCGGGATGCGGACTCGGCGACAAGATCGCCATATTGACCGATGGCCGGTTCTCCGGCGGTACCCGCAATCTCAGCATCGGTCACGTCTCGCCCGAGGCGGCCGACGGCGGACCGATTGCCCTCGTGCGCGATGGCGACAAGATCGCTGTGGACCTGCCGGCGCGAAAGCTGGATCTTCTCGTTGACCCCGCCGAGTTGGCGAAGCGCAAGGCCGCTTGGAAAAGGCCCGCCCCGAAATTCAAGCGCGGTTGGCTGGCGCGTTACGAACGTCTCGTTACGAGTGCCGCGAGAGGCGCCGTCCTCGAACTGCCGCAATAGCGTGGAAGCGGCGTCCTCGCCGCTTAGTTCGGGCTCTGGAAACGCGACGGGGACGTCGCGTCTACGTGGAAGCGGCGTCCTCGCCGCTTTGCTCCGGCCTCAGAAACGCGACGGGGACGTCGCGTCTACGTGGAAGCGGCGTCCTCGCCGCTTAGTTCGGGCTCTGGAAACGCGACGGGGACGTCGCGTCTACGTCTACACTCCGAACTGTTTGAGATGGTGTTCGAAGTGGCGGTAGTGCATCTTGGCCCACCCGTCGACGCCGAGATCGCCAAGAACGGGATGGCGTTTCGGCGTGAGATCCCCCGCTTGGACAAGACCCAGGTATTCGTCGAGGATCGCGTGCAACGTCTCGATATCGCCCTGCGATGATCCCTTTGGATACGGCGGCGCCTTCAGGTTCTTGGGAATCGGGACGATGCCGTTCAGAATAAGCGGCGCGACTATCCTCCGCGAGAACGCATTGCTCCGGTCCGGCACATCGCCCGCCTTTCCCATCGAGAATCGCACCGTGTCGGCCAGATGTTGAACCATTGCCCGTGGCGTCATCTTCCCCCACCGCGGCTTCGCGTCCTGTGGGATTTTCGCCAATCGCTTCATGAAGTCTTCAACGTAGTCGTGATCGAAGTATCGCATTTGAACGTCCCTGATCCTGGTGCCGGAATGTTTCCTCGCGCGTGATTATCCCGCATCGCGGCATCCACGGCAACATATTCGATTGCCTTTATGACGTGGCATCAGGCAAAATCCTGATAATATCGTTCTGACCGAGAGGAGACGATCATGGAAGCCGCCGTTGAGTCCAAGAATCTTAGACCCGAGACCGTTCGCCTTGGTTCCGTAAGCGTCAGCCGGTTTCTCCTCGGCGGGAATCCCTTCGGGGGATTCTCACATTGGACCGTCGGGCGCGACAACGAGATGGTCGACTGGTACACGATGGAGCGCGTCAAGGAAACGTACAGGCTCGCGGAGGCGGCCGGCGTCACCGCGCACGTCGGACGCGCGGACAATTTCATCCTGCGGGCGTTGCGCGAGCATTGGAACGAAGGCGGCGGCCTGATCTGGGTCGCGCAGCAGTGCCCGGGCGTCGGCTCGATGATGCACGGCGTCAACAACGCGATTCACGGCAACGCAAAGTGCTGTTTCCTGCATGGCGGCGAGATGGACCACCGCGTTGCCACCGGCGAGGTGGGCGAGGTGTTCGACGCGATCAAGGCGATCAAGGACGCGGGGATGGCGGTGGGCGTTGCGGGCCACAACGTGAAGACGATCCGGTGGGCGGTGGACCATCTTGAACTCGATTTCTTCATGACATGTTACTACAACCCCAGCGATCGGACCCGGCAGGCGCAACGCAGTTACGCCGACGAGGAGCAATATCTCGAAGAGGACCGGGAGGCGATGTGCGCGCTGATCCAGGAGCTTCCGGCGCCGGCCATTCACTACAAGGTCCTCGCGGCGGCGCGGCACGACCCGAAAGCGGCTTTCGAGTACGTTGCGGACGTATATCGCCCCGGGGACGCGGTGTGCGTGGGCGTTTTCACGAAGGCCAACCCGGGAATGATCCAGGAAGATATCAACCTGATCGAAGCGGCCTTGCGCGCCCGGGGCAAGTGACGCGCCGGCCCGTGATGTTCATCACGGGGCGATGCTTGATGCGATATCGATGAGATGGACGAGTTCGGCGACAACGTTCCGTCTGTTGTGATCGGCGTCATAGAGGCCGCCGACCTTCTTCCGCGCCGAGGCGACGTCGCCGCAGGCCTTTCCGCGCGCGATAAGCTCCCTGCAAGCATCCGGCATGGGGCCCCAGTTGCCGCATTCGACGAAGTTGTCGCTGAGAAAAACGAACTTCGGTATCGCTTCTCCGCCGTTGGTGAGAAACCGCGCGAAGACTTCCGGCCACTGTTCCCTCGATATGTAGCGCACGCGCAAGTTCGATGCGGCATCGGCGAGCGCTTGCAGGACGGGCACGTGGCGGACCACATCGCCGCACCAATCCTCGGCGATGGCGATCACGTGGAGAGGGCGGGGAAGTGCGCGAAGCAGCCCGATGACGTGCGGCTCGATGCTCTGCTCGGCCCGAAGGGCTTCCATCCGGTCCCGATTCTCAGGCGATTCCCCGGCCTTAATCCAGTCGGAGTAGTTCTTTCCAGATTCGAATACGGTTTTCCAATCAATGGTCGGCAAAATCGGTGGTCTTGGCATCGGTCACATCTCCTTCTTTCGCGATTCCGCGGGGCCGCGCTCCACGTAAACCGCGTGGATCACGTACACTCTAAAGAACAAGAACACGGCGTGCAATAGTCCCGCGGAACTTGATGATCACTTCGGGTGTCCAGTACCATGGCGTCGCGCTCGCGAGCTCTGAGGGGCTGAGGAGCCCAAGGCATTTCAAAACGCGCTGCGTTCCTTTCACCGGACATTTCAGGATGAGCCGCTACGAAGAACGAGACATTGAGGCGCGCGAATGGCTTCAGTCGCTGGACGCGGTGATTGAACGCGAGGGCCGCGACCGCGCTCTGGATCTGCTTCGCCGGCTGCAGTTGCGCGCGGGGGACCCGGCGACGCGGCTTCCTTTTACGGCCAACACTCCGTACATCAACACAATCCCGGTTGAGCAGCAGCCAGCCTATCCGGGCGACCGCGACATCGAGCGGCGCATCAAGAGCATCATCCGCTGGAACGCGATGGCTATGGTGGTGCGCGCCAACCGCGAGGAACACGGCATCGGCGGGCATATCTCGACGTACGCGTCGGCGGCGACGCTGTACGAAGTGGCATTCGATCACTTCTTGCGCGGGAAAGGCGAAGACTGCGGCGGCGACCAGGTCTACTTCCAGGGCCACGCGTCGCCGGGCATTTACGCGCGCGCGTTTCTCGAGGGGCGGATATCGAAGGAGCAGATTGAGAACTTCCGGCGCGAGATGAGTCCGGGAGGCGGCCTGCCCTCCTATCCGCACCCGTGGCTTATGCCGGGATTCTGGGAGTTCCCTACGGTCTCGATGGGCCTGAGCCCGATCATGGCCATCTATCAGGCAAGGTTCAATCGCTATCTCGAGGACCGCGGGCTCAAGCACGACACCGGATCGAAGGTGTGGGCATTCCTCGGCGACGGCGAGACGGACGAGCCGGAAACGCTGGGCGCGATCACGCTCGCATCGAGGGAGAAGCTCGACAACCTGATATTCGTGGTCAACTGCAACTTGCAGCGGCTGGATGGGCCCGTGCGAGGCAACGGCAAGATCATTCAGGAACTCGAGG
>CAZPMT010000072.1:0-27018 GCA_964587655.1 uncultured Nitrospiraceae bacterium
ATGTTCCGGCGTTAACCAACTGGAATTATTTGACTTATAACCGGACAGCAGTGATGTGATATGGATAATTGTATGGCGCAAGAGAAGGCCGCGCGCTCCTGCTAAGAAGCGGTCGCTGTGCCGCCTATCGTGAGTTCGCGGATGCGGAGGGTTGGTTGGGCCATGGATATGGGGGCGCCCTGGCCTTCTTTGCCGCAGGTGCCGATGCGGAAGCCGAGGTCCGTGCCGACGGCTTCGATCATGTTGAGGACTTCAGGACCGTTGCCGATTAGCGTGGCGCCGCGGACGGGGGTCTCGGCTTTGCCGTTGTTGATGAGGTAGCCCTCGCGGACCCCGAAGACGAAGTCGCCGTTAAGCGTGTTGACTTGGCCGCCTCCCATAGTCCGGACGAAAAGGCCGCGCTCGGTTGAGGCGAGAATGTCGACGGGGTTGTTTTTTCCCGGCGCGATCATGGTGTTGGTCATTCGTGGTACGGGCTTGTGCTGGTATGACTCGCGGCGTCCGTTTCCCGTCGTCGGCAATCCCATTTTGCGGGCGGTGCGGAGGTCGGTCATGAGACGCACCAACCGGCCGTCCTCGATGAGCACGTTGCGTTGCGTCGGCGTCCCTTCGTCGTCCACGGGCGAAGCGCCCCGGCGGAACGGCAGCGTCCCGTCGTCGACCACGGTGACCTCGGGCGCGGCGATCATCTCGCCGAGGCGTCCGCAGTACTTCGACATGCCTTTGTCGACGAGATCCGCCTCGATGCCGTGTCCTACCGCCTCGTGGATCAGTGCGCCGCCGGCTTCACTGCTGAGGACGACCGGCATGCGGCCCGTCGGTGCGGGTTGCGCATCGAGCATCAGACATGCCTCGGCGGCGGCGGTCCGTGCCACCGATTCTGGGTCCTCGGTGTCGAAGATTTCGAAGCCGAGTGTGCCTCCGGCGGGATAGTATCCGGTCTGGATGATGCCCGCCTGCCCGGCGACCACTTGGACGTTGAGGATGATCTGCGGGCGAACGTATTCGACAAAGCGCCCGTCGGAATTGCAGATGACGGCCCTGCGGAGGGAATCGGCGTACGAAACGGCGACCTGCACGATGCGCGGATCGTAGGCGCGCGCGGCCTTATCCGCCGCCGTGACCAACGCGACCTTGCGTTGCGTCGCGATCTCATGGGCAGGGACCTTGACCGGCATGTTGAAGTATTCGGGCTTGAAATCGAAGGCGTAGTTCCCCTTGGAGGCCGAAGCGCCGCCGGCGACAATATCGGCCGCTTTCAACATGCCGTCGAGCGACACGTCGTTGGTGTGGGCATACAGCGTCTCCTCTCCGATCAGCAAGCGGATACCCACCCCGGCGTCGCTTCCAGTCACCACGCGTTCCACTTTCCGGTCCTCGAAACGGATCGTGGTCATCACCGTCTCCTCGAGAAAGATCTCCGCCAGGTCGCCCCCATTGGCCAGGGCGCGGGCTAAGATCGCTTCAGCATTGCGGACCAGGTCTGACACGTTTTCCTCCGTTTCCATTTTTCCGTTGCGACGCGAGAGAGTCTAAACAGTTTACTCTCCTGGTTCAAAATGATGATTTCACATGTAAGACCTTGATTGGACAAAAGATAGATGATATGTTGACCCTATGGCCCAGAGAGCCGAGACTACAAGGCTGAACCGGAGGGAACCGAGGTTCATCTTGCGGGATCAAGTCTGTAGGTGACGGGCTGCTTGACAGGAGAACTCGGGTGTGACCGTGCGAGGTATATCAAGACTCCTCATGGCGTGGCTGACGGCGTGCGCGATGCTGCTGTTGGCGCGTCCAGCCGTTGCCGCTTCTGTCACCAAGTTGGATGACAGCGGGGCGGGCTCCCTGCGCCAGGCGATTGCCGATACGGCGGCGGGCGGCACGATCGATTTCGCTGTCAAAGGCGTCATCACGCTCACGAGCGGCGAGCTGACAATTGACAAGAACCTGATCATCACCGGACCCGGCTCAGGCAATCTCTCCATCAGCGCTGGCAAGAGCAGCAGGGTCTTCAACATCACCGGCGGCGAGGTGACGATCTCCGGGCTGGCGATATGCGACGGCAGCACGACCGGGAGTCCGGCGCGCGGGGGCGGGATCTACAACAACGGCAACCTGACCCTCAAGTCCGTCGTGGTGAAGGGCAACGAGGCCGTGGGCGCGGCGGGACAGTGCGGGTATGGCGCCGGGATCTACAACAACGCCACGCTGACGGCGGCCAATTGCACTATTACCGGGAACACCGCAAAGGGCGGCGACGGGCCGACCGGCGGCAACGGCGCACGCGGCGGTGGCATTTGCACTGTGGGGTCGATGACGTTTTCCGCCGGGACAATATCCGGCAACACGGCCGCCGGAGGTAGTTCGAGCGGCCCCGGTCGCGCCGGCGACGGCGAAGGCGGCGGAATCTTCTGTTACAACAACTGCAAGGTGGTCATTGACGGAACCACCATCAGCGGGAACATCGCGCGCGCGGGCAATTCAAGTGACTCGTCCGGCCAGGCCGGTTTCGCCAGCGGTGGCGGCGCGATCCAGAACTGGGGGGGCGCTTCGGACACGCGCACGTATACGAATTGCACCTTCAGCGGCAACGTTTGCGAAGGGGGCACGGGGGGCATGGCGGACAGTTGTTCGCGCGGCGGCGGCGCATGGGAGACATCGACCGCTCAGTTCATCCATTGTACCTTTGCCGAGAACAAGACGGCGGGCCGGTTTCAGGAAGGCGGAGGTTTGTATTCCGCGGCCAATTCCGGCGAGGGGCCCGTCATTCAAAACTGTATCTTCGCGGGCAACGCCGCGATGAGCGGAGCGGACCTTCGCGGCAACATTCTGTCTAAGGATTTCAACCTGATCGGCGACCCGGCGGGGTGCACGCTGACGGGCGCGGTGGCCCAGAACATCGTGGGCAAGGACCCGAAGCTCGGTCCGTTGGCCAACAACGGAGGCCCGAACCAGACGCACGCGGTGACGCCGGGAAGCCCGGCCGTCGACGCCATTCCCGTGGCGAGTTGTCCTGTCAAGGCCGACCAGCGGGGCGTGGTGCGGCCAATGGGCACGAATGCCGACATCGGGGCCTTCGAAGCCGATACAGTTCCACCGAACGTGAAGACCATAACAGCCGCTACCGCAAGCCCGACCAACAGCAAGACTGTCAGCTTCACGGTCGGGTTCGACGAGGACGTGAAAAACTTTGATGCCGCGGCGGATGTGGCGCTGAAGGAAACGGGCACGGTGTCGCATGCCGGTGTCGCGATCAAAGGAGGACCCCGCGAGTATGCGGCGGATGTTGCCGGCGTCAAAGGCAACGGCACGATCAGCCTCGCCGTTAACACGAAATCGGACGTGCAGGACCTATCCGGGAATTCCCTCGCGAGCAGCACCGCGAGCGCGCCGCTGACAATCGACAATCTCCCGCCGGCGGCGGCCATCGCGCCCGTGACGCCAAATCCAACGAACGCGGACAAGGTTACGCTCTCGGTCAATTTCAGCGAGAACGTGCAGAAGTTCGATGCGCCGGCCGATCTTACAGTGACCAAGACCGGCGGCGTGGCGTACGGCGCCGTCACGATTGGCGGGGGTCCCCAGAACTACACGGTGGACGTGACCGGTATTACAGGCGATGGGACTCTAACGGTTGCGTTGAATCCCAAGTCCGATGTGCGAGACATTTCCGGCAACGCAGTCACCGCGCCGGCCTCGAGCCCCGCCGTGACAATCGACCACAGCCTGCCGACGGCCACTGTCACTCCCGCTGCGCCCGCCGCGGCGGGCCCCACGAATGCGGATGCCGTCGTCTTCGGCGTGACCTTCTCGGAGCCGGTAGGATCGTCGTTCGCGCTCGATGACATTGCCTTGACCGGGACCTTGGCGGCGGCCGCGACGGCTCAGATCGGCGGCACGGACCCGAATTACACGGTGACGGCGACCCCCAGCGATCCGAATGCGAACGGCGATATCGCGATAAGCATCGGCGCGGGCGTTACGGATACGTCCGGAAATGCGATTGTTCCGGTGGGGCCGGGTCCCAGCATCGTCATCGACAATGCTCCTCCCGCGGTGACGATAGCGCCGGTCGCAGGCAACGCGACGAACGCGGACTCGTCCGCGTTCACAGTGACGTTCAGCGAACCGGTGGCGCCGGCATTTGCCCTCGACGACCTCTCGTTGACAGGCACGCTGGCAAGTGCGGCGACGGTACAACTCAGCGGCGCGGATCCCTCTTACACTGCAACTGTGACGCCCAATGATCCGAACGCGAACGGCACGCTGGGCATCGTCGTGGGAACCGGCATCACGGACGCGGCCGGAAATGCGCTGTCGGCGGCCGTGACGGGACCTTTGACAACCTTCGACAACGCGGCGCCTACAGTTGCGGTCACCGCGACCACGCCCAGTCCGACGAATGCGGACACCGTCGTGTTTGCAGTGACGTTCAGCGAGCCGGTGGCGCCAACGTTCGCCATCGAGGATCTTACGTTGGCGGGCACGCTGGCGGCATCGGCCAAGGCGGAAATAGGCGGCGCGGATCCTGCCTACGTCGTGAACGTGGCATTGAGCGATCCGAACGCCGACGGCACGATCGGCGTGACGGTGGGCCAAGACATCACTGACATCGCCGGCAACAAGCTCACGGCTGGCGGCGCAAGTCCCTTAGTCACGATTGACAATCAGCCGGTGACGGCCACGATAACGCCGACGACCCCGCCGGTTACGGGAGCGGCCACGGTGGCGTACAAAGTGGAACTCAGCAAATCCCTGCCCTCAGGGATCGCGCCCGACAAAGTCGTTGTGACCGGATCTTTTGCAGGCGCCGCCTCGGCGCAAGTAACCGGACAGGACAATCAGTACGTAGTCACGGTAACGCCCAACGATCCGAAAGCAAGCGGCACGCTTGGCATCACGCTTGGCTCGGATGTCAAAGACGCTGCCGGGAACCCCGTCAATGTGCCCGCGCCTCCCGCGAATGTGACGGTGGACAAGGCGCCGCCGACGCTCACCATCACTCCCGTCACGCCGAGTCCCACGCGAGCGGACGCCGTCGCGTTCAACCTCGTCTTCAGCGAGCCGGTATCGCCCTCGTTCACGATCGAGGATATTAGTCTGGCGGGGACGCTCGGGCCCGCCGCGACCGCTCAGCTTGCCGGGTTGGATCCGGGTTACACGGTCGTGGTCACTCCGAACGATCCGAACGCCACCGGAACGATTGCAGTTGTGGTGGGCGCGAACGTTACGGACGTCGCCGGGAACGCGCTGGCGGGCCCCGTGACAAGCCCGTTCGTGACGGTGGACAAGACGCCCCCGGCAGTGAAAATCGATCTCGTCACGACCACCACGACTGGGGCGTCGTCGCTGCTTTTCGGCGTGACCTTCAGCGAACCGGTAGCGCCCACCTTCAACTCGAACAACCTCGCGCTTGCGGGCACGCTTGCGGCGGACGCCTCCGCGCAGATCGCGGGCGCTGACCCGGTATACAGCGTTACCGTGTCGCTCAAGGATCCGAACGCGGGCGGAACGCTTGGGATCGTGATAGGCACGGGCGTGAGCGACGCCGCGGGCAACACGTACCCGGGCGGCGCTTCCGAACTCTACCACAAATAAGCTTCCAGGCCGTTCATCTCTTGGGGAGCATGAGTCATGTCAGCTATACCGTGGTCCGCGTTGTTCGCGGTAATCTGCTCAGCAGCGCTTGCGCAGGACAACCTTAGCGCAGGGCTCATGCGGGAAGAAGACGCCCGGGGACTTCAGAGAGCGAGGCTCGTTCAACGGCAAGTGCTCGCGGACCCGCGCGCCACCACGCCGGGTATCCGCATGATCATGCGAAAGGGCGCCGGACTCCAAATCAACATCGAAGCCGAGAGCTATTTCATCGAGTCCGCGTTTTCCTTTCCGGGCGAGAAGAAAATGGGATTCAACCGGTTGACCTGCCTGCCGGAGACCGAGGGGGAGACAGGATGGGCGCCTGAGATCCGGTTAACGCCGCTGGGACAAGAGGTCCACGCGGAAGGGCAGTTTTATCGCATCGTGCGGCGCATAGTCCAGACGGCAACGCGCGTCGAGATCACCGATATCCTTACCAACAAGACGGACAAGGTCCTCGGCGTGGCCGTGCATCACGAGATCATCACGCCGGACTATCCGAAAAGGACCTGGCTCGGCGGCATCGAGACGCCGGTGTTGGGAACGGCCGCCTCGGCCGAAAACCCCACCGTCTTCGTTACGCAGGAATCGAGCGGCTTGGGCATGGTGGCCGAAGATGACGCGCTGCGACTTCAGCTCGCGCGTAGCGTCCAGGATAACGTGGTCAAGTTCGGCACGGATCGGCTGGGCCTTGCGCCAGGCGAGAGCTACTCGATGCGTTGGGCGCTGTATCCCGGCCGCGCCACACAGTCCCGTCCAGGCGCGGCCAGCCGCGCGACACAGTCCGGTCCAGGCGCGGCCAGCCGCGCCGGCTACTTCGATTTCATCAATCAGGTGCGGCGCGACTGGGACGTCAACTTCACTGTCGACGGCCCGTTCGATTTCTTTGACACGACACGCGTGAGCACGCCGGAAGGACAGGCCGAAGCGCGCCGCATGCTCGAACGGAAAAAGATGAAGCTGTTCGCGCTCACGCCATGGTTCGAGTATTACAACGGCTGGACCGTGACGCGCGACGAGTATAAGAAACGGATGCAGGCGGCGCAGGCCTTCATCAAGAGCGTCGTGCCCGACGCGAAATGCCTCGCCTGCATCGAGACGAACCTTGTCTCAGTGGACCTTTCTTTCTTCAAGGATACGATTCCAAAGGAAGGCTGGCCGATTGGGCGCGAACTAGGCGGGAAGTACGGCCAAACGGCGACACGCGAGATGACCGCGTGCGTGGACGCGAGCCCGTGGCGCGACTCGTGTCTCCGCGACGCGGATGGCAACGTGCTGCTCGATTGCTGGTACGTGCAACACTACGCTTCAAAGCCCGCTCTCAACTTCATGGTGTATCCGACCCTCGACAACCACCGGCATCAACACATGCTCGAACAGATCGCATGGCTGCTCGATGACCTCGGACTCGACGGCGTGTATATCGATCAATTCAGTCTTTCGTGGAACGACGACAAGACGCGATACAGCCGCGAGCGCTGGGATGGCCGCACCGTGAACCTCGGTCCCGACGGGCGCGTAGCGAGCACAATGTGCGATCTCGGCCTGATATCCGCGCCCGCGCGGCGCGCGTGGGTCGAGGCCGCGCTCAAGCGAGACAAGACAGTGGTGTGCAACACCAACCCGACCGTCTCCGAACTTCAGAAACTCCCTGCGTTCCGCTTCATGGAGACGCAAGGCTACGAACCCCTCTCAGGCGAAGGCGCGCCCGACATGCAGCAACTAGCGAAAGGACAATTGGGTTCGCCCATCGGACTCGGCCACAGCTTCCCCGCAACAGCAGGCGCAGACTTCTTCATGCGCACAGTCATCGCCCACCTCCGTTACGGGATGCTTTACTACTATTACGCAGCCGATTTCCCCGCCCAAGACACGCCCGAAGGCCGCCCAGGCGGCGAATTCGGCCCCGTCAACCACATGTTCCCATTTACGCCCGTCGAACTCCACGAAGGCTGGGTGTTAGGCAAAGAGCGCCTAATCACCGCCATCTCCGGCGAGTTCCTCTGGCCCTACGATCGCGAACCCCACATCACCCAATTCGACACCCGTGGCCGCGAACGAACCCCCGACGCAACCATCACGAAAAACGAATCCGGCAGCTACCGCATCAACATCAGCCTCCGCAACTGGTGGGAGATTGCCGTGATCGAATAGCAGCAGCACGGGATTCCGCGGCGCGTAGGGACGACGGGTCCTGCCCGGTTTCACCTACCCTTCAGACTCATTGGAGAGCCT
The DNA here is from genome assembly GCA_964587655.1 of uncultured Nitrospiraceae bacterium. GTDB lineage: Bacteria > Hydrogenedentota > Hydrogenedentia > Hydrogenedentales > SLHB01 > CAZPMT01. The sequence goes on from CAZPMT010000072.1 coordinate 7,873, forward strand.
GCGCGGCGGACGGAACACACAACGAGCGTCGAATCAAGAGATGCACGACATCACGGGCGATGTTCACGCCAAAGTCGACCTCATCAATGTGCTCCATGAGAACTGCCTCCGTGAGATCTGTAATTGGGACTCGCCTTGAGAGAGTCAGAGATTTCAGGGGCAGATCAATAACACATCCAATCTTCGCCCTAGCGATCTCAAGATGAACTTGCTGGATAATGAGCTCCATCTGGTCTACGGGTAGCTTTTCAAAAGCCGACTTGTCTTCTGCTGACAGTGTAAGTAGCGACTGCAAGGTCAGGTATCGGTCGAGCTTTCTGAGATGCCGAACGTATATCGGGGTCTTGTTGCCGAGAGTCACGAGGAGCGTAAAGTCGGATTGAGAATCGTCGACCCGTTGCGAGGCTAGCTGGAAATTGTCAAGCCATTGCCTTAGCGACGCCTCAATGTTAGCGGGCTCGGTGGCGCCCGCAGGCTGGCCCTCTCTGTGAATCAGATAGAATCCGAGCCCATTAAACACGAATGTGCCTACCAGCAAGACGGATATTATCTTGTCGCGTGTCGACATACGTGCACGGCTGCCCAGCCCAATTCGTTGCATGACAGTCACGTCGATCTTGAGAAACAAGAGAACCGCAACGACCGCCTGAACAAGAGCACACGTCAATAACAACACGTTTGAGGACATGGTGACATGGTACTACTGTACGTCTAAGAAGGCAAGTTGCTCCGCCTGCGTTTGGTCTCGCGTCAATGCTTGTAAGAGCGTCCACGCGTCAGTGTGGTTGCGGCGATGAGTACGTCGGGAATCAGCATGCCATGCGATAACCGAAATTCCTCTAACAGCGCGACCGTGAAAATCTCCGCAGACGCAACCGTTACGAGAAACGAACCCGGTAGTTGCTGCACCAAGATCACCCTCCGCAACTGGTGGGAGATTGCGGTAGTCGAAGAGTGTCTCATAGAATCCAAGTGGGGGAATCGGGAGCAACCACCTATTCTCCTGCCGAGTTACAGGTCGTCTTCTCGCAGTCCGGCGACCTGAAGGAGATGGTGAAGCAGACCTCTTTTCAGGGTGTCGCTGCTGTGGATTGGGACGGAGATTCGTGCCTCTGCGCCCTTCTTCCCATATATGTGGTGGCTGCCCTGAACTCGCAATAGGCGCCAGCCGTTACGTTCCAGAGCGCGCGCCAAGTCTCGTCCTGATACCGACTTCATACGGCGATTTCAATTACCTTGTCGGCGGCGGAGAGATCTTGTTCAGGGATGCCCGCTGAGAGGCACCCCTGGACGGCTTCCTGGAGGTTGATTCTCAGTTCCTCGATGGTCTCCCCTTGGGTGGCGCATCCGGGTATCGCCGGGACTTCCCCCCAGAATCCTCCTTCTTCCGCTTCGTGCACAATGGCTTTCAGAATCATGTTCCAACCTCCGAGTCCTGACGAGATCATAGCAGATTGGCTGCGGAAACCGGAACCAGAATCCGGAGAAAATGTCTGCAACTGGCGCCACGTGTCTTCAAGACTCATCTTGTCTGCTCCAGGAATCCTGTCGCCGCTTCACATCCAACCGTGATTCTATCACGTCTCATTCCCCGCCGCTACGTCTTTCCCATGAGAGCTTTACAGCATACGACGGTCTTCAATGCGCCTTCCGGCGGCATGGCTGGAATAGGTGCTCAAGATGAACCCGGCCACCGATGATCCACCCAGGTACTTGCCTTTGTCTGGTTCGGTCGCGGCTATTTCTGAATGCCCATGTGCGCGCGAAGCACGCCGGCCGCATCCTCGCGTTTGTTTTCCGTGGCAAGGTCCAGGGCCGTCTTGCCTTTCTTGTCCTTGGCGTTGGCGTCGGCGCCCTTGGCCAATAGCAACTCAACGAGTTCCTTGGATCCCTTCTTGGCCGCTTCGTGGAGGGGAGTCGTGCCGTCCAGATCCGAGACGGACCGGACGTTGGCGCCTCTGGCAATGAGTTCGACCGCCACCTCCGTTCTCCCTGCGGAACACGCGAGATGCAGTAGCGACCGGCCCACGATCTTGGTGTCTGCCAAGGAAGGATTCTCTTCCAGAACCCTCCGGATTTCCTGCACGTTGTTCGTGATGATGGCAGCCACCAGAGCGCTGTCAGCGCCTGCGGGATTAAGGTTCCTCATCCCCGCTTTCTTGTTTGGGCTGGCCACACGGTCTCCCGTGCCCGGGGAAGCTGCCGGGCTGCTCACACCGCCCTTCGAGCGTAGCAGGTCGGCCACCTCGGTGCGTTCTTTCGACAGAGCACGATCCAAAGGTGCATTTTTCCTGCCGTCCGCCTGATTCACATTTGCTCCCTTTGCCAGGAGCAGATCAACAATCTCCTTGTAACCTCCAAGCGCCGCTTCGTGAAGGGGGGACATTCCTTCGTAGTTGTTCTCGACCGCGGCGATATCGGCGCCATGCGCCAAGAGCGTTTCCACAAGGTCCCTATTCCCGCTACGGCACGCGACATGCAGCGGAGTAAGTCCATCGACGCGTAAACCGGCGAGTTCGCGGTCATCCTCGACGAACTGCTTTATCGCCTCCGCATCACCGGACCTGACGGCCGTCATGAATGACTTCTCGGCCACCGGGCGCAGAAGCGCAACAACCGCTTTCTTCTTCTTCTCAAGGGCAACGCCCAGCGGCGTTCTACCATCGCCGTTCCGCAGGTCCGGATCTGCCCCCCGCGTCAGCAGCATCTTGGCCATTCGCTCTTGCCCAAGCTCGGCGGCGATATGCAGTGGCGTGTCGCCTCTTGCGTCGGGAGTGTTGACGTCTATCCCTTCTCCGATGAAAACCTGGACCGGTCCCCAATGTCCTTCCCGCGCCGCGCGGTGAATTGGCGCTCGCCCGCTCTTATCCATTAACTTAGTATCAGCGCCGTTGGCGATCAGCATTTTCACCCACTGGACGTCGCCCCGCTGTGCGGCAACGTGCAGCGGCGTGCATCCCTCCGAGTCGAGTGCCGTCACCTTGGCCCCGCTCGCGATCAGAAGTTGTCCCACGGGAAACGCCCCTTTTTCCGCGGCCGAGTGAAGGGGCGTCCACTGATTTTGGTCCGCGGCGTTAACATCCGCGCCTTTTTGGAGGAGGATTTCAACAAGCTCCTTGCGTGCGTCTTCGGCGGCCACATGAATCGGAAGCCGCTCCAGATTATCCTTCGCGTTTATGTCCGCCCCGCGGTTGATGAGCGTTCGGGCGGCTGAAAAGCAGTCCCCTTGAAGGGCGCGGAAAAGAGGCGTCCGTCCACTGTTGTCGCGTGAATCGATCTGCGCCCCCTTGTCCAGCAACAACGCCACAATCGGTTCCTGTCCCGCCTCGGCCGCCACGTGCAACGGAGTTTCTCCTTTTTTCGTTTGCGCCTCGATGTTTGCGCCTCGGTCGAGAAACATGTTTACAAGGGCAATACGCTGTTTGGTTTGCGTACCCTCGGCGGCCCGAAGAGTGTTAGGGTTAGTCGTGCCCGGTGCGGCAGGCAGATCCTCCATCACGGCGACGTGCAGCGGCGTCTGGCCCAGCTTATCCTTGATGTTCACGTCCGTTCCTCGGTCTAGGAGAAGCGTAGCGGCTTCGACCCGCGCTTTCCGGGCGGCGAGGTGCAGAGGAACTGAACCCGACGCATCAGTCCGCGTGACCCCCGCGCCTTTGTCGATAAGCAGCGCACAGATCTCCGCGAGCCCGTTCTCGGCTGCAAGATGAAGCGGCGTTAGGCCCTTGCGATCGGCCGCGTATACGAGCGCCCCTTTCTCGATAAGGAAAGCAACCATGTCCTTCCGGTTGGCCGCCGCGGCAACGTGCAGCGGCGTGCAACCTTCAAGGTTCTTAGCATTGATGTCCGCGCCCAAAGACAAGAGAATGTCCACAAGTGTCTTGTCGCCCTTCCGCGCCTTCGCATGCATGACCGTATCGCCGCCCCGCCCGGTCGAATCCACGTTCACGCCCTTCGAGACCATGAGCTTAACCACTTCAGCATGGTTTTGTTCAGCCGCGAGAAAGAACGGCGTAAGGCCTCCCAGGTCGTTCTGCGAGGGATCCAAGCCCGCGGTCATTAGGAATTCCACGACTTTAGGTTGACCGAACGCCGCCGCAATGTGCAGGGGCGTTCTCCGCTGTCCGTCTTGCCCACCGAGGGTGCTCGGATCGGCCTCGACGTCGGCCTTGACCCCTTCAACGTCCCCGTATGCGGCATAAGTCCCGACGTCGGTACAGGCGCCATAGGCCCGGAGAAGTGAGCAGGCATCATACCGGCCCGCCTTCAACGCGGCCAGCAGCGGGTCCGAAAGAGTGGCCTCCGGACCTTCTCCGCACGAACCCGCGCCGTAGTCCAAGAGCACCTCCATCACCGGAAGGCTTCCGCCTTCCACCGCATAGCGAACAGGCGTCAGTCCCTTCTCATCACCGGCGCAAAAGGATCCTCCTCGGAGAATGTGATTCTCCACGTCGGCGGCGTCGCCCGCCTTTACCGCATCAAGAAGCGTCGGGAACTTCGGGGCAGCCAGATCCGCCGGCGGCGCTGCTGCAGGCGCGCTCTTGCTGGGGGTTCTGGTGGCCTTGGGACAGATCTGCATGGCCTGCACCCCCATCGACATCATGCCTCCTCCCCCAACCTTCGCGCCTCCGCCTGCAGGAATGCCGGCCGCAGGCACTCTGGTCGCGCCTGCGGCGTTGCCGGCCTTCCTGGCGTCGAGGATGCTGCGGACGCTGGGGACACCCTGTACTCCCTTGAGCACCTGGACCTGTCCCAAGTCCCCAAGATCCCCTTCGAGAGGCGCCTGTGCTCCGACTTGGGCTGGCTGGACCTGTGGTGTCGTCGGAGGCGTTGCCACAGGGATCGGAGCAGACGCCGTGGGGGATACGGACGGCGCGTTCTCGACGAGCATTGCGGGATTCGGCGGCTGGAACGCGGTAATAGGCGGCGCTGGAGGAGCCGCCTGAGGCGGGGCCGCTGCGGTCGCCGGGTTCGCCGGCGCTTGGGCGGTCTGTGCCTTCGTTTCCGGCGGAAAAACGGCGATCCAACAGAACAGGCTCAATGCCATCAATGCAAGCATCACACGTTTCTGACTCTTCATGAGTTCGTTTTCTCCACTCTGCTTCCTAACGCGCCACGGCCGCAGCTTAGCGTGTAAACGAAATTCACTGCGAGATCGCACCGCGGCCCTGCGCGCCACTGGCCATCTATAATGCCACATTGCACGCATACGATTCACGCCCTGAAGTGCCCGCCATGAGCGGCGGGCGCACGCACCGTTCGCATCCGGGGTTCGTCCCGCGTTCCGCTACTCGCGTTCGCCTGCCATATTTGTTGTTGTCTCGGCTTGAATCATGCCCAGTCTTTCACCGACAATTGTGTTTGTTCCTGTGGCGCGTCCGAGGAGGGACGAGGATCGCAGCATAGGGGTCTCCATTTTGGAACTGATGCATTTCTTCAAAGAGTATCTCGCGTCGCCCAGTAAGGTCGGAAGTTGGGTGCCGAGTTCATACGAACTGGCCGACCTTGTCACGGATACGGCCGGGATCCGCACGGTCGACTCCGTCGTCGAGTTTGGCCCAGGGTCGGGCGTGTTTACCGAAGTCATCGCACGGAAGATCAAGCCCGGCGCCACGTTTTTCGCGATCGAGATCAGCGAGGAGTTCGTTAAGACGTGCCGGAAGCGGTGTCCGGGTGTTAAGATCTTGCACGATTCCGCGGCGAACGTGGGCAAGCACATAACCGAGATGGGGTTGAAGCACGTTGACTGCATCATATCAGGACTGCCGTTCGCGCTGTTCGAGGACAATCTACAGGACCACCTGCTAGACGCGGCGTACGACGCGCTCAGGCCCGGGGGGATGTTCGTTACGTTCACCTACTTCCTGAGTCCGTACATGCCGCGGGGCCGGAGATTCCGTAAGAGCCTGCAAAGACGGTTCGGCCTTGTGGAAGAGACGCCCATCGTTTGGAAGAACTTCCTGCCCGCGTTCGCGTACCGGGCGGTGAAAAAGCCCGCGTAGGGTCGCGCTCCCGCGCGACCGGTTTGAACACGGCGGCAGCCGTACGAAAGGGATGTCATGAAGTCCGCATTGATGGTTTGGGGCGGCTGGGATGGCCACGAACCGAAACCGTGCGTGGACGTGTTTGTCCCCATCCTCGAAGCGGAGGGGTTCAAGGTCGAGGTGTCCGATACGCTGGACTCCTACCTCGATGAAGCTGGGATGAAATCGCTGAGCCTCGTCGTGCAGTGCTGGACGATGGGCGCGATCACGGGCGAACAGGAGAAGGGCCTCCTCGAAGCCGTCCGCGGCGGCGTGGGCATGGCCGGCTGGCACGGGGGAATGTGCGATGCTTTCCGCAATAACATTACGTATCAATGGATGACCGGCGGAAACTGGGTCGCGCATCCCGGCGGCTGCGTCGAGTATGAAGTGAATATCATCAATCATGACGACCCCATCACGAAGGGCATTCGCGATTTCAAAATGACATCCGAGCAGTATTACCTGCACGTCGATCCATCGAATGAGGTCCTGGCGACAACAACCTTCAGCGGCGCGGACGCGCCGTGGACCGCAGGCTGCGTCATGCCCGTCATGTGGAAACGCAAGTGGGGCGAAGGCCGCGTTTTCTACTCCTCACTCGGTCACGCGGCCAGGGATTTCGACGTGCCTGAATGCCGCGAGACCATGCGGCGCGGCATGCTCTGGGCGGCTCGCCGGTAGGGTCGCGCTCCGGCGCGACCGGGCGAGATGGAACTCGCCCCGATCCCTCTGAATGGGCAAGGGGTTGCAACCATCTTGATGTGCGGACGGTTTTTGGATGTAAGTGCTTACCGTCGTAGTATTGTGCGGCAAGCGGCGGTTATTGTTTCGTGGCAACTGGAGAATGTATCTCGGTGGCGCACAAGGTGCTCAACTGTTTCAATCCCTTCGCCGGTGAGGTCCAAGCCGGCCCAAGCGCGTACCAGGGTGCGGCGCAAATAGGTACGCAAGCATGACGACGAAGGCGTGAAGAAGGGCAAGGGGACAGCCACCTATTCATTGACTTTTCCTTGCGGCTCGAGTATTCTGGCGGCATGGCTAGACAAGCGCGCGTCGTCATATCGGGGTTGCCGCACCATATCACGCAGTGGGGGAATAACCGCGAGGATGTGTTTTTTGTGGATGCGGACCGTCTCGCGTACTTGAGGCTGCTGTGCGAGCAGTGCGAGAAGCACGGGGTGCGGGTGCTTGGATACTGCCTGATGACGAACCACATCCATCTCGTGGCGACGCCCGCGCGCGAGGACTCGTTGAACCTGGCCATGGGGCGGACGCATTTCCTCTATGCTCAGTACATCAACCGGCTCCATGGCAGGAGCGGCCACCTGTGGCAGGGGCGGTTCCAATCGTGTCCAATGGACGGTGCACATGCGGCGGCCGCGATGCGATACGTCGAACGCAACCCGGTCCGGGCCAAGATATCGCGTGTCCCCTGGACGTACCGCTGGTCGAGCGCGGCGGCGCACATCGGCAGGCCTGACCCGGCGCATTTGCTCGACGTGGAAGCCTGGAACGACCTGATTCCCCGTATCAACTGGAAGAGAATGCTCACAGACGGTGACGACAAAGAAACCCTAGCCGCGCTACGCCTCAACACGCAGACCGGACGTCCGCTCGCCAGCGATTCATTCCTCAACAAGCTCGAACGCAAGCTCGGTCGCCGACTGCGCCCCCTGCCAGTAGGCCGGCCCAAGAAAAAGAAATCCGAGACACGCAAAAGGCGTAAATAAGTATCCCCCGGCAGAGCCAGGGGTCTCCTTGGTTAGGCTAGCCAAGCCAAAGCAGCAGTTATGGCCGCTACGGCGGCGACAGCAAACACTCGCGGGCCTGGCGCAGCAGCACGCCTATCTTGAACTGTTCGCAGCCCGTTTCAAATCCGTCCGCGAAAGATCCGTCGCCTCCTCTCTACTCGGCGTTCTTTGCGGTTAAGATCACATGCACTTGTCCGTTTGGCTGCGGCTATGCTGCGCTGTGTTTATCTGCGTCCTTTGCGCTATCTCTGCGTTGGATCTATTCCGGACAGTAATGCCCATCTTCCCTAATTCGCCGACCCGCAATTATCCCTCCAGCACTTTCAGGACCTCGAGCACCGGACGCATGCACGCGTCCAGATCATTGGATTGCGGCATCGTGACGGACACGATCGACTTCTGTCTGTGGAGGGTCTTCGCCAACGTCTCGGCGACCTGCCGGACCTGGCTGGCCTCGAGCAGCGGGTCGAGGGCCATTCCGGACAACGCGTCGAGGGCCATCCATGCCTTCTCGAGTGCTCCCAGGACCACGGGCCAGTTCACCCAGAGCGGCGGAGCGCCTTTTCCGGTCAACGCTTTGGCCAGGTTCTTCGATTCGAGACGGCAGAGCCGCTCTCGTTTCTCGCGAAGGGAAAACACGTATTGTGACAGCGCCATGTCGTCCAGAACGTCGTGTACGGTCTTCTGTGCATAGTGCGTCTCCATGGCGATTTCGCGCGGATAGCCGGCCGTGTGCGTCATGAGATACAGCAGGATCTCGCACCGCGCGTTCACGCCGATCAGCGACCGCAGCCGCGGCAGTATAGCTCCCGGGCCGCTCGTGCGAAACGCGGCGTGACGGCGAAGTCGAATGGCGTCTCTCGAAAACCCGGCGGACGAAAAGCTGGCGTCCTGTTCGCCCGTCACCGGCAACGTGCCGCCGTCTTTCAGCAGAAAAAGCGGGCCCCGATCCGAAACCGGGAGCCGCAATTGGTCCAGATTGTGCCATCGCTGCTGTCGCGTCTGAGAGCAAAGAAAGCGGGCCACCGCCCCTGCAACGGCCGTTCCCGAAAACAGCTTCCGCTTGAAGAGCGTGTGCAGCCGCTGCGTGTTGATGAAGCGTTCGTACGACGCCAGCCAGTCCAGGGCCTCATCGAACAACCGCGCGTCGTACCGCCCGAACGTGCACGTCGCCGCGAACAGCGCCTCGGGATCCATATAATGCCGTTTCACCCGCGGCGCGTGGCCCGGAACGCCGAGCGTCGACCATTGCCGCCAAAGAAGGTCGAGCATCGCGTCGAGGATCTTGTTCCTATAGGTTTTCAGCGACCCGCCCATAGCCTAGACCGCCTATCAGCCCCTTGAGTGCTCCATGAAAGTCCGCCGATGGATCGCAGGCCAAAGCCCAACGGGCAGCCTGCTCCAGTTCCTCTTCACTGGGACGCAATGCCATGAGGTCTTCCGTGTGACGGCCTCCAACCCTTGCCGCCGCATAAAGTTTGAAATAGACCAGGTCCACCCGATCCACAAAAAAGACGCGCAGGAACTTGCCGTAGCTGCGGCAAACCGTCCTGCGCAGCAGGCCCTCCGGAAGTCCCATCTGAAACAGGCCGTGTGCATCCTTGCTGGGCTCGTTGTTGAGCCAATCCGGCGGCAGGTCCAGCGTTCTAGCCACCTCGGAGGCGGCCTGAAGAAGACTCTCAGGTAACGGCACCGGCGCGACCACCTGGTCCAGATCATCAAGCAGAGCAAGGACATCCACATCCTGAGTCGTACGCTCGCGCAAACCCCTGGCCAGAAGCGCCGCACCCCCGCAAACCACCAACTTGACCGGCGCACCCTCGTGAAGCTCCAGGATTCCACCCAGCAGCCTCAACGCCTTGTCCAATTCACGCTGGCTCGAGAGCATAACAGGACCCACTCACTTCTAGTGGTTAAACTATAGCACACGACGGCCTAAACTTCAACTGAAATGAGGAGCCCATCGCAACCATTCACTCACAGTTGGATTGCCGAATGCGCCATCCACCAGCAGGTCCTCTTGGTCCTTGGTATTCTGACTTCTGTATTCTGAATTCCGTCACGGAGGGATACACGTGCGCTGAAGCCGCATGCAGGGGCCAGAAGGACTGTGGGGAACGACAAGACCTGTAGATGAAGGCCGCGGTTCTCAATGCACCCCTGTTATCTCAATACCGAAGTGCACGGGCTAAAGCGTCACTAACGACAGACAGTGGCTACACTCGATTGCCTATCTCCTCCTCTTGATTGCGCCGAGGCCGCTCAACACGCACGCCGCGGCCAGAAGACCGACGGACACGATCCCCGCCACCGGCACGGCCGACCCGACGCTAACAACCTCGATTACGCCGGCAAAGCCCAGGTCGCAGTTGCCCGCGGCATCGCACGATGTCCCGTCATCAATCGTGATAGTCAACGTTCCCTGCCCCTCTATGTTGTCAATCGTGATGAGGCGCGTGAACACAGCCTTAGCATCCGAAACGAACACCTCTCCCTGGGCCTCCCCGGTTTCAATCAGATGAACGTTATCCTTGGTCAAGCTCACGGTGTCGGCGCCGTCGTACGTGACCGTATACGTGACTGGGTCGTTCTCAGTGGCTAAAGCCGATGGCGCGCTGATATCCACCGTAGGCGGAATCGTGTCGCGGGTGACGCTCAATTGCGGCGCCGCCATGTTCCCGTTCGCGGCGGCGTCGTGAGCTGCATCCGCCGGGATGTCCGCGGTGATAGCACCCTGATAGTCCGCCGGGTTCGGCGTCAGTTCGAAGGTGTATTCGGACGAGGAGACAACGGTGAAGTTGCCCACGGTCGCATGGGCCGCGTTGATGTCTCCAGCGTCAAAGCCGGACACGGGCTCATCGAATGTCACGGTTACAGGGATGACTGACGCATTGGTCGGGTCGTGCGGGCTGGAAAGAGAAACCGTTGGCGACGTCTTATCGATTTGATACACTTGCCCGTTCACGAAAGAGCCGCCCAGGGGATATCCGTCGATATCCACAATCGAGAGATCCGCGTCAATGAGATCGATGCTCAAGGAGCCGTCCCCGGCACCCGTGTCCACCGTCACCGTCCATTGCGTGTTGTCCGATCCGCCGACCACCTGCACCGCCGTGACCGTCGCGCCGGTCAGCCCGCCGCTCGCATCGATCACAAAGTCAGCGATTTGGACGTTCTCGACGTGCATGCTGAAATACGCCGTGAAATGCACTGTCTGGACGTTTGTCGGCGTCGGATCGGTAGCCAGAATGGCATCCACCGTGGTTGGTGTGAGTATATCGATCGTCAACTCTCCATTAGTGGGATCCAGGGCCGTGTTGCCCGCACAGTCCGTCGCGCGCGCATCCACGTCGTACGTGTGCGGCGGGTCGCCATCGAGCAGGTCTGTCACCTGCGCGCTCCAGTTCGTCCCGTTGACCGTGCCGGGGTAGACGTGCCCGTTCACCGTGACCTCGCAGCCGCAGATGCCGCTTTCGTTGTCCTGTATGGTCCCGGACAGCAGCGGCGTCCGGTTCCGCGTCGTCAACGGATTGACCGTGATCGTTGGGAGCACGCCAATACCGGGGGTCTGACCCGAATTCGCGTTTTCATCGACGTGATAGCACAACAAGTCCTGCACGTTCTGGACCGGCGCCACCGTCACGGTCGCCGTGGCGCCGTTACGCATCTCGCCCCCGCCCCATGTCAGCGTGTAGGTGTTCCCCGAACGTAATACGACCGAATCCGGATGTGCGGCTAAGTTGCCCATGCCGTCGCCCGATAACGTGTAGTTGGCGGGTTCCGTGACGCCGACGCCCATCGCATGGCTGAACGTGACGTCGATCGAGCGCAAGGTAACTGCGGCAACGCTGACCACCGTCGGATGTTCCCCAGGGGTCTTCGAAGCCTGCGCCGTGCCGCCGTCAAAGCCCTGGTTGATCCGGCTGCCGTTGGGACACGGCTCTGCCTCGTAATCGTAAGGCCATGTCGAATCCGGCTGGCCGGCGTCGATTGTCGGACTGCTCTGCGCATCATCCGTCCATGCCCCGTCGTGATAGCTGCCTTCCGTGCTCATCACGTGGTAATCGCCGCCGGCCGGATTGACAAACAGCGGGTTCACATTCAGTGAATTCGCGTCCTGGCCCGTCGACGTCCGCCATTCCCCCAGCGTCGGACGCGTGGCGCCCGCGTTGTACCCAACGCCCGCACCCCCTGTGGCATAGTACGTGTTATAGTCGAACGTGCCCGACAAGCTCGACTGGATGTAGAAGCAGACCTTGCCAGCTCCGTCCGTGTGAACGATGTTGTTCCGGAAATTACATGTTCCGCCGCTGGCCCGATAATAGTACGCCCCGTGCGAGCCGTTCCCCGCCAAGGTGTTGTTCACCGCCGTCACCGTCTGCGACCAAAAATTCGAAGTGTACATATAGAGCCCGCGCGAACCGTTACTCACGCTCAGGTTGTTGGACACCGTTACCGCCGAGCTCTGCGCATACGCGTAAATGCCGTCGCCCGTATTATTGCGCACTGTGTTCCCGGTTGTCGTCCCCCCGGAACAGTAGATCCCCGTCGTGGTATTGTTCTGCACCGTGTTGCCCGTTATCGTCCCCGTGCCGTTGATGCCCGTACCCGTGTTGTCCCGCACCAGGCAATCCGCCACCGTGTTGCCGCTGCCGGGAACATTCACCCCGACGTTGCCATTGCCGTACACCTCGCAGTTGAGCGCCTCGCCGCCCGTCCCCGCAAGATTGATCCCATAATACCCGCGCGTCGCCTTGATACCGTCTACCCGCACGTAGGCGCCAGTCGCCTCGAACACCCGGCTCGTCGAGATCCCCGCCGCGTTCCGATCCAGCACCGTAAGCAGCGTGCCATCCAATTCCGTCGCGCCCACAAACCGGACTGGGTTGCCGGAGTCGCCGCCGTCTGCGGCGCCCACCGTGATGTTCGCAGTCAGCGGATAGACCCCCGTGTCGATGTTGATTAGGTCGCCGCCCTCGAGGTTGTACGTGTCAACGATATATTGAACGCTCGTGTTCGGGGCCGCAGGCGTCAAACCATTGTTAACGGGACTTCCTGCCGCCGTGCAGTATTTGTCGTTGCTGGTTGATGTGTCGTTTACGTAGAACGTCAGGATGCCGATGCGGAAATCACCGCCTGCAATCGTCACCGAGAGATCCTCGTTACACGTCAGGCGCGCCCGGTAGAATGGGCTTGGGGGCATCCCCGTGACGTCCCACGGATACCAGTTCGGACTCGCCAGGACACTGGCCGCAAGCAGGGTCCAGTTTGTGCCGCCGTCGGACGAGTACTCGATCTTCAGCGTATCGGATGGCGTCCAACTCGTGCCGGTTCGCTGCCAGCGGATATCGTGGGTGCCCGTGATCCACACCTCGAGACCGACCGGTTCGAGGAGCGTCAGAACCCGCTCCGCAAATGCGCTCGACGCAAAAGAAACAAGAATGATAACGAATGCAAGAATCTTCTTCATGGCCCCTTCTTTCCGTTACTTTAGCGCGTTCCCCGTCAAGAGAAACGAGAATACCTCTCCCGTAATGATGTGCGTACCCGAAAACTCCCTCCCGCCTACTGCGCCGGAGTTCCTCTTAATGGTCTCCGTGCGACTCTTTCGCATAAACCATAGATCATTCGAGTCGGCTTGTCAAGGGAGAGTGTTCAGGATTTTCAGGCATTCCTTCGAGCACCTCCCTTCGGGCGGTCTGGCGACGCACTTTTCGTTCGGCGCAGGCCGCTTCGAGTTTGCAGTCGCGCGCCGCGAGAATCTCGGTATCACGGCCTTCGAGTTTGTCTTTGGGCGTCACAAATCCGATGGCGCTCTGCAGTCGGACCTCGTTGTAGCGCGCCACGAATTGGCCCACGATACGTCGAGCGATAGCCGCGTTCCTGGCCGAATGCACCCGGTCTTCAGCGACTTGTACCACCGCTCGACTCTCCGGCAGTTCCGCGGACTACGGAATACGTCCGGAACCGCCGAGTAACACCATATTCAATCCCTCCGACGAGCCATTCGCGAGCCACTCGGCCGTTCGTGACTAATGGGCGAATCCCGAAGGCAGTAACCCTAAGAACGTCGGTAGGGGCCAGAAGTCAGGAGTCAGGAGTCAGTAGCCAGAATGAGACCGTCTTGCGACGATAGTCTCTTTCACCCGTGGGTGACTCTCGGAACGTCGTTCAACCAAACATTACCCCAGTGCCGGCACTATTCTGACTTCTGTCTCCTGTCTTCTGACTGCTCTTTCTGGGGTGACACAGTGCGCCAATTCCCGCCGCCCTACCCGCCATAATCTAAGTATTATGCGCAAAAATTGAAGATTAGCAAATCAAACACCCCTTGTTTCGCACAGAGACTATTATCAGACGTTCTCCAAATCGAGGCTGTAGGCTGAAGGCTTGGAGGCTGGAAACCCGAAACCCAAGACCCGAAACCCGATGAATAACTCCGTCTGCAATTCGTCTTCTTCTCGGACGAGTCTGGAGGTTGGCTTATGGGTATTCCGCTGGAGGTCGCATTGCAGCGGCGTGATCGCGTGCCTGCCTTTCTGTATGATATCGTTCCCATGGAAGGCAATGCTCAGAGAACGGAGCCGCGGAGCGTCGCGGAGACTCACGAGGCTTCCGACGCCGCGCTCGTATCCAGTGCGCGAACCGGCGGGTTCGACGCCTTCGAAGAGTTGGTCCGGCGCTATAGGAACGACGTCTTCCGGTTGTGTTATCACTTCATCGGCAACCGGGAAGAGGCGTGGGATTTGTCCCAGGAGGCGTTCATCAAGGCCTACAGCGCCTTGGCGCGCTTCCGGGGAGAGGCGAGCTTCAAGACCTGGCTTCTGCGGATCGCGGCGAACCAGTGCAGGGATTTCCTGAAGAAGCGCCGCTTGCCCACCGTCGGTTTCGATGACGCATTGCGGGCGGACGGAGCGTCCAGTTCCATCCTCGAGCCCGACCGCGCGGTCGAGGCGGAGGAGATCGGACGCGCCATCGAGTCGGCTATTCAGGGCCTTCCTCTCAAACACCGGACAGCCTTCATCCTGCGGGAGTACGAGGGCATGACGTACGAGGAGATGGCCCACGTCATGGACTGCAACCTGGGCACGGTAATGAGCCGTCTGCATCACGCCAGGCGCAAGCTCCAGCGGCGTCTGAGCGATATGGGGATCGCGCCCGGAGGATCAAAGAAGGAGGGAAATCGCTATGTTTGAATGTCGTTGGACGTATGATGTGGAACGCTGGTTTGACGGCGAGCACCCTGAGCCCGACCGTGTGCGCGGTCACGTCGAGACATGCACGGCCTGCGCCGAGCGCCTCGCACGCATGCAGGAGATGCGCGCCGGGCTTCAGAGCGTGGCGAAGCATCAGGAGATCGCCGAACCCCAACTCAACGCCTTTATCGAAGGCATCCGGGAGCGCGTCGAATCGCCCGGGCGAAGCCATCGCGGGATATGGGCGCTGGCGTCCCTGACCGCCGCCGCGCTGATCGTCGCCATCGCCACTTTCGCGGTATTCACTAACGGGCCGGGCACTGTCGATGCCACAGTCGTTGAATCCTGCACCTCGGAGATCCAAGGGGCCACGGTCGAGTCCTACTCCTCCAAGGACGGCGTCACGACGATCTGGCTGAAGGTCCCCGCGGCGCAGGACGACATCCTATGAACCTGACGCATATTATCGTGATTGCGGGCGCCATGCTGGCGCAGACCCAGAGCGGTCAGCCGCCGCCCGTCTCGATCTCGGTCGTTGCCGTACAAGCCACCACCGAGGGCGGCGCGAAGCAGTTCGGCCCGGGACTCGAAGGCGTGCGGTCCGCCCTCGCGGACTTGGAGTTTGACC
The DNA here is from genome assembly GCA_964587655.1 of uncultured Nitrospiraceae bacterium. Lineage (GTDB taxonomy): Bacteria > Hydrogenedentota > Hydrogenedentia > Hydrogenedentales > SLHB01 > CAZPMT01. The sequence goes on from CAZPMT010000072.1 coordinate 23,471, forward strand.
GGTATCGCAAGCTCAGCGCGGCGACAGTCTCCGCTCCGTTCAACAAGGAGTCGTCGCTCGATCTGGGTTCCGGATACTCCCTTTGCGCGACGCCCCTCGCGCGCGAGCAGAACGGGCAAGTCAGGATCAGTCTGAAGGTGCAGATGGCGTCAAAGGAGGCCGGCGGACGGCCCGTTAACGCCGTCTCGACAACGATCATGATAGGTCCCGGAAAGCAGTTCAAACTCCGCGGTCTGAAGATGGATCAGGGCGAACTCGTCGTAGTGATGTCTATCGAAAGGTGACTCGGAACCGACACGGCGTGGCTTCTTCTCCGGCGTCACTTCCCGGCGAGACTGATGACCGCGGTGCGGTCTTGGGGTTCGCCAGCCGTCCATTCCTTTCCGGCGATGAGCGAGCGTTCCGCGAACGCGTTCTCGCTCAATCCGCGGGTGTACACTTCCATGCGGTCTTCGTACACGTGAATGTCGCGGTACTCGCATGGGAATTCCGGCATCGCTCCCGTCGCGATGTGGGTAATGCCCCTTTGCTGTTCGATGAAATGCATGTGCACGTGCCCCGAAATGGCGGCTTTCACCTGCGGGTACCGGCCCAACACTCCCAGAACCAGATTGCTGTTATCGAGATGGCCGGCATCCTTGAAACCGGGCCGGCGCATCCGGCGCGGAATCGGGATCAGAGGGCAATGAAGAGCGATCACCGTCGGCAGCCCCCGGTTCGCATCGAGATCCTCTTCGAGCCAGGCAAACTGGCACGGCGGCAGCGCCCACCGTGCGCCACGCACCGACACTTCCGGCGCATCCATGATCGATTTCTCGCTCACGGGACAAAGCGAGCCGTCCCGCCACTTCCACCAGGGATCCAACACGCAGAAATGGAGACCCTTGTGCGTAAAGGAATACACGGTGTCCGGGTCGGGAAGACGCGCCGCGTACGCTTCAATGAACCACTTACGCGAGTCTTCCACGACGAAGTCGTGGTTGCCGCCCATGGGGAAATATGGGAGGCCCAGGGAATCCAGAAGGTCCCGCGCGGCAAAAACGGCATCGCGCGTGTGTTGGCTGGCAATGTCGCCCGTCACGAGCAGAAAATCGGGGTTGATCACGGCAAGATCCCGCCGCAGGCAACTCATAACATCGGGCATCATCGTGCACAGAAAGCGATTGTTCCACTCCCCGTCCACCATGCTCGCCAGATGGGTATCGGTCAAATGTACGAATCGCCACATGGCCCTGTCCAATATGCGAGAGGCGACGCCATGCTAGCACGGCGGACGCCCGTTGTCCATCCCTCGCCGCCGCCCGAGGCCTGCCGACACCTGCTTAACCCGCCTCGCGCCCGCGCCAGTACGCGAGGAGATCCGCCAGGAGAGCGTCGAACGGAATATCGGGCCGCCAGCCCGTATCCCCTGCGAGTTTCTCATATGAGCCGAAGGTCGACGGAACATCCACGGGGCGCATGCGTTGTGGTTCGACTTCGACCCGGATACTCGCCGTCGAAAGCCCGATGAGCCGATCGAGCGCATCGCGGATAACCACGGGATGGCCCGAGCACACGTTGTACGCCTCGCCGGAAACGCCCATCAGCGCCATGCATTCATAGGCGCGGACGACGTCAACGACGTGCGTGAAATCGCGGGACGCTTCGATGTTGCCCACGCGCAGCACGGCGGGCCGTTTGCCGGATTCGATCTGGGCGATCTGCCTGGCAAAGCTCGACAGCACGAAAAGGTCCGACTGGCCCGGCCCGGTATGATTGAAGGGACGCACCCGGACAATATCCATGCCGGTGTGTTTCAGGTAGGCGCAATACTGATCCGCCGCCGCCTTACTGATCGCGTAGGGATTGGCCGGTTGAAGCGGATGGGATTCCGTAATAGGCAGAAATTGCGGGTGGCCGTAAACCTCCGCCGTGCCTATGTAAATGAGGCGTGCCGCGGGCGCATTGCGCGCCATCGCTTCCGCCAGATGCACCGTACCGAGCAGGTTCACGGCGAAAGCCCCGGACGGGTCGCGCCCTGCCTCCGGAACAAACGTTACCGCGGCCAGATGGAACACGTGCGTCACCGGACCCGCCCACGCCGCCATGCGTTCGATCTGCTCTCGGTAGCCCATGTCGCATGCAAACCAATCAGGCTCCCCTGACGGCGCCCGCTGGTCGCTGCAGAGCACTGTCCAGCCTCGCGCCCGCAGGAACTCGGCAAGGACCTTGCCGACGAATCCCGCCGCGCCCGTTACTAAGGCCCGCCCCGCCGCCGGTTCCATCACGCGGCCCCGCTGTTCTGGATCTGCTTCTTGACGCGATCGAGATCCGTATCCACCATCAGCCGGATAAGATCCTCGAACGAGACCTCCGGGACCCATCCGAGCTTGGCGCGCGCTTTCGCCGAGTCGCCGAGGAGCACATGCACTTCCGCCGGACGGAAGAACTCCGGATCCTCAATCACATACTGGCGCCAGTCAAGCCCCACGTGCGAGAAAGCGACCTCGCACATGTCGCGCACGGTATGCGTGCGGCCGCTCGATACAACATAGTCCTCGGGCGTTTCCTGCTGGAGCATCAGCCACATCGCGCGCACATAGTCCTTAGCGTAACCCCAATCGCGTTTTGCCTCCAGATTGCCGAGACGCAGTTCGGTCTGGAGTCCCGTCTTGATTCGCGCCACGGCGTTTGACACTTTGCGCGTCACGAACTCGAGCCCCCGTCGCGGCGACTCGTGATTGAAGAGAATGCCCGACACCGCGAAGATGCCGTAGCTCTCGCGGTAGTTGACCGTTATCCAGTGACCGTACAGTTTCGCGACGCCATACGGACTGCGCGGATAGAACGGCGTCCTTTCCGTCTGCGGCGTTTCCTGCACGTGCCCGAACATCTCACTCGAGGAAGCCTGATAGAACCGGATCGACGAGTCGACCACGCGGATCGCCTCGAGGACCCGCGTCACCCCGAGCGCGGTGACGTCCCCCGTGAGGATCGGCTGCTTCCACGAGGTCGGCACGAACGACATCGCGGCAAGGTTGTATACCTCGTGCGGACGGATCTCGCTGAGCGCGGAAATCACGGAGACCTGGTCATGCAGGTCGGCCTGGAAAAGCTTGAGACTGTCCTTGACGTGCGCGATTCGCTCGAAGGCCTCGGTGCTCGAGCGGCGCACAATGCCGTATACTTCGTATCCCTTCTCAAGCAACAACTCTGCAAGATAGGACCCATCCTGTCCCGTAATCCCCGTGATCAGCGCGCGTTTGCCACTTGAAACCGACATTCTTTTCTCCTCGAATCCGTCACTGCGACGCGGAGCATCCACGCCAACGCACGGATAGAATTGCACATTCCTTGAGTGCGGTCAAACGCAGAAGCACATTGTCATTGCGAGCGAAGCGAAGCAATCTCCCGAAGCTTTGCATAGGAGATGATTGTCTTATACGTTTGGGAGATTGCCTCACTTCGCTCGCAATGACAGTGTGCTACTATCCGTCAAGAGCGTTGAAGTTATTTTGCATTTTCATGCGATGGCCTTTGTAAGCTGTTGGACAGTGACGCGTTGCGCG
>CAZPMT010000073.1:0-26943 GCA_964587655.1 uncultured Nitrospiraceae bacterium
TCCTCGTCGCGTTTTCACAACCGAAACAAAGCGGCAAGGATGCCGCTTCCACATTAGAGGTACTTCTTGGCGGCCACGAACAACACTCCCACCGCAAGTGAAAGGAGGGCCGCGACCCATCTGGAGTTCACGAGCATCGGGACGATGCCGATGACTATCCCGAGGATTAACGGAAGCGGCTCCTTCTGTCGATCCCATACACGGCCATCGCCGTCCCCACGGCTCCCGTGACGACCGCAACCATCAACCACAGGCCGCTGCTTTCACCGTTCATCAGACACCTCGATCCGTCGCGGTACGGTCACGCGACGCCGTCTCTAAGGCGCAACTGGAACCCTTTATCGTTCAGAATAGACTCTTCGACGAGGGGAACACTGCGCGTCTCCGGCGGGACGATACTCATGGACGTCGTGGTCATGATGTCGCTCTGAATGTCGAGCCCCGGCATGACGCGGCTCAGTTCCATCCCGCGCTCCGTGAGTTGGAAGACGCCGACGGTCGTCACGTAATAGACCTGCTTGCCCGCCTTTAACGCCTCCTTGCCGCTGAAGGTTACTTCGTCCACCCGGCTCACGAACTTTGGCTTGCCCGCCTCAACGATCCGGACGCGCGGGCCGGCCAGTCGAATCTTCTCTCCTTCCATCCATTTGGTGACGAAGATCACCGTTTTCGCCGCTGTGGTCAAATCGATAAGGCCGCCGGGACCTACGTAGCTGCTGATACGCTCCGCGCGTTTGGATACGTTCACGTTTCCGTCGCTGTCCGCCTGCAAAGCGCCGACGATCGCCGTATCGAGTCTTTCCTCGCACATCCTGAACACCTCCGCCGAGGATATTATCCGGCTCGGGTTCACTGCCGCCCCGAAAAAGATCCCGGGCGCGGGGACGCCGCCAATTACGCCGCTTTCCGTGAACAACGTGATATGTTCCAGGATTCCGTGCCGATGCAACACGAGACACACTTCCTCGGGCATGCCGACTCCGATGTTTACGAGCGCCCCGGTGGACGCAGTCCGCGCAAACACGTCCGCCGCCAGCCTCGCCAGGACTTGATCCATCGCGCTCCTTCGTGGCGTGATGCCCATGACTCGGTTGGAAAAACGCGCCCGTTGGACACCTTCTTCCGTCGAGAGCCTGCCCTTGAGCGTCAGGTATGCAAGATGTTTCCTGTAGGGAACGAAGCCGCTCTGCTCGGTCCGCGGATACACAACGACGGTGTCAACGTCCTCGGCGGGAACATAGATGTCATCAAAGCCCTTCGCCACCACGCACGATACGTTGGCAATGACGCGTCCGCCGTTTCGCTTTGCCGCGCGCGCGATCTCGCGGATCTCGGCTTTCATCGAACAATGCGTGACGTAAATGTTGCCCTCGCGATCCGCCGCGTAGGCGTTGAACAGCGCCACGCCGACCTTCGGCAGGCGAAACCGCAGCTTGTCTCCTTCCGCGGCGACCCATTGTTCAGCGTTCGCGCCGGACAAAGGCGTGCCGCGCCCCACGCGAGGATCCATGAACGTGTTGACGCCCACCCCCGTCAGCAGCGAATCCTCGCCGCGGCCCTGCGCCTCGAACAGGAGCGCCATCACGCCCTGCGGAAGGCACTGCAGTTCCGCCTCGCCATGTTCCGCCAAGTGCAGGATCGATTTGTAGGTCTCGACGTGGCCCGTGAAGAGGCGCGTGCACAAACCCGGACGCCCGAGTTCCTCGAGCGTGCCCGGGGCGCGTCCCCGGCCGCCCTGTCCTCCGATACTCATCAGCGTCAGATTGCGCGGGCGCCCCGTTTCATCGAAGACCTCGCGGATCGCCCAGTATAGAATGGAAGGACGCTGGTTCGCGCCAAGCCCGGATGTGGCAATGACCGCGCCGTCGGGGATCAGCTTCACCGCGTCGCGTGGTCCCATGAACTTTGGGTTTCCCGGTATCCGGCATCGGTAGTGGGTGTTGCGCCGGTTCCACGTGAGCACCACCTTGGCCATACGCGCAAGAGAACACGTCTTTGTCAGGAAGTTCATGAGTTCTTTCCTTCGCCTGCGATACGGCAGTTTCCTGATTCCGCCGCTTGCATGATATATCTTTCAGGCAGACAAAAACATTTCCGAATGCGTTTCGCAAGCCCATTTCGTACCACCATGACCGAACCTTTACGACGCGAGATAAGTGCCCCTTGTTTCCAAGACGAGCTTCCTGATATAAGGCAGGACAAGATGAAACGCGATCTCGATGCAATGTCCGCGAAATCCTACGACTTGGTTGTCGTGGGCGGGGGGATTACGGGCGCGTGCATCGCGCGCGATGCGGCGTCGCGCGGACTGTCGGTGGCGCTGTTGGAGAAGCGCGACTTTGCGAGCGCAACCACGGGCGCGTCCTCGAAATTGATCCATGGCGGGCTGCGTTATCTGCAAAACCTCGAGCTGGGTCTTGTCCGCGAGTCGTTGCGCGAACGCCGGATCTGGTCCAACACCGCACCGCATCTCATTGATCCCCTGATGTTCCTGATGCCGATCACCAGCACCCGTCTCAAGGACCGAATGACGCGCGCCATTGGGCTCACGTTGTACGACTGGCTCGCCTACGACCGGAACAAGCTCGACGATCCGGAGAAATCGATCCCCTCGCACAAGAAGCTGAGTCGCAACGAAGCGCTTGCCCTCGAGCCGGGCCTGGAATCGGACGATCTGTCGGGGGCCATGGCCTTTTACGACTACCAAATGTACTCGCCGGAACGTCTTGCTCTCGAATGCATCTTGAGCGCGGTTGAAGCGGGCGCGGATGTTGCGAACTACGCGGAGGTGGTCTCCTTTCTCGTCGAGGACCATCGCGTCGCGGGCGTCCGCGCGCGTGATGTCGTCAAGGCCGGCGGACAACCCGCGCCGGCCAAGGGATCGTCCGCCGAAGAGAATGTCCCGCTCCACGAAATCCGCGGCAGCATCGTCATCAATGCGGCGGGCCCGTGGGCCGACCTGCTCATGACCGAACTGGAACGCGAACTCTCAGGAAAGGCCGAGTCGGCGCACCATCTGATCCGCTCCAAAGGAATTCATCTGCTCACGCGCCCACTCACACAGGGTCACGCCGTCACGGTTCCGTACGAACACAGCCATTTCTTCATTCTGCCCTGGCGGGGATACTCCATCCTCGGCACGACCGACACGGTTTACAAGGGCGTCCCCGACGCGGTCCACGTCACGGAGAAGGACATCATCAATTTCCTGGCCGTCGTGAACAAGGGATTTCCGGGGGCAAACCTGCTCCGATCAGACGTCCTCTATTTCTACGCCGGCCTGCGCCCCATCGTCGACACTTCGGGGGGCGAAGAGGCCCCGGAGAAAAGCCCGAAGGACGCCGAACAGAAACCGGAGGGGCCGGATTCATACACCGCAAGCCGCGCCGCCGAGATAGTCGACCACGAAACGGAAGAAGGACTACAAGGCGTTATCACGGTCATCGGGGGCAAGTGGACGACCTCGCGAGGTCTCGCGGCAAAGGTCGTGGACCTTGCCATCGCCAAACTCGGAAGGCCCAAGGCCCTATGCACAACGGACCGTCTCCCTACGTACGGCGGGAACCTCGGACGTTTCGCCGAATTCAAGAAACAGATCGTCGAACAGCACTCTGATTTGCCTGCGCCCGTGATCGAGAACCTCGCGAAGAACTACGGCAGCCGCACGGAAGACGTCCTCGCCCTTATTCAACAGGATCCGAAGCTCCTCGAGCGGCTCTCCGACCGTTTTCCCGACATCGCCGCCGAAGTCGCATACGCCGTCAGAGAAGAGATGGCGTTGACGGTCGAGGACGTCCTGTTCCGGCGCACCGGCCTGGGCACGATCGGCACGCCGGGCGACGCGGCCATTCAACGGGTCGCGGATCTGATGGCGCGCGAACTGGGATGGAGTCCCGCCGAGCGCAGGGCCCAAGCCAACCGCGCGGTCGCGCATTTCACGTCGTGGGCGCGCACGCGCGCTATCGTCAATCCGCACTCGTGGGGCGACCGCACCGGAACCATATGGCCGAGCATCGAGGCAAAGTTGAGCCATGCCATCGGCCCCGTCGACGTGGTATTCACCGACGGCCCCATGGCCGCCAAACGACTCGCGACGCAGGCGCTCAAGGAGGGCATGGAACAGATCATCGCCATCGGCGGCGACGGCACCGTGAATGAGGTAATCAACGGCTTCTTTGAAGACGGAAAGCTGATCAACGAGGATGCCGTGCTGGCCGTACTGACGAGCGGCACGGGCAGGGATTTCCGGCGCACATTCGGCATGCCGGACGCCCTGGATCAACAGATCGATTGCATGGCGGCCAGCGAGATAAAATCCATCGACCTCGGGAAGCTCACATTCATCAACGAAGCGGATGAAGAAGAGGTCCGCTATTTCGGAAATGTCGCCAGTTTCGGCTTGAGCGGCGCGACCGACCGTGCCGTCAACCGCCTCAAGTTCGCCAAACGCTTCGGCGGACGATTCGCATTCAAATGGGGAATGACCAAAGCCCTCCTGCGATACCGCAACCAGCGCGTGCGCATTTGCGTGGACGATCTCTACGACGAGGAGGTCAACGTGAGCGTCGCGGCGGTCTGCAACGGGCAATTCTTCGGCAGCGGCATGCGGATCGGGCCCGATGCCGTGCCGGATGACGGCCTGTTTGACGTGGTCATAGTCGCGGACTTAGGCCTGTTCGGCGTGTTGTGGAACGTCAATTCCATTTACAAGGGCGAGCACATCTCAAAGCCCCAGGTCACGGTAATGCGCGGCAAGAAAGTCACCGCGCTCCCCGTCGAAGGCGCAACCGAAGTCCTGCTCGACGTCGACGGCGAAGCACCCGGCCGCCTCCCCGCCACCTTCGAGATCATCCCCAGCGCAATCCCGTTCCGAAGCTGATCCATCCCGCTTCTGGTGCCCGCGGGTGATGTGTTAGGCTAATTCATCCTGGATTCGGCAATTGGAGCCAAGCGGACGAGTCCAAGCAATGGACGGAATGGACGGAATGGACAGAGTGGACACAACCTCTGGGACGAGGCTCCTCAGCGTCCACATCGTCCACACTGTCCACACCGTCCACAAGGTCCACAAGGTCCATGCCGTCCAACATTTCGAAAAGCGTCTCCGGTCTTGACCGCCGAATCTAGGTGGAAAGGAAGCACGTCATGAGCATCGATCGCCGGAAGCTACGGTGGAACGGATGGGGCTGGGTGGATGCGCCGGATATGCTCGGCGACAAGGCCGATGCGGGATGGGCATGGGTCGCGCGGACGGTGGGTATGGACGCGCTGCCATCGACGCCCGCGAAACCACTGGCGGAAATCGCGTTGCCCGCGTCGCGTCTCGATCCGGGCGTCGCTGCGAGCCTGCGAGATCTGCTGGCCGCGGACCGCGTCATGACGGACGACTATGAGCGCGCCTTCCACGCCCGCGGTAAGAGCTATCATGATCTCCTCCACGTCCGGGCAGGCCGGATCGAGATCGCTCCCGATGCCGTCTTGTATCCGACATCCGCTGACGAGGCGCTCGCCATCGTTCAGTTTGGCGCGCGGCAGAACATCGCGGTGATCCCGTTCGGGGGCGGCTCGAGCGTGGTAGGCGGCGTCACGCCGCTGACGGGCGGTGGACGCAACACCGTCGTCACCGTCGACATGACGCTCATGGATCGGATCGTCGATATCGACGAAACGTCGCTCGTCGCCAACGTCCAGGCAGGCGTCTACGGCCCACAACTCGAAGACGCGCTGCAACGTAAGGGCTTCACGCTGGGACACTATCCGCAATCGTTCGAGTTCTCCACGCTCGGCGGCTGGATTGCGCCGCGCAGCGCGGGACATCAGTCCAACAAGTACGGAAAGGCCGAGCACTGGCTCGTGTCCGCCCGCGTGGCGACGCCGCGCGGCCTTTGGCGGACGGAAGGTTTCCCCGGCTCAGCCGCGGGACCCCAACTGCGCGATCTTGTCGCAGGTTCCGAAGGCGTGCTCGGCATCATCACCGACGCCGTCGTCAAGATACACCGGACGCCCGAAGTGAAAGACTATCGCGGCTACGTCTTTTCCTCATTCGACGCCGGCATCGACGCCACCCGCGAAATGATGCAGTCAGGCGTGGCCACGGCAATGATCCGGCTATCGGACTTGAGCGAGACCTTCTTCTACAACGCGCTCGATACCGGCGGCGCCGGCGCCGACTCACCCGCCGTGTTCTGTGTCATGCTCGTCGGACTCGAAGGCGATAAGCCCGAAGTCGAGCATGCGCTCGAACGCAGCCGCGGGATCATCAAGAAACATGGCGGCCTGCACATGGGCGAGACACTCGGGAAATCATGGTACGAGAAACGATTCCTAACGCCGTACCTCCGCGATCCAATGATGGATCGCGGACTCGGCGTCGACACACTCGAGACCGCCACACGCTGGTCAAACATCATCCACCTTCACGCGACCGTAGCCAAGACCATCGAAGACGCACTCGCGGCCAACGCGGCCGCGCCCGGCGCGCGAGGCATCGTCATGGCCCACGTCAGCCACTGCTACCGCGACGGCGCCAGCCTCTACTTCACATTCGCATTCCCGCGCGCGCTCGACCGCGAAGTCGAACAATGGCTCGCCGTCAAGAATGCCGCCTCCGACACCATCGTCGCCAACGGCGGAACCATCAGCCATCATCACGGCGTGGGAACCGATCACCTCCCCTGGATAGCCAAGGAAAAAGGTCCCATCGCGATGGACATCCTCAAATCCCTCAAATGCCAACTCGATCCCACAAACATCATGAACCCCGGAAAGCTACTGTGAATCTGGAAACGTGCGCAGCCTGTAGGGAGGGGAGAAGTAATGCCATCCGATACTGAACACGGGCGTGGCGAGATTCTGCTGTACGAAACCGAGGATGGGCGCACGCGGGTGGAGTGCCGCTTCGCCGACGAAACGCTCTGGATGAGCCAGGCTCTGATGGCGGAGTTGTTCCAGACGACACCGCAGAATATCACCCTTCATTTGAAGGCGCTGTATGCGGAAGGCGAAATTGAGGAGGCGTCAACTTGTAAGGATTACTTACAAGTTCGCCCGGAGGGCAGCCGCCAAGTCCACAGGACGGTGAAATACTACAATCTTGACGCGATTCTTGCCGTAGGCTACCGAGTTCGTTCGCCACGGGGGACGCAGTTCCGCCAATGGGCGACGGCCCGCTTGAGCGAGTACCTGGTGAAGGGGTTCACCATGGACGACGAACGGCTCAAGAACCCGCCGGTGGATGGTTTGGGCGTTCCCGACTACTTTGACGAACTGCTGGAGCGGATTCGGGACATCCGGGCCAGCGAGCGCCGGATGTACTTGCGGGTGAAGGAGATCTTCGCATTGGCCGCCGACTACAATCCCGCACGAAGCGATACCGTAAAGTTCTTCAAGATCATCCAGAACAAGCTGCACTTTGCCGCGACGGGCAAGACGGCCGCCGAGTTAATCGCGGAACGCGCGGACCATACGCAACCAAACATGGGCCTGGCCACATGGAAAGGCGGCATCGTGCGCAAGGGGGATGTAACCGTGGCGAAAAACTACCTGCGCGTGGAAGAGATCTCCGGCCTGAACCGCATTGTCACGATGTGGCTGGACTATGCCGAGGATCAGGCGCGCAGGCGCAGACAAGTCTTCCTCAAGAATTGGGAAACGAAGCTGGATGAGTTCCTGCGGTTCAATGAACGAGAGATTCTTACAACGGCCGGGTCCGTGAGCAAACAGGACGCCGATGCCCTGGCCGCTACGGAATACGAGCAGTTTGCCGCGCGCCGCCGCGCGCTTCTGGAGGCGGAGGGTGAGCGAATGAGGGTCGATGCGCTTGAAGAAGCCGCAAAGCGCCTACAGCCTCCTCGACGAGCGAAACCAAGGAAACAAAACCGAAAACGGCGACGGTTTGTTTCGTAATCGTCATGGCGGCATCAGACCGCTTGCAATTCCCGCACATGGGAGATGTCGCGGCGTGACACGGGGCGAAGCTGATCGCTCGCAACCGTCGCGACCGCCACGGTATGTCCATCCAGCGTCATGAACTCCACCTCGTAGGCGACACCGCCTTTGTGGATATGCACCACCGTGCCGACGTCGCCCGCTTCGAGTCTTTCATCCGGCAAATCAGCCGTCAGCACCACGCATTCATGTTCTTTGATCATAACTTCACCTGCAGAGGATAAGCGGTTATCAAGCGCGGCGCAATCGCGCGTCCGCCCCGGCGTCACGCTGCCTCGCCGACAAAATCCGCTCCACCAATCGCTCCCCCGGCGTTTGTTTTCCGGTCAGGCGGTCTGGTATTGGAACTCGCGCAAATCCAGATTGGGCGTGCGCTTGGAAAGGTTCAGCATTTCAATGCCAACCACTTGATTGCGCTCGTTGAAATCCAGCACCACGCCCGGCGACACTTCTTCCGACTCGATAATCTTCGAATCATCGAGGCGCAGGTAAAGCGCATCGGCTTCTTTGTCCACGTGCAATCTCATAGTCTTCCTTTTCCGGCTCGAACAACGTTCGCTCCAGCCACTCGACCGGAATTTCCCGTTCGTCCAACGCCTTCTGCGCGTGTTTGGTCAGCTCAAATCTCACTTCGCGCCCTCCACCAGTTTGATTTCCTCCGGCGTCAGGCCGTAGATAGCATAGACCAACTCGTCTTTCTCCTGCTCCAACACACGCCACACTTCAGAGCCTTCTCACTTTGTCCTTCGCTCTTGGCCATAACGAAATCCTACACGACGGCAACTTCTATCGCAAAGGCAAGCGCTACCGTGATGTCTTGGTAGTCTGGAACTTGCCGGGCGACATTCGGAGTGCTAAGCTAAACGTGATCATCTCATGCTTGTTGGGATGCAGCGGAAAACGCGCAGAAAGGGCACACACGATGAAAACCGACTTCGTTCAACGACGCCAGTTCCTTAAGACCGCCGCGGCCGCCGGGGCGGGATTGCTTGTCTTGCCAAGCGGCACGATCTTTGGGGCGAAAACGCCGAGCAGCAAGCTCAACATCGCCCTGATCGGCGCTCATGGCCGGGCTACGGCTCACTATGCCGCGATTGCCGGCGAAAACGTCGTTGCCCTGTGCGATATCAATGAGGAGCACTTGGCCCTTGCGGCCAAGAAGTTTCCCAAGGCGAAGCACTACGTCGACTGGCGAAAATGCCTCGAACGAAAGGACCTGGACGCCGTCGTATGCTGCACCGCGGACCACACGCACGCCTTTGTCGCCAACTGGGCCATGAACCGCGGCCTCCACGTATATTGCGAGAAGCCGGTGGCGAACACCGTCGAGGAAGCGCGGACCGTTCGCGCGACCTATCTCAAGAACAAGGGCAAACTGGCGACTCAGGTCGGCACGCAACGTCACGCGAATGAGAATTTCAATCGCGTACGGGAACTGATCATCGACGGGGCCATCGGTGAACTGAAAGCAGTGCATGCCTGGGGCAATCGCCAGATTCGCAGGTCCGGTTACCTGCCCGCCGAAGGCACGCCGCCCAAGACACTCCACTATGACCTGTGGCTTGGTCCGTCGCCCGATCATCCCTATAACCCCGGGTACTTCAGCGGCCAGCCCGGCGCCAATTGCCTGTCGTGGAACATGTATTGGGATTTCGGCAGCGGCCAAGTCGGCGACATGGGCAGCCATACCATGGACCTCGCTTGGAACGCGATCGACGCCGGCCTGCCGACATCCGCCGAGGCCACGGGCGACGCATTCAATCCGGAAGTGACCCCCGTGGAACTGAAGGCGGCGTTCGAGATTTCCGCCAACGACTGGCGCCCTGCCATTCCTGTGATCTGGTATCAGGGCGGCGCCATGCCCTCCGCGCCCATGGAATGCGTTGACCTCAACAAGGTCGATCACGGCGCATTGTTCAAGGGTTCACAGGGTTTCCTCGTCGCGGGTTTTGACAACCGCCTCCTCCTTCCCTACGGCAAGGAAGCGGACTTGACCTACTACAACCGGCGATCCAAGGAGAAACTGATCCCTGCCATGGACGGCTTCCAGCAGGAATGGATCAACGCATGCAAGGGCGGTCTCAAGACGTCCTGCGATTTCGATTACGGCGGAAAGCTGATTGAGATGATGCTTCTCGGTCTCGTGGCCTACCGCGTTGGCAAGAAGCTCGATTACGACGCCGCAAACGGCCGCGTCACCAACAGCCCCGAAGGCAACGATCTCCTAAGCCGCAAGTACCGCTCCGGCTGGACACTCAACGGATGAGACAAGGACAGATCTCTGGAGACCTTGTGAAGAAATGCCGTCGCAATGCGCCCGTTCTCTCAACGAGCCTGGAACCATACGTCATTCCCGCGAAGGCGGGAATCCAGTGCGCCCGTATATCGGTCCATAATACGGGCGGAGGTTGCGGAGCGACGTGTGTGTTCTGGATTCCCGCCTTCGCGGGAATGACGCCATTCTGGCCCGATGCGTTCAAGGAGGCCGAGGAATGAACGGACTCTTTGAGGCCGCGAAAGAAGTCTGTGATTTTATGGCGGCGCGCGGGTGGGAGTTCTGCATCATTGGCGGGCTCGCGGTGCAACGGTGGGGAGAGCCCCGTACGACCTTGGATGCCGATATGACCCTGCTGACCGAGTGGGGAGAGGAAGAGGGCTACGTCGCCGCGATTCTGGACCGTTTTGAGTCGCGGATTCCGGACGGGCATGCGTTTGCGTTGAGCCGGCGCGTGCTGCTGATATGGGCATCGAATGGAAAGGATGTGGATATCGCGCTGGGCGCCTTGCCTTTTGAAGCCGGCATGGTGCGGCGCGCGGCGCTGATCGAGTTCGCGCCAGGACTTCTCATGCCTTGTTGCACGGCCGAAGATCTGTTTGTAATGAAGGCGTTTGCGGCGCGCCCCCGCGACTGGCTGGACGCCGAAAGCGTCGCAGTTCGCCAGCAACGCCTGGATGTGCCGTACATTATCGAGCATCTGGCGCTCTTGTGCGAGCTAAAAGAGGCGCCCGATATCCTCGACCGGGCGAAACGCCTGCTCATTGTGAAGCCATGAAGAGTCCAACTTATGAAGAACAGCGGAACCTCGTTCGGCAATGGGAGACAACGGGCCGCGAGCTCGAGCGTATTCGGCGGGACGCCTTGAGGGGCGCTGAGTACAACTGGGCCGACGTGGATGCGTTGCTGGAAATCGGCTGCCAATACGACGGCCCGCCAAGAACAACCAGCGGCCTTGTCGAGATGCAGCGCTGGTTCATGATGGCCGGACCATCCCACCGAGCGCGCTGATCATGAATGGTCTTGCAGATCGGCCCGGCGTGCGTTAACAATGGGAGGACACGACGATGAACTCCGGACCGCGTGAGGCGACTGTCGCGGGCGCCAAGAATTCACTTGCCTACATTGCCGCGTTGTCTTTGTGTTTGGGATTACTGGTCGGTTCGCTCGACATTGCTTTCTCGCTTCCGGGCGAGCCGGCGATGCTCAGACCTCTGCCCACCGTTATTGCCCTATTCGGGTTACTTACGTTGTTGACAACATTGGCTTCTTTTCTCCTTCTTGCATTCGGACTGATGCTCGGATCGTTGCTGCGAATGAGATCTGTCGAGACGGGAAGCGGCATTGGAGCGTTCGTTCTCTCTCTTTTCTTGTTGCTGAGGTCCTCTTTCCAGTCTCCACCCAGTCAAGCGAGTGGAGTTCTGCTGCTGGGAGTGCTTACGGGATGTTCCATCCTACTGGGTCTGCTTTGCTTTCTTCTCGTGTCGTCCATGAACAGAAAAGGAATAGGGTTCTTGTATTGGCGCATCCTCGCCTGCGCGCCGTACGTAGTCGCGGTCTCATTATTCCTGTGGTGGTGCGCAATATACTCGGAACGACCGCTCCCGACCGCGCATATCGTTCTTAGCGCGTCGCTCGCCGCAATGGCAATTGCCGCAATACTGTTTGCCAAATCCGCGCACCGTGCTCTGGCTATGTTGTGTCCATTGGCGCTTGCCCTGTGGGTTCAATCCGCTGTTAGTCTGCCCGGCGTCGTGGAACCCCACCGCCCAAAGGCATCCAATTGCGTAACGCCAACGGAGAGCAAAAAGAGAAACCTGATACTGATCACGGTAGACACTCTTCGTCAGGACGCCCTCAGTTGCTACAACCCGCAGGCTTCTTCCACTCCGAACATGGACTCCTTGGCAAGCCGCGGCGCTCGATTTGCCAAGGCATACGCCGCAGCCCCATGGACAGTGCCTTCAGTCGTCTCAATACTGACTGGGCTTCCACCTGAAGCCCATCGATCTGTGTCATCGCCGGCGATTCTTGATGTCAAGATCGCCACTCTGGCGGAACGGCTGCAACAACAGGGCTACTCGACGTGCGGCATATGGTACAACAGCGTGCTGACGTCGAGAATGGGCGCGGCCAACGGAATAACACAGGGTTTCGACACCTGCTACCCCTTTCCAAGATGGAGTACTTGGGATGATGACGGCGGCGCTTTCGCCGCCAAGGCGTTGAAGAAGCTGATATGGGCCGATGCCATGCCCGAGGATCCGAACAGCATGCAGCTCACGGAGGTTGCGTGCGGGTGGCTGAGGGACAATAGCAGTTCGCCGTTCTTCCTATGGCTGCGCTACTACGATCCCCACTGGCCTTTCGTTCCTCCGTCAAGATATCTTCCGAAGAGCGATCTCGTCGAAACCTTTGGGGAACAATTCACGCACTTCAATAGCGCGCTGAAAGGATATGTCGGGCCGAACGCGCGACAGCGTTCATGGGTGCGGCTCCTTTACCAAGCCGAGGTGGATTACATCGATGACTGCATCGGCAAGCTTGTGGCGGCGCTTGATGAACAAGGCCTCTTTCGGAACTCAGTTGTGGTCTTAACGAACGACCACGGAGAGGAGCTATGGGAACACGGCGATTTCGGCCATGGGCAATCGCTCTACGACGAGTTGATAGCCGCCCCCTTGCTGATCTGCGGCCCTGAAGTCAAAGCGGGAAGCGTCGTCGAGGCGCCGGTATCCAATGCAGGCATTGCTCCCACCCTCCTGGACATGGAGGGTCTCGCATACGACAAGGCCGACTTCTTCTATCCCTCGCTCCGGCCTCTTCTGAACGGAAACAACGAAGGGTTCGACGGGAAAGTTCTGAGTTCAAACACGATCCGCTGGGAAGACCGGGTGGCAATCGTCTCAGGAACTCAAAAGATGATCCTGTCCAAGACCACGAACGCCACAGTCATCCACGACCTGAAGAACGACCCAAGGGAAAAGCGCGGCACAGACGTTCCGGACGAAACGCAGAAGTCCGAGCTCGCGGACCGGCTAAACCGGCTGCAACAAGAGGCTGTAAACCTTGGCAACCGATTGATGGGCGAAAGCACCGAAAAGCAAAACGAGGTGTCGCCAGGAATGAGAAAACAACTGGAAGCCCTCGGCTACCTATGAATAACCGAAGCGGCGAATAGAGTCGCCGAGCGGCCAATACGAAGTAGCATCCGCAAGAGCACGGCGCATACAAGTTTTCCTCCACGGTGTGCAGGAGTTATGCCCTCATCCAGTTGGAGGCGGTGATCTCGATTGCTGACACCCCCGTGTTTTGCGTCCGCCTGTCCAATCGGGTATTGTTGTGATAGGCTATGGCCGAGTCATCCGAATGCAAGATGAGATCATGCTGTGCGTGTAAGTGGAGATAGCTATGGCTGAGTCGATTTTCCTCAATCGCGTGGTTCTGAGCAATTTTCGAAGCATCAAGGAGTGTTCCGTTCGCCTGGGGGCCTTGACATTCCTGGTCGGTCAGAACGGAGCGGGAAAGAGCAACTTCCTTGATGCCCTGCGGCTGGTAACGGAGTCGCTAAACACGTCTCTCGAGCACGCCTTGCGCGAACGTGGCGGCATCAACGAAGTAAGGCGCAGGTCTTCCGGACACCCGACGCATTTCGGCATTCGACTCGAGTGGCAGCTACCGGACGGCAAGCATGGAGTCTACGCTTTCCGTATTGGCTCGCAGACCAGAGGTGGGTTTGAGATTCAGCAGGAGGAGTGCAGAGTCTTCGGGACAGGGTGGTCTGAGGAACACAAGTACAAAGTGCAAGCTGGCGTGCTGGAACAAAAGAGCTTCGCGGTGGGCCCTTCCGTTTCTAACGACCGGCTGTATCTTGTCGCGGTGTCAGGCTTGCCCGAATTCCGGCCTCTTTACGATGCGTTGTCTCACATGGGATTCTACAACCTCAATCCGGACGCCATTAGGGAGCTTCAACCACCGGACCCGGGTGAAGTGCTCAAGCGCGACGGCAGCAATCTGGCTAGCGTCCTCTCTCTTATGGATAGTGAGAGCAGCGGGGCGAAGAAACGCGTCGAAACGTTTTTGTCCAAAGTGGTCCCGGGAATCGAAGGAGTCGACGTTAGACACATCGGGAAAAAGGAGACGCTGGAGTTCCGGCAACTGGTAGGGACCAATCAGGATCCTTGGCGCTTCCCGGCGGAGAATATGTCTGACGGCACGTTGCGCGCGCTGGGAGTACTGACCGCGCTTTTTCAATCGGCGAACGGCAATGCTCCGAGGATACCGTTTGTGGGTATCGAGGAGCCCGAAGCAGCGGTTCATCCGGGTGCGGCAGGGATTATTCGCGACGGACTGAGGATCGCGAGTAACACAACTCAGGTAGCCGTATCCAGCCACAGCCCCGACCTGCTGGACGATAAGGAGATACTCGATACAAGCATCCTAGCCGTGATCAACAAGAATGGTGAGACGCGAATTGGGCCATTGGATGAGGCGGGGCGAACGTCAATACGGGATCGCTTGTACACGGCCGGCGAACTACTCCGCCTCAATCAGCTTGAGCCAGATGAAGCCGCCGTCAACAGTATCACTTCAAAACAGCTTGAACTTTTCGCCGAGTACACTCCATGAAGGAAGTCCGCATCGCGGCAATCGTCGAGGGCCATGGCGAGTGTGAGGCCGTGCCCGTCCTTATTCGCCGCATAGCCGCAACGATCGACCCTGGGTTTGTCCCGATCGTGCTTCAACCGATACGTGTGCCGGTATCGAAGCTTCGTGGAGAAGGGAAGATGGAACGCTCTGTCGAACTTGCCGCGCGCAAGCTTCAGAGACAAGGCGGCATTGTGGTGATCATCGATTGTGACTGGGAAGGTGGCTGTCCGGCAGTGGATGGACCGGCATTGCTTAGGCGAGCTGTGGTAGCGCGTAGCGATATACCAATTGTCGTAGTCCTTGCCAAGACCGAGTTTGAGGCATGGTTCCTGGCCGCAGCCCAGTCGTTACGGGGAAGGAGCGGACTCCCAGCGGATCTTGAGCCGCCCCTGGAACCCGAATCGATTCGCGGCGCCAAGGAGTGGCTTACCAAGAGAATGCCACGAGGTCAGGGTTACTCGGAGACGGAGCACCAAGCGGCCTTTGCCGCGCTGTTCGACTTGGATGCTGCGCGGAGGGCGGACTCCTTCGACAAATGCTTCCGCGACATCGAGGGACTTCTGAAACAGTTGCGTGCATCGACGACAACGGAATGATGCGGTTGCGTTGTCTTCTGTTCGGGAAGCTCCGGGATGCCTGCGTTACGCCTGCCCGAATCCTCTTGCGGCGCGAAATGGGCTGTATAATGCACCGATAAGGAGGTAGCACGGATGCACTCCGAAAATCTGCTCGGTCTAGACATCGGGTCTTCCAGCATTAAGGCGATCGTGCTTGATGCAGGGGGACGGGTGCTCGCCACGCATCGCTGCTTGACACAGGGACGCCCGTTCCACCGTAGACGCGACGTCCCCGTCGCGTTTGAAAAGCGGCGAGGACGCCGCTTCCACCTCGACGGACTTGAAGAGATGCTGACGTGGGCCGCTTCCGTGCTGCAAGGCCCTGATGTATTCGTAGGCGTGACAGGGAGCGGACGGGACCTGGCGCGGGGTGATGCAAGCCTCCCGGGCGTCAACGACGTCGTGGCCGCGGCCCGCGGGGCGGAGCTTCTGGGCTGTCGAGCCGCAACGCTCATCGAGATAGGCGGCCAATTCGCCAAGTGGGTCCGGCTTGACGTGAAAGGAACGGTAGGCGACTACGCCACGAACGACCTGTGTGCGGCGGGATCGGGCAGCTTTATCGAGCAGCAGGCGTCCCGCCTGCGGCTTTCAGTCGAGGCGCTGGCGCAACTTGCGGCGGAAGCCCCCCAAGGCGCCACCATCGCCGGACGCTGCAGCGTCTTTGCGAAGTCGGACATGATCCACTTGCAGCAGAAAGGCACGCCACTCGACGAATTGGCTTACGGATTATGCCTCGCGGTAGCCCGGAACTTTATGGGGACGATCCTTCGCGGACGCGACATACTCCCGCCGGTTGCGTTCCTGGGCGGCGGCGCAGCCAATGCGGGTCTTGTGCGGGCCTTTCGCGAAGTGCTGACTCTCCGGGATGACGAACTGTTTGTTCCTGAATACTTCGAGTACTTCGGAGCGGCGGGTGCTTGTCTGGCTGCCCGTGAGGCGGGCGAACGGACTGACATCCGAACCCTCGGCCTGGCTTTGCGTCAAAGAAGCCAGGACCTTCACAAGCGCGGGCATGGCTCTCTCTCGCCCCTGCGTCCGTCCACACTGGAAGGGCCCCGGCAGGAACCTGCCGGCTTGGACTCCGGAAAGATCTCGGCCTTTCTCGGCGTCGATGTCGGATCAGTCAGTACGGATCTGGTTATTGTGGCCTCGGACGGAGAAGTCATTGACAGTGTATATCTGGCAACTCGCGGCCGGCCCCTCGATGTGTTGGCCGAAGCCCTCGAACGATTCGGCCGCCGCTACACGGATCGACTCGAACTCCTGGCTGTGGGCGCAACCGGCAGCGGGCGTCATCTGGCCGGGGCGTTTCTCGGAGCCGATGTCGTGAAGAACGAAATCACGGCTCAACTGATGGGAACCGTTGCCTATTTCCCCGACGCGGACACCATCTTCGAAATCGGGGGCCAGGACTCGAAGTATATTCGCGTGCGCGACGCTAAGGTACTCGACTTCACGATGAACAAGATCTGCGCCGCAGGCACGGGATCCTTTCTCGAAGAACAGGCGGAGCGGCTCGGCGTCAGCATCATCGGTGAGTTCGCGGATCTGGGCCTCTCGAGTCGAACGCCGCTCGACCTCGGCAACCGTTGCACGGTGTTCATGGATTCGGAGCTTGTCTTTGCGCAGCAAGCCGGCGCCAAGACCGAGGACCTTGTCGCGGGCCTGGCCTATGCCATCGCACGCAACTACCTCGAGAAGGTCGTCGCGGGCAGGCCCATAGGCGATCACATCGTGTTTCAGGGCGGCGTCGCTTCGAACCAGGCCGCCGTGGCGGCGTTTCAAGCCTTGCTCGGACGCCCAATTCACGTGCATCCCTATAACCGAATCTCCGGGGCGATTGGCGCGGCCCGCCTTGCGAAGGCGGCCTACGAGGCCGCGCCCGCGCCGAGTCGGTTCCGCGGCTTCGGTGCTTGCAAGGACTATCAGAGCGCCAGTTTCGAGTGTCACGCTTGCGCGAACATGTGCCAGGTCAATCGTTTTACACTCGGAGAGCAAGTATCGCATTTCGGAGACGCATGTGAACGGTACTCAGGTCCCAAAGAGCGCGGTGACGCCGCCAAGTGGCCCAATCTGTTCCTGGAACGGGAAAAGCGGATCGAGGCCGTGCTCGAATCGCCGCCGCGGTCTCCTGCTCGCGGGAACATCGGCATTCCCCGCGCGTCGCTCGTCCACGAACTGCTGCCTTTCTGGACGCGGTTTCTCCACCACCTCGGATACCGCGTCACGCTCTCCGGGCCGACATCGAGTGCCTTGTATGCCAAGGGCCTCCGTTTCTTGCCCGTCGAAACGTGCCTGCCAATCAAAGTCACCTTCGGCCACGTGGCGGACTTGAAGGAAAAAGGCGTGGACGCCGTGTTCCTGCCGTCGGTCCCGCAGCTCCCGTGCCCCGAGGCGGGCCGGGATGGCGCTCGGTGTATCTTTGGCGCACCGTGCATCTACGCCGAGCACGTGCCATACATGATCAAGGCGGCGGCTTCCACGCGCGTGATCGCACCACGAATCCCCATCGGCGAAGACATGCGCGAGGTCGCGCGCGCGCTCGAAGATCTTGCGCCCCAACTCGACGCCAGTCCGCGCGAGATCCTGGAAGCGTTCGATGCGGCGCACGAAAGCCAGGAAGATTTTGTACAGGCCCTGCAACTGCGCGGGCAGGAGATTCTCTCCGGAGATCTTGACCGCGCCTTCGTGGTGCTGGGCCGTCCTTACAACCTGTACGATCCGTTCCAGAATCTCAATCTGGCTCTTCGATTGCAGCGCCTCAGCCTGCCCGCGATTCCCATGAGCTTCCTGCCGCTCGCTCACATCTGCTTGGGAAACGAATGGGATGATCTACTGTGGAAGTTCAACAGGGATTGTATCCGCGCCGCCCACTTAATCAAGGGAGATCGGCGTCTTTTCCCGATTGTGTTGTCGAGCTTCGGCTGCGCGCCTGATGGGATCATGGCCAAATCACTCGAACAACTCCTCGAAGGCCGTCCGCATCTCTTTCTTGAGTTCGACGAACACCGCGGCGAGGGCGGCCTGATTACCCGTTTGGAAGCCTTCATGGATGAGATGGACGCGTTCAGGGACGTTCAGCCCCGGCGGCGCACGCCAACGCGAATGACGCGCCCGCCAAGCGGGATCGACAAGCAAAGCAAGTTATTCATCCCGCGCTTCGCCGACCATGCCTATGCGTTCTCCGGAACCCTCCGCGCCGCCGGTTACGAAACAGAGGTGCTGCCGGTTCCAACGGGAACTTCCGCCGAAGCCGGTCGCGCATACACCACCGGCCGCGAATGTCATCCTTACACGCTGGTCGCCGGAGACCTCGTGTCGCTCGCGCGTTCTGAGCGATGGAAACCGCGAGACGTCTTTTTCATGCCGGGCACAACTCAGTTCCCGTGCCTGATCAGCCAGTTCAGCGCCGGTTACCGAGGCATTCTGGCCGACCTCGGCGTGAAGGATCTCCAAGTGGCCGCGCGGGCCTTGGGCGATATCACGAAGATGATCGACTTTGCGGGCGCAATCCGTTTGTGGCAGGGCCTCGTCGCCATCGATCTCCTTACCCGGATGGCCTGTGAAAAGCGCCCCTATGAGAAGAAACCCGGCGAAACCGACCGCCTGAATGAAATGAGCCTCCGCGAAATTGAGGCGGGCCTCGCCGCCAACCGCATACTCGATGCCGTCGGACGCTGCGTCGAACGCCTGAACCAGATCGAACTCCGCGAGCATACGCGGCGCCCGATCGTCGGCGTCGCGGGGGATATCTACACTCGCATAAATGCCTTCTCCAACGACAACCTGTTTGGACGCCTTGAGGCCATGGGCTGTGAGGTGTGGCCGGCTTCTTTCATGGTGGACACGGTTGATTATCTTCTTCGCGAGGAGTGGGGACGCAATTTGCTCCACCGGCGCTTTGGCGAGACCCTGCACACCGGTTTCCTCATGCTGCTCAAAGAGTTCGCCCGCGCAAGGGTCCATGGCAGCTTCCAGCGCGCACTCCAGAATCTGCACGAGCCCGGCCACGACGAAGTAACGCGCCTGGCGGCCCCCTACGCCGATCCGCACGGCAACTATGTCGTCCTGCTCAACATCGCAAAGATGGTCGAATTCGCCAACAGCGGCGCCCACGGCATCGTAAACGCAATGGGCTTCAACTGTATGGTCGGCACCGTATCCGCCGCGTTGCTCAACCGCATCCGCGCCGACCACGGCAATATCCCCGCCGTCAATCTCGTATACGGCGACACGGATCCAACCCCCCAGCGCGAGCGCCTCGACGCGTTTGTACATCAAGTCAAACAGTACGCCGCGCCGCACCAAGAGAGGTCCTCGAACAAATCGGTTACATCGAACAAATCGGTTACTTGATCATGGCATACAGCGAGAACTACTATAATCATGAATCGACGCACGAGAGAAACGAGGATGCTTCGCGCGGTTCCAGCGTCCCTCGGACTTGGCGCAGACGCGTAGGAATGGGGACATGAGCGACGATTTCTTCAGACATCCGATCTTGAACTCGCCGTACAAGTATCCGGCTCGGCATTGGGAACTGGACGCGGACGGCCAGCCGACTAACAGACTTATCGAGTCCCGCCGAAAGTCGGAGTATGTCTCTCCGGTTCCCAAAGCTAAGAAGCAGAGGGGCGTCGCGGAGGAACAGGTCGATATGGTCTTCGATGAAGGCCACGGCATTTCCACCGAGAACCAGCAGTACGAGGTTTACGCCCTCATCAACGCCATCCGAAGTGACGTCGAGACATGGCGCAGGTTACGCAACCCGGAACAGTGGCTCGTAACGCCCGAAACGGCTCGTCTGCTTCAGCATTGGCGCCACCACCCATTCCAGTCCACCCGGCCATTCTTCTGCCAAGTCGAGGCTGTCGAGACAGCCATTTGGCTAACTGAAGTCGCCCCAAAGATGAAGACCATCGGCGGCAAGTACTGGGACCAGATCAAGCGCAACAACGCCAGGTCAAACCCCGAACTGTTACGTATTGCCCTCAAGCTGGCCACAGGGACAGGGAAGACCACCGTCATGGCCATGCTCATCGCATGGCAGACCGTAAACGCCGTGCGACATCCGGGCAGCAAGCACTTCACCCGTGGTTTCCTCGTGATTACGCCCGGCATCACGATTCGGGATCGCCTCCGCGTACTTCAGCCGAATGATCCCGACAGCTACTACAAGAGTCGCGAACTGATCCCGAACGATATGCTCGGAGATATCGACCGGACCAAGATCGTCATAACCAACTACCACGCCTTCAAGCTGCGCGAACGCATGGAGATTTCGAAGGTCGGGCGCGCGTTCCTAAAGGGACATGGTCCCGACATCAAGACACTCGAAACCGAAGGCCAGATGATTCAGTGGGTCATGCCCGGTTTGATGGGTATGAAGAACATTCTCGTAATTAACGACGAGGGCCATCACTGCTACCGCGAACGGCCCCTAACCGACGAAGTCGATAGGTTGAAGGGCGAGGAAAAGGACGAGGCAAAGAAGAACAACGAAGCCGCCAGGCTTTGGATCTCGGGCATCGAAGTCGTCAAGCGCAAGCTCGGCGCGGAGCACATCTATGACCTGTCGGCGACGCCGTTTTTCCTTCGCGGCTCCGGCTATGCCGAAGGCACGTTGTTTCCATGGACGGTTTGCGATTTCTCTCTTATGGATGCAATCGAATGCGGTATCGTTAAGCTCCCCCGTGTGCCGGTGGCGGATAACATTCCGGGCGCAGACGTACCGAAGTTCCGCAACTTGTGGGAGCACATCCGCAAGAAGATGCCCAAGAAGGGCCGCGGGAAATCGGGCCAGACCCTCGATCCGCTGAGCCTGCCCACGGAACTGCAAACCGCGCTGGACGCTCTATACGGCCACTACGCCAAAACCTTTGAGCTTTGGGAAAAAGAGGGCATCGGGGTTCCTCCGGTCTTCATCATCGTCTGCAACAACACATCAACCTCAAAGCTGGTCTACGACTTCATCTCCGGTTTCCACCGAGAAGCGGAAGACGGTTCTTCGATACTGGAGAATGGCCGTCTCGCGTTGTTTCGAAACTACGACGAGCATGGAAACCGTCTGGGACGGCCCAGAACGTTTCTGATCGACAGCGAACAGCTTGAATCGGGCGACGCACTTGATCCTAACTTCCGCGAAATGGCCGCCGACGAGATCGAGCGATTTCGCCGCGAGATAGTCGAGCGGACCGGCAACAGGGAAGCCGCCGACAACATCACGGACCAGGACCTCCTGCGCGAGGTCATGAACACGGTAGGCAAGATGGGTCGGCTCGGCGACTCAATACGTTGCGTCGTTTCCGTGTCGATGCTGACCGAGGGGTGGGACGCCAACACCGTTACTCACATACTCGGCATCCGCGCCTTCGGCACGCAACTCCTCTGTGAACAGGTTGTCGGCCGCGCCTTGCGCCGACAGTCCTACGACCTGAACGAAGAGGAACTCTTCAACGTTGAATACGCCGATGTGCTCGGCATCCCCTTCGATTTTGCCGCCAAGCCAGTCGTTGCGCCGCCCGTTCCGCCACGAGAGACAATCCGCGTGCAAGCCGTCAGCCCAGACCGAGATGCACTGGAAATCACGTTTCCCCGCGTCGAAGGATACAGGGTCGAACTGCCAGACGAACAGCTTTCCGCCCGGTTCTCACCCGACTCGGTACTCGAGCTTAACCCGGACCTTGTTGGCCCGTCAGTTACCAAGAACGAAGGCATCATCGGCGAGGGCGTCGAACTTACCGTGAAACATCTCGAGGACATGCGCCGGTCGACAATTCTCTTTCACCTCGCCAGGCATCTTCTCTACACCCAGTTCCGCGATCCGGGCGAAGAACCCAAGCTCCACCTTTTCGGCCAACTCAAGCGCATTACCCGCCAATGGCTCGACGGCGGTCATCTCAGATGCACCGGGGGTGCCTATCCGGCGCAGGTCGTTTACAGGGAAATCGCCAACATGGCCTGTGAGCGCATCAAGGCGGCGATCACGGAGTCTCTGGCGAGCGAGAGCCGCCCCATCAAAGCCATTCTTGATGCGTACAACCCGACCGGCTCCACGCGGTTCGTCAATTTCACGACCTCGAAGCTCACGCGATGGAAAACCGCCCCGGACAAGTGTCACATCAATTGGGTCATCTTTGATAGCGAATGGGAAGCGGAATTCTGCCGCGTGGCCGAGGCGCATCCAAACGTCCGCGCTTACGTAAAGAACCACAACCTTGGGCTCGAAGTGCCGTATCTGTTTGGCTCGATACCGAGGAAGTACATCCCGGACTTTATTGTGCAGGTCGATGACGGTCGCGAGGATCCACTCAACCTCGTTGTCGAGATCAAGGGATATCGTGGCGAGGATGCCAAAGAGAAGGCCAACACGATGCGCGCCTACTGGGTGCCCGGCGTGAACAATCTCGGTAAGTATGGCCGCTGGGCCTTTGCCGAGTTCACGGCGGTGTTCGAAATCGAAGCGGAATTTGGAAAACTCATCCTTAGGAGCGCAGGCATCTGTGGGAGCGCCGGCATCACTGCCGGCAGACAAAGGGACTAACTGAGCAAGACAATGGAAAGAACAATTCATGATGCCGGATTGACAGCCGGCAAGGATGCCGGCGCTCCCAGAGGGTGGTATTCGCGAGATTACCTGCCGCATCTCGACGCGCCTGATCTCCTTCAGTCAATTACATTTCGTCTCCATGACGCCGTGCCGGTATCCGTCATATCCGACTGGAAGATGGAATTGAACCTCACAAAGAAGCAGCCCGCTACAGACCCGCGCGAGATCGAACTGCGCAAACGCGTCGCCCGCTACGAAGACGCACACCACGGCGCATGTTGGCTGCGCCAGACGCCCATCGCGCACGTCGTGGAAAATGCCCTGCTGCATTTCGATGGGCAACGTTACAACCTGCACGCCTGGTGTATCATGCCCAATCATGTTCATGTGTTGATTCAGACGCTGGAAGGTTGGACGCTGGACGGCATTCTGCATACCTGGAAATCGTACTCTGCCCAGGAAGCAAACAAAATCCTCAAACGAAAAGGGACATTTTGGTTCCGGGAGTATTTTGATCGGTTCATCCGGAATGAAGAGCATTATCACAATGTCGTGTTTTATATTGAACAGAACCCGGTCAACGCAGGGCTGATAGATCGGGCCGAAGCGTGGGAATTCGGCAGCGCACGTCGAAGAATAGGAACGCCGGAAGAGCAGGGAGCGCCAGGAGCGCCAGGAGCGCCGGCATCCCTGCCGGCAGACAACAAAACGGATGTAACAGCCGGCAGAGATGCCGGCGCTCCCAGCGCTCCTGAGAGGGAACCGTGATGCCCAAGAAGAACCTTAAGAAGTCCCTTGAAGTCGAGACGATTCGGCACGACAAGGCGAAGCGCAAGAATATCCCGACCGTCGAGCATCAGTCGGTAATGCGGGATGAAGAGAAGAGCACTGTCCAGATCGCCTATGAGCGGCGGAACCGCGATCTCGACCCTCAACTGGTTTGGCGCGGAAAGGACGAGCAGGACTGGTCGGACCTCGTCACCCAGGCGCCGCCGTTGTACATTCAGGAAAAGATCCATCCAAAGGTCCTCATCGACGACCTTATGCGCAGCACGAAGGAACGCAGGGACCAGGACGCGGGCACGCAAATCGACCTCTTCGCGGACTTCAATGGATTGCCTGACAACGCCTCGCGCACCGAGTTCTACCAGCACGACGCCCACTGGTCGAACCGGATGATCCTCGGCGACAGCCTCCAGGTCATGGCGAGCCTCGCCGAACGTGAAGGCCTGCGCGGCCAAGTGCAGTGCATCTACATCGATCCGCCTTACGGCATCAAGTTCAACTCAAACTTTCAATGGTCCACCACAAGCCGCGATGTGAAGGATGGCAATCGAGACCACATCAGCCGCGAACCCGAGCAAGTTAAAGCCTTCCGCGACACGTGGCGCGATGGGATTCATTCGTACCTGACGTATCTGCGGGATCGGCTAGTCGTTGCGCGGGATTTACTGGCGGATTCAGGATCGATCTTTGTGCAGATCGGCGATGAGAATGTGCATCGCGTCAGGGCACTGATGGATGAGGTGTTCGGGGATAACAACCACATCATCGAGATCAAATTCCGCACAACCAGCAACCGTACTGCGGACTTCCTGCCCTCCATCTTCGACACAATCATCGTCTATGCCAGAGAGAAGTCCGCCTGCAAATTCCGACGACCCTTCAAGTCAAAAGAATATGCTGATGTCTCCGATGACTCGTACGGTTGTATCGAGACTGCGGTGTTTGGCTGGCGCAGGCTGACAAGGACGGAAAAAGAAAATCCCAAAGAAGCCGAGGAGGACGGTGTCCTTTTTGGCCTCGGTGATTTGACTTCATCGCACGAATACACGCGTGAACCGTTTGAATGGCAGGGTGGAAAGTTCGATCCGAAGAAACGATATTGGTCCACCTCTCTTGATGGCTTGCGACGCTTGGGGCGGGGAAACCGTCTGTGTGACACCAACGGGACACTTCGATACAAACGAGTTTTCAGAGACTCTCCCGTGTCACCATTGACCAATATTTGGGCCGATACTGGAAGCGGCTCTCAGACCGAGGAGCGGTCCTATGTAGTGCAAACTGTGGCCCGTGCCGTTGAACGTTGCCTCCTCATGGCCACGGATCCCGGCGACCTCGTGCTCGATCCGACCTGTGGTTCCGGCACCACCGCGTACGTCGCCGAGCAGTGGGGCCGACGCTGGATCACCATTGACACGTCGCGCGTGGCGCTGGCCCTGGCCCGCGCGCGCATCATGGGCGCGCGGTATCCGTATTACCTGCTGGCCGATTCCCGCGAAGGCCAGTTCAAGGAAGCCGAAATCACACGTACCGCCCCGAAGACTGCGCCGACGCATAGCGACATTCGGCAAGGATTCGTTTACGAACGCGTGCCGCACGTCACGTTGAAGTCCATCGCCAACAACGCCGAGATCGATGTGATTTGGGAGAAGTGGCAACAGACGCTGGAACCGGTGCGAGAATCGCTCAACAAGGCGCTCTCGAAGTCTTGGGAAGAATGGGAAATCCCGCGCGAGGCCGTAAGAGACTGGTCTGCGAAGGCCAAGGAACTTCACAGCAAGTGGTGGGAAGCGCGCATCGCCCGGCAGAAGGAAATCGACGCGTCCATCGCCGCCAAGGCGGAGTTCGAGTACCTCTATGACAAGCCGTACCCGGACAACTCGTGCGTCCGCGTGGCGGGACCGTTCACGGTTGAGAGCCTCTCGCCGCATCGCGTGTTGACGGTCGATGAGGACGATAGATTGGTCGATTCGGTCCGTGAGGGCAAGAGCGATCCCTACCGAAGAGATGGCGAGTTTGATTTTGCCCGGATGGTGTTTGACCACTTGAAGACATCCGGCGTACAGCAGGCCCACAAGGAAGACCGAATTACCTTTACGGCGATCACGGGTTGGCCGGGCAAAAACATCGGCGCGGAAGGCCGCTTCATGGAAGGCAACAAAGAACGCCGGGCCGGGATTCTCATCGGCCCCGAATATGGCACGGTGTCCCGTCCGGACCTCGTTGCCGCGGCCCGTGAGGCCGGCGACGCAGGTTTCGACGTGCTGATCGCCTGCGCCTTCAATTACGACGCGCACTCGAGCGAGTTCAACAAACTGGGCCGCATCCCCGTGCTCAAGGCGCGGATGAACCCGGACCTCCACATGGCCGACGAGTTGAAGAACACCGGCGCCGGCAACCTTTTCGTCGTCTTCGGCGAGCCGGACATCGACATCGAGGACGCCGGCAACGGCCAAGTGCGAGTGAAGATCAACGGTGTCGATGTGTTCCATCCGCAGACCGGCGAAATCGCCTCCAGCGGTCCTGACGGCATCGCCTGCTGGTTCATCGACACGGACTACAACGAAGAGTCCTTCTTCGTCCGCCACGCCTACTTCCTCGGCGCAAATGACCCATACAAGGCGCTCAAGACCACGCTCAAGGCCGAAATCGACCAAGAAGCCTGGGAAAGTCTCTACAGCGACACCTCCCGCCCCTTCGACAAACCCAAGTCCAGCCGCATCGCCGTAAAAGTCATCAACCACCTTGGCGACGAGGTCATGAAAGTGTTCGGAGTGGACTGAAGGGGACAACAGGGGACCGTTTATTTGACTGGGGGCGGGTGTCAAGATCATTCTTCGACGGGATGTAACCAGTCAGGGCGGGTGCATTGACAACCGCGGCGTTCATCTATAGGTCTTGTCGTTCCCCACAGTCCTTTTGGCCCATGCACATGCAGCTTCAGCGCACCCGTGTTCCTCCATGACTGAATCTCTACCATCGAGTTCTTGTGCAGAGCCGTCCGTTCTCATACCAATTCGCGGTCAGAAGGAGACGATCACGCCCACAAATTCCGGGTGAATCTGGAACTCAGGAAATCACGAATGATCAACAAGCACAGCCACTATTCTCTTCCTGAGTTC
>CAZPMT010000074.1:0-26916 GCA_964587655.1 uncultured Nitrospiraceae bacterium
TTTTATGAACGTTTCAACGCAAGAAACTGAAAAGTTCACAGGCTCTGAGAGCTTGGGATGGACGAAGGCGATGAAGCACTGGATCCATTCCTTTCGCTCTCCGTGAGACCAAGTATGGCCTTTGCCGCGCGGCAAAACAAGACGCGCTATTCGGCGGGTTTATCGAGAACGACTATCAGGTCCGCGGAAATGTCTCGGCGATACTCGGAGAGATCAAAGCCGCCATAGGTCCCGGCGTTCCTGAAACCGGCATGCTCCGCGCACAGCAATACTTGCTCGATTGTGAGGTTCATCAGGACGGACGTTTCGGAAACCGACGCCGTCGGACCGGGACCGAATGCGTAGAACGCGAGGGACAGCAAAGTATGGCTTCCGTGAGGCACGAGGCTCTTCACGGCGACGACCTCGACATCCTCGCGGCGCTTTACGTCGATGCGGTATCGCGGCTTGCGGTTCGCTTCCGAGGCGTAGTTCAGAATCTGAATGGCAAACCGCCCGCCTGGCGAGAGGGCCGCCATCACGGACCGGAAGGCCGTTTCGACGTCATCGAGGGTGGGCAGGAGGGAAAGCGAATTGCCAAGGCACAGGGCAAGGTCCCACGGTCCGCCACGGAGATCGCGCATGTCGCCCGCGCGGTATTGAATGTTCGGGTGTGGATGCCGCGTTCGCGCATGCGCGATCATTTCGGGACTGAGATCAAGCCCCGTTACTTCCGCGCCGAGCTTCGCTAGAAACTCGGCGTGCAAGCCCGTGCCGCAAGCAACGTCCACGACGCGTCCGCCGGGTGCGAGTTCCAAACAATCCCGCAGGAAAAGCCCTTCGCGTTTGAGGCGCGCCTCATTGTCGGAGAGCATCTCGTAGTAGGCGGCCACGGAGTCAAATCCCGCAAACATGTCTATGCCTCCCCTTTCACCAGGAGAATGCGACCCGGCGGCCTTCGCGCGCGGATTGGTACGCGCCCAATACCATGGCCACGGAAACCTTGCCGTCGCGGCCCGTCACGGTCGGCGGAGCTTCATTGATCAAGCTGTCGACCCACGGACGCGGTACCGCCTGAATTCGCACGCCGTGACCCGGCGGTATCGGCACGCCGAGATCGCGCCAGTTGCTCTCGTCGTACTTGAACATCTTGACGGCCGGCCCGTCCGGCTGCCTCGGCACGCCGCACGAAGGGGCGTCACCGTAATTCTGGATGACACAACCTTTCGCGCCGTAGATCTCAGTTGTATTCTCGGCCGCCATGACCGTCGAACTGTTGAAGAGGAGGCCAATCTCGCCGCGGCTGAAACGAAAGATGGCGGCCCCGTTGTCGTCGGGCGCCACGTTCGTGATCACGTTGTCAATCTCCGCCATCACGCTGACCGGCTTTCCGAGCATCCAATAAAACCAGTCGGCCGGATGCGAAGCGTCGTCCATGAACATGCCCATGTTCTTCTCGGCCTCGATGTGCCAGTGCGTCGGGCCGTTGATGAACGAATCCATCAGCAGCACGCCGATACAGTGGCGCCGCCGCACCGCGCAGATGGGGCCGAGTTCGCCGGACTGGAGAATCTCCCACATCTTGATGTTGGCGGGATCGTGCCGCATCTGATACGCAATGCCCAGCGAGATGCCGGCCTTGTCCGCCGCGTTGATCATTAGATCGCAGTCATCGAGAGACAACGCCATCGGCTTCTGACAGAGGATGTGTTTTCCCGCCCGCGCCGCCGCCACGCACAGCCACGCGTGCCGGCTGGTTTCACTCCCGACGATCACCGCCTGCACGTTCGGATCATCCAGCACATCCTCGAGGTGCGGCGAGTAGCGCATGCCCGCGGAATCGCAGACCGCCTTCCCTCGCTGCGCGTCGTCGTCATATGCGGCGACAAGTTTCACATCGTCGAACTGCTTCATCACATCGACGTACATGCCCACGTGCCCGTGGGCGAAACTCAAGAATCCAATTCCGATCGGGGCTTTCATCGCGCGGCCTTTCCTGTTGACTCACAGCAGCCGATACACTAGACGAAGGGACGCGCAAATTCAAAACGCCTTTCGGCGTTCCTGCCGTCTTGTGGCCGCGGCGTCCTCGCCGCGTTTCGGTCGCGGCGTTCGTGCCGTTTTGTGGTCGCGGCGTCCTCGCCGCGTTTCGGTCGCGGCGTTCGTGCCGTTTTGTGGTCGCGGCGTCCTCGCCGCGTTTCGGCGGAAACACGTTGCGTCAGGCGGTTCTTGACGAAAACGCGGCGAGGACGCCGCGGCCACGAGACGGCCGACGCCACTTGACTGCATGCAGACCCCGTGCTACCTTGGCCGCGCACGGCGTTCAAGATTTCCTTGCGATCAGAATCGAGCCAAAATGCAGAAGCCTGTCGGCCAAGATAACCCTCCCCGGGTCTCGGTCATCATTCCCAGCCTCGACGGATACAGGAATGGGGCCGTACCGAGACTTCTCGAAAGCATCGAGCGCCAGACCTTCCACGACCATGAGGTCCATGTGGTCAAGGGCGTTAGCCCCCAGGGAAGAGCGGTCAACCAGGGGGCGCGCGCCGCGCGCGGCGGCATTCTCGTCATCCTGGATGACGACAGTTGTCTCGCGGATGAAAGCGTGTTTCGACGCCTTGTCGACGCCGTGGATTCAGACGATACGATCGGCATGGCCGGCGCCAGTATCGTGCCGCCCCCGGATGCGTCGGCGTTCCAGAGGCGCGCAGCCGCGCAGTTCCCCCGTTTTAACACGCCGGTGGTCGACCGAATCACCGACAGCGATCTGGCCTGCCACGGCTGCTGCGCGATCCCGAAGCGAATCTTCGATCAGGTGGGCGGTGAACGCGAAGATATCCTGCGCGGACTTGATCCCGATTTGCGCGTGCGACTCCGCGCGGCCGGTTTCCGCGTTGTGCTCGTGCCTCATGCGCGCATCCATCACCCTCTGCCGGATGGCTGGCGGCCCACACTGCGAACCTTCTTCCGCAACGGCTTCGGCTCAGCATACGCGCGCAAGTTCCAGCCCGGCGCCGTCTATGAAACGCACGAGCAGCTTGATGCCTCGAAGTTCCAGCCTCGGACGAGTCTTGCCTTCCGCATAGTGCGATTTCCGGTCCGGCTCTTGAAGGCGCTTGTCGAAGGGAGGCTTATCCGCTTCGCCGCATATTGCTCGTATGCGTGCGGATACTGTTGGGGAATGCTTACAGCGAGGGAAGAGGGCATTGTCGACGGGACACCAGGCAAAACGCGCCGTTAAGCGCGCCGTAAACCACTGCGCGATGCTATTTGGACCGCTCACGCGCCGCCGTGGATTGCGAATTCTGACCTATCACAGCGTCGGCGCGCGCGACCACGACATGAACGTCCGCCCGGAACAATTCCGCGAGCAAATGGAATGGCTTGCGAAGGAGAAGTGCGTCATTCCTCTCGACGCGGCACTCGAGGCCGAGGAGAGCGTCGTCATCACCTTCGACGACGGGTATCGCGACAACCTCGTTAACGCCGCGCCCGTGCTGCACGCGCTCGGTCTTCCCGCGACGGTATTCATCGTCGCCGGCCGCGTCGGAGGTATCCTGGATCACGACACTCCAGACCCATCGAACAAGTTGATGAACTGGCCGGACATCAAGCAATGGCTTGAGGGGGGATTCAACATCGGTTGCCACTCGATGACGCATCGCCGTCTATCCCAGATCTCCGAAGAGGAACAACGCGGCGAGATCATCGATAGCGCACGGCTTCTTCGCGAGCAGATTTCACGCCCCGTTGAAGCCTTCGCCTATCCCTTCGGGTCCGCGGCTGACTATGACGCGACAAGTATCCGGATGGTGCGGGAAGCAGGATTCACGCTCGCCCTGTCAAATCGCTACGGCGTCAACGGGTTCGAACGAGATCGCTGGGCACTGAGACGAATCTGGATAGACGCCACGGACGACCTCGTAACGTTCCGGGCCAAAGTGGAAGGGCGGCTCGACGCACTATCCATCCTGGACTCGCCTGCCGGCCTGGCGGCCAGGCATTCACTGAACCGCGTCTTGGGCGTAAAGTAGGCCTGCTGTAAGAAAAAGTACGGGCCGGTTGAATCTGTACGCCGGCCCGTGAGGAGGGAGGAGAGATAGGCAGTGTTAACTATCTCCATCCGCTTTGATAAACGGACTCAAACGGATCTGCGATGACACGTTGCAGGACGACGTGTCGAACCAACGCCCCGGCGGGTGAGACACGAAGAACACGCCCGAACGCATCGAGAAGCCCTGTGGCGGCGTGCGTATCATGGCCCTCGTATTGATTTTAGCGCGCGTGTGAAGACATCGCTCCTTGCGCGTCCGCACATGCCGTGCTATACTCGCGCCATCACAACAGGCGCCCTAGTTCCGCGGATAACCTCGAAATGGCGGATATTCTCAGTCAAGATGAAGTCGACCTTCTGCTGAGTGCGGTGGCCGAAGGGGATCTAGGTGGGATCCAACAGACCGACCGCCCTGCGGATGAACCTCGTCTCACAGCGTACGACTTCCGGCGTCCCGAGCGCGTCTCGAAGGAGCAACTCAAGGGACTCCAAAGCCTTTTCGAGGCCTTGTCACGGGAAGTCGGCATCCTCTTTCCGCCGTTTCTGCGCACCGTCGTCCGCGTTGACTTAGTGTCCATCGACCAACTGACCTATGACGAGTTCATTCTTTCCGTTGCACGCCCCACCGCGCTGGCATCCGTCAATATGGCGCCGCTGGATGGAAACGCCGTCATCGAACTCACTCCGAGTATGATTTTTCCAATAATTGACAGACTTCTCGGCGGCAGGGGCCGGGCACTTTCGGAACCGCGCGAGCTCACCGAAATCGAAACCCGTATTATCCGGCGCATTGTCACGATGATCCTCGACAGCCTCAGACGATCATGGGATCAGTTGATCGAGTTCCAATGCAGCATCATCACCATCGAAAGCGACCCCCTGATCGTTCAGATTGTGGCCGGCAGCGAGATGGTCGTCCTCGTCGGCTATGAAGTCCACGTCGGTGAAATGGTCGGCGCGATGAACATGTGCATTCCGCTCATGGTGCTGAACCCCATCCTCGATCAGATCTCGCAGCAAGCGCATTTCACGCGCAAGATGTCCCGGGAAGTGGCCATGGCGACCCGCGCAACCATATCGCACATAGTGACGAAGGCGCTTGTGAACATCGACGCCGTCCTAGGACAGGCCACTCTTCCCTTGAGCGACGTCGCGAAACTGTCGGTCGGCGACATCGTGCAATTGGACACGAATCCGGAGGAGCCCATCGCGGTGTCCGTGGGAGGCATACCGCGCTATCTGGCGCAGCCCGGACGTAAAGGCGAACAAAGCGCGATCCTGCTTACGGGCATTGTTCGAGACTGATCCCGAGGTCCGTCAGGACCTCTCAGGCAAGACAACAAGGAAAAACGGTGAATGAACAACGATGCGGCAAACGCTCTCGCGGAAAGTTTTCTCAAGGGCGCACTTGACGTCCTCGACGCGATGCTTTCCGTTTCCTTCTCCTATGACGTGCGCGAGGTCCGCGCGGATGCCGCGGGAGACCTCGCGAATTATCTGGCGCGTTGCCCCGTTGCAATGCGGGCCAAAGTGACGTCCGGCGGCCCTCTCGCCTTGCTCTTCCGCATTGAGGATGCCTCGAGATTCGCCTCGATGGTGCTCGGAGAAGCCCCCATCGCCAAGACCGCCCTCGAGGCAAACGACATCAACACGCTACGCGAGGTCGCCGAGCCTTGTCTCGGAGGCGGCATAACAAATCTCATGGAGAAGTACGGCCACGGCATCGAGCCGCCTGAAGGGGTCGAAGTCGCCGTTGTCGCGCCGGAAGATGTTCAAGATCTCGGCGCCTTTCTCGGGGAGACGATTACGGCGGTCTCCTTCGGATTCTCCAGCAAGCCCGATATCGACAGCGAGGGAATGCTGCTTCTTTCCGAACGCATGTCGGCCGTGATGTCTGCGCAGGCCGTTGCCGCATCCCCGCCGAAACCAGCAGCGCCGCCGCCGGCGCTGAGCGAGGGCGAACTGGGCGACATCCTTGGCGCATTCGGGACCGCCACCCCGCGGAACGAGTCGCAAGAACTGGCCGCGCCATCGAGACTCGCTCCGCCGAACATCGATATGGTCCTTGATATCCGGCTGGTTGCCATCGCCCGATTGGGCCGCATTGAAATGCCCATCGGAGATATCCTTGCCTTGGGACCGGGATCGATCATTCCCGTCGGCCGCCTGGTGGACGAACCGGTTGAACTCCTCGTGAACGACAAGCTGATCGCCCGCGGGGACGTCGTGGTGGTGGACGAGAGATTCGGACTCCGAATCACCGAGATCGTGAGTGCGAAAGACCGGATTGAGATTCTGCATTGAACGAGACCGACGAAAAGGAACTCTGGGTTCGCTACAAGGCCAAGGGGGACGACGCGGCGCGCGAGCGGCTTATCCTGCATCACATGCGCATCGTGAAGTACATAGCGGGCCGAATGGCAATTCACGTTCCATCGAACATCGATATGAACGATCTCGTCGGGTGGGGTCTCCTGGGTCTGCTCGATGCGATCGAGAAGTTCGATCACCAGCAGGACATCAAGTTCACCACCTATGCTTCGATCCGCATCCGCGGATCCATCATTGACCAGATCCGTTCGCTCGACTGGGCGCCCCGTTCCCTGAGATCGCTGGCGCGACGAGTCGGCTCCGCTCGGGAAAAGCTCCGTCACGAAAAGGGCGGCGAGCCCTCATCGGAAGATATCGCCAAGGATCTTAATCTCGAACCGGAGCAGGTCGACGACGCAATGAGGCAACTGCAAACGGCCCAAATCCTGTCCTTGGACGACTACCTCCCCGCGGAGGACAATTCCGAGTCGCGAAAGATCGACGTGACTAGCAGCGCCAGCGTGCAAAGCCCGGGGCAACTGGCCGAAACCAGTGAACGGCAGGAACGGCTCGTCCAAATCATCCTGCAACTACCCGATCAGCAGCAAAAAGTGTTAAACTTATATTACTACGAAGAGTTGACGCTAAAAGAGATAGGCGCAGTTCTGGACGTCACCGAGTCCCGGGTCTGCCAGATCCACGGCGCCGCGGTGAAGCAGCTTCGCAAGGTCATGCAAGGAGGTGCATAGTGCCTCAGCCCATCGACCTGCAAACCGAATTGGGCCGGCTGATGGCCGCGGAACGCGTCCAGCAAGTCGCAGACCGCGTTTCGCTGGTGGCGCAGCAGCGAGTCGCGGCCGACGAGCAACAGCAGCGGGTCGGTCTCGAAACGCAGGTGCAGCAGACACACGCGAAGAGCGAGGAGATCGAGCCGGAGATGCGGCGGAAGAACCCGTACATGGGCCGGAGAAAGCGCCGCGCGCCGCGCGCGGTCGAACCGGAACCGGAAGAGAAACCCAAGCCGCCGGTATCGGGCGAACCGCATCAACTGGACATAACGATTTAGTCCCGCGTCGTACGCGGCGATGATCATATGGAGAAGGATCGGTCCCCGGCCGACTTGCACCCACAGTTTGTCGTGGCTTGACAAACTGTGAGGAGAAGAGAAAATGCAGGCTCCAGTACAACTGAGCGACATCTTCTTCTTTGCCGGTTTCTCGCTGCTTGCGGTGGTCCTCGTGCTGCTGGTCTGGCTTTACGGGCGCGTGTCCGGATCGAGAAGCGCCACGCGCAACGTATCCGCGGCAAACCTCACCGAAATGGCCATACTGTTCCAAACCATGCGCAACGTGGTCCATGAACAGAAAATCCTCGCCCGGGAATTCAACGAGAGCGTCGACAAGAAGGTGAACCTAATCCGCCAAGTGATCGGCAAGGTGGTCGAAGAACACAACAACCTATGCCGCGCCCACAAAGACGTCGCGCTGAAACTCGATGAGGTCGGACAGGAATTGGACGCCGTTCAGATTGAAGTGCGCCGTCAGCGCGAGGAACTTGGCCTGAGCGCGCCAACGCCCAGATTGCCAAAGCGTGAGGGCTCCGCCCGTCCCGCGCAACCCAAGGCCGGGAAAACAAAGGACGCCGCCCCACTCCGAGTTGTGGTCGAACCCAAGGACACGGATCCCTCCGGTGATCTCTCCGACTTGTGGGTCGGTTTCGACTTCGTCGGCAGCGACGCCGAACCCTTCGAGGTCCCGGAGACGCCACCGGAGGCGCCAGGAGATCCCGAAGTGACACGGCAGGCGTTTCGCGCCCTGCTGAGCATGTCTCCGGAAGGCGGCCGCGGCGCATCACGCCGGGAAACGGCCGCGGCAAGCGAGACGCTTGCCGCGGATTCCGGCAACGGGCGAGGCCGTGGCGCGCCGCTTCGCGCGCGCGTGTTCGAGTATCACGATGCCGGCATGAGCATAGCCGAGATCGCCCAGGAACTCGGCATCGGCAAGGGGGAAGTCCGTCTGATGCTCAGTCTCCGGGAAAAGGGCAAACGTTGACCAACCGCCCTTGAATGCAAACTTGATCCTCTTTTCGGACTGCGATGTGGCTTGACAGCGTACAGAGCATACTCGTCGAGATGGCCGGCAAGGCCGTCAGTGCTTCAGGCCTGCGTCCCGGGTCCGCCGCGCAAGGGGCAATCGAGGGGGCGCCCGGCCGTTTGACGCTTGTCGTGGCTGGCGCGCGCGTGCCGCTGCCAAAGGACACAAACCTCGCGCCGGGCCAGCGCGTCCACGTCGAAGTGATCGAGACCGGCAAGGGACTCCAGTTGCGCCTCACGCCCAACCCCGCCGATGAAGCCGCGCAGCCGCGCCCGGCGTCCGCGACCCTTGAAACGATTGTCGCCCGCGTGCTCGAAGCGCTCGGCGTTCCCAACCGGCCGGAGACGCCCACGCAGATTCTGCCGCGAGCCCTGCCTCAGACGGACGCGGCCATTCGCAGCGTGCTATCTCTGTTTACCCGGCAAGCCACGACCGGCGATGATCTCCAAACGATCGCTTTGGTGGTGTCGCAGGCCGCCGCAAACGGGACCTTGCCGACCGGCGTTGCCAGCGAAGCCGCCGCGCTCATTGCGCGGCTTGTCCCGCGCGGCAGCGGGGACTTTCAGGCCGTGCTCCGCCAATTGGGCCGCGCGCCGCGCGCGGTGGAAGCGGAGATCGCGCAGGCGATCTCGACGGGCCGCCTCGAGTCCCTGCCGGGAACGTTGCGGGCGGACCTTCGCGCCGTGCTGTCTCAACTCCGCGCCGACGAAGGCCTCGCCTCGCACCTCCAGGGCAAAGGCCAGTTGAACACCTTCCAGTCCGCGGTTGACCGAGTGCTGGATCGGACCTCCTCCGGACAGCTTCAGAACCTCCGTTCGCTCGAACAACCGTATGTGTTCTTCGAGGTCCCGTTTCCGCCGGGCGCGCCGCTGCGCGAAGCCCGCATCCATTTCTTCCATGAAGGGCGCGGAGCAAAACACGGCGCCGAAGGACGGAACGCGAGCGTGACACTCGACCTTTCCACTACGAAGCTCGGCGACCTCTGGATCACGCTGCAATTGACCGAAGGACACTGCGGATGCCGCGTCGCGGCGACCTCCGAAACGACTGTCGAAGCCATCGAGGCCGCGCGAGAGGAACTCGTCAATGCGATCGAGGGCGCGGGCTACGCACGCGCAACCGTGCACGTGGACCTGTGGGACGGCGACAGATTGCGGGAGACCGCGCACTTGATGCGACGATTCTCAGGGATTGACGTTAGGGCATGAAGGACACACCGAAGAGAAGCCGGGAAAAGGCCGTGGCCCTGCACTATGAAGCGGGACACGATCGCGCCCCGCGCGTCACGGCAAAGGGCCAAGGCCTGCTCGCACAGCGCATCATCGAAATCGCAAAGGAACACGGCGTTCGCATCCACGAGGATCCCGACCTCGTAGCCCTGCTCTCAAAACTCGACGTCGAAGCCGAAATCCCCGACGAACTCTATCGCGCCGTCGCGGAAGTCCTGGCCTTCGTGTATCGCCTGAACCAGCGCATGGCCTCGCGCAAAGAGTAGCGAATCTCCCCGCGCGTGGTTCGTGCGGTTCCGTGGCCGCGGCGTCCTCGCCGCGTTTCGGCACGCACACAGATTGCGTCAAGCGGTTCTTGACGAAGACGCGGCGAGGACGCCGCGGCCACCTCACGGATTGACGACGACCCGCATGCCCGCGTGGGATTCCGCCGCGGCGAAAGCCTCCGCGGCGCGGTCAAGCGGGAAGCGGTGCGAGATGTAGCGGCGCATCTGGATGGCTCCGGACGCGATCAGGCCGACCGCCATTTGATGGTGGCGTGGGACGCAGCCGTGGGCGCCCATGATGAACAGCTCTTTGTAGTGGATGACATTCGTATCGAGCGTGACCTGCGACTTGCCCTTCGGCAGCCCAGTTCGGCGATGGACAAGGGGTTGCAACCCCTTGCCTCTTTATAGCGGGAGTCGTCGGTTGACAGGGAATTGCAACCCCTTGTCTCTCTTGCGGGAGCCGTCCTGTGAGGGGTTCTTGAGTTCAGGACACTACGCGCGGCGGTTGAAATGGATGCCGGGAGTCTTCGTGGTCACGGCGCTGTTGCGAATCTGGGTCAGGATCTCGAACAACTCCTGCGAGCTTGACGTATCCTTTTGCGGACGCGGCGTGGCGCATATCAGCAAATCCAGTATCGGGACTCTCTGGAAGCCGTCTGTACCCATCACCGCTTGCTGATACGCCTTACCGAGATCGAAGGATTCGTAGAACGCGGGAAGATGCGCCCTCCACGTTTCAATCACGTACGTGCAGTAGCGCTCAGCCTCGGCAAGTCCCAGGATAAAGACAAAGTATCCGCCCCCCATATGTCCAACCATGAAATCCGACGCACCCAAGCGTTCGCCGCACAACTTCAGCGCGCGTCCCAGATGGCGAATGGTCTTGTCCCGCGCTTCGCCTCGATGGGCCTGGGCGAATTCGCGGAGGTTCATCACTTCGGCGCACGCCAGCACAAACGAGTCCTGTGAGAGCAGCCTCCGTTGGACTTCCCGCTTCGTGGCCCAGGCATTGGGGAGCGAAGTCATCTCGTCGAGATTATTGGCGTTCCGATTGTGGCGGAGGAGGACGTCGATTCGCTGGAGAAGGTTGTGGACGTCGAACGGCTTCGGTACATAATCGTCGGCCCCTGCGCCAGCCCGTGGAGGATCTCCTCATCGCCGGACATGGCGGAAAGCAACAAGATGGGCATGGTGTATAGATTTGGGTCGCTGCGCACGCGCCGGCACACTTCGAACCCCGACGCGCCTCCGGGCAGCATCACGTCGAGAACGAGCAGGTCGACTCCGTTGTTCCGGGCGATGTTGAGCGCCTCAATGCCGGTCTGCGCCACGAGACAATCATGCCCCGTGGCGCGGAGATGACTTCCGACGAACTCCGCCGTTCTGGAATCGTCTTCTACGATAAGGATTCTGGCCACGATCTAACCTGTTCCGGCGGAAAGATCTTATTTGCGAGGATATCCTTCCCGCCAAAGTCCACTGGGACTTGCCCCGTCGAAGGAAATTATACACGGCATTGGCGATTCTTGCAAAGCCGTGCGATAGGAATGAGGCTGTAGGCTGTGGACTGTAAGTATTCTGTCTTCTTACAGCCTACGGCCTACAGCCTTCAGCCTACAGCCTAATAAGTGATCTCTCGGGCGGGACGGAACGTCGATCTGAGAGGGCGGGGTCTATCCGAAGATGGACTTGAAGTAGTCCTTGTTATCGAGAAGTTTGAGTTCCACGTTGGCGAAGGTGGTGAACTCTTGGTCGGTGATGGGAGACCTGCTCCGGCGCTGCGCTAGGGCCTTCTCCGCCGGGGTGACGCCGACCGAGGCCTTTTCGAGAGGTCCCTTGCACTCGGACGGAGCTGGGGATTCCTGTGCGCCTACGGTTTCTTCGTTGATCATCTGGTTGACGCGCTCCTTGAGAAAGTCCGTCAACACGGTCAGCATATGCTCGCGTTTTTCCTCCGGCGCGCCTTGCAGCATGATCTCTTTATTGAGGGCGAGTACGTGTCCGCAGAAGACTACCACCAGACCCTGACACTCCGGGCAGGGCCCCACTATGATGGTACCCACGGGCGGCAGCATAATCTGTCCGTGTGCTCCACAGTGCGGACATGTAACCTCGATCAACGATAACATCGCATATCCTCAGAACTGGTCGCTTTTCCGTTTAGATTATAGCATACTCCGTACTGAGAAGCAAGAAATGCGGCCTTTATTGGTATTTCCAGTATACAGCCTCAGCTTCCTGACGCCTTGGCCTCAATCGCCTTCAGGATTTCCTGCGTCGCGGTATGGTTCTGGGTTTTCCGATCATGCCAACCCGGGTAGGTCAGCAGGGTCACTCCGTACACCTGGCGGAGCGTCTCCACGGTTACCTGGGTCGCAGAATCGGACACGGATTCCAAGGAAACCGTCAGCTTCGTGCGATGATACTGGAGGAGTTTCCGGTTCGATCCGCTGAACGCGACAAACACGCCCCGTTTGTCGCGGGTGTAAATCTCGTAGCCCTTTTCCCGAAGGACGGCCTTCGCTTGCTGCCACGCTTCGTTGAACGGCAGATTCACGGTGGCGTTGTCATTAACGGCAAATCCCGTGGTATCGCGGGCCGTGCGCGCGCAACCGATCCCTCCCGCGCAACACAACACGAGGAAAACGATCAGCGTCAAACTGCGAGACAACCACGCAGGCTTCTTCATGGCGACTCCTTCTTGAAACGTGGCAACGACCGCGATTCTATCACACGGGTTGATTACCGTCAAGACGCACAAAAACGCCGTCCGGTTAGAATTCGACTTTCAGTGTTCGCAACTCGTACGGCTTAACGTACAGGCGGACCGTGGCGCCTTTCACCTTCACGGGCGCGTCGTTCTCTTCCATGAGGTCGCATTCCGCGACGCGTTTCGGCTTTCGTCCAAACGTCAGGATGACATCGCCACGTTGACCGTGGGCCTCGTACATGCGGACGATAAGATCGCCGGAGTCCTCGCAGAGCTTGACGGCATCGATCACGACGTTCTCCGCATCAATGGCGGCAAAGGATGCCGACGCCGGCAGGTTGCCTTTCCTTCCGGGGGCGGCGACGGCCAGGACGGGCGCGTTGAGCTGATAGCCCTGCTGCACGGTCCCGTTCCGCCAATCCCACGCGTGCGGGTACAGCGAATACGTAAACCGGTGCTCTCCTTCGTCGGCGTGCGGATCCGGGTCGATGGGCGAACGGAGCAGCGA
The DNA here is from genome assembly GCA_964587655.1 of uncultured Nitrospiraceae bacterium. Lineage (GTDB taxonomy): Bacteria > Hydrogenedentota > Hydrogenedentia > Hydrogenedentales > SLHB01 > CAZPMT01. The sequence goes on from CAZPMT010000074.1 coordinate 13,153, forward strand.
GAGGCGCATGACGTTTTCCTTGACGTCATAGCCGTACTTGCAGTCGTTGAGGAGGCTCACGCCGTAGTCGCCTTCGGACAGATCGGCCCATTTGTGGGCCGGGACTTCGTAACGGGCGCGGTCGAAATCGGTGTTATGATGCGTGGCGCGTTCGATGGTCGCATACTGGATCTCATAGGCTGCGCGGCTTGACCGCACGTCAACGGGGAACGCCGCTTTCATCAGGACGCGTTTCTCGCGCCAGTCCACGTGAGTGACGAAATCAACGCGCGGGACATTCGAGTACATAGTTACGTCTTGCGTGATCACGCTGCGTTCCGTCTTGCGCACGATGCGGACGATCGCGCGGACCGGGCCGGTCTCGATCACTTCGATGGCCGCCCCGGGCAGGGGTTCCCACATGATCGCCTCGAAATTCGGGTCGATGTCCCACGCGTCGTTCCCATGCGGGCGATCGTCGAACAACTGCAATACGTTACCGCGCTGTCCCTTGGGCAGGACCTCGCGCTGCTCGAACTTGTCGTAGACGCTGCTCAGGCATCCGTTCCTGTCGAATTTGATGCGGAGGAAGTCGTTCTCCATGCCCTGATCGGACGCCTTGAGCATTCGGTTGGGCTCCGCGACGGCCTTTGACGGGACTACGCGGTAGACCGCATATCCCATGGGCGGAAGTCCGTCGGCCTCGAACAGCACATCGCTCGTTCCGGCCTGCTGGTGCGGGACGGGGACGCCGCTCGGCGCCAACACCGCGAATGGTCCTTTCGGAAGCGGAAGCGTCGCCTGTGCGACATCCGTCCGCACCCAAGATAGGTCATTGAAAACTACAACGGGGGTTCCGGGTCCGTTGGTGTCGATACGGCACAGGAGATGCTTCAAAGCCTCGGCGCGCACACACGCGGCGAGGGATTTCGCCCTCCCGTAGTCGATCTCGGTCTGCGTGTAGACTTCCGTGATCGAGGATCCGGGAAGGATGTCGTGAAACTGATTGGTCAATACGATTTTCCAGGCGTCGTAGATTGTTTTCCGGTCATATTTGCCGCCGTTCACAAGCGCGAGACTGCTCAAGAACTCCGTTTGGCGAAGGAGCAGTTCACATTTTCGGTTGTTGCGTTTCGTGCGCGCCTGCGTCGTTTGGCACCCGCGGTGATACTCGAGATACAGTTCGTTGTTCCATACGGGCAGGTCCTCGAAGCGGCACTGCTGTTGCATCCGGTCGATGCAGTCTTGAATACGTCCGAGTTCGCATTTCGGGACGCCGACGATATTCTTGAGCCGCCGTCCGTACTCGATCATCTGCATGGTAACGCCGCCGCCGCCGTCGCCGTGGCCATATGGGAACGGCAACTCATCGAGGCGTTCCTTCTGCTTGAAGAGGTTCCACTGTGCGATGCAGTCCTTCGGGGTGATGTTTCCGTTGTAGTTCAGCGGCGGCACCATTCCCCATACGCGGGTTCCGTCCGCGCCCTCCCATTGGAACACGCTGTGCGGGAAGTCCGTGAAGCGGCTCCACGTGATCTTCGTCGTGACGAACGTGTCCACCTGGGCTTTCTTGAGGATCTGCGGCAGCGACCACGCATAGCCGAATGCGTCCGGCAGCCACGCGGTGCGCGAATGGACGCCGAACTCTTTCCGGAAATAGCGGTTGCCGTACAGCAACTGCCGCACCAGCGCCTCGCCCGAGGGCACGTTGCAGTCGCTCTCGACCCACAGGGCGCCGAACGGTTCCCAGCGCCCCTCCTTCACGCGCTGCTTGATCCGTTTGAAGATCTTGGGATAATGCTCCTGCATCCATTCATACTGCACGGGCTGGCTGCACAGGAACACGAAGTCCGGATATCGGTCCATCAGATTCAGCATCGTCGAAAACGTGCGCCCGCACTTACGCCGCGTCTCGCGCAGCGGCCACAGCCACGCCGTGTCGATGTGCGATTGGCCCGTTAGCACAAGCTTTCCCATCCCGTAGCTGGCCTCGAATGCCTTGAGACCGTTCCGCAGCATCTTCCGGGCCTTCTCCATCGAGGCAAGGTAGGACGGTCCTTCCTTGTGCTGCATGTCCACGCTCAACACCGCAGTCTTCAGGAGTTCCATGAGCTGACGCCGCGGCGCGTAATTCGGTTCGAGCTGCTCCCAGACCGAGTACACGGCCCGGCAATCCCAATAGAAATCCCAGACCGTTGGATGCATCACCGCGATGTCGGCGTATTGGAACTGGTGATATTCGTCGAACCTGACGCTCGGCACGGATTCGAGCGCAATGTCGAAGACCTCGCCGCCCTTCGCCTTTTCAGTGAGATACAACTCGTCGCGGTTCTCATCCAGGCCTTGAAACGGACGGCCATCCACGTACGAGAGCGATTCCCCGCCCGGACGCACCAGCGCCACCACCCGATGCCCTTTCATCGCCGCCGGGATCTTCACCTTCATGCGGAACCAAGTCGTTTGATCGAAACCGCCCCATCGCTGGTGCACGGCAAACGCTTTCCAGCCCGATTTCGGCATCCGGGCCGGCCCAAGGCCCGTCCCCGTCACGCATGCTTGAAGATTCCGGATCTGTTGGCGATTCGAATATATCGTGCGCTCAATCTCGCAAAGCCGGCTCCGGATCTGCTCCGACTCGATGCGCCGTTCCGCGTCACAATTCGGCATAAGGTCTCTTCCTTCCTGATTGGGCTAACCATCGAGGCTATACACTTCGTGGACAAGGGGTTGCAACCCCTTGTCTCCAAGGCAGCGAATTATACTCACACGCTTGCGCATAACCAAGAAGGATTTAGATCCTCGGGGCCCAGCGTTCTTGAAGGCCATCCCTAAAACATGTTATCGTGTCTCGTGATCGGCTGGGCGGCCCGTGGAGGCGCGCTGTAAAGCGGCGCTCCAAATGCGGACGGGCCGATGCCCGTATTCTAGGGGCTGTAGACTGTAGGTATTCTGTTCTCTTACAGCCTTCAGCCTACAGCCTAAGCTGAAGGAGTCGCTATGTTCCGACGGATGCTGCCAAGAAAGGTGTGTTTCTTCGACTACTTCGAGCAGCTTGCGGTGATGATCATCCAGGCATGCGAAGCGTTCCGCGACTTGACCGAGGGCAAGACGGACAACGTCGAGCAGGCCGGCCGTATTAAGGATATCGAGCACCAGGCCGACAACCTCACCCACAAGTGCATCGAGGAAATCAACAAGACGTTCATCACGCCTATTGATCGCGTGGACATTCACTCTCTTATCAAGCGGCTCGACGACATCATCGATTCGGTGGATGCCTGCGCCTCGCGCATCATGCTCTACGAGATCACCGAGATGCGCCCCGAGGCGATGCAGCTCGCCGACGTCCTTGTGAAAGCGGCCCACGAGCTCGAGGTAGCGCTCAAGGGTCTCCGAAACCTCAAGAACGCGCCCGTGATCGAGGAGAAGCTCATCGCCATTCACCAACTCGAGAACGACGGCGACACCATCCTTCGCGCGGCCCTGATGCGCCTCTTCAAAGAGGAAGACAACGCCATTCAGATCATTAAGTGGAAGGAAATCTTCGAGCGTCTCGAGAAGGCCACGGACCGTTGCGAGGACGTGGCGAATATCATCGAAAAAATCGTCATAGAGGCCTCCTGATCTTATGGCGACGATGGCCCTGCTAGTCTTCACGGTCTCGGTGGCGCTGATCTTCGACGTGATCAACGGATTCCATGACTCCGCCAACTCGATCGCGACCGTCGTGTCCACCCGGGTGTTGAGCCCGCGCCTCGCCGTGATGTGGGCCGCGTTTTTCAACTTCATTGCGATGTTCGTCTTCGCGCCTCGCGTCGCGGATACGATCTCGAAGATCGTCATCATCGATTCTTCCGATTCTGCCTACGTCTACGTGGTGCTCACGGCTTTGGCCGGGGCCATCGCCTGGGACCTGATCACGTGGGCGTTCGGACTGCCCACGAGTTCCTCGCACGCTCTCATTGGAGCTTTGGTCGGCTCCGGCATCGCACACCATGGCATTGGAGTCATCCGCTGGAAGACGGTTTGGGCCACGGTAAAGTACATTCCCGTCGCGCCGTTGGTGGGCTTGGTGCTCGGGTTCTTCCTCATGGTCGTCGTCTACTGGATATTCCGGCGTTGGCGTCCCGCGTCGGTGGACTCGGTGTTCCGGCGGGGCCAGTTGGTTTCCGCGGCGCTCTATTCCCTTGGACACGGCGGGAACGACGCCCAAAAGACAATGGGTGTCATCGTGGCCCTTCTGGTCGCCGCCGGCTATTTCTCCCCAGGTGTCCAGCTCTCGTTAACTGATCCGAAGACGTCCTGGATCATCCTGTCCTGCCACGCGGCAATGGCTTTGGGCACGGCCTTCGGCGGGTGGCGCATCGTGAAGACGATGGGCATGAAGATTACAAAGCTGAAGCCGGTCGGGGGCTTCTGCGCGGAAACGGCCGGTGCGGCGACCCTCTTTGCGGTCACGCACATGGGCATCCCCGTCTCGACGACGCACACGATTGCCGGGGCGATTGTCGGGGTGGGTTCAACGACGAAGTTTTCGACGATCAAATGGGGGATAGCGGCGCGCATCGTCTGGGCGTGGGTCCTGACCATCCCCTGTTCCGCGCTGATGTCCGCGGCGATCTTTTACTGCATCAAGCTGATCCATCCCGGGTTCTGACCGACCGGCGCAGAAAACCATCCAACTCGCCGCGCACCTGCTGCCGCCGCCGTTCGGACAGGTTGGGCAATTCGAGCAGGGCCCGGTATTCCTTCTCGGCCTCGGGAAGACTGTTGTTCTTCGCATGGGCACGCGCCAGAGACAGGCGCAGGTCGGCGTCGTCCGGGATGCGGCTCACAACGTCCTTCAACAGGTTCACGGCCTCATTCGTGCGATTCAGGCGGATAAGCGCGTTTGCCCAATGCTGCGCGCAGTCCACCTGACGCGCCGCAGGCAGATACGGCATGGCCGTCGCGAGGACCTGATCCGCCAGCGCCCATTCACTGATGGCCCCGGCCGCTATGCCGAGATGCAGGAAGACCAGGGCCGCCTGGTCCGGCGGAAGCTGGCTCGAACGCGCCTCCTGTCCCAACGCGACGATGGCCCATTTCATGTCGTAGTCCGGCAGCATCATCCCTGGGAATTGGACGGTCCCTTGGACCACCCCTACGAGGAGGGCCGTCGCCTCGACAAGCGCGGCGGGCCCCTCGCGCCACGCCCTGGCGAGCGCCTGTATGTGCGGCAACGGTTGTTGGCCCTTCGCCAGGATCTGGTCATTCATTTCCAGGAGATACTTCTTGAAAGGCTCATACCGATTGGGCGTCTCGGCAAAGTGGGCGTAGGCGCTCCATATGGCCGGGCTCAGCGGTCTGCAGGAAACGGCGTTCCGGTAAGCGGTCTCGGCGGCCTCCGCGCGCTTGTAGCCGTCGTATTCCACACTGGCGAGCCAGATGTACGTTGTGGCGAGAGCGTCATTGTCGCGCGGCTTCTTTTCTTGCAGCCGTTCGATCCGCCACAGCAACGCTTCCCGAAACCGGTCATAGAGTTTGGCGTTTCGCGCGAAGGTGTAGAAGAAGGGCCAGTTCAATTCGTCCGCGGGGTCCGCTTGCGTGGCCCGGACGATGGCCTCCTCGGCGCCCCGGTTGTCTCCGAGGGCCGTGCGCACCTGCACGAGCTGACGGTAGATATCGCTGGGGTTCTTCGCGCCGTGTTCCGCAGCCCGCGCGAAGTACGTCTCGGCCTCCCGCCACGCCTTCCCGGCCTGTTCCGCACGGTCGGACGCTTTGGACTTGCCCAGGATCATCGCGCGGCCCGACGCGATCCAGCCCATGGCCTCCTCCGCCCCGGGAAACATCGGACACAGTTTCAACGCCACCGCCGCGTCCCGGGCCGCCTCGTCGAGCGCAGGGAGGACCGTCTCGACCGCCTCGGGATGTGCCGAGGCGTTCGCCATTACGAGACCGACCTTGGCGCGCGCAAGGGGCACAAGGGTCATGATGTATTGTGGATTACGAGTGAGCGCCCTTTCGAAATGCTGTATCGCCTCATAGTAGTTGTTGAGACACAACTGGGCAATCCCGCGCTGCCGCGCGAAATCCCAGTTCCACGGCGCCAGCCGTTCCCCTGCGCTCAGATAAGGGTCGGCCCGGTTGTATCTTTTCGCTTCAATTTCCGCAGCACCCCGCAGATAGAGCATTTCCGAGACAAATACGGCGGACTCCTGCACGACGCACACCGCTGAGATCCCCAGGATGCCCGCCTTCCAGATCCACGGGTACAGGCGGCGCGTCGCGCGTTTGGCCGGGGCGCCCGATGCCTCCCAGACGCCTTCCATCGAGCCTGCCATCACAAACAGCAGCGTCGCCGAGACAGGCACGCGCAGATTGAACCCGAAAAGCCCGTCCACCAGAAAGGCGCAGAAAAAAGCCGCGTACGTGAACCCAAGCCGCCGCGTTTGAGCGTCCTCTCGCGTGAACCCCATCAGCAGTCCGTAACTCATACCCAGAACGAGCAGGGCCAGATAAAGCCCCGCCGCCGGCAGCCCCGCGTCGGCCGCGATCTCGAGCGGATCGTTGTGCACGTGCGCGTTCATCTTGAGTTCCTGCGCGAACCACTTCTGCTCATAGGGAGTCCAGAAGATCGGGTATTCGATCTTATAGTTCGCCGGACCGTATCCCAGGATGGGACGCGTCATAATCATGCTCGCCGCGCTGCAATACGATTTGTAGCGAATCAGCAGCGAGAGGTCTAGAGGATACGGGTTGCCGTGGCGTATCTTGCTCACGCCCATAATCAGGCCCACGCCCGCGATGCCCAGGACGGCCACAACCGCCAGGGTCGTTACGGTTGCGGCCACGGACCGGCGGTATCGATCTTGATACCGCCGACGAACACGCCCGCGAACGACGACGGCTGCCAGGATCAGCAACAACGCCGCCGCCAGCGCGATGACGCCCGCGCGCTGCTGCGTGAAATGGAGATGCACAAGAAACAGGGCCGCGAAACCCAGACACCAGATCATGTTCAGGCGCGTCGCCAGATACACGGCCATGATGATCGCGAGGATCAACGTATGAGCGGCGAAATTGGGGTTCCCGAAGGTCGCGGGCAGGTTCAGATACTCGTCGCTCGTACGCTCCCGCCACGGGAACGGATCGATGCCAAGCCGCTGAACGAACAACGCATAGATTGAAGCCAGAGAAACCGCGATGCACACGACGAGCATCAGCCGCCGCACTTGTTGCGGCGTCCGGTACACTTGGCTTGCGACGAAGTACAGGACGAAGAACGACCAGAACCGGCCCATTTCCCAGAGGCTGTTACGAACAAAAGATCCTCGAAGCGAAGCCAGCAGACCCAGGAAGAGAAAGAGGACGAGGATCTCGATGAACATCTGCGGGCGGCGGAACGCGACGCTATTACGCCACGCTGAGATCATCCATGCGGCCAATAGAAGAAGGCTTGCCCAACTGCACAACACGTACTTGATGTCGCCGGCCGGGTCTTCGGAAAACGGGAACATGGCGACCACGAGCAGAAAAAGGAACACCTCCATGCCGCCGCGAATAGAACGGCCTTCTTCGCCGCAAACGGCTGAGGACAACTCGCCTGTGTTGTCGTTATTCGACATCTTATGCCCGCTATCCGCCTTCTGGGGAACGCGCCTATGCTACCACCCGCGGCCCGCGTTCCGCAATGGGCGCACTCGCCGCCCGCAAGAAAAGACTTGACAAGACTACAAATGTAGGCTATAACATACATCATTGGGCATAAGGATGGAGGAGTAGGCAATGGCGCGGAATGTACGCCCCTTGGGCGGTCCCAAGCTCTCGGAACTCGAATGGGAGATCATGAAGCCCTTCTGGGAATCGGGGGCTATGGCTGCCCGCGACCTCTATGCGCGAGTCGGCGAACAACGCCAGTGGTCTTACAAGACGGTCAAGACGATGCTGGCCCGACTGGTGCAGAAAGGCGCGCTGAAGTATGAGCAGATCGGGAATTCTTACTTGTACGAGGCGGCGTATGACCGCGAAGTCATGACACGGGCGGCGGCCAGTTCGTTCGTGGAGCGTGTGTTCGATGGCGCGCTTACGCCGTTCCTTGCGTTTTTCGCCGAACGCGCGACGCCGGAGGAGTTGGCGGTAATTCGCCAGGAGCTCAAGCGTATCGAGTCCAAGCAGGAACGAAAACGGGGGAAGAGGAATGCCCAGTCTGATTGAATCGGCCAACAGTGTGGCGGCATCGTGGCTTCACTGGGCGCTCAATGTGTCCTGGCAGGTGGCCTTGCTCGGGCTTCTTGTGTGGTTGCTCTCCCTGATCTTGTCCAGATCCCCGGCCTCGTTTCGGTGCATGCTCTGGATGCTTGTGCTTGCCAAACTGGTTGTTCCTCCCGGCCTGACGACGCCGTGGTCGCTCGGTCCCCTGTTGCCCGATCGGTATGGGCCGTGGCGCATCAACGTTGAACGGGTGTCTCCTGCGGCGGACGGATCGGAAGCGATTCGTTTGTCAAGCGAGTCCGCACCCACGGTGTTAGCGAGCGGAAGCGGCGCGCCTGGAGCCTCTGTCGCGCGTTTTGACGCCGCAACGATTGTCATGGCCGCATGGGGCGCGGTGGCGCTTGCGTTGCTGGCGGGATTGCACGCGCGTTACAGACACTATGCGCGCCTGGCGCTCGGCACGGCCGGGACGCCTTCGACGGAGATGCAACTCTTGTTCGACGAGTGCAAGGCGGCGCTGGCGATCCGCCACCCTGTGCAACTGTTGGTTTCACCGGCGGCAACCATTCCGGCGGCGCTTGGCGTCTGGAAGCCGGCGATCCTGATACCTTGCGATTTGGCCGAGCGATTCTCCAGGAACGAGATGGTTCAGATGCTTCTCCACGAACTCGCCCACGTCAAGCGCAACGACGTGGCTGTCAGTTGGCTTGCTGCTTTGGCTACATGCCTGTTCTGGTTTCACCCCGTGGTGTGGTTCGTTAACCTGCAACTGAGGAGGGAACGCGAAATGGCTACTGATGATCTCGTGCTTCGACATGCGCAAGGTGATGCAAAGACCTATGCGGCCACAATTCTGCGTGCGGCGGAAGGATATGGCGATCCCGTACCCGCGGGCGTCGGGATGCTGGGCGTTCTGGAAGTCTCGGACAATCTCCTGCATCGCGTTCGCTCCATCACGGATGCTCAACGTCCGCGCCGGATGGGATTCGCGTGGACGGCCCTGCTGTGCATGGTGATGCTGTTGCTTCCGATGGGCGGCTGGGGGCAAGCCGCGGCGCCTCAGCAGACGGCTGCAAGACCGGCGGAAGCGCACGATGGCGTCCCCATGCTGGTGAAGACTGACCCGCCCATCGGCGCGAAAGACGTAGATCCGGCCCTCAAGGAATTGAAGCTTACGTTCGACCAGGATATGGCGGGCGGCTTCTCATGGACCGGCGGCGGAGAGTATCACCCGAAAGCAACCGATAAACCGCGGTGGCTCGACAAACGCACCTGTGTGAGGCCTGTGGCGTTGGAGCCGGGCAGGTACTACATTGTCGGCATCAACTCCAAGAGTCACCAGAATTTCCGCAGTGAGGCCGGACAGCCGACACCGCCGCGCGTCCTCTATTTCGTGACCAAAGGGGCCGACGAGGCGACGCTGGCCATGGTCAAAGCGCCGACGGTCGTGAAGCTCAGCCCGGAGAACGGGGCCAAGAACGTTCCTGCGTCGCTCACTGACGTGAGTGTCACGTTCGACGTCCCCATGGGTGGAGGATGCTCCTTTACCGGATCCCAGGAGACTGTGCCGAAGGGGACGGGCCCGGTAAAGTGGAGTGAAGACAGGAAGACCTGCTCCACGCCGGTCGCGCTGGAACCCAGCAAAGAGTACCGCACCGGACTGAACAGTTTCAGTCACAACAATTTCAGGAGCGCATCCGGAGTTCCGCTTGAGCCAGTCGAGTGGAAGTTCACGACAGGCAAGTGACGGCTCGATACGCCGGAGCGGTTACTGGAACCCACAGAGGAAGGAGCGTGTCCTATGTCGAAAACAATGATTGTGGCGTTTTGTATACTGGCTGTCTTGATAGGTCTTCCGATCGCTCACAAGCTCATGCCCGCGAAACCCGCTGCTGCGCCGAGCAATCCCGACAGAGAAGCCTATCCTGAAACGCAGGCAGCACCGGCAACGCTGGGAGTGCCGGGAGTGCCGACGGTCGTGACATTCGATCCACCCAACGGCGCCACGAATGTCTCGCCCGCCACGGCGCAGCTTCGCATTACCTTCAGCGAGCCGATGCGCGGCGGCTTCTCATGGACGGGCGGCGGCGACAACTTCCCAAAGTCCAGCGGTCAGAAAGCCTACTGGACGCCAGACGGCAAGACGTGCGTGCGACCCGTGGCGCTCGAACCGAACAAATCCTACCGGTGCGGACTGAACTCGCCCTCACACAAGAACTTCAAGAGCGCGAACGGCGTGCCGTTGACGCCAGTGGTCTATACATTCAGCACTGGACCTTGAGGGCAGGTTATGCGACACTGATCAATGCGAACTCGTTCCCAAGTTCAACTGGGAATGAGAGGACCCGGGAACGCCATATGAATGCGAGGGAACGTACGATTTATGTCTTGAGCATTGTGTTGGCCATCTTGTCGACGGTGTTGCCGCTGCTCGCGCAGCTCTGCAGAATATGGGAGTTTGGCGTCCGGTCTCCGTTCGTGGGCGCCATCCTTGAAATCTCCATCCTCATCTTCTTCAATTTCTTCCTTCTGCCGGCCGCGCCGCTTTTCGTCATAGGAGGGATTGTGGGCGCGCTCGTCATTCGGAGGAGGATGGCCTCCCGGGGAGAGACCGGTGCGCGGCCTTCACTGACCGTGTTCATCTTCTGCGGATTGCTTTGGGTGGTCGTGCGTTACACGTTCAAAGTTCTGCCGCTGTTTCCAGGAGGCGGCTAATCGGCGTTACCTTCGCCGTTAATCCAGCGCACTCCGCCGGGCCACCGGCAAAACGCAACGCCACCATACGCGGTTCGCACTCGCACTGCCCTTCCATGCGCGGATCTTCGCGTCGCCTGCACAAAACTGGTAACATCTCAGACACTGCGTCATTCCCGCGAAGGCGGGAATCCAGTGCGGAGGTTGCGGGGCGGCGTGTGTTCTAGATTCCCGCCTTCGCGGGAATGACGCCATGACTTGGTGCGAGGCCGCGCAATGCGCTACACCATCTTCGACACGCCGGTGGTGAGTCCGATCCTGTACGGGTTTTCAATGCTCGTGTTGAAGATCCTTGGCTGGCGAAAGGAAGGCGACCTTCCGGACATCCCCAAGTATGTCATTGCGTTCGCTTACCACACCAGCAACTGGGACTTCCCGTTAGCGATGGTGTTGGCGTTCGTATACCGCGTCAATATGCATTGGATAGGCAAGGATTCCCTCTTTCGTTGGCCGCTCTACTCCCTGTTCCGCTGGATGGGCGGAATCCCTGTCGAGCGAAGCAAGGCCCACGGCGTCGTCGGCGAAGTCGTCCGCATCTTCAACGAGAACGAAAGCCTGATATTGGGGATCGCGCCCGAAGGCACGCGCAGGAAGGTCAAGGCGTGGAAGAAAGGGTTCTACTACATCGCCTTGAACGCGAAAGTCCCCATCCTTCTCGTGTTTCTCGATTACCGGCGTAAGGTGGCGGGAATTGGACCCCTCATCACTCCCAGCGGCGACATCGAGGCCGACATGGAGATCATCCGCGGCTTCTTCGTGAACGTCACACCGAGACACCCCGAACGGGCAACCATTCCCGTCGTGGAGACGAAACCAGGCAAGAATTCGGACTCGACAGATCCATGATCCCGACGCCGGCAAGCGAACAACTCGAGGGACGGGTCTTCGATATCCAGCGGATGTCGATCCACGACGGCCCCGGGATTCGCACCACCGTCTTCCTGAAAGGCTGCCCGTTGCGATGTCTCTGGTGCCACAATCCCGAAGGACGCCTTCCCCAGCCGCAGCTTGCCTTCACGCCTTCCCTGTGCATCGGCTGCGCATACTGTTTCAAGCACTGTCCGAACGCGGGGCACGTCACTGAAGAAGGAAAACACGTGCTGCTCCGCGACCGTTGCACCGCATGTTTCGCATGCGTCGAAGAGTGTTACAGCAACGCGCTCGAGGTCGTCGGCAAAGAAATGACCGTGCGCGACGTGATTACCGAAGTATTGAAGGACCGCGTGTTCTACAAGGAATCCGGCGGCGGCATGACACTGAGCGGCGGCGAGCCGATGGCGCAGTTCGCCTTCTCGAAAGCGCTCCTCGAAGCGGCCAAGGCCCAGGGCATCCACACCTGCCTCGAAACAAGCGGCTTCGGCCCAGCCAGTCACTTCCTCGAACTCGTGCCACTCGTGGATCTCATCCTGTTCGACTACAAAGAAACCGATCCCGAGCGACACGAGGCGTTCGCGGGCTTCCCGAACGACGACATCCTCGCAAACCTGCGCCTGATTGACGCCCAGGGAGCGCGGACGATCCTGCGGTGTCCCATTATCCCGACCGTCAATCTGCGCGAAGACCACCTGCAAGGCATCGCAGCCGTGCAACGCTCGCTGAAGAATTGCCAAGGCATCCACGTCGTCGGTTATCACCCCCTCGGCGAATCCAAACGCGAGCGGCTAGGCTTGAAGCCGGAAGAGATCGGCGCACGACGTTTTCCCGACATAAGGCCTGAAGAAATACAAGCCATAGTCGCCCGCCTGACCCAACTCGGAGCCCACAACGTCGAAGCAAGCTGAGAGTTCTTGAAGAAATGCCGTGGGAATACGCCCGTTCTCTCAACGAGCCTAGAATGGCGTCATTCCCGCGAAAGCGGGAATCCAGTGCGAAGGTTGCGGCGCGGTATGTGTGTTCTGGATTCCCGCCTTCGCGGGAATGACGCCATTCTGGTATTTTCTCACAAGCTCTGAGACAAGGGGTCGCCACCCCTTGTCCATGGCATTCCTCGAATTCCAGTTGCGCCAAACACCGCGCATATGCTAGACTTCCTATCGGCTAATTCCCAATGCGTACCCGTAGCTCAATTGGATAGAGTACTTGGCTACGGACCAAGGGGTTGGGGGTTCAAGTCCCTCCGGGTACGCCATTTCTTCTCCCCTTTTTCCAGGAACATGGAAAGCGTCCTTGAGATTCATCCGATGCGCGCCTTCGCCGTCCAACAATAACCGGATTAGGCGTTACCGACGTCGGCCTTCGGAACGGGAAGCAGGGTCGGTGCCGGCGTTGAACGGGCGAAGGCTTCGTCCCAGTTGACGTGTGCGGTGACTCTCATGAGCACGAGCCGTAGGATGGACCTCTCTGCGTTGGATCTGCTTTGTACATCAATGACCTTGCGTAATTCTTGTCCAAATCAGTCGCTTAGAGATCACCGCAGAGCCTGCGGAGAGCGCGGAGAGTCACAGAGAAAGACGCCTTCGGTCTCTGCTGTTCAGTTCTGAGAGCTTGTGAGGAAATGCCGTCTCAATACGCCCGTTCTTTCAACGAGCCTATAACGCTGCGTCATTCCCGCGAAGGCGGGAATCCAGAACACACACGCCGCCCCGCAACCTTCGCACTGGATTCCCGCCTTCGCGGGAATGACGCCATTCTGGGATTCTTTCACAAGCTCTGAGACCTCAAAACCAAAGCCTCCGGATTCCTGATCTCAAGGGCAAGTCTTCCCGTATAGCGGCCCGTAGGATTGACCTCTCCGCGTTTCTCTGCGTTCTTTGCGACTCTGCGTTGGATCTATTCTGGACAGACCCCCGATCCGCATGTAAGGAGTCGAGTTTTCGCGTGGGAGGATGAGAAGCGGGT